>JAYPCE010000010.1:0-40629 GCA_038124565.1 Candidatus Poseidonia sp.
ATTGCGGTTTGGAGCCCCGTCGTCCGAGCAAGAAAGGGGACGCATGTGGAATTGTTTCGCCAACTCGTGGAGCAAGGGTACCTCAACGGACGGGTGAACGGTCACGAAACGTCCTTTGAAGACCCACCCACACTGGATAAAAATTTCAGACACGATATTGATGTGCGCATCGACCGTCTTCGTTGCACACGTGACCGTAAACAACGGTTGACCGAAGCCGTTGAATCAGCGCTTCGTCTTGGTGGCGGAACCTTGGCTGTGGAGAGTTTGGAGGCCCCGGGCGAGGACGTCAAACTCAGCAACAATTCCAATGCAAGGCTGACAGAGCAGGGCCAAACCATCGCTTGGTCCGAGGACTTCGCATGCCCAGAGCACGGGGCATTCATGCCGGAACTCTCCCCGCGTGTGTTTTCCTTCAATTCCCCCCTCGGCGCCTGCGGAACGTGCCAGGGGTTGGGGGTGCAGCGCCAATTCAACACGGAACTCATCGTGGATGGTACGATGAGCGTCTCCAACGGTTGCGTTTTGCCTTGGCGGCAATCCATGTCACCTTCTTGGTACCGAAAACTGCTTGAGTGCACGTGCGAGCATTACGGCATTTCAACGACCCTGCCCTTTGAAATGCTGGACGATGACGAACAAGACATTCTTCTCTATGGGTCAGGCTCCACCGTGATTCATTACGAGTTTATTTCAGAAAACGGTTCGGAATACAAGTACAGTAAACCGTGGGAAGGCATCATCCCTCGCCTTGAAAAAACGTATGCGGAAACGACCTCGGAGCGAACCCGAAATCGGTTGATTGCGTGCATGACGGATTTGGATTGCTCGGAATGTTCGGGTGAAAAATTGAATCGCGCCGCCCGGTATGTGACGGTTGGTGGTATTCGTCTGCCCGAAGTCAGCCAATGCTCCGTGCACGATGCTCTTGGCTTGGTCAAGGCTTGGTCTCCAGACGGCGACGGCCCTCCTGAGACTTACCAAGATGTACTGGAACCTCTGGACGAACGAAGCATGTTCATCGGCAGCGAGATCATCAAAGAAATCGAAGGACGCCTTGGCTTCTTGGACAGTGTTGGATTGGATTACTTGACGCTTGACAGGAAGGCCAACACCCTTTCTGGAGGTGAGAGTCAACGCATCCGCTTGGCGACACAAATTGGGAGCCGCCTCACCGGCGTGATGTATGTATTGGACGAGCCGTCCATTGGTCTTCATCAGCGTGACAACGACCGGTTGTTGAAGACGCTGCGTGAATTGAGCGATTTGGGCAACACCCTCCTTGTGGTTGAACACGATGAGGACACGCTGCGACAAGCCGATTGGCTCTGCGACTTAGGGCCGGGGGCCGGTCTTGAGGGGGGGGAAATTGTGGCCAATGGTCTGCCTGAAGACGTCATGAAGGTGGAAGCATCGGTCACGGGCGCGTATTTGAGTGGGCGACGCAGCATTGAATGGCCCAAAAAACGCACATCGCCGGGTGATGAGCAACTGGTGATTCGAGGAGCTCGTCACAACAATTTGCAAAACATCGACGTTTCTTTCCCCATTGGCTGCATGACAGCGGTTACGGGTGTCTCAGGCTCGGGTAAATCTTCGTTGGTCTCAGGCATTTTGGCTCCGGCCTTGCTGCGCGCCGTTCATCGAGCCGAAACCGTCCCTGGCCGCCATGGTGGCCTGGAAGGCATTGAGCATGTTGACAAGACCATCATCATCGACCAATCACCCATTGGGAGGACGCCTCGTTCCAACCCAGCAACCTACACCAAGGTGTTTGATGAGATACGCACCTTGTTCGCGAACACGAAATTGGCGAAGGAGCGGGGGTACAAATCGGGTCATTTCAGCTTCAACGTCAAAGGTGGCCGCTGCGAGGCCTGTGCTGGTGGGGGGTCCATCAAACTGGAAATGAACTTCCTGCCAGACGTTTGGATAACGTGTGATATCTGTGCAGGCAAGCGGTACACGCGCGAGTGCTTGGAAGTCACTTGGAAGGGACGCACCATCCACGATGTTCTTGAGATGCCCGTCGCTGAAGCGGTTGAGTTTTTCAAGAATCATCGCAAAATTCACCGAACCTTGGACACCTTGAATGCGGTTGGCTTGGGCTACATTCGTCTCGGCCAACCAGCGACCACCCTCTCGGGTGGGGAAGCCCAACGGGTCAAGCTGGCCAGCGAACTTCGACGAATGCCCAACAAACACACGGTCTACATCTTGGACGAACCCACCACAGGACTTTCTTTCAGCGATGTGGCGAAACTCATCAGCGTCTTGCATCAATTGAGAAACAAAGGACACACGATCATCGTTATCGAACATCATTTGGATGTGGTCAAATCCTGCGATTGGGTCATCGACCTCGGCCCAGAAGGTGGTGAACGGGGCGGGCAGGTCATTGCTGTGGGCACGCCCGAAGAAGTGGCTCGTGTTTCCGACAGCCCAACGGGCCATTTCCTGACCAAGATGCTGAACCGATGAGAGCGCAGACTACAAAGAGCGCATTCAACAACCTCCCAATGCCCTCAAGGGCGCGGTGCAGCCCATGCCGATAACACGCATCGAAATCACGCCCCGGCAAGGCGAGGGTATGCGGGATGTGCGAGGCGATGTGGTCCGCCGGCAGTTGAACGCCGACCACGGCATCAGCGTGGCCGATGTGCGTTCTGTGTGCGGCTATTTGATTCAAGCAGACACACCTTCTGATGCCATCGCAACGCGCATTGACGACTTGTTCGCCGACCCGATCATCGAGCACGGGGTGGCCAACACCATGCTCGTCCCGTCTTTTTCTCCCGTACCTGATGCGGTGGTCACGGTTGGATTCAAACCCGGGGTGACCGACAACCCTGGCAAGGCGGCGACCGATGGTTTTCTCACGCTCTTCCCGGAAGACCGTGCAGCGAAGATTTCCACCTACACGACCTATGCGTTCTATGGCTTACCGTCAACCTGCGATGTACAGTGGCTTGCAGGCACCCTTCACAACGGTTTGATTGAACGAGCGCTGGTGGCGAACACAGCGGAATGTCAAGCAGGACAATGGCCAGAACTTCATTTCCCCACGCCCCCGGAGCAGGTGTTCATTGAGCCGCAAGCCATCAATCTCGAATGTGATGACAGTGAATTAGAAGCGATTTCAACCCAAGGTCTGTTAGCGCTCAACTTGGAAGAAATGCATGCCATCCAAGCCCATTATCGCAAGGACGAGGTCCAAGTAGAGCGTACCGCCATCGGTATCTCACCCAACGCTCCAACCGACGTTGAGCTTGAGTGCTTGGCCCAGACCTGGAGTGAGCACTGCAAACACAAAATCTTCGCATCAAAAATTCACCACGTTGACCATGAGACGGGCGAGGACAGTGTGATTGATTCCTTGTTCAAAACCCACATCATGAAACCGACCCATGACATGCAAAACGAGGTTGATTGGCTCCTCTCAGTGTTCCACGACAATTCCGGTGTGATCGCATGGGATGACGAGTGGAGTGTTTGTATGAAGGCAGAAACTCACAACTCTCCCTCAGCCCTTGACCCGTATGGCGGCGCCATGACGGGCATCGTGGGGGTGAACCGTGACATTCTGGGAACAGGTCTCGGCGCCCGACCCATCGCTAATACCGATGTGTTTTGCTTTGGCCCACCAAATTGGGAAGGCGAACTGCCAGAGAACTTGTTCCATCCCTCCCGAGTCTTGCGAGGCGTCCACGCCGGTGTGCGTGTGGGCGGAAACGAGTCAGGCATCCCTACGGTCAACGGTGCAATCGTGTTTGACGACCGCTACATCGGCAAACCGCTGGTGTATTGTGGAACGGTGGGTTTGATGCCCCGAACCCTTCCAGACGGGCGACCATCCCATGTGAAAACGCCCGTGGCCGGCGACATTGTCTACATGGTTGGTGGCCGAGTTGGCTATGACGGCATCCATGGCGCGACCTTTTCATCGCTGGAACTGACGGAAGAATCGCCTTCCAGCGCCGTACAAATTGGCGACCCCATCACACAAAAGAAAATGCTCGATATGGTGCTGGAAGCCCGAGATGCGGGACTCATTACATGCATCACCGACAACGGTGCAGGCGGACTTTCTTCATCGATTGGCGAGATGGCGGAGTACACCAACGGGTGTGAAATTGACCTTGCGAAAGTACCGTTGAAGCAGGCCGGGCTTTCCCCATGGGAAATTCTCGTCTCTGAAAGTCAGGAGCGCATGACCATCGCCGTCAAACCTGAAGACCAGGGTGCCTTTGAAGCCATGGCCGCACTCCATGAGGTCGAAGCGACGGCGGTGGCCACCTTTACCTCAACGGGCATGTTCCATGTCCGCTACGGTGAAGCGACGGTCGCCTACCTCCCCATTGAATTCCTTCATGACGGCGTTCCACAACTTCAACTTGAATCTGAATGGACGCCACCAGCCCAAACACCGTTTATGCCCTCCGAGGATGCCGACCACACCGTGTTGTTGACAAACATGCTTCAGCGACCCAACATCGCCAGCAAAGAGACCTGGGTGCGGCAATACGACCACGAAGTGATCGCCCAAACAGCGGTCAAGCCATTCGTTGGCCTTCATCGTGATGGGCCGGGCGATGCCGGCCTCATCGCCCCCATTCACGGCAATCCTCACGGCCTCGTCATCTCGTGTGGTATCGCTCCACGGTATTCCGACATCGATGCAGGAGCGATGGCAGCCGCAGCCATCGACGAGGCGGTTCGCAACGCTGTTTGTGTTGGACTGGACGTGGATAAAATGGCGGGGCTGGACAATTTCTGCTGGCCCGACCCTATTGAATCAGCCAAAACGCCCGATGGACGCTTCAAATTGGCGCAATTGGTCCGAGCAAATCGTGAATTGGAGCGGGTATGCCGAGCCTACCGCTTGCCCTGTGTGAGTGGAAAAGATTCCATGAAAAACGACTATGGTACAGGGGTAGACAAGATTTCTATTCCCCCCACGCTCTTGTTTTCCTTGTTTGGAGACCACCCTGATGTTCGTTACACAGCCACCAGCGATTTCAAATCGGCCGGTGACCGCATTTACCTCGTTGGCTCATCAACTCAAGAATTGGGTGCGAGCGAACTGGCTTACATGATGGTGGAAAGCGGCCTTGCGCAGGGGGTTGGTGGCCAAGTACCCCAACTTCCTCACCCCGAACAGAACCTCGCCACCTATCGGGCCTTGTCCAACGCCATCCGTTTGGGCATCGTTCGAACCGCTCACGACTGCAGCGAAGGAGGATTGGCGGTTGCGTTGGCTGAGATGTGCATTGGAGGGCGCCTCGGTGCCCACGTGGACATTGATGGAACCGGTGACGCTGATGTTTGGGGCCGTTTGTGGGGCGAATCGCTCGGACGCATTGTGGTGGCGGTCGCACCTGAAAGTGAATCGGCGTTTTTGGCCGCGATGAAAAGCCATCCAACAACGATTCTTGGAACGGTTCAGGACACGGAAACACTGCACATTGTCGACGGTGACGACCCACTCATCTCAGTTGACACCGACACGTTGGTCACCGCTTGGAAAGGCACGTTGGATATGACTGGAGGTGTTGCTTGATGCAACCCACCGTCGCTGTGTTGTTTGGGTTCGGCATCAATTGTGACCATGAAACCAAGGCGGTGTTTGAATTGGTCGGGGCCAAGGCCGAACGCGTGCACGTGAATCGCCTGATATCGGGCGACCGCTCGTTGGAGGCGTACGACATCCTCGCGGTTCCCGGCGGATTCTCGTTTGGCGACCACCTCGGTAGCGGTCGTTTGTTAGGCAACAGGATGCGGTTTGCTATGCGCGATGCCTTACGTGCCTTTGTTGATGCAGGTAAACCCATCATCGGTATTTGCAACGGTTTTCAGGTGCTGGTGAAGACGGGGTTGCTTCCAGGCCCGCAAGCCGGCGAATCCCCCGATTTCGTTCAACGTGGAAGTTTGACATTGAACGACAGCGGACGGTACGAGGACCGTTGGGTCACCCTCGAATTTGATCCTGAAAGCCCATGCATTTGGACCAAAGGCATGACCCGAATGGAATGTCCTGTTCGCCACGGGGAAGGCAAGTACGTGATGCCGACGCCGGCTGATTTAGACCGTTTAGCCGAACACCACCAGTTAACGGTCCGCTATGTTGACCCATCCACCGAAACAGGACACGGCATCAGCGATGAACCGTTGCCCTATCCAATCAGCCCGAACGGAAGCATGAGGAACATCGCAGGTATTTGTGACGCCACAGGATTGGTCTTTGGATTGATGCCTCACCCCGAAGCGATCTATGCTCGTTGGTTGCACCCCAACCACACCGCCCACCCACCCACCGCATCTCACGGAGGACTGGAGGGATGGGAGGGTGAAGGCTTGCAAATCTTCCGAAATGCGGTTGAATATGTCCAACATCACCGATGAGTGTCAGCCATGTCAACGCCAGAACGCCTCGTTCACATCGATGCATTACGAGGCCTTGCTGTCCTGCTGATGGTGATGGTTCATGCAGCAGCGACATGGAATCCTATGGAAGCAAATGCTCCCCCCACACTTCTCGCCTACATGGTGTCGGGACTTGGGGGTCTGGCGGCCCCTCTCTTTGTCACATTGTTCGGTTGGGGTTTGGCGCAGCGCTCGATTGGTTGGAACCAACGCCTCCGAACAGCGGCGTTTTTGTTGGTTTGTCAACTCGTGGTGAACATTTCAGCCCCCCATCTCTTTGAGCCTTGGACGCCTGGCGTGTTGTCCTTGTTTGCGGTGTTGATGTTAACCCATCCCGTTTGGTCTTGGCCATGGCGGCGAGAGAAGAATTCTCATCAAACCTTCCTCGCGTTTGTCTTGGTACTTTTCATGTTGCATTTCCTTCTCCAGCCATATTGGGGTCCATCTGAATGGGAGGCCCGTGTGCATACCCCTGATTTGACCACCTTGGCCGCCCACCTGGCCCTGACAGGAACCTATCCTTTGTTGCCATGGGTCGTGTTTGCAGCCCTTGGAACGGCCATTGCCAACACCCCATCGCCGAACGAAAACGAATCTGCCATGCTCCAACTCTTTGGTTTCGGCCTCCTTCTCTCGAGTGGTATTCTTGCGTATACCATCCACGCCGGTAGAGTTTGGGCACGCCCAACGGGCGACGCTTTCCTCACCTTTTTTCCTGCCAATCTCCCGTTTTTAGTTGCGGCACTCACCGGGACGGTGTTGTTGTGGCTCCTTTCGCTTCATCTCAGCCATTTGTCGGTGTTGAGCGACGTTGGACGGTGCAGCCTCTCGGTCTATGTGGGCCACTTTGTTCCGTTTGTTTGGATGGCGTCCTTGGATGAGCAATACGGTTGGTCGCTGAACATATCCATGTTTTTCACCCTCGGCTACACGTTTGGGTGGGTTGTGTTGGGAACGCTCTGGCATCGTCACGCAAGGTCATGGACGCTTGAATCGGTGATGCGCACCATCGCTTCTTCATCCAAGAACGGGTGAAGCGGCCATGAACGATTTACATCGGTCATGCATGATCGCTCGCAACGGGGGTGTCCTCTTGTCCTCCAGTGACGGATAAGGATGGAGCGAACGATTCAGCCTCTGGCGCATGATTTCCACTATGGATACTCCTGAGCAAAGCCTCTCGGCTTGTGTAACTGTGGTGTGTTGGCTCAACATCATCGTCTTGTGAAGGCTCGCTTTGCGAAGAGAAACTCCACCTATCGCCCCCATCACCTCCATCGGTCTCAGCATCATCGTAGTTCGAGACGCGGGAGAGATTTTTGCCCGTAATGGCGGGTGGGATGAACAACACTCCGATAATCATGAAACCACCACCAAGCAAGGGTAGGTCCTGCCACAAGAACCATCCGACGAGCAGGAGGCTCGCACCGATGAAAAAGGACTGGAGACGAGAAATCTCTTTCGTGTTCTGGTCGTGACCACCTTGGATTTCAATGAGCTCCAATTCTCGCAACATGGATTTCTTTTCCCAGTCCATGGGTTCGGCAAGATTTGTATGCATTATCAGTTCTTTGCAGGACTGCAGACCAACGGCTCTCCTTTGGGCAGCGCAACGCCTTCGCTATGGCTTGAAATCCCCAACACCGGTGCAGGGTGGCCGAAGCCACCCTGCGGGGGTCGGAGGACCATGAAATGCTTCACTCAGCGGCTGCCAGGGCTTCAGTAGCCTTCTTCGCACCCATCCAGGCAACGACACCGAAACCAATCTTGTTGATGATGTCAGCAATGTTGTAGAGGACAGCCATGATTTCAGCTGAAACTGCGTCGGAGATGCCTGCGGTTGGGTTGAACAAGTAACCGATGGGGTAGATGACCCAGCCGACCACAATGAACCAGCGGAGGGCGTTGGTGCTCCACATGAGTTCTGGAGCGATCTTGTCGTTGTCGACACCCTTTCCAGAGGACCATGGGGTGCCGGTGGCCACGATGATCATGACCCAGCCGACGCCACCAAGGAAGAGACCGAGCATGCCGTCAATGGCACCGGACTCGCCGAGGTAGCCGAATCCAATCATGATGAGCGCGCCAGAGAAACAGACTCCGGTGAAGCCCATACCGAGGAACTTGGCGTCGGTGATGGCGTCCTTGCCCACCAGAGATGGGAACTTGAGGGCCATCAGAGGCACGGTAATGATCCAGTCCATGTATCGGTATTCGATGGATACACTACCGTAGTCAGCGTAGACGCCTCGCATGTAGTAGTAGTGGAAGGCAGCAATACCGACGATGAGAGCCGAGATGGTCATGGTCGTTCGGTATTGTGGTGCCACGCTGTTGCGCTCCGACATGAAGAAGACGAAGGCGGCACCCATGGCGATGTATCCTACAAAGAAGAGGAAGAACGTCACCAGTTCCAAGGTGTCGTTGCCGAGGCCGTCAGAAAGGAACGTTGGCAAACCATCTGACGACTTTGCGTAGGGTACGGCAGGGTCAGCGGCAGACACGCTCCCTGCGAGGGCAAGGGCGAAGGTGGCGATCAAAAGCAGGCTGGTTGTCTTTGAGAAATTCTGAGTTCGCATGGTTCTCAACGGTTATGGAACTCAATGTGGATATAAAGAGGTGTATTTTTCTTTAAGGGCCCGAAAACCGCCTCAAACACTGCTCAGGCCCGTTTGAACACCCCATAATCGCGCATACACGCCACCCAATTCAACCAACGCTTCATGGGTGCCGTCCTCGACCACGACCCCGTCTTCCAAAACGAGGATGCGGTCAGCATGGCGAATGGTTGACAAACGGTGTGCGATGACCACCGTGGTTCTGTTCTTCGAGATTTTCTGTATGCTACGTTGGAGGGCGGCTTCCGTCTCGTTATCAACGGCTGAAGTTGCTTCGTCAAGGACCAACAGCGGAGCGTCCTTTAGCACAGCCCTTGCAATGGCGACACGTTGTCGCTGTCCTCCAGATAATCGGTGCCCTCCTTCACCGACCAAGGTATTCCACCCGTCGGGAAGTTGCTCAACAAACTCCACCGCTTCTGCAACTTCCGCTGCACGTTTCACTTCACCATCACTGGCCGCAGGATTTCCATAACGAATATTCTCCATGATACTGGTTGGGAAGAGGGTGATGTGTTGGTCAACGAGGGCAATGGACGAACGCAGGGCATGCAAATCCCATGTTGGGAGCGGTTGACCACACCATACAACCTGGCCGCTGGAAGGTTCCGCAAAACGGAGCAAAAGGCGTACTAAGGTCGTTTTTCCAGCGCCCGTTGAACCAACGACACCAGTCGTGGTGCCTGCCTTGAACGTCAATGAGAGGTGATTGAACAGCGTGTCTCGGCCGGGGTATTGAAACGATACTTCCTGCAACACCACATCGCTTGAAGCCACATCGTTCCGCTCAGGGACAACGTCACCTTGCTCAATTTCTGTGGGCGAAGCGAGCACATCAAGAACCCGCGTTGAAGACGCCATGGCCCGTTGATACAGGTCAAACGTTTCTCCTAAACGGGTCAACGGCCAGAGCAATCGTTGGGTCATGAACACCAACACCGAATAGGCTCCGACGGCCATGGTGCCTTCAAGCGTCATCCAGCCACCCAAGAGAAGGGTGGCGGTAAACCCAACAAGGATGGCCATGCGAATCAGGGGCGTGAAGGCAGCCGAGAGGCGAATAGCGTCTCGATTTGCATCTCGGTAGGCATCGCTTAGCACCTCCACCCTTCGCAATTCGTTGGCTTCAGCGGTGAAGGATTGAACGGTGGACATGCCCGACAAATCGTTCTCTAGCAGGGCATTCATTTGACCGGCCGCTGCACGTACCTTGGCATATCGTGGCTCCAAACTACGTTGGTAGCGAAATGAACCCCAGACGATGATGGGTATGGGAAGCACGGCAAACAGCGCGACCTGCCACGAGATGGCAAGGAACACGGCACCGACGACAAGGACGGTGGTGCTGACTTGCAACAGGTCGTTGGCGCCCTTGTCCAGGAAGCGTTCCAACTGGTTGATGTCGTCGTTTAGGATGGCCAAGATATCCCCTTTCTGCCGCTCGTCAAACCACGCCATGCCCTGCTGTTGGACGTGGTCAAACGTGTCCAGCCGAAGCTCATGCTGCACGGTTTGCGCAAGGTTTCTCCATAACACGCCGTAGAAGTATTCGAACAACGATTCGAGACCCCAAATGAGGAAGGTGAGGACGGAGAGTGCGACCAGTTGGTGCCACGGGTCGGTCAATCCAAACGAGGCCATGGTAGAATCTTCTTTGAGCACCACCACATCAACAGCAAGACCGATGAGCAACGGTGGAGCCAAGTCCCAAATCTTGTTCAGGACCGAACAAAACGCTGCCAACCTCACTGTACCTCTGTGCGGACGCATGTAGGTGAGCAAACGGCGAAACGGCCCACCTTCGCTCATGACCCCCCGAACACAACAACGCTTGAGAACACTCCCCTGAACCGTCCAGCGGCGCAAGCCCTATGCCCTTTCCGTGATGACCGCAGGTTGAGGGCCATGAACGTCACGGAACAAACGGTCCTTGAGAAAGTCTGCGAAACCTCGTCGGGTGCGCGACACATCACCCTCATTGACCCTGCCAAACAGACGCCGGAGGTGGCTGCCCAGCGAGCGATGTTGGCTGTAGAATGCGGTTCAGCGATGATTTTTGTCGGGGGTTCAACCGACACGCCCGATACGGTGGTTCATGCCACCTGTCAGGCCATTCAGGAGGCGTTCGAACTACGCATGTTCGCATCAAGTCAGGACCCAGACGGAGAGGAATCCCGTTGGGATGTGCCGGTGGTGTTGTTTCCCGGTGGAGCCCACGCCCTCTCTCCAGCAGCCGACGCCATCACCTTCATGATGCTCATGAACTCCACCAAACGTGCGTTTTTGGTTGGTGAACAGGTTCGCGGTGCGCCGTACTTGCACCAGTTTGGTGTTGAAGCCTTGCCTACTGGCTATGTGGTGTGCGCCCCCGGTGGGCGCGTCGGGGAGGTGGGGGCGGCAGAATTGATTCAGCCCGAAGACACGGAATTGGTGCGCGCCTATGCGCTGTGTGCGAAGATGTACGGCTTTTCTCTTCTCTATCTGGAGGCAGGGAGTGGGGCCACATCGCCTGTTGACGAGGCCTTGATTCAAAGCGCCGCCAATGTGGAAGGGTTGACCCTCCTTGTGGGCGGCGGGCTACGGACGGCGGCCGATGTGCAGCGGGCAGTGGGTGCTGGCGCAGATTGGGTGGTGACGGGAACCATCACGGAAGATGCAAGTTCAATGGATGAATTGCGTACACGACTCACCGAACTGGTCCAGGCCTGCAAAGCCTGAATCACTCGTTTTCGTCCTCGTCAAACACCACGGGGTCACCCGTTCCTCCGGGCGAAGGTGGTCGGACACCGTCCACTTCCATCCCCTGTTCGATGACCGTTTCTTCTGTTTGGAGATCCACTTCTTCGCCCCCGGCCAACTTGGCCATATCGTCTGCAGTTGGCGCCTTGATGGTGCGCTCAACATCGGGTGCGTTGGCGTACAACTCGCGTTTCAACTCGCGACTTTCGTGGCCTCGAACGAGTGAGAGCGAATCGGCAAAGACTCGGCCAACGACTTCGCGAGTGCGTTCACTTCGCCGAGCGGAATGCAACTCGTGCTCCATAGAGCTCCGTTGCTCTTCCAATTCTCTTAATTCGGCCGTTCGGTCTTGCAACGCCGCCTCAAGGTCCGTCATGGTCAGCGTCATCTGCTGGATACGCTCATCGCGTTCAAAGACATCGTTGTGCAAGCGGCGCTCCCTTCTTCGCAGAGATTCGTATTCCCTGTTTCGTTCAAGCAGGCGGCGCTTTAATTCCTCAATTTGTTCAACCAGATAATCGTGTTCGGCTGACACCGAACGAGGCCCTTGCATCACACGCTCAAGTTGTTCTTCCAATTCGCCCAAGCGGCGGTCCCGTGCATCCAACAATCCGCGCAAGCGGTCGGCGATATCACGCAAGCGTTGGCGCTCTTCTTCTAGGGCTTCAGAAGCTGCCTTTTCAACATCCAACTGGCGCTGGCGTTCGTCAACTTGTTGCTTGAGCAAACGAACCTCTTCCGCCGTGACAGAGGTTAATCCTGCATCGGCGGCTTTTTCCAAAGCCTCCACCATTTGGGAAATGCGTCCTTCCATTTCGCCAATGACTTCGTCTTGCTGGGTCGTGAGGTCTCTGAGTTGCGCTACTTCGTGTTCCATCGCCGTCCGCTCTTCATGAGAAAGCGAAGATTGTTGAGCGTTCAACTCGGCTTTTGTATCTTCTAACATCCGTTCAAGGTGGATAATTTTTGCATCGTTGTCTTTCATCGTTTGCTCTGCTTCTGCAAGGCGAGCCACTTCGGGAGCGACCGTATCTTGACGTTCAGCCAAATCGAGTTCAACCACTCGCAAACGTTGCTTAACAGCGACGAGTTCGTCATTCCGTTTACCCAACTCGTCCCAAGCGACCAGGACCTCGTCAACCAGTTGTTCTATGGGGTAGCCCTTGAGCATCCCCTCGAGCGCTGCGCGCTCGTCGTTGGATGAATTTCCAACCCGTCGGCTATCACTGGGTGACGAACTCTCTACGGCCATACGAAATGCATCGCAGAATTACCACACTTGAACCTTCCCGCAGGAGGCCGCCCCACGGAGGCGTATTTTGGACCCTCTTCGGACCGCCGAATCAGTTGATGGCGGTGTACATGTCGTCAGGCATTTCACTGGCGAGTTTGAGAGCACCAGCAGCAACGGAGTTGATGGGGTCTTCCACGCACCAGACCTTGATGTCACCGATGTCGGAGATTTCTTTGGCAATGCGCTCGGCACAGCCTTCAATCAGTGAGCCACCACCGGACAAGATGATGTTGTTGCGCAAGGCTTGCTGGTACTCGGGGTCAGCGCCAGCGACAATTTTCTTAATGGCGTTGCCGATTTTCGGAATGATCAATTCACAAGCTTCCTTGATCAAATCACCGATGTCGACCACTTGACGCTTTCCTTCAACCGAGAGTTCAACGGTGACTTCACGGTTGTCGCCACCAACATAGGAAGAAGCCTCTTTCCATCGTCGCACCATGTCTTTTGTAACTTGAGCACCGGTGTACTTCTTCTTGATGAGGTCCATGAGTTGGAGGTCCAACCAGTCACCGGCTTCGGTGATGGTGACTTGGTCTTCGTCGCTTGGGAAGACACCGTACAATCGAGCAATATCAGTTGTGCCTGCGCCGATATCAACGACGATTGAGCACATGTGTTGATCAATGCCATAGCCGGTTGCAAAAGGCTCGGTGACGACCATGATGGCGTTGACTTGGCCACGGAGGGTGGCGACAAGATTACTCTTGTCGGTGAAGGAAACGTGGCTTGGGGAGCAGATGACACCAAGAACCTCGTCAAATTCTTCAGGGTCCACGGTTTCAAGCAGGTGAGAGACGAAGGCCTTGGCGGCAGCCAGATTGGCTTCATCGTCTTGCGTCACACCAGCAGCCATGGGGCGGTAGAGGTTGCAGGCAAGCTTGTTTTTGAGGGCGTCTTCACCAAACAACACGTCGCGGCCAAGGAAGTTGCGGGCAACAGGGTCCTTTGGTCGTCCGACGACGGTCTCGATGGTGTGCAGTTTTCCAGCGCTCGAAGCGATGGTTGATTGGTAGGTTCCAAGGTCAATTCCAACATACAGGCGGTCGCTCATTTTCTTCACCTTACCCATGTGGGCTGGTTAACCGAGTATGGCACTGGACTTCAAGGTTCACCTCGCGATTTTGGGAAACATCTTGCACCTCAACCACCGTAATTGCCACGCCGTATGGCGTTTTTTCAGGATAAGCGAATTAACCGTCTTCTTCACCCAAACCTGTTAGGAATGGGGCCGGGCTGTCGGAAGAAATCGCCTGCTTTTTGGAAGAGCGGTACCATCGGGCAAAGGCCATACCGGCCAATAAGCCAACAACGGACCAAAAGAGAACCAACGGTTGTTCTGATGATGGGGTGTTTGGAGACATACCCCCTTCATCGTTCATGGGAATCACCAACCCTTGCGAGACACGAAGCACCTTCTCATCCAAATCTGCTGCTGGAGAGGCATTGGTGGTCACGAAGGACACCATCAAATCGTAGCGTTCACCTTCGAGATAATAGGGAGGAAACGCTTCAGGAAATGACCATTCACAACGGTAGAGGGCCCCAGACACAACACGTTCAGCGCAGGAAGCAAGGGTGAGATTGGTCTGATTAACCATCACCCATTCAAACACGACATCGGTTGCATCACCGTCGATGTCATTTACGCGCCATTCCACCACAATCACGCCGTCAAGCGTTGCATTCGGGAGTGGGGCCTGCTCGAGCAAAAGGGTTGGCGCATTGTCAAGCGGATAGCAGCCCGTCGCCATGACCGGCCAAGACAGATCGTCTGTGGCACACTCATCCACATCGTCCGTTACACCATCTCCATCGCTGTCATCCAGACATCCATTTGCATCAAGGTCGTACCCTGTCGCATCAACCAACGGACAAGCATCAAGTGGGTTCACAATACCGTCGTTGTCGTCATCGTCAAGACAACCATCCCCGTCCTCATCCGCCAGTGTTGCATCTTCGTAAGGGCAGGCGTCGTTGAGGTTGGGGACACCATCGCCATCGCCATCCAAATGGTCGCTGGAATCCCGGTCCACGCCTTGAACGACCAAGCCAAACCCAACCGCATCCCCGTCCAGCCCGACGGTGTTTGGCGCGCCACCAGGTTGCACATAACGCGCCATCACTTCGACATCAAACCACGCCATTCCCTCAAGGTAGGAGGCGGGAACATCGATACCGAACACGGTTTCGTTGCTGTGAGGGAAGAGGCTGCTGTTGTTGAAATCCACCGCGTTGCCGTAGTGTCGCGTGGGCTCTCCGCTTGCTTGCAATCGGTCGGGCAACAACACTGTCCCGTCCTCAAGCACCACGCGAAGCTGGAGGTCGTCCACCAACGAAGGCGAAGGTTGGGCGGGATGAGCCAAACGGACACGCACATCTTCACCGACCAAGGGCGTCAAACGTTGACGAAACACATCACCGGTCTGTAAAAACGGCCCAATGGCTCCCGAACCATTCCACTGGTTTTGCTCAAATCCGGACAGGTTGTTTGGGCCCGTTTGGTGGACCTCCAACCATTCGGCAACACTGCTTTCCATGAGGCGGTAACTGTCGTGAATCCAGAGCGAAGAGGTTGGTGAACTGGAGGGGGCAATCTGCTCAATATCCACCAACCGACTGAGGTTGAGCACACCCCATCCATCGTAGGTGTTGTGAAGGTTGTGTCCGCCCATGCCGCCATTTTTGTTTGACTCGTTGAGGGGGGACACGGCGAGGGCCAAGGATGCCCGAAGTAGCGAACCCGAAGGCGTGAACCCTTCACCCAACAATATTGAAACATCACCGTCTTGACTCCAAGGCGGAACAGCCAACACGGTATCTGTCATCGGTTCGTGTGCTGCGACGATCCACCCGTCCTCGTACAGTTGTTGAATGATTCCAGCGGAGCCTGCCGCAAGCGGGGTGGCCATGCTGGTGCCGGATGAGAGCCTCAGGTTGTTGTTGTTGGACGACCAAAATCCATCGGCTGCAGCCGAAGAAATGGAAGCGCCAGGGGCCAAGAGGAAAATGCCGTCCGTGTTGGCTTCAGTGGGCCCGTAAGCGGTGGTGGACCAGCGTTCAGTGACGGTGGATTTGGTCGATGCGCTAACGGCAACAACGTTACGACCGTTGGCCGGCTCAAGCACACCTTCACCACTGTTCCCTGGAGCGATGAACGCCAGCGACCACGGCATCGCCCGGGCATAGGCATCGAAACGACCCGTGCGTTCGGTGTATGCTGTCGTATCGTCCCCCCAAGAATTTGAATGTATCACGGCGCCGTAGACGGATGCTTCATTGAGCAACGCATCGGCTTGAGGAGGTTCCCATCCGTTTGAGGAAACGATGTCTTGGACGACGAGTGTTGCGCCGTGTGCCATACTGGTGCCGTTGCTTGGCTCGGCTCCGTTTCGGTAGGCGTACACGTCGTGGCAGGCCAGTGAACCGATGACATGGGTGCCGTGGCGGTAATCACTGTCTCCGGGCGTATCGTTATCATCAATGCTGGTGTTGAGGTGCACGATTTTGCGATGTTCTGCACCGAACAACCCAACAGCTGGATATGGAGCGCTGATTTCTGCATAGGGGGCATCATCCGAGGTGGCGTTTCGAAAACAAGCATGGTCGGCATCGATTCCGCTATCTGCTACGCCGAGCACAACACCGGTGCCGTTGAGGCCGAGGGCCCAAAACGGAGAGGCACCCACCTCGCCAAGTTGCATCAAGGATGATGCTTGGCCGTTGCGTGCTTTGGTTGTCAAGACAGGTTCCACCCAAAGAATCCCAGGCAACGAGAGTGCTTCCGAAACGGCGGCAGGGTTGGAGAACCACATTGTTGCAGAAGCGGGCAGTGACCCGACCCCCGCATGTAGCTGCATCACTTCACCACCCAGCATCTGCAGGTTAAGCAATAACGATTCAACTGCAAGGTCTGGTAACCGAGGCTCAAAGACGACCTTGGCTAACGAGGGCTCGGATACGGCCTCATCCAAGGGCGAAAGGTAGGTTGCATCGGTGTAGGCTTCTGCACGAACTTCAAGTGGCCATGAAGTATCAAGCCGACTCCAAACCAGCAAGGCATTGGGCTCAATTGAGCGGAGAGGCTGCACGTTGTGTTGCACCAACAAGGCCCAATGCTCAGAGGTCCACACAGCTTGGTCCAAGACCAGCAAGACTTCTTGCTCATCAGGCTGGTTGGTTGGAAGACCGTTCCATTCGGTCGGAGTTTGCAAACCTGAGGCGAGCGGCGTCAAGAAGAGCATCAACAAGACCCACCCCCGCATGGCCTGACCACGAACGGGTTTTGCCTCAATCTATCGGTGCGTTGTTCAGCGATGAGCGCGCCAGCGCGTTTAAGGATGGATGGCGGGTCGGCCACTCCGATGAAGGCCTACCGAGTGACGGGAACGGCGCCCTTTGGCAGCCAACGACAACCCTTTTCTTTCGATATTCCTGCTGAGAATGAGGATGCAGCGACCCACAACGCCTACTCTATCCTCGGCTCTCGACACCGCATGAAGCGTCGGAGTATCAACATTGAACACGTGGCAGAAATTGACCCCCGAACCTCAAGCGAACCTTCCGTTCTACACCACTTCCGAGAGCAAATCGCAGCCCAAGGCGGCCCCATCGCCCCTCAGGCCGAAGAAGAGTGAAGCGCCATCGCGGCCTTCTTCAACCCCGAAGGGTTCGGAGGGGTGAACGGCATGGTTGACCGAACCGAATTGCAACGTTTGGCCCAAGAGGTTGAAGTGTTGCGAAAGCGTTTGGAAGAAATCAACTTGCGTATTGAACAAGTGGACGTGGTCTTAGCGGAACACGACATCACCGAAACCGTGCTGGACAACCTGCTTGCCCACGGCAGTGGTTCCAGCATTTCCACCCACCTCCCCATCGGTTCAGGCGTGAGCCTTCCATATCGTCATCAAGGTGACGAAGAAGGGGTTGCCTTGGTCGACCTGGGCTCTGGTGTGTTTGGAGAACGCCCTTGGAGCGAAGCAAAAGCCATCACCGAAGTCCGACACCAAGACATACAACACCTGCGGAATGAGTTGAAACAACAATCCGACCAAACCGAACGCTCCTTGGCCCAGGCCGCACAGACCTTCAATGCCCTCGCTGCCCAGATGAAACAACCACCTTCACCTAGCCCTCCTGCTCCCGAAGAACCGGGAGAGGAAGACCAAGATGAAACCTCTGGGGCAAGCCAACGCCGGTCTCGAAAGCGCGGAATGTTTGGTTCAGATTTGACACTTGACGACTGAGGGAGAACCATGGGTCTGTTCGATAAATTTCGCAAGCGCATTCACGAAGTCGCCGATGAAACAGACGGTGACGCCCTATCGGTTGAAGCCGAATCGGCCGAAGGAGAGGCCCTTGTTGCGCAGCAGGCTACCGAAGCCACGTACACCACATCCCCCGACGATGAGTGGGATGATGTTGCCCAAGTCGAGAGAGAGGATGTGCCGGAACCGTCCCCTGATACGGATGAATCCGAAGAGGAAGAGGATGAATGGGATTCTTGGGACGACGACGAACCGGTTTCTACAGCACACCTATCGAAAAAAGAACGGAAATTCTTGGAACGGCAAGAGCGAGAGCGAGAGCGAGAACTGGCCAAAGCAAAGAAGGCGATGAAAAAGCGAGGCGCCGTCGATGTGGCACGCCCAAAAGGCTCGAAAGTGGATTTATCCATGATGCGAACCACCACTGGTCGCCAATTGGTGGAAGTCCAACAGGCACCGAAAGGTTCCACACAAACGACCTCTATCGCCGTTGGCGGGGGCACCAACATCAACGTGGATTTGGGTGGAGGTGTGGTCGCCGAAGGTGGGCGCATCATCAAATCTGGCGAAGCACTCGACCACCTCCTCGAAGAACTCGAGTGGGTTTTGTTAGAATCCGATATCTCGCAGCAAGCATCCAGCGCCATCATCGATAGTTTGCGAAGCGCGCTGATTGGGGCTCGTTTGCGAAAAGGTGCTGAACTCTCAAAAGTGCTGGAAGCGGCGTTGAAGCGTGCCCTCCAAGCCTTGCTTGAAGCAGGTTACTGGGATTTTGATGCCAGCGTCCAGAGTTTTATCGACCAAGGAGATGTTCCCGTCGTCATCATGTTGGTCGGGGTGAACGGTACCGGCAAAACCACGACAGCGGCGAAAATAGCCCAACGACTGTTGAACAACGGGCATTCGGTGATCGCAGCTGCAGGTGATACATTCCGTGCAGGAGCCATTCAACAGCTTGAGTCCCACTGTGAGCGGCTTGGCATCCGTTGTGTCTCCAGTCAGCGAGGAGGCGACTCGGCTGCGATTGCCCGCGACGCCATTGACTCTGCCAAAGCAAAAGGCATTGATGTGGTGCTGGTTGATACCGCCGGCCGCATGCAAAACAAAACCAACCTCATGAACGAACTCAACAAAGTTCGCAAAGTCACCAATCCTCATTTGACCTTGTTCGTAGGTGATTCGCTTGCGGGTAACGACGCGGTTGAGCAAGCCAAGATGTTTCAGGAAATCATGCGCTTTGATGGGGCTGTTTTGACCAAAATGGACACCGACGCAAAAGGCGGCGCAGGCCTCTCCATCGCCTATGCTACGGGACGCCCCATCGTGTTTGCAGGCGTAGGACAAGCCTACGAAGACCTGCTCCAATTTGACCCGCAGTGGCTGCTTGACCAACTGTTTGATTGAGGCGTAGGGAAGAAAAACCTCCACCACCTCCTTGATGCATGGCCGATATGTTTGCTGATGAGGACTCAGCGCGGTTTTTCCAAGTCGTTCAGATGCTTCAACGCTCAACCATGCTTCACATGGGATACCTTCCTGACCACGAAGGAAACTTCCACTACAACCTCCCAGAGGCGAGGGAAGGGATTGAGGTGCTACGCATGTTTCAGAAAAAAACAGACGGGAACCTTAACGACCAAGAAACGCAAATGCTCCGCGCCGTCATCAGCGAATTGCAATTGCACTTCACCAAAGCCCCGCAACTCCATCGTCAGCGTCAAGAAGAACAAGCCCAAAGCGAAGTCGTTCGTGAGACATTTACCCAACCTCGAGACGGCCCCGTTGAAGACCTCTCAAATGCCGAATCGGACGAGGAAGAATAGCGGTTGATTGATGAGCCAGCACCCGTTGCCTTGCGCTGATAGGCATGGGATTGGTAACAGAAGTCGACGATGATGCAGCACCAACCGTGCTGATCGTTGACAATAACCCGATGTCCAGCATGCGTCTTTCAAACCTCTTCAAGACCCGAAATTTTGTGGTTGAACTTTGTGAAGATGGAGACCAGGCGGTTGATGAATACATACGCCTCGACCCAGAACTTGTGGTGTTGTCGTTGGACATCCCTTCCTTGGACGGCCATTTAGCTGCCTTGGAAATGCGAGAACATGGCGGTGAGGGGCGCATCGTCTTCGTGGCGCCTGCCCGAATGGCCGATGTTGCGCGAAATGCGACGTATTCTGCGGGGGCTGTTGCGTGGCTGCAAAAACCCGTTTCGGCAGAAAGTTTGGAAGAGGTTTGGGCCAAGGTATTGGGTAGTATTCCTCCTGCACCAGGGTTGGATGATTTGGATGCGTTGTACCCCGACCGCATTCAAGTGGAAGCAGACGAGGGCCCCCTCCTTCCAGCACTCCCTGGCTTACCACTTCCACTTCCAGGTTTGCCGTTGCCCGACCTTCCTGTGGTTTTGCCCGTTCAACCAGCACCCCCTTCGGACAAAAAGAAAGGAAAAGGCAAACGCCTTGTTCTGTTGCTTTTGGTGGTCTCTCTTGCATTGGGTCTCGGCTATCAACAGGGCATGTTGCCGTTGTGACCGTCAAACCATTTTACCAAGGTTATGATAATCGGGGCCTCGTTCCTTGCAACATGCGAGGAGTTTGGTTTGTGCGCCTTCTCTTGCTGATGTGTATCGCATCGACTGTGTACGGGGCAACTTCATTGGAGTCTCAAACTGAAACCTTGACCACCGAAGACGGCATGGCCAAGGATGGAGCGGAAACGGACGCACTGGCGGGTGCGAACGAGGAAAGCGAACAAGACTCCAGTGAGGATGACGCTGCCCCGGCCGAGAGTATGAAGCCCAAAGAAGGCGAACAAGAATTGGTGGCCAACACCGAACCATCCAGACCGGTTCTCTTCCTTTCTGGAGGGTTGCTCGGCTTCGCTACGATTCTTTTCTCTGGTCTGTTCTTTGAGTTCATGAAGGTCATTTTACTGATGGCGATTGTCGTGCCGATGGTTGCACGCCGAAAGCAACACAATGAAGATGAACTGACGAAGGGCCGCATTCTTGGATACATTGAAGCCAACGCTGGCATCCATTTTTCTGCGCTTCGCGACGGTTTGAACCTCGCCAACGGTGTGACGGCCTATCACCTCAATAATTTAGAAAAAGAAGGCAAAATTTTCTCTTGGAAAGCGGGGAAAAACCGCAGATACGCCTCAAGTTTCATACCAACTTCGGAGCGAAATCGATTCAAGAATCCCCTCTCTGGGACGAGACTGGCCATCCTAGAAGTGCTCGCAAAGGAAGGCCACATTGGCGTGGAGCCGAAGGATATCCGTGAACGTCTCGAAATCTCTCGACAACTTCTAAGCCACCACATCAACGAACTTCTGACCAATCGGTTGATTGAACAAGCCGAAGGAAAGCGCAGAACATCGTGGCGAATTTCAGCACACGGAACGGAACAACTTCTCATGAGCAGAAACCTGCAAGAAAACCTCTGAAATGTAAAATCAGTTTACCAACTTGTTAATATGAACCACCTCCCACTCTTGACCATGCAAAGAAAGCAAGTGGTTGCACTGGCCCTGGTCGCAAGCATGTTGATGTCCGGGTGTCTTTCCTACGAAGGAGATGTGGAAGTTCCTGATGTCATTCTTCCCGATGACTGGTCCACCGTCCCTTCACGAACGGTATCAAGCCCCCAGTTGTATGCGTACGATGATTGCGATGATCTTGCAAGAGCCCTCAAGCAATCGTTGAGTGAGGAATACCGGACCCAATTGTTGCAAGCGGTGGCTGAGCAATACTACTACGGCGGCGGCATGTGGCTCGAAGATGCCGAGATGGCGATGGACGACGCCAGCGCAAGCGATGGTTCAGCCAATGGCGGCCAAACCAAGTCCACACCAACCCGTGTTGAGGGCGAAGATTATTCTGGAACCAACAACCAAGAGGCGGGCGTTGATGAAGCCGATTTTGTCAAGACCGATGGCTACCACATTTACTACCTGCAAGGGCAACACCTCCACATCTTTGGTGTTCCTGAGTTCGGCGAATTGGAAGCCTCGTCAAACATGACGCTGTCAGGTTATCCAGTGGCTATGATGTTGGACGGTGACCGTTTGGTCGTCATTTCCAACCTCAACCCTTGGAGCATTTCAACCAGCCATCCGGTGGTTGACGCCATGGGGTGGGACGAAGGATACGGTTCATGGCGAACGAGCAGCCTCACGAAGTTCACCGTTCTTGACATCACCGACCGCACCCAGCCAGAGGTTGAGCGTGAATTGTTTATTGAGGGCAGTTACATCACGGCTCGTGAAGTCAGCGGCACGGTTCGCACGGTCACACACGCTTGGATGGATGTTCAAGGATTAACCTCGTGGCTTAACCTACCAAATGGGTATTGGAACCTTGATTACGACGACCCACTCCGCCTGGAAATCCGCGAAAAAGTTGCTTGGGAAACCATGCAAGCGAATGACAAGATCATCAGCCAAATGACCCTGGCGGACTTGATTCCTCAAGTCTACGAATACAGCAACGGCGTAGTGAGTACACACCGAATGAGCGACAACGACTGTCGAGAATTCGTGGCCCCCCAAGACGGCCTCAACCGGGGCATTTCAAGCATCTTTTCTCTTGAACTTACCTCACCTTCCTTTGACTTTGAAGTGGACCATGTTGTAGGGAACTACCCGTTGGTCTACGCTTCAACCGATGTGTTGGTGCTTTCTGAATCAGCCTTCAGTTGGTGGTGGTTCTGGGGCAACGACGGGGCCAATGAAATGACCAACCTCCACACCTTTGACATCAGTTCTCCCGGAGACACGGTCTACACTGGCTCGGGGAGAGTGAATGGGACGGTGATCAACCAATTTGCGCTCTCAGAGCACGAAGGGGTCCTCCGCGTGGCCACCACAACCGGCCAGTGGGCGCGATGGTGGATGGAAAACCCCGAACCCATGTCATCCCAAGTCGTAACGATGGTGCGCTCCATGGACATTGAAACCGAGCAACAAATCTTGGTTGAGTCAGGACGCGTGGACGGGATTGCCCCCGGCGAGCGGATTTGGAGTGCAAGATACGAAGGCGATCGCGCATACATTGTCACCTTTGAACAAATTGACCCACTCTGGGTCATCGACCTGTCCGACCCCACAACCCCCACCATCCTTGGCGAACTCGAAGTCCCCGGCGTCTCAACATACATCCACCCCCTTTCTCGAGACCACCTGTTGACGATCGGTCTTTCACCGGCCAACGAGGATGGCACCGGTTTGGATTGGTCGGGAACTCAACTCTCCCTGTTTGATGTATCTGACCCGACATCACCAATCCGTGATGCTGCTTTGCGGATATCACCGGTGAGCCGTGACCGCGCCCACGAATGGTCATGGTCATGGTCCGAGGCCACCTACGAGTCCAAAGCCTTCCAGTATTGGGCGCCCAAAGAGATGTTAGCCATTCCGTTGTCGACGTACCGAAGTGTGGAATGGTATGAAAACGGCCGATATTATTGGAATTATCAATACATTTCCAAACTCGTTCTCGTTCAAGTGAATGAAACAGAAGGCACCCTCAGCGTCTATGGAGAAGTCAACCACTCATCCTTGTATGACGGCACGGATGGCCAAAACCGATGGTGGGATGACCGTAACATACGCCGGTCCATTTTCATGGGCGACTTCGTGTACGCCATCTCTTCCGCAGGCATCACCGCCACCAACCTATCAACACTGACGCAAACCGCTAGCCTATCTCTTCCCCACTCTACCTCCATGTACAACAACTACTACGGAGAGGATGTGGCTGTTTCAAAGTCTAGTGAAGATGGAGCAGAGACATCTTCTTCAGATGGTGCTTCGAGCGATAAGGCCGATTCAGACGAAGCTTGAGGCGAACTGATGGGAGCAGCGACGGCATGGTTCGCAGGATTCGGCCTTAGTTTGGGGTTGATTCTCGCCATTGGCCCACAGAACGTGTTTGTTCTTCGCCAAGGTCTCCTGCGTTCACATGTATTCGCCGTGTGTTTGGTGTGTAGTCTATGTGATGCCCTCTTCATCTTGTGCGGGGTCCTTGGCGTGGGTGCGTTGATTGAGAACGCGGCATGGATTGAGAAACCAATGACCTTGTTTGCTGCAACCTTCATTGCTGGATACGGTTTGCTCCGGTTTCGTTCTGCTTTGGAACCGAAAGGCCTGGAAATCAACGATGAGGCCGCAACACTTCTTGGCCCGACGCTGATGGCAACGCTCGGTTTTACCTTGTTGAATCCACATGTGTATCTTGACACATTGCTCTTGATTGGCGGTGCTTCCACAACGTTTGTCGGCAATGACCTGGTTGCCTTTACGGCGGGAGCGATAATCGCTTCGTGCCTGTTTTTCTTCGCTATGGGTTACGGCGCACGCACGCTCTCACCATGGCTCACCAACCCTCGGGCTTGGCAGCGCATCGACCTCGGCATCGGGATTTCCATGATCCTGATTGCGTTTGTTGTCGCCACTCCATTCCTTACAGGTTGAACAACATGAAACCTCATCAATGAAGACCGAAAGGCGAAATCAGGCATGTATTGGTGAGGTGAGGCAGGGTGGTTTCGGTTGGCTTGGTGGGCTATGGCCGGTGGGGAAGGGCTCACCTTCGCGTCTTGCAACAACTCCAAAACGACGGCCTCATCCACCGAATATCGGTCTGCGACGTCAACCCAGCCCAAGTCAAGGGACTGACTGTTGACGCCGTTTACTCGCACATCGATGAATTGTTGGCTGGCGAAACATTGGATGCCGTGGCCTTGGTTACGCCTCCAGAAAGCCACCTGGATTTGCTCCAACGCGTGGTGGGCGAAGGTCTTGCTGTGCTGGTTGAGAAACCACTAAGCGACGACCATCAAGCAGCCTCAGAGGTACTTCAAAACCTACCCAATCAGACCACTATGCTCGTCGGGTATCTGTTGCGACACCACCCCGGTGTGTTGCGATTAAAATCAGCCATCGAAGACGATGCGCTCGCAGGGGTCGAGGTTGTGGCGTATGTTCGCCGTACCACACGCCCCCAACCCGAGGACACCGATGCGTTACTCACCCTCGCCGTGCATGGACTGGATGCTGTGGCGTGGTTACTTGACGAGGCGTTGATGGACATGGAGGTGGTGCACATGGACCGCCAATCCGAAAGCGTACTCATGCGCCTGCGCGACCAGCACGGACGAATGGCCATCGTCGATACGGCTTGGGGAGCGTCTGAAGAGGTCCGCAAAATTGCCGTTCAGACACCCACCGCAGCCGCCGCTCTTGACTTCGGGGAGGGGGAGCTTACTTGGCATATCGACCAAGATGCAGCGGGTGATTCCATCATTGAACAGTATGCGAGCCAGGCGTTGGAAGAGGAATGGCGGGTTTTTTTGGATATGGTGAAGTCCAAAAAACCAACGATTTTTCCTTCAATAGACTCCTTATTGGACCAAAGCGAATGGTTCGCTCATTACGGATGAAAATCACCACAACTTGCAACAGTCCTCTTGCGAGATTTCAAGAATCCCATGCGCTTCGCCATGAACATGGGCCTTGACATCAATGTTGTTCAACGGATGCTCGCTGCGAGTCTGGTGGCGGCCCTCGGCGTTTGGTATCTCCAAGGCAACCTCATGGATGGCATGCTCACCATGGTGGCGTTGTCCGCCTTGACGGCCCTCGTTTGGGCGTTATCCGAACGAGAGTCCACATTTGCAGCCCTCAATCTCACAGGGAACGGCCCATGGAACATCCTTGCCGTTGTGGCCAGCATCGTTGTGTTTGCTCAGGTGTCCATTGCCGTATGGGCCTTCCCTACCGTTGGCGCTTACATCCTCTCTTTGAGTTTCATTGGCTCGTTTTGGGCCACGGGGTTCATGCTCCAACCCAACGGCGGTTGATGGCGGTTTTCACCGATTGAAAAGCGAAGTGTCAAAGGCTGGCGTCTGCGACATGCAGTGCGATGGCTACACACGGTGACCACCCTGCGTTACCATCTCACCTCGAGGACTTGCTTGGAGACGATGTGCACACCGTCTTTCTCAAGGCGGATTGTCCCCCTCGCGTAAAACGCGGTACAATCGGGTCCCTCGCCTTGGTTGAGGTCGATGGAGGCGCGGTGGTTTGGGACACCTTGTCGCTTGAGCAAATCGAAGAGGAATTGATGGAGGCGGTTGAAGCACACCGTCATCGTAGCGACTGCTTTCTGGAAATTGATCGCAAAGGATGCCGGGTCATCCAACTTGGCGATTTACGTATCACCTCCGCTTGGCCACCGTTTTCAGACGCCCGTGAAATCACGGTGGTTCGACCTGTTGCTAAATTGAGCCTTGGTGACTATGATTTGGATGAGCGGTTGATCGAACGGCTCAGAAACCACCACCGAGGGGTATTCATTTGCGGCAGGCCGGGTTCAGGCAAAACCACGTTGGCTCAAGCCATTGCTGAATACCTTGACACCGATGTTGGGGCGATGGTCAAAACCATGGAAGCACCCCGAGATTTGCAACTGGCCGACCGCATTACACAGTACGCACCTCTTGAAGGTGATTTGGAAAAAACGGCTGAAATCATTTTTCTGGTGAGGCCAGATTTCGTCATTTTTGATGAAGTTCGGCGAGCCCGTGATTTCGAAATCTTTGCCGATGTTCGCTTAGCAGGCGTAGGCCTGCTCGGGGTGACGCACGCCAACTCGGCGTTGGAAGCTATTCAACGGCTCATCGGAAAGGTTGAACTCGGGCTGGTGAGTCAAGTCCTCGACACAATCCTCCACGTTGAATCTGGACGAATCCAACAAGTGTTGGAATTACGCATGACCGTGAAGCCCCCAACGGGCATGCAAGAAGAATTAGCACGGCCTGTGATTGAGGTTGTTGAATTTCCAAGTGGCCGTCTGACCCATGAGATGTTCGCCTTCGGCTCAGAAATTGCCGTGGTGCCCGTAGAGGGACGAACCACTGACATGTCACCCGTGAGAGCGATGGCGAAAAATCACATCGTGTCAACCGTTCGGCAATGGGTTGGTGTGGAATGTCAGGTCCGATTTACAGGGGATGCTTCAGCTGTCATCTATGCACCATCTAACATGATTTCCACCTTGGTCGGACGAGGGGGCGAAAATGTCAAACAACTCCAAAATGAATTGGGTGGGTTGCGATTGAGCATTGAGTCGTTTGACGATATGCCGGAAGGCATGGAAACGCCCAATCGTTTCTGGTACGAAGACCATCAAGGCCGGAATAACCGCTCTGCGAGAAACAAGACTGGGAAGAAGAAGAACCGAAGGTGATGTACGCCCTGAAACGTTGATACCGCGCACTTTCAACTGAAATACTGGGGTACTCTTTAAGAGTGGAGCGCTTAGGTTCATCACGACGAGGGTATACTATGTCCGATGAACAAACGGCGCCTGCAGGCAATCCGAACCCACTGATGGCATTCATTCTCGAAAACCGTTCATGGATGAGCGCAGGCTCCATGCTCATGATTCTCTATGCCGTTTGGGCTGTCGTTGAGGTGTTCAGCAACACCTATTTTCACGGCCTTCAACCATTGACCATCTTTGAGACCGGGAAAGCGACCAACATAGACCCGCTCGACCTTCAACGCAACAACAGCGGGTGGGTCATGGCTTCAGGGGCCATCCTCGGTTCGCTGGGCCTGTACGCACAGTATGTTTACAGAGCCGCACCCTATGTGGATGCCTCCATGGCCGCAACGGCCGCTTTGATTCTCAAAGAAGCATCAGCAGAACGCATGGGCGAAGAAGAAATTCTCGCCAAGGCGGAAGAAGCCGCTGTTGCTGCAGCCGCTGAAGTGGCCAAGGAGACCGCTGAAGACACGGTCATCGAGATGCTTGACCCGGACGAAGGGGGCGACGACGATGACGATGATGACGACGAAGCCGAGGAAGAAGGCGACGACGATGATGATGAGGACGAAGCCGAGGAAGAAGGTGACGAAGCCGAAGAAGAAGGCGACGACGACGATGATGATGACGACGAAGCCGAGGAAGAAGGCGACGACGATGATGATGACGACGAAGCCGAGGAAGAAGGCGACGAAGAAGAAGAAACTCCAGCAGAAAAGAAGAAATTTTGAGGTGAAAAAATATGTGGGAACATCGTACTGTATCAGAAAAAGCATTCAAGGAAACCGGCCGCATTTTGCCCAACGAGACGTATGTCAAGTTGATGGATGAAGTGGAGGCCGTTGTTTCACACGCACAAAACGACAAATTCGACGCTGAAACTTTCATGTCGTACATTCCTCGGAAAGGCCCATGGGAAGAGATCCCGGAATCCGACCATTCGCGAGCCGATGCACGAACCCGGTACATTGGGCCGGCTGAAGCCAAACTCTTGAACACGAATTTGGTGCTTGGCTCATCATGGATTGATTCAGACCGATTCAAGTTTGAGCGCCGAATTGAGAACATCTCTGACTATCTCAAGCAGAAAACCATCATCAACGCCAACATGTGGACGCCCAAGCAATTGTTTACGACGCAGACGTTCTTTTTCTGTTCCACCGGTGACGAAGAGCGCATGGGTGGTGCGGTTCTTGAAGGTGATACCACCAACAACGACCACCTGTTCCTTGGCACCGATGGCAAAGAGTTCCCTGAGTGGGAAGTCATTCTTTGGGGACTTGGTCACCGAGGTGTTGTACCCGACTCCGACCCTCTTGACCGCGTTTACTACCCGTCCTTGATGCACCGCAACGTTTCCTTCAACAACCGACTCGGTTGGATTCGTTACTCGCCTGCTGGTTTTGGTAAGGACGCATCGGGGTACCTCATGACCCGACCCAACACCTGGATTTGGCCAGCTGTGAACGGCAACCGCGAGACAGCAACGGCCTTCAATCTCCTGGTCAATCTACCAGATCGCCGCTCTTCGTTTGGTGAGGAGGGTATTTCCGATGTCTTCTTGACAACGGGCAAGACCTCCTTGTACACCATGATGGGCATGATGCAATCCTCAACGGTACGCCAAGCCTTTGGGGCTGGTTCCGAAATGGTGCCGCTTGAATTCCACTGCATTGAACCAGGACTCGACGAGTGGATTGGGAACTCCAGTGACGAAGACAAGTACAGCCGCTTGTTTGAGGTGTGTGCTACGGTTGGTTATATCCTGACCGACCCCCAAATTGGAACGCTTGGTGGGGCTGCAAAACGTCGTCGCCTTATCATGTACCCGTCCGACCAAGGCAATTTGTTGACCTGTGCCAACGCCAGTCAAGTCGCTGACCACGCACTCAAGTCCAATTACGATTCAACGGTGTTCACCAAACTCGACCAAGCCGACTTCATGAACCGGGTGACGCGCCGATTCAAGGCGTACGCTGATTTGGTGGCGGCTTCTGATGTGGCTCGCGGCTCTCGCTGGATCAGCCAAGCCGATGTCGATGGCGAAAAGATGATTGGACCAAACGTCCACTCCATTCTCTCCGTTCGAGGATACGATATCTTGAACATGCAAGAATACCTTGACACCTTCAACGATGTATCAGCAGCACCTGAGCGTTTGATGCGCCGAATCGTTCAGTCCGTGGCGACCAACGCTCTAAAGACGGTGTATCCGGTTGACCTCCTTGGCGAATCGCCTGGACCGGCTCCATTTGAGCACATCTTCAATTCCGCTGATGACAATCCATTGGTGTATTACACCGATGTTCGCTTCCTTGTGCCGACCTCTATTGACAAACTCCGCTTCCAAACCGCTTCGCGAGGCGCCGACCGAGGACGTATGCGAGAAGCCTATGCCGCTCTTACCAACGCCGACCCCATGACCAGTTTGTCCATTCAAGACCTCTGTCTGCCCTTCCTCGCTGATTTGGGCGAAGACACGTGGCAGACGGGCACGGGCATCAACGAGAACGAGATTGTGGTAGAAGTCACCATGGCGGTCAATCCAGCCCGCGTTTGGCGCTCGTTCCTCGAACCCACCACCAGGGAAGTCTTTGACATGCCAAAGGGTGACCAAGGTACTGCCGCTCAACTCTGGGGTGACGTGTTCATGTCCAACGAAGTGCTTCACGACAAGATGAAGAAAGACGGCAACGAGCACTACCTCAACTTGCTGAAGTTAGCCTACCACTGGTCCAACAACGAGGCGCAAAAAGCCCACAAATTGGGTAAGCACGCGAAGACCGAGACCAAGAAGAAGTGATTTCACTTCCGCTAAAGGGTTCAAGAACAAGCGCCCCCCGCCGTGAAACATGGCTGGACAGAACGATGGGAGTGGGCGTGCCCCTGTCGTTATTGTTCGTCCAACCACCACCGTCACTAGCGGGGTCGAGGTGACCCAAAAACTCGTCACGGCTGCTGTAGCATTCGGTGACCTCATGCAAGGCACCTTTGGCCCTCAGGGCCTTGACAAGATGCTCTACAAAACCAACGGTGAAACGGCGGTAACCAACGATGGAGCAAAAATTGTGGCGGAGTTGTTGGTAAAGCACCCTGCGGCGAAGGCTTTTGTTCAATTGGCCGAATCTCAAGAGCAAGCCTGCGGCGATGGTGTGACAGGGTGCATCTTGTTCGCCGGCGAATTGATGCGAGAAGCCGGTCGTCTGCTTGAACGTGGACTGCACCCACTGGTGTTGATTCAAGGGTACCAAGACGCCCTTTCCTCTACATTGGAATTTCTTGACAAGCACACCCATCCATGCGCCGGTCAGCGAATGCGTTTGGTCGATGTCGCTCGAACGGCCATGAACGGGACTTCTGCGGATATTGGAAGCGATACCCTCGCCGAACTGGTGGTGGACGCACTGATGTCGGTCACCTCTTCAGAGGGCGTGGACCATGAGGATGTTCGTATGGCGAAACGCACGCTCGGTAATGTCTACGACACCCGTCTGGTTGATGGATTGGTGGTTGAGACCGCCTTGATGTTGGACCGCCTTCCTCGCCGTTTGGAGCGAGGAACAATTCTTGCGTTGACCTGTCCGTTGGACCATGAGGATTCGTCAAGAGAAGCAGAAATTGAAGTGACGGATGCCGAACAATGGCTCAAATTTATTCAAGCCAAAGAACAGGTGTTGAGAAAGAAAACGGAACAGGTTCTGGCCACGGGCGCCACTGCCGTTTTCTGTGCAGAAACCATTGAACCGGGTATCATCCACGAACTCACGGATGCAGGATGTTTTGTTCTTGGCGGTCTTGAGCGCTCTGGAATTGAGGACATCGCCAAAGCCTCTGGTGCCCGAATGTGCGATCATTTGGACGATGCTGATGCTACGGTGCTTGGCACCTTTTCCTCCTTGGAGATTGAGACCAGCGAGAGCCTTGAAGGGCGGAGGGAGCGGCTTTGCCTTCGTGTGGGGCCATCGCCGGGGTTGGTGACGCTCGATGTTGGTGGAGGCGATGGTGCCGCCGTTGAGGAAACCATCCGTGGACTCTACGATGCACTTCGCTCCACATCGCTTGCTTTACAACATGATGCGGTGGTCCGTGGCGGCGGCTCCATTCATATGGGGGCTTCCTTGGCGGTCAAGGAAGTGGCCGAACACCATGCTGGACGAGAGCGTCTGGCCATGGAAGCCTTTGCTCGAGCGTTGGAAAGTATCCCTTCAACCCTCGCCCAAAACGCTGGCGTGGACCGCTTGGACACCCTTTTGTTGCTACGTGCTCAACACAGGTCGGGCGTTGATGGCGCAGGCGTTGATGAACACGGCCAAGTCAACAAAATTGAGCAAGTTTGGTTGCCAGCGCAAACCCTGCGCCACGCGCTACAAGCTGCGACAGAGACGGCCTGCGGTTTGTTGAGGGTGGACCAAGTGATTTCAGCCCGAGGCGATTGAGGTCGGCAACAAAACCTGTCGCTATGTTCAAGAGCATCCGACGGGGCAAATACGATAACGGGTTCACCGCATGAGCGCCGTCCAAATTCCACCTCCTCGGGCGCTGTTGAGTGTTTGGGACAAGACCGGTATTGTTGACTTCGCTCAGGGGCTCCACCGCCTTGGTTTTGAGTTGGTCTCCACGGGTGGAACTGCTCGGACCTTGTCCGAAGCGGGTTTGCCCGTTTCAAAAGTGTCTGATTTGACACACCATCCTGAGATTTTTGATGGGCGTGTTAAGTCGCTGCACCCCGCCATTCACGGGCCGCTTCTTGCCCGATTGCATCAAGACGCCGACGCAACGGAGCTTGAGCGTCTGGGATATGCACCGATTCGTGTTGTCGCCTGTAACCTCTACCCGTTTGGGGACTCCGCCGCAAGGGACCCGCCACTTGATGACGAATCTCTGCTTGAAATGATTGACATTGGAGGGCCGACGATGGTTCGTGCTTCAGCAAAGAACCACCGACACGTCTTGATTGCGACCAATCCTGAGCGCTACGAAGGCATCCTTGCCGCCATCCACGAAGCGGGTGATGCCGCTTCTGTCAGCATGGAGTTGCGCCAAAGCCTTGCGCTTGAGGCGTTTGAACACACGGCCGCCTACGATGTCGCCATCGCCCAAGAACTCCACCGACGCATCCGAGGCGACCCAGCAGAAGCACCAACGATGGAAGAGCAGCGAGACAGACTCCCCTCGGCCATCCTCTCTGCAAGCCATCATTCAACCACACTCCGATATGGAGAAAATGGCCACCAAGCAGCAGCACTGTATGTGGATCACGACACCCCTGACAGTCACAGCACGCTGGTGACGGCTTTGGTGGAAGGTGAGAAGGCCATGTCGTACAACAATTACAGCGATGCGGACGCCACACTCCGATTGTGCCGGTCGCTCTCCACGGACGAGTGGCCAGAAACACCGCATGCCTGCGTGATTGTCAAGCACAACAATCCGTGTGGCGCAGCCCTCGGTGCAACACAACGAGAAGCGTTTGAGATGGCGTTGGCCAGCGACCCCGAATCTGCCTTTGGCTCGATAATTTGTTTCAATGAAGTGGTGGAAGCCTCCACGGCAGAAGCGGTGGGTGATTTGTTTGTCGAGGTCATGATGGCGCCTGGATACACAGAGGAGGCCAAAACCATCTTGACATCAAAGAAAAACAGGCGATTGTTGACCATTGAATCGCCCAACCAAAGGTTGGCACCACTGGAGCGGCAGACGATACGAAAGCCGATTGAGGGTGGGGTTCTGGTTCAAACCGAAGAACCTCCCATCATCGATTGGTCAAAAGCCACAACCGTGACCAACATTCAGCCAACACGAGAGCAGATTGACAGCATGAAATTTGCCGTTCGCGTGTGCGAACAGGTAAAATCCAATGCCATCGTTATGGTTCAAGGTACGGCTACCGTTGGCATTGGGCCAGGGCAAACCAGCCGCGTTGAAGCCGTGCGAATCGCCGCTCGGCGAGCAGGTGAACGAGCGAAAGGTTGTGTTCTCGCCTCTGATGCTTTTTTCCCATTCAAAGACGGCCTCGAACAGGCGGCCGATGCAGGGGCTACCGCCATTGTGCAGCCCGGAGGTTCCATTCGGGACCAAGAGGTCATCGATGAAGCGAACGCACGAGGCATCGCCATGTTGTTCACCGGCCATCGTCTGTTCCGACACTGAGGGGATGATTAGGGGCACCTGCAAGACGTCAATCAAACCTACTGGGTTCACTTCCGAAAGGCGGTACGATTGGCTTTGCGATTTGCACTTGCAGCACCGCTGTTGTTGATTCACGCAGTGCTCCCAAACCTCTTCATCAAGGCAGGAATGAGAGCCGTTGAAACCTATCATCAGTTGATGGCGGACCAAGATTAAGCCGTGGTCGGTACCCGCCAACCCACCCACCAAACGCCTACAATGGCGACGATTGCAATCAAGGTTTGACCGAAACCAGGGTCTCCAAGGAGGGTGATGTACCAAATTGAACCCAACGAGACGAGGGTAATAAGTCCACAAATGATAATTTTCGAGTGCAGAGGCAAGGCACGACCCGACCGGTAATAGCCCAACAGGGAGGCACCAAACAGACGGTTGGTGAGGAGCCAGTAAAACAGCCGTTGCGAGGACCGGCCGTAACAATACGCGGCCAGCACCAACCATGAGGTGGTGGGCCAGCCGGGAAGAAATACACCAATGCCAGCGAACACCACAAAGACGCTCCCAAAGGCAATCCAAAACGAGCGGACCAACGGGTTTGCACTGGGTTTGTGTTCTGCGAGCACCTCTTGTATGACTTCGTGGTCAGAAAGCGAGAGGTATTTTTCAGCGAGGGCGTTCGCCCGCTCTTTTCGCTGTGCAGACGAGGACACGGCATGCGTTGACATCGTCCCTCAATTGCATGGGCAGGGGTCGCGGCTAAAATGCTTGTTTCTTTGTGGAAAGGTTGAATCGCACCCCCATCCAGCCCCTCGCATGGATACCGGTGCCGTGGTGGGTGGTCGACAGGCCACCGCTTCCGCCCCACTCCGTTGTGCCGTTTTGATTTCGGGCTCGGGAAGTGGCATGGAAGCCTTGATTCGCGCCCAGCAGCAACAGCCCCTGCCTCATGAAACGGTGGTGGTCGTGTCAAACAACGCCGATGCGGCAGGGCTTCAACGGGCCGCAGCGCTGAACACACCGACCGAAGTCGTTGCCATGACCGATGCCACCGGGCATCGTTACGGGCGTGAAGAGCACGAGAACTTGGTCATGGAATGCCTTGACCGATACGAGGTTGAGTTGGTCATTTTAGCCGGATACATGCGACTGCTCTCACCTCTTTTTTTGCAGCGGTGGGGCCTGCGCGTGGTGAACATCCATCCATCCTTGCTCCCACATTTCCCTGGCGCTCACGCCCACCGGGATGTGTTGGCTGCAGGCACCACCATCTCCGGCTGCACCGTCCATTTGGTTGACGAGGGTATGGATACGGGCCCCATTCTGGCACAAGCGAGCGTGCCGGTGCTTCCCAACGACACGGAGGCCAGTTTGAGCCAACGGGTCAAAGTGGAAGAGCACCGCCTCTATCCAGAGGTGATTACATGGATTGCAGAAGGAAAGGTTCACCTCACGAAGGCTAGGGTTCAAGTTGATGCTCGCGAAGATCGTCTCGTGTGTTGAAATTGGTAAAGGCCGCACGATGTTCGCCCACATCGATGGACGGTAAGCCCGACAACAGTTCACTCACCGAGGCGGCTTGTGTGTTGAACACATGCTGTTCAGGTATCAACGCGAACAGCAGTTGTCGTTTCCCCTGCTCATCAAGGGGGACACCACCGAGGCAGGCTTCATTCACCCACCATCGCACGGCGTCTGCTTCCAACAAAAAGGCGTCACACGGGATGAGTAGCATCGATGCGTTCACCGATTGCCGAGCCCAAGGAATCAGCCGATGCAATCCCTTGACACCCTCGGGGTCCACCATGACTTCTCCCTCAAAGAACGCAGCCCGCTCTGAAGTACCGCACAAAACCACGCAACGTTGGACGCCCGCCTCGTGCAACACCCGTTGAAGGCGAGCCACGCCGCCAAACATGGCAGCCTTATCCTCTCCCATTCGTTGGCTGGCACCACCTGCCAAAATGAAACCGACCACGTCCACGAGCAACCCTCAATGCATGCTGTCAAGCTGGTCAAGCGCAGATTCGAGTTCGCTTAGCAACCCTCGTACGCGGTGGAGCAACGCTTTCCTCTCTCGACTGCTGCGCGCTTCTGGTAACCACTCAAGCAACCGGCGAACATCTTTTGCATCTCGGTCTACGGTCCATTTGAGCACGTTTTCCAAGACGGGGTCGTCTGCGGGGAGCAAGCGTTCAGCCATGCATTTGAGTTGATGCGGTTGTCCATCAACCCTCCGCATTCAGCAAGCGTTCGCGAATGCGTTCAAACACTTCACCACCGCCTGGCGCAGCCTCAACCAGCGAACGACATGTGAGGGGCCCGCGCCGCAGTGAAACAAGGAGCACACAGACTTGGTGCCAATGCGAACTTTGCTCAGCCGCCGCTTGCAACCAACCATCATCCGGAACGAGTCGGCCACCACGCACCAGTTCTTCAGCCACTTCAAGCACGACCAACAACGGCTCTTGGCGCTGCAATAAGTGGATGAAAGCCATCCACGCAGACTGGCCTAGCGTCTCATCATCCAGATTGGCCAACAACAATCCAGCAACGCTGAGATCTTCTCGTCCATGCCGCTTCCACAACGAAGGGATCAACTTGGCGAGCGCCCGCTTGCTTTGGGCATGGGTCAACATCCACGAGGTGATGTGTCGTAGGTCTGGGAGGGGCGTGCCGATGTGAAATGCAAATCCAGCCTGTTCGGCGGTGATATCGGTTCGTGGTTTGTTGGCCATGTCGCCGACACAGGCGACATAGGCTTGTTTCAGCATGTTGAGCGTCTTCCGCTTGGAAACCAACACCTTTGGAGATTGAGCCTCCAGCCAATCATCAAGAAAGGGATTCACCTGGTTTCACCCTCGTTGGATTTCTTACGGAAGGTGTCAAACAGGTCACCAACCAGTCCAACCGAATCGCGCAAGGTGTCCATCAATGTGTCAATCACTGCCTTGTCATCGTACTTTTCTTTGACCATTTCTCGCAGTTCACGTTCAATGTCTTGATGCATGGTATCGTTGATGTCAAACTGGTCACGCAGGTGGGCCAGCACTCGGAATTCGTCCTTTGAGAGCGAAGCATTGACGATGGCCACCTCAAACACTTTCGTGTAAATTGTCCTTTTCTCATCGCTCGAAATGAGCTCACCTGAACGAGAGGGGCTGTTGGTTTGAATGGCTTCGTAAATGTACGCCGGCTCGTCTGCATCAAGCCCGAGCGCACTGGCGAGTTTGATGATGAGCCGTTTCTCTTCCCGAGTCAATACGCCGTCGGCCAACATGACTTCAACCGTTGAACGGAAAACGTCCAACGTTCCCAGTTCAGCAGGCGACACGATTCATGCAGAAACTCCGACTTCTTGAAGAAACCGTTCCCGTTCAAATCAACTTCCACCCCCTCTTTTTCAACATAGGGTTCAAAAGGACAGGGCATTTGGAAGGCTTGTTCACATTCACCTCACTCGCCCTGCGAGTGGATGCATCGGACGGCAGCATCGTGCTGTCAATCCTTCGCACCGTGTTGTGGACAACAAGGAGAGAATCCCATGGGAAAAAACAACAATTCGAGCCGTCCAAACGGCAACAAAGGCAAGGCCATGAAGTATGAAATTCGGGCCGATATCAAAGTGAACGGAACGGTCCAACGCAAGGACATCATCGGGGCCATCATGGGTCAAACCGAAGGTTTGTTGGGCGATGACCTGGAGTTGCGCCAATTGCAACGAACAGCCCGCGTCGGCCACGTTGATGTGGAAATGGAAACCAAGAACGGAAAAGTGCATGGTACCATCATCATTCCAAGCAGCATGGATAACGTAGAGACGGCCATTATTGCCAGCTCGTTGGAAACCATCGACCGTATCGGTCCATGCAACGCCATCATCAAAGTCCTCCAAATCAGCGATATTCGTGCAACGAAGCGCACAGCCGTCGTGGACCGAGCAAAAGAACTGCTCTTGAATATGGTCAATTCAGGCGAAGCGGCCTCAAAGACCGTCATTGAAGAAGTGCGTTCAGTGTTGACCGTTGGAACCGCAACTTCGTTCCATGGATTGACATCGGGCCCGAACGTTGAATCCTCTTCTTCGCTCATCATTGTCGAAGGTCGAAACGATGTGCGCAACCTGCTCAACTGCGGTGTGAAAAACGCCATCAGTGCAGATGGTTCGGGGAACATCAAGCAAGAACTCATCGACCTTGCCAACAGCAAGGAAAGCGTTACGGTAGCTATTGACGGTGACCGAGGTGGTGAAATGTTGTTCATGCAATTGTACGACATCATGAAAGTGGACCATGTCGCCCAAGCCCCGGTCGGTCAAGAATGGGAATTACTCCCACAGAAGACCGTGACCATGTGCTTGCAAAAGAAGGTCGAAGCGGCCAAGTTCAAGCACCAATTGGATAAGAAAATCGCCGAAGACGACGAAAAATACGGCGGCGATAAAGATTGGGACCAAGACATGGACGACGAATTCGTCATGGAGGAGCCAGAAACCGCCCCTGCCGACGTGCAAGAACTGTTTGACATGGTGGATGATATGGGCAAGAACAAAGCCATCATTCGCTTTGCAGACGGTACATTTTCTGACGAAATCGGACCCTCCAAACTGGAAGAGGCCATGACGGAGATGGAAGGCATTGAAGCCTTGATTCTTAACGGCCCAGTGACGGATAAGGTCTTGAGTTATGTCCATCAATCCGATGCATCGACCCTCGTTGGAACCAAGGAAGGAAAGGGCTACGAACAACCCGACGACCTCGATGTTTGGTTTGCTGAAATCCACCGTTGAATCTTATCGGTTGCTTAATGGTCTAACGAAGCCACCGCATCGTCATGGACGATGATTTGGGGGCAGACTGGCCCTCGGAGGACGATGTGGCGGAAGAACCACCGTTGGATGAAGACAAAGCAACAACCATCGGAGACGATCCGACTTCAGATGAAGCCCACGTCTCAGAAGCGAGCGATGAAGACGAAGATGCGGAAGACGACGATGGGGAGGAAGACGAAGTTCAGGAGGGGGAGGCGAACTCCTCTGAACCCTCGGCTGAAGAAGCCGACCTTGATGACCCCGATAGCAACGTTGAACCAACGAATCTAGGGTCATGGACGCTCCCTATCCGCGCGGCCCCCATCCTCGCTCTCCAAGGCGAAGATGTCGTCGAATTTCCTCTCAGTCAACACGTGAGCGGCTACGAGTCCACATCAGTGGTGATGGACGACGAATTGATGCGAATTGTAGAGGCGAGGTACGACCCTGACGGTGTCCGCCGTCTTAGTGTTCGGATGGTGTTGGTCAAAGAACACATTTCGGGCTATTCACATACACACCTCGACCTCTTTGCAAAGTTGCAACCCGTTTGGTGGGGCTCTCTCGGTTTTGGTTTGTTTTTGGCCACGACCATCGCCCAAGGCCTGTTGGCTTTGGGAGGAGCGGCCTTCATTCTCGCAGGACTTGCAGGTATGCTGATGGCGAGACTTGACTTGCACCGAATATCCTTTTCCGATCATGGCGGCCGTCACGATTTTTATCTTTCAGGATGGCGACAAGAACCGTATTTGATTCACAACAGTACGGCGTTGTTGGGGCCAGCCATTGTTGATTTTTTACGAAGCGGTGAATTAACCCTAGAACACATTGATGCTGTTGTCAAATCGATGGGAAATCCTCGCCAACCCGAACGCGCCTTGACGCAACCACCAAAGCCAACGGTCGTGACGGCACTGGCGGAACCCACTCCCTTCGTTTCGCAAGAACCCCAAGACCACCCGCTTGGGCCACCCACCTCATCAGAACCTTCCTTCAATGGAGAGGCACCGCCATCCAGTGCAGCATCACCCATTGATGAACAAGCAATGTTTCCCCCACCACCTCCTGGGCCACCTGTGATGGAACCAATACCACCTCCACCCTCCAGACCGCCAGTAGCCCAATCGGTGCGAGCACTTCCTCCTCCACCCCCACCACCCGTAGCGGAACCAATGCCAGCTTTACCCCCGCCGCCTGCTCCTCCTGTCACGCTTCCTCCGGCGCCCTTGCCCCCTGCACCGCTTCCACCGCCTCCGATGATGGCCAATGTGGACGAAGATGCCTTGTGGGATGACTTGACGTGAATCAAGCTTGAACGCCACCCGCTGAAGGCAGATGAACGGCTTGTTGTAAGCGTTGAATTTCCTTTTTCAAACCCTCAATGTCTTGCGGAAGGGGCCAATCGTCAAGATTGAGGGGCACACGACGACCCAATCCGGGGATGCGCTCCAAAGCGACGCCCAATTCACGCGCATCCTTGAGGAAATGCCCTTTCGCTCCCGAATGCCTTGCTTCCAAACGCCGTCGCATCCAGCGTTTGAGGGGTGGAATCAATTCACAGAGATGGCCCAACATCTCTGCTCGTTGAGCATCGTGGTCATCACCTTCTGGAAGCAGCCGCAGCGTAAGTCGAAGGAGTCTTGCAATGCGCACATCACGCGGCTCAACATTGACATGCTGAGCCAATCCTCGGCGAACCTCCTGCATGGCCTCAAGGCCCCGGTTGTTGATTTCACTGGACATTTCAGTGAAGCCTAACAACGAAATCAAGGTGTTGAGTTGTTTCAAGGCGTTTTCAGTTGCTTCTTCATCAAGAGCCACCCGAACCTCAGCCTCTTCACTGTGAGCCACCGGCGCCATGGCTGTGACCGCTACCTCATCGACCTCAGGTTGCGCTGTTTCGGGAACGTCGTTGTGCTCTTCAGCGAGGTGTTGGGGGGTGGTAACGGGTGAACCTTTCTCTGTATGAACCGTTTCTGTTCCGATTGGTTGTACCTGCTGCTCTTCTTCAGTCAACC
>JAYPCE010000010.1:40729-51293 GCA_038124565.1 Candidatus Poseidonia sp.
TCAACCCTGGTGTTTGGATTGCGACGGTTTGTTCCGTTTCTTGAGGGGCTTTTTCTCCTCCTAGGCTCACCTCCATCGCTTCAAGCATCGCTTCATGCGCATCATCAAGGACGGTTGTCGGTTGAAGAACGGGTCGTTGAGTAGATTCAAGCACCGGAACCAGTGTTGGACGAGCCCGAACGGGCTGCCACGCATTGAAAACAAAACCAGCATCCTCAACTTCACGTTGGGAAAGATGCGTGGCCCATTGCGGGATGTGTTCCATCAACGAAGCCAAACGATGGGGTTGTTTGAGTTGAAGCTCAACTTGGCTGGCCAAGGTGATGTCTCTGTTCCACGGGAGTCGTAGAAGGCGCCGTCGAAGGACTTCGTGTTGTTCTATCAGCGGGCGTGCCGCACTCAAGGAACGGGCCACGCTGACGGTGTCCTCAGCCAGTTTTGAAGTCCATTCGTGTACGGCCCACCCTGCCTCTTGCAGCCGCTCCAATTCCTGTTCCAAGGCAGGAAGGAACATCGCTCCTTCTACGATGGTTCCACTCCCTCCCAGCGGTCGCTGAGATTGCATCTGAGCCACATGCTGTTCAAGTTCACGCAAAACCATCCGTTCAGTCTGAACCTCTTGGGGCAGTACGCCTGCTCGTCGCATTTCAGCCAACTCTTCCTCAAGCATGATGCGGTGTCGCTCATGACGCCGCTGCATACGTTTCACGAAGTCGTTCATTTCATCCAAGACCTCGGTCTCAAGTTCTTCACTGGCCAACAACAACAGGCGAATGTCCACTTCGTCTTGGCCAGAAAACGAGACATCAAGCTCGTGGAGTTGGTTCATCAAGTCCACCCTTCTGTCCCACGTTGAACGAAGGGCCATCATGCGTTCAAGCGCATTGAGCGGGTCTTCAAACACATGCTGACGCCAATGAGCCACATCAAGACCAGCATGTTCGTACCCCTGCAGAATGTCTAAACCGTCCAATTCGGCTTTTTTCCACAACGCATCCAGTTCATCCACCACGTCTTGAAGAGCGGCTGTCTGGTCGAGTTGGCCAATCAATTCCTTTGACGTCGAGGTTCTTGACGGCCAATATATTGCGAAACGGTTCCATCGTTGAACCAAGGCCAAATGTTCATCCACAGATTTGGCGACCACCTCGTGGTTCGCTTCCCACTCCATCAAGTCACTTGGATGGAGTGCACCTTCGTGAGGAAACGAGATTCCTTGTTGGCGCCATCCCTCAATCTTCGCAGAGAGGGTTTTGCGTCGCTCTTCCAGCGTCTGCGCCAATCCGTTGACTTCAGTTTGAAGTTCATTCAACGCCTCTTCTTGACCAAGATGGCCCATTGCATTGCAACGTTGCTCGATTTCCAATGCAAGACTGGCATCAAACGGTTGAATCAACTGCACGATGCTCAGGCGGAGTTGTTCTCGCCGAGCGTGAAACGACTGCCACCTGTCCAATTGGCTCAGGCACTCCAACAATGACAGCGCCTCAAGGCCCGTGACATCGTAGCCGTTTGCCTTGAGTTCGTCGATGACCTCGGCCATCATCTTGCGTTGCCGTCCTTCATCAGCCTCAACAGTTTCCAGATGACGAAACACTTCGTCGTAGCGTTCAGGGGATTCAAACAGTCGGTGTAACGGTTCAACCGCCCCATAACTGGAAGCGTCCAATGCGGCCAGGCGACGATACAACAACGCCCATGAATCGCCGAGATGTTGTTCGTACCACCGATGCTTCCATCTGTTGAGGGGGGGTTCCCAAGAAGCGATGCCTCGCATATGTCGTTCAAATTGGCCGTAGGTTTCTTCGATGGAAAACGGATCGTTCAAAGCGTCTCGGTACGTTTCCAGCGAGTCAATCTCCTGCTGGACATGTTGAGAAAATGCCACCAACCGGTCTTCAATTTCGCTCGCTGTTGCTCTTCGGTCTTCAAGCCAGGCCAACCGTTCTTCCATCGCAGACTCATGCTCGTGAACAAAATCGTCCATCTCTGAACGAGGAAAGCCAAATCGCTCTAAGGAATCAAGCCGCAACGTCACGTCACGGTCCCGCATACTCCCTTCGTCCATTTGCCCTCGGAAGGTATACGGTGCCTTGAGGGCTTTCAATATGAGCGGTCATGCCCACCTTTCCCGCACGGTTCTTCGCCAACTTCCACGGTTTCGGCCCCGAAAAAGAGGTCCGAAAAACGCTGGATTGCCCCAGAATTCTTCCGCAGACCATAAAGCCAAAAGGGAACGGTGACGGTCAATGAGTCTGCTCGCCATCGGTATTGGAATGTTATCTGTAGGGGCCGCAAGCGCCGCAGGCTACTGGATGTTGACCGTGAACCGAAAGATGGTTCGGCTGCTCGACATGCAAACACTGCTGAAGGAATCCCAAGCCACCCAATTCCACCATTTGAACGGAGCAACCACTCATGTGCTCAATGACCTCAACACCGTTCAGGCAACCATGAACGCCCTTCGCGCCATTCATCCTGAAATTGACGCCTCCCTCTCTGTTCACCAGTTCCTCCTGCAGCATGAAGGCGATGAGTTCCAAATGGTTGACTTAACTCAGGCTTGCGAAGTCCTGCGTTCCATTGTTCAACACCAAGGCATTGAAACACCTCAAGAGCAGACCTTAACCGTCAACCATCTGAGTCTACTCCGTCGTTTGTTGGCTGTCTTTGACCGGCATCAGGTGACCATGGCCACCCTTCATCTCGACGCTGACACGGCCCATCGTTTGGGGCTGGCTGCATGTCATATGCAACACTATGAATGGGCAGAGCATGCATTGGGTGTTGCATACCAACTCTCGCCAGGTCACACCAGCGTGCTGGAAGGCCTGGAACACATCGCTCGTTTGCGTGGGGACGACGACCTGTACCGTCACTGGTTGGAAGCACGAATGAAACTCACACCAGACGACCCTTCGCTGCTTCGTGCGCATGCACACTTGTTGGTGTCCATGGGTGACAGTGAAGCAGAGCGAGCCGTTCGCCGCTTGGAGGCCTTGGGTGTTGACACGGCTGCAGACCGCTCCCTGCTCTCCGGTCTACGCGCTCGTGCTGGGGCGCGCAGCGAAGCGATTGAAGCCATCACCCAAGCGTTGGAAAAGGACCCGGACCGTTCGGAGGATTGGTTGACGTATGCGCAATTGCTTGAAGCAGAAGGTGAGCCTGACCTTGCACTTGAAGCCAATGAGCGCTGCTTGACCTTGGACCGCCAATGCGGTGAAGCGTGGGCGCTCAAAGCCCGCCTTCTCGCAGCGAAGCAAGGGCATGAGCGAGACGCATTGAAGGCCGTTACACACGCTGTTGCACTTGAAGCCGGTGGCGTTGATGCCGTGTTCCTCAAGTCCGAGTTGTTGGAACTCGAAGGTTCGGTCGTCGCTGCAGAAGAAACGCTCCTCAAAGCAATTGAGCAACAACCATCCAACGGCGAGTTGCGCGCTCGTGTAGCCAGCCATTACCTCCTCAAGCATCGGATTGACGATGCCGAAACATTGCTTGCCAACACCCCGGAGGGTATTGACCATGCCTTGCTTCATGCTGTAGAAGGGCGATTGCACCTTGCCCATGCCGACCGCTTGCGTGACGGTACTGGGCAAACGGACGAAGTGTTGCTTCAGTCCGCTCTTGATTCGTTCAACGGTGCTCTCGGGCTCAACCGAGAACTTGGTCTTGCATGGTTAGGTCTCGCCAGAACGCAACGCATGTTGAAGGATACAGAAACGGCGAACGAATCGTTGAGTCGCGCCAGCCGTTTGTTGTCTGACAACAACCCATCTGTGGCTTGTGAAGCCGCTTTGTTGGCCTTGGATATGGGCGAAGTTGACACGGCAGCATCACATGTGGATGCCGCAGAGATGCACGGTCAAAACGCTACGACGGCGTATATTCGTGGAAATATCGCCGCTGGGAAGGGCCAGTTGAAGCAAGCCCTCTACCACTACAGCGATTGTTTGACCCTTGACCCCGCTCACATTCGCGGCCGATTGAACCGGATTTCTGTTAACATGGGATTGAACGAAGCCCAAAAAGCGCTTGATGATGCGGATGTTCTGCTGGATTTGGCCCCTCAATTGGCCGTTGCTCGTGTTCGTAAAGGCGACGCCCACATGCACCTTGGCGAGTGGGAACACGCCTCAAAGGAATTCAAGCACGTGCTTGAAACGGCACCTCACCACACGCACGCCCTCACGCAATTGGCTGCTTGTTACATGGGACTTGACCGAGCAGAACGAGCCGAAGGCCCGCTGAACGAAGCGCTTCGACAATCTCCTGATCACGCACCAGCCTGGCATCAGCGTGGCCTTTACTATCTTCACTTCAACAACTTGGACAATGCGCTTTCGGACTTTGAGGCCGCCGTTCGATGCGATGGTAACCATTTGGACGCCCGCCTCCAAATTGCCGCCCATCACCACGGTGTAGGGAGCATGGCTGAGGCTGAAACTGCTTGGAAAGCCGTGCTCACCATCGACCCAACGCATCAATTGGCAAAGACTCGGCTGAATGAATGTGAGAAAAACTTGATGAAAAGCGCATGAGAAGCCCTCCTGTAGGGGGGGGTTGATTGACCGAGGAAAAACAGCTCACCCTTACTGAAATTTTGACTGCACTTCAAGATTTCATGACCCAAGGGGGCACAATTTCAAACGAGCAACGGACCTTCTATCAGACCTTCCGTCGTCATTTGAACGAACACGAAGGAGAGTTCAGGGTTGAAGACATTGAAACGCTTCTCCTGGCGGCAAAAGACGAAGTTCCGGATATTCTTGATGAAGAATTTTTCAAAATGGGGGAAGCCATTCTCACCCGCTATCGCAACAAGAACGAAGACGCCATCAACGAGCGAATCCGAGCATTAGCGGAGGAAGATGCCCGAAAGCGAGCCATAGCAGAGGCTGAGCGAAAGCGGTTAGCAGAAGAGCGTGCTGCAGAGGAAGCCCGACTTGCTGAAGAGGCGAGATTGGAAGAAGCTCGGCTCGCGGAAGAGGCACGCCTTGCAGAAGAGGCAAGGTTGGCGGAAGAGGCACGCCTTGCAGAAGAGGCAAGGTTGGCGGAGGAGGCACGGTTGGCAGAGGAAGCCCGTCTTGCCGAGGAGGCAAGATTGGCGGAAGAAGCAAGATTGGCGGAAGAAGCTCGACTCGCTGAGGAGGCGAGGTTAGCGGAAGAGGCACGCCTTGCAGAAGAGGCACGGTTAGCAGAAGAGGCTCGCCTGGCCGAAGAAGCTCGCCTGGCTGAGGAAGCAAGATTGGCGGAAGAAGCCCGCCTTGCAGAAGAAGCCCGACTCGCAGAGGAAGCAAGATTAGCGGAAGAAGCCCGACTCGCTGAGGAGGCAAGATTGGCGGAAGAAGCCCGCCTCGCTGAAGAAGCCCGCCTTGCTGAAGAAGCTCGGATACAAGCTGAATTAGAGGCCGAAGCAGCTGCGAAACAAGCGTATTGGGATGCGCAAGGAAACCTCCCAGACGACGAAGCGAAAATTGTTCCAGACCTGCCCACCAATGCCGTGCCGGCTATGGCTGCCGAAGAAGAGAAGAATACTCTTCCAATGAAGATCGCAATCGCTGTGGGTGCGGTTGTCCTGCTTGGGGCAGCGGGCTTCTTTTTGCTGTGAGCCCGAAGCAAGTGATTTTGAGGGATGAAGTTTAGCGGCTTCCATGGCCCTTCAAACTGGAGACCTTGCTCCGCCGTTTTCCTTGCCGAATGCCAACGATGCGAGCGGCTCGCCTCAGATGTCCTTTGATGATGTTGAGTTGGCGAATGGAACGTTGGTCGTCTTTGAATGCAACCATTGTCCCTATGTCGTCGCCAGCATTGACCGCATGAACGCCATGGCGATCAAATGCAAGGAACTCGGCATCGGTTATGTTGGTATCAATTCAAACGACCCCGTGGTTTATGAAAACGATTCGTATGAAAACATGGTGAAGCGAGCCAAGAACGGCATGCCGTACCCCTATCTTCACGACGAAAGTCAAGAAATCGCCCACGCCTATGGGGCCAAGCGAACGCCTGAATTTTTTCTCTTTAACAGCCAGCGATGCTTGGTGTATCAAGGACGAATGGACGATAGCCCCCGACATCCAGGGGAAGTCACAACAACCGAACTCGATGATGCCATCACCGCTATGATGGCCGGACAGGTCCCTGAGGTTACGTACACTGAATCGATTGGTTGTTCAGTCAAGTGGAAGGCGTGAGTCGCGTGTCCGGATGCCGCCGTCAGTGCGATTGGGACGAGAACATGGTATGCCGTTCGTGCGGCATTGACTACTCGCTTCCTTCAGACGAGGAAGAGTAGGGGCCCTCAATACTGTTCAAGCACCAATTCCGTGGTGGTGCTTGCAATGTCCTCGGGTGCGGCAAGCCACATTCGGTCAAGCAACGCACGCAACGCCATGGTGTCGTCCACGTGGACGAGAGCGACGAGGTCGGTTTCACCCGATACTTCGTAGACGATTTCCACGCCTTCCCAGCCCGTAACTTCGGCAGCGAACGAACCGATTTCAGAACCGGGGGCGACCTTGATTCGAACCAAGGCCGTGAGGCCTACGCCACCTTCGCGAATGGTGTAGCCTCGAATTGTACCGTTTTCTTCCATGCTTCGGATGTGCGTTCGGACCGTGCGCTCACTGGCTTGGACTTCCGTAGCGAGGTCAACATAGGACATGCGGCCATTTTTGCGGAGTTGGGCAAGGATGGCGCGGTCAATTTCGGCGATTCGTGGCATGGCCAGCGCTTGGTTGAGCCCTATATCAAACCTTTTCTAGCACGAATCCTTCAAAAATCGGAAAAATAAATCAGTTAAGGAATGACTTATGTCCGAAAACCGGAAAATCAAACCCGAGGCAACCCACGTTGTACATTCGTCGGGTTCAAAAAGAAGCCACGCGGTGTTCAACCCATGCCTGAACAGGAAGTCAGCGCTGATGCCGGCCTCCACGCCTTTCTTGACGACCTTTCGCAGTGCCAACTACCGCCTCTGCAACATCAATGGTTTCATGTTGATGTGGCCACCATGATGGCCAACACACCGATTCACTTTCATGAGGTTGACGAAGACAACGGCAAATCCTTGCTTTTTCTCAACGATTCATTGGTGATGTTATGTCCTCAACAACATCTTTTGCACCACTTCCCAAGGCACCTTGTTCACTGTTTCGTTGAAGACCGTCGCCATCACGTCTTGGTCAACGATGAACCGTTGTTCCGAGTGGAGTTGTTTTCGATTTCACCGCTTGAAGAACAACTTTGTTGGGTAGCCCACTCACCTAACGAACATGAAGTACCGACGCTTCAATCAAAAGTCGCTAAGTGGATGGCATGGTTGAATCGGCCTTGACACGCCCGTTTCCTTCAAGTCAAGCGTCCACCTCGCAAGCATGAGGGGACCACGTGACAGGACACATCACCGGCCTTGATGCTCGCATGGTGTTGGACAGCCGAGGTCAGCCCACGGTGGAAGTCGATTGCTTTGTTGAAGGTGCCTTGCTCGGGCGAGCCATCGTCCCATCCGGGGCATCTACTGGAGCCTACGAAGCTTTGGAACTGCGAGACGGTCAGGCTGAACGCTACCTCGGCAAAGGCGTTGATTCGGCAGTCAACAATGTCAAGGAGCACCTCGAAGAAGCCTTGGTTGGGTTGCCGGTTGATGAACAACGTTTGATCGATGAAGTCATGATTGAACTTGACGGCACACCCAACAAATCCAATCTCGGGGCCAACGCCATGCTTGGTGCCTCCATGGCATGCCTACATGCTGGAGCAGCGTTCCACGAACTTCCGCTTTGGAAGTACGTTGGCGGTGTTGCAGGCGGTTTGATGCCGGTGCCAATGCTCAACATTCTCAACGGCGGTGCTCACGCAGCCTCCAACGTTGATGTGCAAGAATTTATGGTCATGCCCCACGGGTTTGACACGTTTGAGGAAGGCCTGCGTGCTGGTGTGGAAACCTACCATGCGCTCAAGGCCGAGCTGAAGAAAGACGGGCTGCTGGGCGGCATTGGTGATGAGGGTGGTTTTGCTCCGAATTTGCCCACCAACGAAGACGGCCTGAAGTACATGGTGCGGGCCATTGAGGGTGCTGGTTACTCAACCGAAGAAATTGGAATCGCCCTTGATGTTGCCTCCACAGAGTTCCTCAAGGACGACGGCTACCACATGGAGGGCAAGGTGCTCTCTTCGGACGATATGATTGAGATGTATGCTGGATGGCTTGATGCCTACCCCATCGTTTCGATTGAGGATGGCTTTGGAGAAGACGACTGGCGCGGATGGGCGGCGTTCACCAAGGCTTACGGCCATCGAGTCCAGACGGTGGGCGACGATTTGTTCGTCACGCAATCCGAACGACTGTCTCAAGGCATTGAATTGGGTGCAGCCAACGCGATGCTGGTGAAATTGAATCAAGTTGGCACGGTCTCGGAGACGCTTGAGGCCATGGACCTCGCCACCACGAACCGAATGCGCAATGTCGTTTCTCACCGGAGCGGAGAGTCCGAAGACGTGACCATCGCTGATTTTGCTGTCGGAACTCGGGCAGGCCAAATCAAGACCGGTGCCCCCGCCAGGTCCGACCGTGTGGCGAAGTACAACCAATTACTCCGAATTGCTGAGGACGTTCATGAATACCGTTCGCCTTTCAACTGAGGCGCCAAACCAACCACAGGGTAGGTTATGACAAAGCCCACTGCGAGCCCTCTGATTGGTTCAAAACGAATCAGTGGGTTTTTGCATTGACCCTTTGATTCGTTCGAATAACGATTGAATCAACGCCTTGTTTTCTCAAAATCGGAACGTGGTAATGAGGATTGATTTGAGAGTCAATTTCAGACCTACCAAGAGAACGAAGATATGAACCAGGACAAGTAAAGACCGCCGATCACCAGAGCGAGAAGGGCGATGATGGCAACGATAGTGCGGACCTTCCATTCCATGCTGCGAACTTCTTCCTCACGCCCGCTTTCCGTCACCCCTTTCTGAACATAGAAATATGCGAGTATAAGGACGGCAGCCAGGGCTAACCTTCCACCGATCGAAATTTCAACCATACTGTTTCTCTGGAGAATACTAGAATATATTTTGTCCCTCCAAGTTGCGATGGTCCAATGGTTTCGTCAATCAACATTTTTCAAAGCGCGTCAAAACAGAGGGTACCCTTTGCTTGGACGGGTAATCAATGGGATACCCTTTGATACAACCACCTGAGTTGCGGCTCATGGGCAGATGGCTAGTCCGTTCCGACTGTAAGCAATGTCTGGGTGTATGTTCGCCAGATGAAGAAATGATACATGATTTGGATTTTCTTTCTCTGGAGATGACTTCTGAAGACTGGAGATTCGAGGTAATCCATGACATGGCGTCAAACAAAAAAAATGGATCATTAAGGGGTAAGCAATTCAAATCTGAGGATTCATGGATAATCGGAGTGTATAAACAAGATTCACACATTGAAGATATCATTCTCCAATTCTTGATTTGTTTCAACAAAGATGGAAATGAAAAATACTATGCAAAGATCAAAGTTGAGATGAACGAATGTGCATTCAAAAGAGAAAAAAGTAAAAGTTACGAAATGGAGGAAATTAAGACAAAGTTTTTGACAAAATGGAGAGATGAATTTGTCAAAAATGGCTGGGTTGAGACTAGAGATTCATCTAGACCTGCTCCGCACAATAGCATATCTGTCTTGAAATTTGAAAATACAGGAGAAGAGGTTGGTTATGCAGTTATTGAGGCAGCCCAATCGATTGATGAACGAGGCTGGATTTAGTCAGAGGGTCAATTCACAAACCCACTGATACGTTTTGACCTCATCAGAGGGTTCGCAGTGGGCTTTGTCATAGCCTACCGTCTGCTTGAACGGGTAAGCAGAGGGGCCCTCTGATTGGACGATTACATCAAATGAGTGGGTGTTCGATAAATGTGTATACATAATCAATTACTTGTTCAGTATTGTATGTATTCGCAATTGAAACTACACATTCGGCATAAGGAGGATTTGGTACAACCCATTCCACTCGGTTAATTGACCACTTATCATTGGGTAGATCAACGCCTTCACAATCTAGTTCAATCATCAGCGAAGTGTATGTTTCACAATAAGAGCGCCCTTCAACGCAGATAAATGCAGATTTGAATTCAAGTGTTGTTCCATTAAGCGTGATATTTACCGTATCTCCATGTGGCACATGAACATTCATGATGTTGTTCGGGGTTGAAATTTCGGCGGGCTCTTGTTGTTCTTGAGCATCGGCCTCTCCAACAGTATCTCCGAAGCACCCCGTCATAGGCAGTAATACCACCAAAAGCAAAACAAAAATCTGGTCTTTTCGCATGTTTATGCGTGCACTTCCATTTTGTTAAATCAACCGTTGATTCAATCGTTATTCTAACGAATCATAGGGTCAATGCACAAACCCACTGATTCGTTTTGACCACATCAGAGGGCTCGCAGTGGGCTTTGTCATAGCCTACCCTGTGATTTGACCTCTCATCAAAGGTACCTTGGTGATGGTATCGCATGAACAAATACTGCGCCTTAAGTAGGCCCTGAGCGGCATGATGAACA
>JAYPCE010000011.1:0-14940 GCA_038124565.1 Candidatus Poseidonia sp.
TGGAGAATGTCCTCTGGTGGGCGCCCAATCACCGCTTTTCCGTTGCGGACGAGGACGGGGCGCTCAAGCAACTTGGGTTGGCTGCTCAACAGGTCTTGGACGGCCTGAGCGGTGGTGAGTTGAGCCATGACGTCTCTCCCCGCATCTTTGGAACGGACAATACCCTCAAGGCTCGCTAGCAAAGCAAGGTCCTCGCTTGGTATCCCTTCCTCAAGGTAGCGGACCACTTCAAACTCCACTTCATGCTCGGTTAACAAGGCCAAGGCTTGGCGAGATTTTGAGCAGCGAGGGTTGTGGTACAGGCGCATGTTCGGCCCACCCTTGCGCCACACATGAAGGCATTCATCGCATGACATCAAGCCGTTCGAACCAGGTGAAAGCGAACCACAGCAGCCCTTCCGCGGTGAAGGTCGGACTCGTCGAGCACGGTTTCTTCCACCGCTGCATGAATCACGCTCATGGGAGGTGCGTCTGGTCCTGTGAGTTCAGCGAGCACCTCATCGAGGTCAAACAGCAATTCCAAAGATTTGGGACCTCCGCTGGTGAACTGAAGTTGGGTTTTGTGATAGCCCTCCATCACGAAATGGCCGCCTGGAGCGAGAGCGTGAAGCATCCTCGGCATGTGCTTCTTCCGAATGGCTGGTGGAGTGTGAAACCAAGAACAAGCAATCAGTGCATAATGGTGCGATGGGAAGGAACGGAGGACCAAATCGTCCACTTCATAGGCCACGTGAACACCGTGTTCATCGGCAAGATGTCTGCATTTTTTCTCGCCTTCAGAAGAGAGGTCAAACACGGTCGTCTTCCAGCCTTCTGTCGCGGCCCATACCGCATTTCGGCCTTCGCCGTCGGCAGGAAAAAGCGCCGTGGGGTTGGGTTCGGGCGAGAGTTGCTCTATCACCGATTTGAGCCACACATTGGGTAGCTTTCCGTACGCATAGTGCGCCTCACCGAAGCGCTGGTCCCACATAGAACCGTCCGAAGGTTGGTCGGCGTCCATCACTCTTCCTCCGTTGCAGGTGGAGTCAACATCCCGTACTCCTCAACCACATCACAAGCACCTGGAAGCACCGACAGCAGGTCGTCGGTGGACAAGCCCGTGATCTTGTAAATCGTGTTTGCCAATGGTTCTTTTTTGGTCATGCCGGGTGCAAGGACAGCGTAGCGTGTGCATACGGCGGTGATGAAGGCAGGTGTGCCACTCACGATGAGAGGCACGCCGTTCACGGCGATGATTCCGATGCCGATTCGAACATCCATGTCTTTGTACCATGCTCGTTGGCCGCGAATGACGAACGCCCCCTTTCCAACGAATTCTCCTGTCTGCGCAGACTTGGAGACTTGGGCTGGTTTGACGCTATAGACCGTTCCATGGGCCCCTCCTCCATTCCATGCTCTGCTCCAACAAAGGGCGAGGGTCGCCGCTTGTTCAAGTTGAACATCGGTGATGGTGGTGTCTGGAAGTTTGTCCACCAACCGATAGGCCGGTATATCGGCAGGCAGGTGTGCTGGGCGCCGGTCTTCCAACACAAAGCCTTGCGAAGCCCGAAGGCTGCAGGATGGAGCACCGTGGAGGTCTGCGTGTAGGTACATGTCGTCGCCAGAAAGGTGTTTTTTCACGACAGCATCGTTGCCTTTGGCGTCCTTTCCACCGATGAGGAGGTGGCCGCCTTCCACCATGCCCCAGCGGTGTTGTTCAAACCACATCCGCTTGCTTCGCTTCAATCGGTTGAGTTTTCCACTGGCTTTTTGCTTCTCTTCGTTTTTCTTCGCCCGTTTCAATTGGCGCTGCGTCTCTTCGAGAGCGTTGACTGCTCCGGATGTTTTGTTCTTCTGTTTCCGTGCCGCCTCAAAGTAACGTTGTGCGTTTTGGTGCACCGTTGCGTCCAACTCCAACAACACTTGAGGGCCATTTGGCTCGTTGTGTTCATCGGGTAAGATGGCGGTGATGGTCCGGTCGGCTGGTGAAGCACTGACGATCCACGGAATGGTTTTGATGGCTTTTTTGACGGCGTCCCAGCCGTCCTTTTTGACAGCGTCTTGGGTTTGTTGCAGCAAGCCTTCCACATGGGTCCAATGCTCTTGAATCAAGTGACCAAGCCGCTGCTGGTGTTCTATTTTTTCAGAAAAGCCTTCCAGGGCCTTCTCTTGTTGATTTTGACGACGTTCAAGGCGTTCGACATCGGTTGATTGTCCACGGCCGGGGCCGGCTTGTTCAAGCTGCTCTTCTTCCCTGCGCTGCAAGGCATGGGCGTCATGCGTCCCCTTCCAAACATCGACAACTTCGCAAAGTGAAGACATGCTTACTCGGGGGATTCCTTCATGTTGTGGCAACAAAATCGGGGTGGCTTCCACCCCTCGCTCAGACAACCAATCAACGCGCTGGGACATGTCCATCTGTTCCAACATATCCTGCCAGTTGCCCTGATCTTCTGAATTCAAAGCGAGCAACAAGTGGCCTTCCTCGGTTGAGGACAACGCTTCCAGGAGATGAGACAAGGCCGCAAACACCTTCTCGGCGTCAGCCTCGGAAGGGTCAGAATTCGGTTCATGTTCAGCCACCGCACACACAGCGTTGGCATGGGTTGCACCGAGGTTGATTTTCCCACCCAGCGTTGACACCAAATCCCGGTCTGATTCTTTGAGAATGGTGGACAAAGAGGACTCAGTCAACTGATACGGGTCCATTGCAGGGGGTGGAGGCACGTAGACCACGCCCTTTTTCAGCGTTCGACCAGCGTATGAAGCGTGTGTCAACGGTTGAATGATGACACCTTCCTGGTCAACCAAGATGATGTTCCCGTCTCTAAACACTTCAACATAGAGCGTTCGCTCGCCGTCCTTGGTGTCAAACGAGAACGCCAAGACACGGTCAAAGCCCACTTGCTCGACCCTAGTGAGGCGTGCATTTCTGAGATGTTTGCGAAGAACCATCGCAAAGGGTGGGGGTGTCATCGGCATTGGGCGGTCTCGTTGCGAGGTGTAAACACGCTCACCACGCACAAATACGATGTCACGTTGCTCGGCCTCCTTGGGGTTGACGCGCAGGACGATTTGTTCGTAATGAGGCATGTATGCTTTTTTGACGTACGCGCCTCTCAAGGCGTCCAATTCGCGAGCCACAGTGCGAAGGTCAAACCCTGACATGGCCTTCTTCATTGGCTCACCCGTTTGATTCCAACCTGCGAGATGTGAAGAAGGTTTCAGGGTCGAAGTGGTGGTTGCATCAATCAACGAAGCCTTGCCTTAGTCCACATCTTCAAATTTCAACAGGACTTTTCCGATGTTTCCCGCATCGTGAATGTGTTGATGCGCCGCCTGAACTTCTTCGGCTGGGAACACCCGGTCAATGATGGGCTCCAAGTGACCTGATTGAATGCCTTCAACCACGCGTTCAAGTTGCTCATGCATCACCGCTTCGTCCGACCACGTACCCATATGCACGCCAAAGACAGCCCGGTTTCGCGTCATCAATCGCAATGGGTCAAATTTCGGAGACCTTCTGAGGGCAACGAGGGCTTTGAACCAAGACCGCTTCCCAGATGGGGCTGCAGCGGAGAGGCCGTAGGTGTACAACCGCCCCCCCTCGGCCAGACTTGACAGGCTTCGCTTGAGATGTTGTCCCCCGATGGGGTCGAGAATATGGTCCACCCCTCGTCCACCCGTTTCCTTCTTGATGATGGCAGCGAAGTCTTCGTTGTGACGGTCAATGGCGCGGGCACCATAGCCTTGCAGGATGTGGTGCTTTCCTTTGGATGAAGTTGACCAAACCTTGTCAACACCCGCCCACGCACATAATTGGAGGGCTGCGGTCCCTACGCCACCAGCACCCCCGTGAATCAAGACGGAATCATTCGGTTTCAGGTGGCCGAGGTGGTGCAACATGTGATGGGCTGTCAAGTAGGTGACTGGCGTTGCAGCGGCCGCCTCAAGGGAAAGTTCGTCAGGTATTGGAATGACTCGGCTGACAGGTGCGAGAACAAAACTGGCTTGCCCTCCGTTTCGCATGGCGGCGACAACCCGTTGCCCTACGCTTAGGGCTTCAACACCCTCACCAACTGCCTCGATGATACCGCTGACTTCGTAGCCTGGTGTAAACGGGTAGGGAGGTCGGGGTTGGTAGAACCCCATTCGCATCAACAGATCAGCGAAGTTGATGCCCGCAAACGCCACTTTGACACAGACCTCCCCCTTTTCTGGCGTAGGGCGTTCCATCGGTTCGGTGGTGATGCATTTCACACCTCCTGATTTTTTGATGACCACACGTTTTCCCATCAAATCACCAACCATTTGTTGTCGTTGCAGAGGACGGCCCCCGTGGCTTTGTGTGCAAGAAGATGCGACAGCGTTTGGTCAACCGCCAAGCCAGGATGGGCATCGGGTGTATCGGCGTAGGCGTGCCGTGCGATGTCGTTGAGGTCGCTTAACCCGTTCATCACAGCCTCAAGCACCCGGTTGTGGCGGGCGCGTCTGTGGTCAAGATAGTGTTGAATCAAACGTTCGGGCATGGCCACAACAGGCCCATGGCTCGGGAAGACCAAATGCGGCTTGAGTTGTTTCAAGCGTTCAAGCTGCTCGATGTATTCGTTCATATCGCCCGAATGAGGTGGGACGAGAATGGTTCCAATGCCTGCGAGCATATCTCCGGCCACAAGCCCGGCCTCGTTGTGAAGGCAGACGTGACCGGGATGATGGCCGGGTGTGATAAGCACCTCCCATGATTGAGCCCCCAATTCAAGCCTGTCTCCATCGCGTAAAATTCGGTCGCAAGGCACACTTTTGGCGGTGTGTTCGCTGCCCCATATCGGCACATCAAACGCTTCTCGCAGCAACGACATGTCCGCCAGATGGTCGCTGTGGCTGTGAGTGAACACGATGGCTTCCAGTGACCCTTGATGACGTTCAACCGCTGTAGCCAAGGCTTCCATGTCTTCCCTCATCCGAATAGCGGGGTCCACCATCACATACGCACCTTCGGGGTCGCCCACAAGGTAGCAGTTGGTGTGGTCTGCCGGAGGCAGAGTGGCGGTTTTGATGGGGATGACTTCAACTCCGTGCGCAAACAACACGGATCGACGTCCTGGCAGGCGCTGAGCGATGTCTTCAGCAGCCTCAACCATATCTCGGTTGCACCGTTCAAGCGTCCGCTCAATCTCCATGAGCAGTGTCACGACCGGAGGAGCGACTTTGATTTCGTGCGCCTTCCAACGACGCAGGATATCGGTCGGCTTGGCCCACATGACTTCGGTGAATTCGGTTTGAGGCTCAAGGTCTATGGGCGGTACGGTTTGCCAGTCGCCGGCATGAAAATGCAAGAACGCATTGTCAAATTGAACCGGCCCAAATGGAGGCGTGATGCGATGACTGAGGGTGCGAATGTTGGCTCTGTTGACCGCAAAAACAGCCTCTTGAGCCAACGGCAGCCATTGGTGTTTGTCAGCCACGATTGCCAAGCGAGCCTCTTCAGGCAATGCTTGTACGCAGGTTTCGTTGGGAAACAAACCGAGTTCTTCGCTCATTTCTCGAAGGATGCAAGCGATGGCTCCAGCTTCTGGACCAGCGAGGCGAGAAAGCGTCTCCACGGCTGCGCGGTCTACCGAAGACACCCCGCCGCCGGGAAAGGCCCAGTAATTTGGGAACGCTTGCATGGTTTTCGAGCGCAGTCCAAGCAACACCTCAACGCCATCTGGACCGTCTCGGGTGAGCGTCATCGTCGCCGTTGGCCTTGGTTGGCCGCGCACTGGCGCGCTCAACTCCATGCCGGGGGGGACCTCACTCATGAGGCACGCTTCCCGCCTGCACTTTCAAAGGCTTGTGAACAATCTTCAGTCGTTCCGGCGGATGAAGGCCGCACCAAGCAACGAGAGCGTGGCCAACACACCGGTGAATCCGGGCATGTTGTTCATGGGGTTCTCATCGCTGTACGCATTGGCTGAAATGGAGTACAAGCGAACGGTGTCCCACTCTTCAGCAACCTCGCCGACATAGATCACATCACCAACCGAGAGGGTACCGGATTCGTCCACGTCATCGAACTCAATAGTTGCACCAGCGACGGCATCAGCGACGGCCATGGAAAGGACGGTCTCGCAGGTGGTCACTTCTTCGCCATCGACATACTCAGAAGTACACGAAGCCAATTCAATCTTGTAATCCTCCATGTTCCCTTCAAAGGCGATGTCAACATCCGAATCAAGATACCAGCCGTCATCTTCTCCTCCGGTTCCCTCACCCTCTTCGTCGCTGAATTCCATGGCTTCAACTGACATAATGAAGGCTTCCAATTCGGTAAGCGAGAGCAATTCATCACCATCGCCATCGGCGTCTGTATATGCGTCCATCAAGGCAGATTCAGCCTCCTGCGAAGAGGTCCCTTCCTCTTCGGTCCAAGCGTCCCAGAATTCCTGCCAACTCAAGTGGTCGTCTCCATCGGTGTCAAACAGAGCAAGGACATCTTCAGGAGTGATATCCTCGTCATCGTCCATACGTTCACAGGCCCACTTGCCATTTTCAAGTGCCTCGCACTCATCGTCCCAGTAGCCATCGCTACCGAGGTCGTATGTTCCATTTCCGTCGGTGTCCCATTCAGTGAGCCAGCACTCGTAATAATTCGTATCTTCGTACTCACATTCGTCATAATAGTTGATGTGGTCCGTGGCGCATTCCCATGTACCGTCTGTGAGTTCTGCACACTCGTAGTTCCAATAACTGTTGGAATCTTCAGGCTCGCCGTCGCCGTCCATGTCCCAATCGTCATTCCAGCAGTCAAGGGAACTGAGGCCTTCACCGTCAACGCAGTTGTCATAGTTGTCAACCCAGACATAGCCTTCGTCTTCACCATCGGCGCAGTCCTCCACACCGTCGTTGACCCAATCCCATGAGATTTCCACGCCGTCGTCACAGACGAACATATCTTCGGAGCCGTCATCCCACTCCTCATCCCATTCGTCATCCCACTCGTCTTCTTCACTGCCTCCTTGCTCAATCGTGAACGGCAGGGCGACCGATGCGCCCGTTTCAGGCGAAGCGAAGAGCGCATCAATTTCAGATGAACTGAGGATACCAATGCTGAGGTCGCCATCATCTGTCATCATCATGACGTGTTTCACATCGCCCATGGTGTCGAGGGCCACGGAGAGGTTGATCGGGTCATCCTCCCCATCATCGCCGTAGTACGTCGTCACGGCAACGATAAAAGCGCCGCATTCGTCAACGGTAAGCTCGCCATCGCTGTTCGTATCCGCAGCGTTGAAGGCCTCCTCAAGGGCCGTCATGTCTTCTGCATCGGTGTCATCACAATCCACTGAAATGAATTCGGACCATGAGATTCCGCCACTGCCATCGCCATCGCACTCCTCAATCGCTTCTTCAGGCGTGATGTCGAAGGGGTCAAGGACCACATCAAAGTATTGCAGGCCGTCTGCTGATGTTTCGCCCAAACTGAACTCACCGTATTCTTGAACCATACGGAGCAACTCCAACATCTCCATGGGGTTGAGGTCATCGGAGTCCTCGTCCATTTCCTCCGTCGTCATCGCAATGGAATCTGCATGGGTTGTGGCTGTCGTCATACTGTAATGAGTGATTTCGGGGAGCATGGATTCCATCATGAGGAATTCATCAATTTCATCCTGGCTGGCACTGGTGTCGGGATTTTGTGTAACGGTGTAGCCAAGGGAGACGTAGAGGGTGTTGCCCATGTGGGTTGATGCCATCACCATGGCCAAGGCCCCGACATCGTCAACCAGTTCGGTGGTGGCTGAAGTGTAGTAGCCTTGTGAGGACCAAGCAACAACCTGTGTTGAGGTGATGGTGGCGTTTTCGTCCAACTCCATCCCGGAGTCTTGCATGGATTCGGCATCCATCACCATGGACATTTCCATTCCGAAGGATTCGCCATCGTCAATGGTCACCAACTCATCGAGTTTCTCAAGGGCTAACTCTTCGTTGATTTCTATCTTGATGTCGTCTGTTAATCCGGTGTCGTCAACGCTGATTTCAGTACAACCTGCAAGCAGGAGGCTGGCTGCGAGAAGAAGTGCAAGGGCCTTATTCATGATATTGCCTAAAATTGGCGATTTATCAATGTTTGACTTCAACCAGTGTTTGGAAGCACATGTTGATGAACAAGAACACTTTCATTGTGAACATGAACCCAACATCGGTTGAGGAAGAACTCGAACTCTTGGCCCAGTTGGTGGAAGAGGCTGAAGCCCTCGGCATAGACCTGTGGCCTGAAACCAAGCCTCAACGACCTTGGGCGAAGTATGCACTGGCGTCGTTTATGATCATCATGATGCTCTCGTGGGTCTCCAAAGTCCTGTTCCGATTTGTCAAGGTTTGAAATCGCCTCCTCACCGCTGAATTGAAGAAGGCAACGGGCTTGGCCCGAACACAGTCCCTTAGTGTAGCGGTCCATCATGGAGGATTCTGGTTCCTCCGACCTCGGTTCGAATCCGGGAGGGACTACTTCTGGTTGCTCCAATTCTGAACTATCGTTGAGATGGGTAACGGTTTAGGGCGACCTAAACATTATATCTCGGTGTTTTTTCGGGCGACCTAAACCTAAAGGGGTCGTTGGGTGGTCTTCATGTCTTCAAACCGTTCCTTTGTGCTTCTGCTCGTTGCCCTTCTGCTCAGTGGTGGCCTCAGCGGCTGCCTTGGTTCTGAAGAAGAGCATGTGCTCCGCATCGCCTTTTCTGTCCAAGACGACTATGCTTCCTTTGATGAAAATCCGCAAAAACTGGCGGATTATTTGAGCGAAGCAACGGGCAAAAAGGTGGAGATTTATGCCATCACATCGGATTCTCTGGCCCTGGAAGCGCTTCGTTTTGGAAGCGCCGACATGGCCTTCCTTGATGGTGGGGCAGCTTGGATGGGTTGGCAGCAGTACGGCTTGGAAGCCATGGCGGCGAGTGTGAACAGCGATGGCCGAACCTATTACAGCGCACAAGCATGGGTGCTCAACGACAGTGAAGCAGGGCTCGCTGCGACGGACGATGACGAGACCACCGATCCCTTCGAAGCGCTCGCCGGCAGCGTGACCTGCCATACTGGATGGTTGAAGTCGGCCGGCATGCTCATCCCCATGGGGTACTTCATTGGACAGGGCTATGCAGAGGTCATCGGTGATGAAAACGACATTGAGTCGCTACGTTCCACCATTTTCAATCATTTTTCAGAAGATGCCGTGATTCCTGAATCCGGGACGCTGTACTACAGTTATGGCGGCGCCTTGAGATGCCTCTCAGAAGGTGCTGGAGAAGTGGCCTTTGTCAAAGACAGTTCCGTCAATGCCTACTGCCCCGAGGAAGGTGAACGTGAAGCGTGGTGTTTGGACACTGACCGCTATGTGGCCCTGCCAGCCTTTGGCCAGGCCCCGTCTCACCCATTGATGTATCAGCCAGACACGGTTGATGACGAAACGCGTGACCTCATCGTCGAAGCCTTGGTGGCGTTGAACACAACAGAAGACGGGCAATCAATGCTGAATCAAATTCTGAATACGCAAGGTGTAGTCGGAGTAACCACCGCCGAGCATCTCGGCTCCTACGGTGGCCTCATTGAACATGTACCGGGTATCAAGGCGTATTTGGGTGAATTGTATTCCTCGGAGTGAAACATGATGGATGAGATTTTGGCTCATCTTCACGATGTGAGCATTGGTTACGACCAACCCCTCATTTCAGACATCAACATTGAGATTTTCGCTGGTGATGTCATCGCCGTTTTGGGCCCTTCGGGGATTGGTAAAACCACACTCCTTCGAACCATTGCCGGTCTGGTACGACCACTCGAGGGTGAAGTTGAACTCGGCGTCTCCCCTCGTGGTGGCGTTGGTTACATTCCGCAACGGCTTGGATTGGTGAGCAACAGCACGGTGCGTTCCAACGTGGAGATGGGGACGCGAGTTGGTCTCTCTCGTTGGTACCTCCCCTTTTTGCCCGTGCCCCAAAAACAGCGCCGCTATGCAGAGCGGGCCATGGAGGATTTGGACATCGCTGACCTTGCCGAAACGCCCGTCCGCATTTTATCTGGTGGTCAGCAACGCCGTGTAGCCACTGCACGGACCTTAGCGCAACGGCCAAAATTGGTGTTGGCCGACGAGTTCCTTGGCGAACTGGATGATAACAACGTGGAAATCGTGATGAAAACTGTTCGAGCAGCCATCGATGCCCAAAATTCAGCCATGGTGATGGTTGAACACCACGAGGAATTGGCGAAGCAAGTCGCCAACCGCATCTGGCGAATTACCGATGGCCGCCTGGTCGAAGAGGTGGTCCGATGAACAAACGATTGGCGTTGACCGGTCTTGGCGTTCTTGGTTTGACGCTCTTCTTGTTCATTGACTTGGCTGGCGATTGGGGGCGCCTCAGCGGAGGTTGGAGCAACCTTCAGCGCTTCTTTGAGGAGAGTTTGTGGCCACCTGACTGGGCGGTGCTCGAAGCACAATCCTATCCCGTGTGCGAGGCACGTTTGGAATTCACCTGTTCAGTGGCATGGATTGGAATCATTGAAACCATCAAAATTGCCTTTGTTGCGACCGTCATTGGTTTTCTGGTGGCGCTTCCTCTTTCGGTACTGGCAGCAAGCAACCTCTCGCCCATTGAATTCGCCATTCCAACCCGCATTTTACTGGCAGGCATGCGCAGTTTGCCTTCCATTATTTGGGCGGTGTTGTTTGTCATCGTGTTCGATGTTGGCACCCTTGCCGGCATTTTCGCCATGTCCTTTTACACCGTTGGCTACTTAGGAAAATTGCAATTTGAGTCGATGGAAGGCATCAAAAATGCACCACTGGAAGCAGCCAAAGCCATGGGGTTGTCTCGGGCCGAGACGGCCTGGCTCGTGGCCATCCCGGAATCCGCCAACAATTTGGTGAGTCATGCGCTGTTCATGTTTGAGTACAACGTCCGCCACGGTACCGTGATCGGGTTGGTTGGAGCGGGCGGCATCGGCCTGTACATCAACACCTACCTCAAACTGGCTCAGTACGACAAGGTTCTCGCCTTGTTGTTGGTGGTGTTCGTGGTTGTTGTTGTCATCGATTTCATCTCGATGATGATTCGCTCAGCCGTCACGGAAGAGGGCGATGTTGAGCGCCCGACATGGTCCTCGTTGTTCCTGCCCGCAGCGATTTCTTCTGCGATGCATCCAACGCCAATGAAAAAGAACACGAATGGCGATGAGAGCGAATGAATCAGTCCGCAGCGATGTGGAGTGAGCCATCTTTGTAGAAGATTTGAATGCGGTCTGCTGCTTTTTTTGAGAGCGCAGCAACGGCCTCGTAGACCTCATCTTCGGACACTTTGAAGGCCTTCGCAGCGTCCTTTGTGGACCATGGTTGGATGTGAAAATCGCTCTTGACCAACCACTTGAGAAGCTTGGCTTCAAACTCGGACAACTCATCGGCCATGCAACGGTCAGGAGGGCACGGCTCAAAAGAACACCGTTGCTTGGTTATCCCAAGGCCACCATACGACGGCAACATTCTTCAGCGTCGATATCGCCATTGAGCAAGGTGTTCAACGCCTTGGTGAACGGGACTGTGAGGTTGGCATCCTCCGCCCGTTCAATGAACATCCTCGTGGCTCTTACGCCCTCGGCAACCATGTGCATTTCGCCCAAGGCATCGTCCAACGATAAGCCGGTGCCGAGTTTTTCACCCATCGTTCTGTTTCGGCCGTGAGGTGAAGTTGCGGTCACATACATGTCTCCTAGGCCAGCGGGTCCAAAGGCCACTTCTGCTCGAGCGCCAAGTTCGCCTAACAGCAAGCATCCCTCTTTGAATCCCGACATGAAAATCGCCGCCTTGAGGTTGTCACCCCCAAGGTCGCCAACGAGTTTGAGCCCGTCGACCAAACCGCAGGCAAGGGCTACGACGTTCTTGAATGCCCCCCACAATTCAGCACCAACTGGGTCGCTGGCGGGGTGCAGAATGAAGGTGGTTGTGCTCAGTGTCTTGGCGAGACGTTGTGCAATGGCCTGGTCTTCACTCGCCACCAAGGCTGTGGTCATCACTCCACCCGCTGCTTCTGGTGCAATGGTAGGGCCGGTCAAGACCGCCAGTGGGTTGGCCTTTCCTTCTTCCTTCAAGCGGGTGTGGATGGCTTCAGAAATCAATTTCTTTCCAGGCGCTAAGCCTTTGGCAAGGTCGAGTAAAACATGCCGTGGCTGAAGGTGAGGCAACACATCTTCAACCACATTCAAAATGACCGATGATGGTACAGCGAGCACGACGATTTCACTTCCATCAAGCGCTTCGTCAAGGTGCATCGTCACATCGAGGCCTTTGACAGGATGGTCAGGCAGGTACTTTTCGTTGACATCGCGAAGCGTGATGGATTCGTACACTTCTTGCTCAATGGTCCAACCTTTGACCTTGTGCCCTTCGAGCAACCACAATCTGGCAATGGCAGTTCCCCAGTTTCCCAACCCCAAGACGGCGATGTGAGCCATGTCAATCGAAGGTTTCGCCTCTTCGTTGGTTTATACCATTTCGGGAGATATTTCGGCAGGAAGACTGGATTTCCGATGTCAGCCAATCAAGCCACTCAGAACAAGTCGTCATCATCTTCATCGAAATCGAAGACGTCATCGTTACTCTCTTCCTTGCTTGATTTGGGTTCCTCAACCACCGGTTCAGGGACTGAAACTTCTGGTTCTGAGGCCGCGGGGGGTTGCTCTTCCTCGCTTGATTCCTCCTCGGTGCGTTGCTTCGCGAGTTCCGTTTCTTTGTCGCGGAGTTCCTCTTCTGACTTGCCCGTTTGCAAGGCCAAGGCGCGGCGCCGATCTTCTCGGGCTTTCCGTTCAAGTTGTTTGTGCCGCGACTTTTCGATGTTTTGCATCATGTACATGGCATCGTGTTCAAGCAGCGGTGAATCCGAAATGAGGGTGATGTCAAGCCATCCCCCGTCTTCAACAATGAACTCAGCAAGCGGTTCAAAGTTCAAGTCTGACTTCTTGATTTGCGTGTAATGCATGGCGTTTCCGGTTCGGTGTTCTACGCCGGAAAAGTGGCAGTAGAATTCCTTGGTGCCGATGGATTCTCGCACCAAATCAAACAACTCACCGTAATCCTCAGAAGTACGCATCTGACCGTGTCCGCGAGCGTGAATGTGGGCGATGTTCAACACCGGTATTGTTCCTTCAACGTGATTGACCACCTCAAGCACCTCCTCAAGGCTGCCCCAGAGTTCTTGTCGTCCCGAAGTTTCAACACCAATCTTGGAGGGGGTGCCGTTTTTGATCCACGGGAACACAGGGAATTCATCCTCGTCATCATGCCAGATTTCGTGGATACGGTCCACGATACCGGAGAACACATTGGCTACTTGTTCGTTGGCTGCTTGACCTCGTCCAAACTCGCCATAGTGGCCGGTGTGGAGCGTGATGTGCCGGGCGTTGATGGTTCGTGCAGCTTGCAGTGTGGCTTCCACTTTGGCCAAGGAGCGACCACGCTCAACGCGATTACCCAAAAGTTCAGAATAATATGGGCCGTGAATGTTCATTTCAAATTCAGTTTTGTTCGCCAACACCCCTGCCTGCCAGTACTGTTCAAAGTGCTGCGGGGCCACCATGCGAACGGTTTGGACCTCCATGGTTTCAAGGCCAAGCGAGATGATGTCGTCCATTCCTTCAACAATGGTGCGACCTTTGCAGGAGAGTGGAACGCCTGCTGGACCGAGTTTTACCGACATTCGTACCCCTCCCCCGAAACCTACCCAAGGGGCATCACATGATAATCCCTTTCTGCTGGCTGTCCCTTTTTTGGTCGCCAATGGGTTGTTTTCAGAAGATGAATGCATACGACTCTTCATGAAGGTGAGCCTTCAGCCGAGGACATGGAGCCTCACGTCCAACGGGCTGTTGACGCGTTCCGGCAAGGCCTTCCCGTCTGCCTCTTCGATTCCGAAAAAAGGGAAGGGGAGACAGACCTTCTGTTCCCAGCCTCAACCGCCACGCCTGCCACCATGCGACAATTGCGACAAGATTGCGGCGGCTTGCTGTTTTTAGCCATTGGAGATGAAGTTGGGGAATGCTTCGGCTTGCCCTTCTTACAAGACCTTCACACGGCACAAGAGGCAACGGCTCGCTATCCAGTTCTCAACCATCTCATCACCAACGACCTTCGTTACGACGCCCGCTCTGCCTTCACCCTCTCGCTCAATCATCGCGACACCTACACCGGCATCACCGACCATGACCGTGCGTTGACCACCAAGCGATTCGCCGAGTTAGCAACTGCTTGCTTAGGCGAAGGCGTAGATGTCGAAGAAGCCTGTCAGCGCCTTGGTGCAGAATTCAGAACACCTGGCCATATCCCCGTCTGTCGCGAGGCCAAAGGAGGATTGAAGGTCCGACAAGGCCACACTGAACTGGCTGTGGGGCTGGCCCGTCTTGCGGGAACTGCCCCGGTTGTCATTGGAGCTGAGATGTTGCAGCCCGATGGTGACCATGCCCTTCCCGTCGGCGACGCCCGCCAGTGGGCTGAACACCGCAACATTCCATTCCTTGAGGGTGCCGACGTCGTCGCCGCTCTGGCGGCGTTTGATGAACCGTCATCCTCTTGAATCAACGACCCAACCCGTGGACAGGTGCTTGCATGAAACGAATCATGGCCGTGGGTGTCTTTGACCTGCTCCACGCTGGCCACCTGCATTACCTTGAGCAAGCCAAAGCGCTTGGCGACCACCTCACGGTGGTGGTGGCGCATGACGATACGGTCCGCAAGCGTAAACACGAACCCATCACCAACCAAGACCTTCGTCAGCGCATGGTGGCGGGTCTGAAGCCTGTTGACGAAGTGGTTATTGGAAACCCACCTGAAGTACCCATCTTCGACATTCTTCCAGCGATTCGCCCGGATGTGATTGCCCTTGGATACGACCAAGAGCACGCTGAAGACAGCATCCGGAAGGCACTGGTGGAGCGTGGCCA
>JAYPCE010000011.1:15040-16263 GCA_038124565.1 Candidatus Poseidonia sp.
CATGAAAAAGGATACATCGGCCTCAACGGCGCTTCGCTGACCATCGGTGAGGTGACCGGTCATCGGTTCACCGTGCATTTGATTCCCGAAACCCTGCGATTGACCACGTTTGGTCAGGTGTCGAGTGGTGAGGTGGTGAACATTGAAATTGATTCCATGACGCAAACGGTGGTCGCCACCGTTGAGCGAATGATGAAACAGGAGAACGGAGGTGGCGCCGCATGAGCAAGCGTGTGGCCGTGGTGTGCGGCTCGTTTCACCGAGCAGAGGTGGAGCGTATGCTGGCCTTTGCAACCGAAGAGGCTTCCTCTCTCAGCCTTGTCATTGGCGAAGTGGTTTGGGTGCCTGGTTCAATGGAGGTGCCGTTGGCGCTGGACCGACTCCTGCCTTCGCACGACGCTGCGGCGTGTTTGGGCATCATTGAGAAAGGTGAAACGCAACATGGACTGGCCATGGGCCAAGCCGTCATCAAATCCATTCTGGACCTGCAACTCAAGCACGACAAACCCGTTGGGTTAGGCATCATCGGCCCGGGAGCAGAACCGCATCATATCGAGCCGAGACTTGAACCGCATGCAAGAGCAGCCATCCGAGCGGTGCTTGATCACTGAGAATCCGGCGACTGCGGCCTCTTCACGTGGGTACCGTTGTAAAGAGCCCACTGATAGCCGATGTTGTTACAATTTTTGTAGACATGGGGCAAACCAATAACCCTTGTAAATACATGAACCCATTTATACATAGGATGAGTGGTTTCTAATCCTATATATCGTAGGTGAAATCTAATTTTTTTAGTTGACTTGGTTTGAAATTTTTGATGAGTTGTTTCCCTGTAGATTTCATTAGTGAGTCCAGCAACATTGTTTCCAATTTCTTAGAAGGAATGTAAAATATTTCATCAAATCTAGAGTACGTTCTTACCGCACAATAAGCTCCCGCAATCCCACTGCATTTTTTCTGGATTAGCGACATGTTTTCTCCTGAACTTTTCCTGCTCCCGAAATGAAAATTGAAGTTATCACCTACAGTTATCTTGTACTCCACACCGATACCGCGGTTGTTAATGGCATCAGGGCCCCTTCGATCTTTTGGTAAACTATGTCCCAGTTTTGCTGCAAGTAGAACGTGATTGAATTCACCTTTTGAGAAGATTCTTTCATCTAATCCCACCCTCTTTGCAAGAATGATACTGTTTCTTATTTCCCTTGCTAACTCAAAATAGG
>JAYPCE010000011.1:16273-48414 GCA_038124565.1 Candidatus Poseidonia sp.
GTGTCGACTTTGGATGCTTCCCGAATAATTTTCACACCGCTAAGGGCGATTAATGGTTCCCAGGTGATTGTCCAAATGAACTGACCTCCTTTGAGGTTATTTTTCACAAAATTTTTGAAATGAAATAAGAACACATCCCTCTCCATTACCGCAACCTCGGAAATTTCACCATCGACTAATTTTGCGCAGTATACCTCATCGATGTTCTGAAACTTAGCATCGATTTTCTTGAGATTCTCATCAACTCCTTTGTTCGCTCCCATATGAAAATTAAATTTCTCTGTGACTGAGCATTTGTATTCGTATTCACTAGTTTCATGATAGGCATCGCTTCCTTTTCCGCCTGGTGAAAGATAGTGGCCAAGATAATTCGCTAACAAAATGTCGTTGATTGATTTTGAGAAAGCCTGATCTTCGATACCTTCGGCTTTTGCAAGTTCATACGCTCTTGAAATCGATTTTGCCACGGGTAGTAAATCTTCATTCTTTACACCAATCTCGAGAACCATATTCAAATCGAACCTCCCATTTTATTTGTACTTTTCACGATTTCACTTCTAATTTCGGGGGCCATATACAAGGGGACCCCTTGTATGCATATACAGATACATGGGTACGGACGCAACAGGCGTCTCACGGAAGGGTATCGGATGGGTGTCGGGTCAAAGATTATGAAAGGGAATTGTTAGGTTTCAAAGAGGATAATGAGTTTACTCAACCAGTACAGTAGAAATGAGGTGAAAAATGACCTCATAGCAGAATTGGTATCTGGAGAAATTTCGCACCGCTTTGAAGTTGTTAGAGAATATACAGGTCACACAGGTGGAAGAAATATTGCAAGCAACACATTCAGAACAATCTTTTTCCTTCCTTGGCTTATTGGAGGCCTCATTTTCATACTTGCAGGATTTGTTGCTCTTTTTGGCCCAGATAGTGAGGTTCCAATCTTTGTTACTTTATGCTGTATTTTTCCTGGGGGGATTATCGTGACAATGATTGGCTTTTTTAGTGTCAGAGATTCAGTTGGGGAAGTGATTAATCCGGAAGAGTATGAGAAATATGAGGTGACTGTATTCTTCAATCGTGGTGAGCGATACCTCGCAGAGGTCAAGGTTGTTCTTGATGCAACCAATGATGATTTAATTGGTGATATCACATTTCTCGATGAGATTACTCTCTCAAACAAAAGCGAGATTCATTGTAAATTTATTCCTGGTTCTGACGGTGCTGTAAGGCCAGATTTCAACAATTTTTTTGTATCACATGGTAATGTATCCATCCAGATAGACGGCCATACATATTTGAATGATAAAAAAAGAATTGCAATTGCGAAAGAATGGTCTGAAAAACTTGGTGTGATCATCGGAGAGCCTTTACTCAGGTGAGCAATCCACCAACGAATTGATTCGGATAAGTTGGAAGGGGTTATCCGATTACCCTTACAATTTCTAAAACCTGTTTGAAGGGTGTTCAGTGGGCCTGTCGGAACGCTACCCATGTGGCTACGGGCGAATACGTGGGGGCCCCTTATGTTCATGTTCAACTCCTTATCCCAATTATTAAATCCTAATCAACTAAGTAATATTCATGGGAGTGAATGTTCGCTGGCACAGGTCATCCAATACTTGCTTTGAATTTGAAATTATTAATCCCGCTGAGAATCTGCATCGAAGTTCTACCAATAAGTCCTGGATCGTTGCAAAAGCGACTGAAACATCAACCATTGGCTCAAGGTTAGGTTTTACACTGAACACATATCGCCCCGATAGGAAAATGAGTCCTCGGCTCAGCAGAAATTGCTCGGTAAGTATGAACGGCAATCACGTAAAGGTCTGCATACGTAATCCCGATTTGGTCCTCAATCGAACTAAGAAAAAAGATGTGGTTGCACATTGCCAGCATTCATATCTCGGGGGTTCTGTGTTCCAAGTGTCTATTTATCGAGAAAAATACTGAGCCCACATGGGTTCATGCTAAACACCCTTGCACACAACAAGCATGTCCACATGGGTTTGCAGTGGGTCATATACATCGCTACCCTCGATGTCGTATAGGACTACGAGGGGAGCCCTTGTGTACAACCGATGATGAATTAAACATGAAAGGTTGAGTACGGCTCATGCAAGTTCATCACTGCGGCGTATGCAATGCCCAAATTGAAGGGACTCAAGCACGAGGTTGTCCTGGTCGAAAGTGTTCAACTCCAATCTGTCTTGAATGCGACCCGCTGCCAACATCTCTTGGAAAAGTAGCGGGGGCAATAGGGGCCGTAGCAAACGTCATCACTGGAGATTTTGCTGGACTAGCGAATGATATTGCAGGTGATGCCAAATCAAAATTAACTAAAGAGGATCGAGTAAGATGCACCAAGTGTGTGAAAAGGGATAGAAAAGAAGACAGAATACTCATCTCGGGAGTGGCTTCTTTCTTCACAGCGTTTGTTTTGATGCCGATTCTTGGTTTGATTTTACCTTTCGGAGGCTTGGGGTTATATTTCCTTGGCTATGTTTTGTCGTTCGCGGTTATATTGTATTCGTTGGTAAAATTCTACTCTGCAGTCGAGCAATATTTGCTTTATTTGGATAAGCTTCCAAGACGCATCAAGAATGTTATCTCCATCGCTGGGGCTACATTAGCTGCGGGTTTGTTTGTCATGCTTTTGTTCAGCGGAGGAAGTTCTGAAATCGTTGAACATGAAATTGTTGACACTTGGTACAGCAGCGTTGAATCAATTGAATTTGAATCCGATGGAGAAGTCATACATTCTGGAGAAAATATTGTCGCCTGGAGACTTCAGAGTGGAGATCTAATCCTACAATTTGCTGATGATGATGAATATGAATACTACTATCGATTCCTTATTTCAGAACCATACATTTTCATCGCCCCATATGCAGATGCAAACCTTCAATCGGTGTCTGGTGATGATTGCGTCGTTTTATCACTCAACGAGGATGCACAAAATGAATCCTATTGGGACGAAGCGAATATCAAGGCCCCCGAATGGTGTAATATTGAATGAACCAATCGAAATTTGACATCTACATGGGTTTTACCTTGGAACCGTTGTGTATGGAAAGTGGGTATTGAAGGGGTCGCAGTCCGTCCTATTCGTGGCTAGGGTTGTGTACGTGGGTGTTCACAAGGGGTCCCCATGTACACAGTTCGCATCGCTAAGATTGGTGTTCATCGATACGTACGCCATGCGCTTTGAGCAACGCGATGATGTCCATGATGGTCTCCGTGTCGAGGTCTTCAGGCGGATGTATGCCTTCGCCGAAGAGGTCTCGTTTGCTCCATGCAACCACGCAAGCGAAGGTCACCAATCCTGTGGTTCGGGCCATGCTGGAATCTCCGTCCATGCCTTGGTCTTCAATCGTCCACACCGTCTCGTTGTCGCCTGCCTTGACGCGGACTTCCATCCAGGTGAATTCTTCTTTGGCGGGGTCAAAGGCCCATGCTTTAACCAGTTCATCGGGGGTGAGGTTCGTGCTTTGGTAGCGCTGGATGTGTCCGGGCCAACGTACGGTGTACTCGCCCATGAAGCGTGCTGGGATGGACGTCAAGGAACGTAACCCGTCGGTCAGGAAGGCTTCCATTGTGCGTCCGTTGGCTTTGATGGTGTGAAGTTCCGACATCGCTGGGACCACCGTTTCGTTGCCCTCCTTGACGATGCGAGCAGGGCGCGTGTATTCGGCGATCACATCGTGAGGTGAAAACGGGGCCATGTAGGACCATTCGCCGTCGGGTTGGGCTGGATTGCCGCCCACTTTGATGGTGACAGAATCAAGTTGCCCGTACCGTCTAGAGGCCAAGGCGACCAACATGTTGGACAATCCTGGTGCCACACCGACGTCCCAGAGAATGGTGCTGTTGTTTTCGACGAGCGCGTCGGGTGTTGTTTCACTGAACGAGAGGTCAACGATTCGGTGATTGTTGTTGGCAAGCGAGATGAGCACCTCGTGACCGATGGAGCCAGGGACCATGTTCACAACGATGTCGGCCGGTGCATGGTCGGCCTCCAAAGCGGATTGAAGATGGAATTGGGCCGGTGTGTGTCGTTCAACCACGTCGAAGAGGTGGACGTCAAACCCCTCCTGCACCAGTTTGCGGGTAACAAAGGCACCAACAAGGCCACCTCCGAGACAGTGAATCCTCATGGCGGCGGCTCTCTCCGCAGGATTTCAAAGGTTGCTGTCGGTTTGCTTTCACCATCAAACGGCGGGCGAGACCTTATCACCTACGGCTCAAAGTTCGTGACATGAGCATCCTTGCCAAGTACCAACAAGCCTTTGAAACCGGTGACCGAGACCTTCTCGATGAGGTCATCCATGATGACTGCAAATTTTACCCCCATGTCGGTGGAGCGGTCATGAGCAAAGCCGACATCATGGCGTTCGCCGGTACCGATGCGGTACGCACCGAAGCCAACCGCATCCTGTTTGAAAACGATGAGGTGGGCGTTGAACATTCGATTGCGCACTTTGCAAACGGTTCAACTTCGGAAGCAGTGTTAGCGTTCTATAGATTCCAAGACGGCAAAATAATCCATGTAGAAACCGGAGCGACACCCCTGAGTGATGATTACACACTCATCGGCCAATAGGCCATTCTCCAGTATATCTTCTGGGGCCGTTGGGCACAGTGTGAATCTCGCCTTTACAGCAGCGGTCCGACTTGGACACCAATCAACAACACAGCCGTTGCACAAACGGTGATGAGAATGTTATCATCGATGGGGCCAAATTCGTAGCGTTCAACGAAGGTCGCCACCGCAGCCGAAAGCAACCCCCAAACTGGAATGCTCGGGTCACCGGCTTTGGCAGCAAACCATCCCATTGGTGCACTGACGATGAACATGAAGACGTTGCCAATGGGACTTTTCGATCGTTGACGCACCACAGCGTTGCGGACAACCCCCGTCACGCCGTCGCCAAAGGCCATGAAAAGAGACGGGACAATGGCCAACCAAGGGTCGCCCACCAACCACCAAATCAGGGAGATGGACATCCACCACATCAAGCCGAATTTCACATCGTTTTGGTTTTGCTCGGTTTGAAACCAATACATGACAATCCCGGCGCGATGTGAGGCATAGAGGAGGGCTGTGAGCAGCATGCCGCATACCATCGGATACCATATGTCCGTGAACAGAAATGGAACGCTGAGCGAACCGATGCCACCCGCAAACATGTGGACAATTTTACGGTTGTAGTACACCGCTCTGATGTGTTCCATGCCACGATTGGTCATCATCGTGTAGGGAACTTTGGTTGCGTAAAGAATCACCATCACATAGACGCCCATGCCGAGCGCAGCGCCCAGTTGAGGGTCCATGGCCAGGGCTGGCCTGCTGGGGTTCTATGCCTTTCTGCGTTGGCGAACGGCCAAGGGCGAATCTTCAAACACCCCCTCTCGCCACAGATGGATGGAGAGCAACATGTCTGAAGTTCGCAACGTCATCATCATCGGTTCAGGCCCTGCTGGATACACCGCAGGACTGTACACCGGCCGGGCCATGCTCAACCCACTCATGTTTGCAGGCTACATGTCTGGAGGTCAATTGATGCTGACCAGCGACATCGAAAATTTTCCAGGATACCCTGAAGGCATCGGCGGTCCCGAGATGATGATGCAACTGCGCGAGCAGGCAGAGCGCTTCGGCCTTGAAGTGCAAGACCGCAACGTCGACGAGGTGGACCTCTCTGAGCGTCCATTCAAAGTCATGGTGGAAGGCGAGACCTATCTGACCCATTCCATCATCGTCTGTACCGGGGCTGAATCGCTCTGGTTGGACGCACCTGGAGAGGCGGAACAGAAAGGCCGAGGCATCTCAACATGTGCGACCTGCGACGGTGCGTTCTTCCGCGACGAGCACGTGTTGGTTATTGGTGGAGGAGATTCAGCTTGCGAAGAAGCCACCTTCCTCACCCGCTTTGCGAGCAAGGTCACGCTTGTTCATCGAAGGGACGTGTTCAAGGCCTCTACCATCATGTATGAGCGAGCGGCGAATCATCCAAAAATTGAGATTCGTACCTTCCGTCAAGTGAAGGAATGGCTTTCGGATGACAAAGGCCTCTCGGGTGCGGTGTTAGAGAACACGGAGGACGGCTCTACCGAAACGATTGATGCAACAGGGGCCTTCATCGCCATCGGCCACACGCCGATCACTGATTTCCTCGGAGGCCAAGTAGAAACCGACGAGAACGGTTACTTGGTGCACAAAGAACACACGATGACCTCCGTGCCAGGCGTTTTTGCAGCAGGGGATGTCGTGGATACCCGCTACAAACAAGCCATCACCGCCGCCGGCATGGGGTGCGCTGCCGCCATCGATGTGGAAAAGTGGCTGGAAGACAACGTCCATTGAGGCCGTTTCCTTCATGGAGGAGTGGTTCGTGGGCGAGGCATGGTAGATGTCGCACGCCACGCTCGCCACATCACCTTGCCCAACGTCGGCGTTGAAGGCCAACAGCGATTGAGCGAAGCCAGCGTTCTGCTCATTGGTGCTGGAGGTCTTGGGTCACCGGCGGCCTTGTACTTAGCGGCTGCAGGCGTGGGACGCATTGGGTTGGTGGACGATGACCGAGTTGAATTGAGCAATCTCCAGCGGCAAATCATTCACTCGACCCAAGATGTTGGTACGCCAAAGGTTGAGTCGGCCAAAGCCACCCTCGAGGCTTTGGATGGAAATGTTGAGGTCGTAACCTTCCATACGCGTCTTCATCCAGACAATGCGTTGGAGTTGCTGAGTGGATGGGACATTGTTCTGGATGGAACCGACAACCTACCAACTCGTTACCTGATCGATGACGCATGTTCACTTCTTGGACTGCCTTGGGTCTACGGTTCAGTATTCAGGTTTGAGGGTCAAGTCTCCCTCTTCAACCATCTGGGTGGACCGTGCTATCGCGATTTGTTTCCGGAGGCACCGCCCGCAGAAGCGGTGCCTTCGTGTGCCGATGCTGGCGTGTTTGGCGTCTTGCCTGGAGTCGTGGGTGTACTTCAGGCAACGGAAGCCATCAAGGTCTTGCTGGGTTTTGAGGCCTCGTTGAGCGGAGCCCTGTTGGTCTATGATGCCCTAACCATGCGCTTTGACACCCTGACCTTTGCCCGAGACCCCACTCGTGAGCCGGTCACCGACCTTTCGTTATCAGCGGCCATGCTTGCAGATGAAGCGTGGTGTTCGGCCTTCCCTGAACCCAACGCGGGAGCGGAACAATCAAAATCTTCACCAACCGGCCCGTCCAATATGTTCCACCAAATTACGATGGCTGAAGTCTTGCAACGAAAGGCGGAAGGGTGGGAACCGTTCATTCTCGATGTTCGCTCTGACCAAGAGTATGCTCAAGGTCATGTGCGTGGATGTGGTCTACAAATTCCACACAGCCACGTATTGGCTGTGCTTGATGAATTGCCGAAAAAAGTGGACATCTTGATTCACTGCAAAGCCGGTATGCGATCGCAACTCGCCGCCGTCGCTTTGGTGAAAGCGGGCTGGATTGCCGACCGTATCTACAATTTGGAAGGAGGCATCATGGCCTGGCAGGCCATGAGCCCAGAGGACATCGTCAATTGAAACCAGTCCCCAAACGCCCTTCTACCCGATTCTTGGTGGGGTGAGGTTGATAGGAATTCACGCTCTCCTTCCACTTTGGAGGGGATGGTATGGCCAGCATCATCATCGCCGACGAAAACGAAGGAAGGCGAAACTTGCTGGCCAACACCTTCGAGCGAGAAGGGTATGAAGTCACTCGATTGAGTACCTTGGCTCAACTTCAAGCCACCGCCCAAGCCGTCTTGCCTGATGTGGTCTTGTTGGAAGGCGAGTGGTCGCAAGGCAGCGCCTTGGATACCTGCCAGGCCATGGCGAGCCAACCTCGCTTTCGGACCTCAACACGAGTCGTTGTGCTTTCTCGCACCAGCGCTCCGGATTATCTTTCCTCCGCAGCCTTGGCTGGTGTTTCAGAGGTGATTGGAAAACCGGTTGACATGAACCAATTGATTGCTCAAATCGGCCGTCACGCCGCGAAACAATTTGTTGCCCCCCCAGCCGACATCAGCGGACCTATCGGAGGAGGCGGGGGAGCAGGGCAACGATTTGATGTCGGCATGGCCATGAACGACAGCCAGTGGGCCTTGCCCATGCTTCAGCGATTGGTAGAATCGGGAAACATCAATGAAGACTTTGTCGCTTCCATCCAAGAAGAAATGGGTGCTAGCCTCAGTGATGAAGAAGAGGAGGGCATGATTTCTCCCGAAGCGATGACCACAATGGTTCGTTTGGCGTTGAACCGATTGGTGAACAGCGGTGAAGCCAGTACTCCGCAAGCCGAGAAGCCTTCCAATCATCAACCCAAACCGGTTTCAACGCCAACGTCCTTTGCCGACATCAACAAGGGGGCCACCCTTGGTGAAGGTGCTGCACCGTCCTCAGCAGGCGGCGGCATGAAAAGTGCCATGGAAGATATTCTTGAACGCCAAGCCCAAGACATTGCAGAACAGGTTGAGCGTGAGATGGACGGCATTCTCTCCGAAAAGCCGGACTACGTGGCGTTGTTGGAGGACGACAACCGTGTCGCCATCGACCCTGAAACATTGGAATTGACTCGCTTAACGGCTCAGGTATTACGAGATTTAATGGACGCTCTTCAACGACCAGGAGCGCTCTCCGACCTCACCCTCCTAACGCAGATTGAGGACGCCAGTCAAATGGCGGGGGATGTGTTGGATGCGCTGCCCGTGAAGGAGGAAGAGGAGTGAACAAGGGCAGCGATGCTCGGCAAGACCGAGCATTTGTGGCGTTGATGCTCGCGTTTTTCGTCAATTTCCTCGGCTATGCCTACATCGTACCGGTTCTGCCTTCGTGGCAGGCACAATTTGGTCTTAATGCCACACAGGCCACGCTTCTTGTTTCGCTTTGGGCGGTTCCACTGTTTTTGTTTGGTCCCATAACGGGTTGGGTTTCTGACCGATTTGGGGCAGGGCGAACCATCTTTGTGAGTTTGTTGTTGCTTTCAGGGTCCAGTTGTTTGTACATCGTAGCAACAAACGAACTTGTTGGTCGACCATTTTTGTTGCTTTCAGTGGCCCGTTTGGTTCACGGTGCCTCCGGAGCCACCATCATGACCGCTGGACTTGCTGCTGCTTCGCAACTCTGGCCCACCCGCTTTGGAGAGCAGGCCGGAAAACTGCTCGGCATCGCCGCCATTGGCGGCTTGTTTGGACCCGTACTCGGCGGTTTGCTTTTCTCTCTTGGCGAAGCCTATGCCTTTGTTTTCCTAGCAGGATTGACATTTGCGGTCAGCCCAGTGATGTTGCTTGCTTCAAAGGATGTTGGGGGCCCAAACGAATCCTCCTCGGCCACCGTGTCCATTGGTGTGTTTTTCACCGACCCCATCCTGTTTCGGGTTGGTGTTCTCTTGGCCATCACCACCGTCGCAACGGGTGCTTTGGAAGCCGGAGTGCCCTTGTTTTTGGATGACACCTTAGGGTTCAGCGCCGCCCAAATTGGTGGTGTGTTGCTGGTCATGGTGCTGATGCAAGGTATCGGTTCGGTTGTATGGGGGCGCTGGGTTGACAGAAATGGCCCGACGCGCTACATGCTTATCGGCTGGAGTGTTGTTGTGCTTTCCTTGGTCGGTGTCGGGCTTGCAGGGGCCTTGATGACCGGTACGGTTGCAGCATTGGCGATGGTTGGCTTGCTCGGCGTCTTCCAATTTTCGATAGCAGCAGCCCAAATCCCAATGCTACCGATGATCGACACGGCCACAAACCGAGCCCTTGGTGAGGGAAATCCTGGTCTTGCGTTCGGTGTTTTTGGTGCGGCATGGGCCGCAGGGACGATTCTCGGTCCCTTGACGGTAGGACCGGTGTTTGACCTCTTTGGCTCTTGGGCCTTGGCTTTGGGAGGGCTGGCCCTGCCTGCAGCCGCAGCGTTGCTCATCACGCTCTTCAACCGCGAGACCCTTCGAGAATGCTATGAAGCCGAAATCACCAAACGAATGGCGGTGACGACCTCTTCCTTACATCACGACCAACTCGGGCAAGAAGAGGGTTGAAACCTCCCATCTCCTGCGAAGGGTGAGGACTGACCATGACACAGGGAGACCTACCGGAAATCTTTGGTCAAGAATGGCGCCCTCAGCAGCCATTGAATTTCGTTCAACCGCTCCCCAAAGCAGCAGCAAAAAGCGAAGTCTTGTCCTTCGTTGCACAGCGGCACGATGCTCATCTGTTCTTGGTGGCCAATGTGTGGGACCACATGGTGGGTTCGGAACCTGAAACCTTTGAGGGACCTTCCTGGATGACATTTTCCAACCGATTTCTAGAGGGGTTGGAACGAGGTCTGAAAAAACAGATGAAAAGCACGTTGGGTGAAGAACTTGAGCGAGAGGTCATTCCACGACGCAGCATGGATTTGTTGCTCGAGCGTCGCCGGGCCCATTTCATCATTGACATGCGGTTGATGATGCGGCGTCTCGCCCATTACATGGCCGTCACCGTTGAACATCGCATGGAATGGCAGCGCCTCATGACACGGACCCGTTGTTTGGATGCAGCCCTCAAAGAGATTTTCACCGATGGTGTTGAAACCCCTGACGGTGGTAAGTTTGGTGGCAAGGGCTTCCGTTCAACATGGCAAGAAGGGGTGGTGGCCGTGGCAACCGCCCTCAAGCGACAACCCGACGCTCCCAAAGATGCACGTCCCGGCCAAGGATACGATGGCGATCTGGTTGCCCCGATGATTCGGGATGTTGGTTTGAGTCTCGCCATGGGCGACACACCACTGGATGTCATGGCGGCCAACCTTGGTAAAGTGGCTTCCAATCAAAATGGAGGATGGAATGACGCCGGTGGACGCGACCTCCATATTGGAGCGTGGCATGTTGGTGTTTTACCCCCAACGGCTCCACTTCCAATCGCCAGTGCAACGATGACAGGGTTGGCGTTCGCCGGATGGCGGCAAGGGCTCGGTCGATTTCATGTGGCATGCATCGGCGAAGGCTCATCGTCCAGTGGCGAATTTTGGGAATCGATGAATCTCGCTGGTGCCCGAGGGTTGCCCATCACATACATCCTGCAAAACAATCAGATTGCACTTGACACGCCACCTGCGAAGCAATCAGGCGTTGAAGTGTGGGCGGATAAGGCGCTAGCCATGGGCTTTCCAGCATGGACCATCGATGGTTCAGACCCTGCTGCCTGGCATGCATCAACCGCCGTAGCCCGAGAATTTGCCCTTGAAGGCGGCGGTCCCACATTGATCCATGTTGAAACCATGCGAGGCTGCGGACACGCTCACCATCACGACGACCTGTATCTGGGCAATCCAAGCGGTACGCCACCCGGGTATGTAGACCGTGAGTTGTTGGCTTATTGGGAGGCAAAAGACCCACTGCCTACGCACCGTGCTTTACTCTTGGACCTTGGCGTTGAAGAGGCGGTGTTGGAGGCCATGGAAACCGAAGAGGAGGAAGCGGTAGAGCAAGCGCGATTAACGCTGTTGGAGATGGCATGGCCAAAACCTGAAACGGTGACCAAAGGCGTGACATCAATCAACGACGCCGATACACACCAAGACCACCTTCTCAGACTCAAGGGCGAGCACATCCAATCGCCGGTGCCTGCCCCCCTCGCCCCGGGTCAACGAGTGTGGTCCTATGCAGAATCCGGCGGGTGGACCTATGCCCGTGCTATTCAACAAGCCATGGCGGACATCGCCACCATGCATGGTGAAGATTGCGTTTTCATCGGCGAGGACATGGAGGTCGCCGGTGCCTTTGGCATGAACATGGCGCTGAAAAACGCCGGTCACGAAGAGAAACTCGTGGACATGCCGTTGTGCGAAGCCATCATTGTCCATACCGGCGTTGGAGCAGCGCTTTCTGGCATGAAACCCATGGTGGAGATTCAGTTTGGGGGCTTTGCTGCGCTCGGCTACAATGCCTTGGTGAACAACGCCTCCATGTTGCGTTGGCGATGGGGTGCCGATTGCCCGATGACCGTTCGCATTCCGCTTGGTGCTCGCACCCGTTCCGGACCCTTCCACGCCAACATGATTGAATCGTGGTTCGCTAACGACCCCGGACTGGTGGTTTTGGCCCCCGGAACACCACAAGATGCCTACGATTTGCTGGTTGAAGGTGCGAACTTGCCCGACCCCGTTTTGATGTTGGAACACATTGGTCTCTACGGCTTAAGAGGCGGTCTGACAGGATGGGGTATGAACATCAATCAGAAGGTGGACACCCAAACGGTTCTTCAGCATGTTCAGGAAGGCAAGCGGTACAAACTCGGCAAGGCTGAAGTCATCCGAGGCGGGCGCGATGTCACGCTGGTCACATGGGGAGCCATGGTTCACGTGGCTCTCGAAGCCGCTGAGACGCTGGCGAAGCAAGGCACAGAAGTGGAAGTGGTTGATTTGCGTACGCTTCTTCCCTTTGATGCAGAAACATGCATTGCTTCCGTCCAACGAACCGGTCGTTTGGTGGTTCTTCAGGAAGGCCAGTGGTCCGGTGGACTTGGCCATACGGTCCAATCGCGAATCCTTGAGGAGTGTTTCTACGAACTGGAATCAGCCCCGACCGTCATTGGGGCGTTGGACACGCCCGTACCGTTTTCACCCCCGTTGGAAAACCACACTGTTCCTTCCCTTGACCACGTGGTTGAGGTGCTCTCTGCTTCGGTTCAATCTTGAATGGCGCTCATGTCCGGAAAGCATCGCTGTTTGATGTCGCAGGCTAGCCAAGCACCCAACACGGTGGATGTGAAGTAAAACGGCAAGGTGTACCACATGCCACCAAGGACGTTTGGGCCAAAGGTTCTGGCTGGGTTCATGCTTGCGCCGGTCCATGGGCCTGCGATGAGGGCCAAAATGGCAACCGTCAACCCAACCCATACAGCTACGACTGCCCGGCGTTCAGTTCGCTGTACAACGAGGAGAATGCTGGTCATGAGCAGCATCGTAATCGTCACCTCAATCAGAAAGCCTTCGACCAATGAAAACGACGGATTGAGCGTGGTTGGTGCGGCTGCGTTGACCAGGAAGGCTCCGCACATTGCGCCGGTGAGTTGGGCCAGGACATAGGCGGGCACAAGTGCAGTGGGAAGTTGACCGTCACGCCAGAAAGCGATGGTGACGGCGGGGTTGATGTGGGCTCCGCTCAGTGGACCGAAGAGAAGAATGGCCAGCGTCACAACAGCCCCGAAGGTGAACGAAACGACGCCGTGGCTTGCCCCAAAAGCGACGCTACCGCAACCAACGGCGACCATGAGGCCGGTTCCAAAGAACTCGCCCAGCATCTGTCGTCGCATGAAAGACTGGGTCAAACGACCGATTGAAAGGCTTCTGCATGACGAGTTTGGACTCTGGTTGGAGGTAACCGTCAAGAAGTGGTTCTTTTTCGTAGGTTCATGGAGGATGGGGCGTCAGGAGAACCCATGGGCATCCCCCAATTGGTGTTGAGCAACACGCTGCTCCTCAACGGTGCTCTGTTCCTCGGAATTGTGGCCCTTCATTCCATCATCGAAGACTCTCAAATCGATGCAAATTGGATTTCGGTGGTCTTGCTCGCTTTGGCTTTGATGTTGCTTATCAAGTCAGCCGATGTTTTCATTGAGGGGGCCAAAGGGCTTGCGTACCGTGCAGGTCTGCCCGAAGTCGTCATCGGTTTGACCATCGTATCGATTGGGACCTCTCTTCCAGAAATATTGGTGACATCCACGGCCGCAGCCGATATTCCCAGTAACCCAGCCATCAGCGATTTGGCTATTGGCGGGATTTACGGTTCTATTTTGGTCCAAATCACATTGATTTTAGGTGTGGTCGTCACGTTCCGTGGCGTCAAAATTCGACCTTCTTGGCTCAAGCGAGACGGCCTTATCATGTTCCTCTCTATCGTTTTGTTGACGGTTTTTTTGATGACAGGCGACGTGTTGAGCCGAATAGAGGGATTCATTCTCATGTCTCTCTACATCGCTTACATCTATTGGCTCCTCTCGCACCGTGAGGAGATTTTGGAGGATGAGTTGAGCGGCGGAGATGTCGTTGATCGTCGGCTAAATCGGACCACGGCCTCCTACGCGACCATGGTGACGGCTGGCCTGTTGTTGGCTCTTTTCGCCGCTCATCATCTGGTGAATGTCGCCAGTGATATGGCGTATGCGTTGAATGTACCCCACGCTGTAATCGGTACTACCATTTCTGGATTGGGAACTTCTCTTCCAGAGTTGACCATCGCCTTCATGGCAGCCAAACGAAGCGAAGGCGTCGCTATTGGGACCCTGATTGGTTCCAACATCACCGACCCTCTGCTCTCCATTGGATTTGCCGCCATGGTTCATCCTCTAGCCTTGACCCCTGCGAGTTACAATTTGACCGCCTACCTCATCATTCCAGCCACGTTCGTTGGAACTGCGGTTGCGTTGGGCATGATGCGTTCGCAATACCAATTCAAACGATGGGAAGGTGTGATTCTTATCCTCATCTATGTCCTTTTCCTTGGCTTGTTGTTGGCTGAACGCCAAGGCTACCTTGCATTGTGAAGCGGTCTGTGCTTTCCAAAGCATAGAAATCGCTCATAAGGGAGCGGCGCCTCGCTGATTCATGGTGGACTTCCAACTTGACGAAATGCAGGCTATGCTCAAGGAGCTAGCCCACGAGTTTGCCGTCGATGAAATTCGTCCACACGCCGAACATTGGGACGAGACCGCCCACTATCCCAAGGAAACCATTCAATTAGCCCATGAAACCGGTTTGCTCAACCTTCACATTCCAGAGGCCTATGGTGGGGCAGGACTTGGTTCGTTTGAGGAAGTACTCGTCAACGAAGAGTTGGCTTGGGGCGACCCTGGGTTCGCGACGGCGGCCTATGCAACAGCCCTCGCTAGCGCCCCCATCATCACCGGTGCAACAGAGGAGCAGAAGGAAATTTGGCTTCGAAAAATTGCTGAGGAAGGGGCGCTCGCCTCGTATGCAGTGACCGAACCGGGTGCGGGCTCTGATGTCGCAGCCTGCAAGACCACGGCTCTCCGAGATGGAGACGAATACGTCATCAACGGGTCAAAAATGTGGATTACCGGGGCCGGTCACGCTGATTTCTTCTTCGTCCTTGCGAAGACAGACCCTGATGCAGGCTACAAGGGCATGTCCGGATTCATCGTTGAGCGTGATGCCGAAGGGTTCTCGCTCGGTAAGAAAGAGACCAACATGGGTCAGCGATGTTCAGACACCCGTTCCATCATGTTCGATGATGTACGTGTCCCTGCCGATCATTTGGTCGGTGGTTCAGAGTCCGGAGGTTGGATGAATGCAATGAAGGCCTTTGACATGAGTCGGCCCAACATCGCTGCTCATGCGACGGGTTTGGCTCGTGCCGCTTACGAACACGCTCTGCAATATGCTGGTGAGCGTCAAACCTTTGGAAAGCCGTTACATCAACATCAGGCTGTTCAGTTCATGTTGGCCGATATGAAGACCAACATTGAGGCTGCCCGAATGCTGACGTGGAAATCGGCATCGGAATTTGATGCGGGCGTGCGCAATACGGAGTCTGCAGCCCACGCCAAGCGGTTTGCCGCAGACATGGCGATGCAGGTTGCAACCGATGCGGTTCAAGTATACGGTGGCTACGGCTATTCCGAAGAATACCCCGTGGCTCGGCTGATGCGTGGGGCAAAAGTCATGCAGATTTACGAGGGCTCATCGCAAGTTCAGCGCATGATCATCGGCCGTGAAATTACCAAAGGCCTGTGATTACCGACGACCTTTCCTCAGGTTGTCTTCAAGTTCCCAGATGCGTTGGTCGTCATGGTGCCACGGCACATTGTTTTCCTCAATTCGAACGTTTTGGTCGTGGTCGGTGAACCAACGGTCAAGGGCCAACTGCTCTTCATGCCATTGAATGTCGTTCAGCGTTTCAAAGAGGATGGCAAATTCTCTCATTTCTCTTCGGATTTCCGTGTCGTCTTCATCCTCATAGAGGTCGGTTTCATCCACAATGAACATGTCGTCATCCATAATGACCCCTTCTTCGCTGAATTGGTAGACGTCTTTCAGGGCTGCGCGAGGAGAAACGATGAACTGGGCGAGCAGCGGAACCCTCATCGCGGTCGTTTTGTCGTTTTGAAGCGAAAGCGCCAGGGCCGCGATTTGGTCTCCAACGGGCAACAGTTTGCCTTCGTTGCGTGGACCAATACAGATGGAAACAGAATGTTGGGATTCGTTCACCACGTCTTTCTTCCATACCCCTGCGGTCACATGGAGACCCCAAACCACTTCTTCAATCGACCCAAAGCCGCCCAATTCTTCGTCGGCGTAGTGGATATTAATTTCAATGCAATACCAACGCCGTGACATCCCTTGAATCAAGACATTCGGGATGCTCGCATCTGGGTAGGGAAATTCCATTCTGTCGGATTGCTCAACGATGGTTCGCAAGAAGGCAAGAGAACGGGCATGCGCCGCTCGCTGTTCGGTATTCCAATGGCCCGGTGGATGCCACGTCTTCATAGGCTTTTGAAGGGCCTGAGTCTATATGAACCTCTACGACGACAACTCCAAAACACACTGGGCAGGTGCAACGGCCATGGCCTCACCCTCTGCTGGCGCCATCGTATTGGCTGCAGGCGAAAGTCGGCGCCTTGGCAGCCCAAAAGCGCTCGTTCAGGTGGGGGCGTACCCGTTGATTTGGTGGGCCTGCCACATGCTCAAGAAGGCCGGTTGTTCTCCAATTGTGGTCGTGGTAAATCAGGCAATTCTAAGCGAGGCCAACGCATGGCTTCCTGATACGAATGTGGTCGTGAATCCAGCGCCAGAACTGGGCCGAACAGGTAGCCTGCAGTGTGGATTGAAGGCGCTGCAAGAGGAACATGCAGGTGTTGAGCGGGTGGTCATGGCGCCCATTGACAGGCCCGGTTGGAACGCTGGAGTGGTGGCGGGCCTGCTGAAGCACGCCAACTCGGTTTGTGTCAGTTGGAACGGTCAAAACGGCCATCCCGTGCTGCTTCATCACGGGGCGTTGCAACAGGTTTTGTCCGCGTCGCCAAGCACACCGCTTCGAGATGTCGTGTCGTTTGCACCGGTGGACCTTGAGTCTCCCCATCTTTCGTTAAACATTGACACGATGGAAGATGTGACCCACTTGATGCAGATTGAAACCCAACTCTTGGACTATTTTTCTCAAGGCGAAGAGATATGAGGGCCTCTCGCTGAGGAGGATGCATGAGCGCCCACGTCCTTTCTTGGGCTCTCAACGAATTGGCCCAGCGTCATCGTGTTGCGATGGCCACGGTACTCACCACTTCTGGCAGCGTACCTGGAAAAACTGGAGCGCGATTGGCGATGTGTTCCGATGAACATCGTTGGGTTGGTACAGTTGGCGGAGCAGGTTTGGAAAAAAACGTTCTCCAGCGTTGCCGAGCACTGTTGGATATGGCCACCGAACCGACCGCTGAGGTCACAACGTTCGGATTGAACAAAGGGGCGAAGGGCTATGAAGTAACACCGCTTGATTCCCTCTGCGGAGGTCGGGTGACGATTTCCATTGAGGTGATGATACCCTTGCCCCACATTTACATTATGGGTGGAGGCCATTGCGGAGAGGCACTTGCAGCCTGTTTGGGTCGACTGCAATGGTCGTATTCCATCCACGACACCCGTCCTGAATTCGTTGATGCTTCACGATACCCTGATGCTGTTGAGCGTTCCTCGGCACCCATCGGTTCGCTGTTTGATGGTGAATCGATGAAATCCCTCTCCCGTTTTTCGGATATCTTGCTTCTCGGCCATGATTGGAGTGAAGACCAAGAGCGATTGTTGGCCTTGCTGTCGTTGGCCCATGCTGAGAAGTGCGCCTTGAACGGTGTGGAAGGACCTCGTGTTGGCGTTATTGGGAGTCGGTCAAAATGGCAAGCCTTTGAGAATTCATGTCTTGAATCAGGGCTCCCACAAGCACTGCTTGAGCAGGTAATTTGCCCCATCGGCTTGAGCATTGGGGCGCAGACACCGGAGGAAATCGCCGTAGCGGTGGTCGCCCAGATCATGGCGGCGCACAAGGGCGTTGAACCGCTTCAGCCGACCTGGCGTTCTTCTTGAGAGGAAAAGACACGTTCTCGGAAGTACTGCAACTCTTCTATAGATTCCAAGACATCGTCGAGCGCAAGGTGCGCTCCTCGTTTTGGAAAGCGGGGAAGCTCAGGGTACCAGCGTCGAGCCAGTTCTTTGACGGTTGATACATCCACCATTCGGTAGTGGAGAAAATCCAGCAGTTCGGGCATTTCCTTGGCCAAAAATTGCCTGTCGTTCCAAACGCTGTTGCCGCACAACGGCGCCGTGTTTGGTTCAACCCACTGTTGGAGAAATTCCAAGGTCGCTCGCTCGGCTTCTTCTACAGGCACGCCTTCTTTTCGAATACGGTCCACCAAACCGCTGTTGTGATGGTGCGTGGTGTTCCACTCGTCCATGCTTTCAAGCAACGCGTCAGAGACAGCAACAGCCAGGTTTGGGCCGTGTGCAACGATATTCAGTTCGCCGTCGGTCACCACCGTGGCGATTTCAATAATCGATTCCTGAGCCACATCCAACCCAGTCATTTCAAGGTCTATCCAGACCATACGATGGTGCTTTGCGTCCATGCATACCGCTCAACGGCGATAGGTTTTGGTTCTTCTCTGGTCACCGATTGAAGCATCACGCTGTTTTCGATTCCTCGAAGGTCAACATAATCTGCCCGCTTGGACCGAAGGCCACGACGGGAAGGTATCCATCATGGGGCGTGGTTTTGAGGGTGGCGATGATGTTCTCAACGGCTTCACCAGGCAAGCGAAGCGAAAAGCCTTCGCCGGTGGTGAGCAGGCCGCTGTGACGCAGAACAGGTTCGGGGATAGATTCCTCCTCTAAGGCCTCGGATGTCGGCGAGCCTTCTGTTTCTTCGGCGTCCTCTTCATCCGTGGCATCCTCCATGGCTTCGGGGACAGTATCATCCTCCTCATGTTCTTCATCGGAGGATTCAGTTTCTTCCTGTTCATTCTCGGCAGATGCGATATCGTCACCAGAATCTTCCTCATCAGGTTCAAGAGGTGCGTCCGACAATGGTTCTGTTTCTGAAGGTGTCATCTCAACATAGATTCCATCTTCCTCGTTCATCCGTTGCATGAAGAGGAACCCAAAGCCCAGCGCTACCATGCCCATCAAAACAAATCCGATGGCTCCATAGAGGCTGCTTTCGAGTGAATTTGCAAACAGGAATGAGGTGGCTGTAGCGCCATAACCGCCAAGACCACGTCGCCAGCGTGCATCGTTTTCTTCGCTGAACCCTTGAACGCCGATAATGACCAAATACACCGTCATCAAAAGGTAGGCGACCGAGTCAAGGTTGATGTTATTCAAAGCGACAAAAACACCGACGATGGTGTAAAGCAGCCCTGCAATGCCCAATCTGTCCATGAAATCAAAGAAGGCCTCATCCGATTCCCACGTCAGTGATTCCCAGTCGTAAACGGTGTCATCCTTCGTTGAAAGGGCCGTCAAGAGTATTCCTTGGATGGCCAACGAGGCGCCCATGATCGTGGTTCGCAAGTCTCCGTCACCCATCTTCGTCTGGACCATGAAGTTGTACACGCTGAAGGTGAGGAGAATCGGCAAGAGCAGGAGGCTGTTTGCTTGACCCTTACGCAAGGCAGACCAGCACAACATGATGAAGCCAAGGAACGGTCCAACACCATAGAAGACATCGTAGCCTGCGACGAAGCCTAAGGCCCCGATCTGAACGGCCAAGGCCGCTGTATCGTCATGTGAACGTTGCTCTACCTCGTCTTCGGCTGGAACTTTGAACAGTCGTCCTTGTTGGTGAAGCAAGGCCATGATGATGCCACCAACACCGGTCAAAACACCGCTCCAGCCGGCAGCTTCCCCGTCCGTAATAGGCTGGAAGGTGTTACTGAGTGAGAATCCAAAGAACAAGGCCATGAACAACAGGCCAAGCGTGTATGGAAGTGCCTGGCTTTTGTTTGCGTTCCAAAGATAGACCATGAACGTCAGCGTTGCAATGGTTGGAATCCAATATCCATCGGGCAGAGCCGAGAGCAGACCAAGGCTCAGCCATATGACGGCGATGGCCGCATAGAGGCCGGATTCAGATTCCGCTCTCCGGGTGTACTGCGTAAACAGAGCCATTCCCATGTGCGTTGCAACAAATATGCCGATAATCGCAAAAAACGGACCCGAGTGTTGGTTCATGAAATAGTCTGTCAATTCTGCAGGGAGCGATGTAAGAAATCGTCCCAAGAGACCTTCTTCATACCAAATTGTCGAAGGAATGAGGAACGTGATGGGAATCACGACCGTCAGTCCTTGGAAAGCGTGTTTGACGGTTCGCACAGCCACCAACGTCACGATTGGAAGCAACAGTAAACCACCCGATGTATCCAGCAACGCTAGCAAGAGAAGCAGCAGGTAGGCCATTGCGTCAGCATTCCGATTCAAGGACGCCTCGTCCAAGCCTCTGCGCGCGATGGCGGTGTTCACGAACAGGGGTGCGGCAACCAAGATGCTGTCCAAAAGGACCGAAGCGTAGAAGACATCATTTCCGCTCCAAAGCTCATTTCCAATTTGGATGGAAAGTGGTGCAGCAAGGAAGAGAAGAAGCGCGACAGCCCCTGCTCGCGTTGCGGAACTGATGTCGTTCAACTTCAACACTTCTCGAACGAGCAAAGCCACTGGAAGAAGCAGAAGCAAAACAACGTAGGGGCGGCCCTCCCAGATGCTTGCGTCCAGCGAACTGATGGAAAAGGTGAACATACAAAGCGAGGCGAGAAGGCTAAACCTCGCCAATGGCGTCCAGGATGCTCCCTCAATAGCGGCCCACTCGTCTTCAAGGCTCTTCTCTTTCACCACCCAAGTACCCGCTGTAGAATCAAAGGAAGGGTTGTTGACATCGCCTTCGCTCAACCATTTGATGATTGAACCAACGTCCAATTCATGCGCGGATGAAGCGTTTGCGAGAAGGTAAAGCGCAACAAACAACACGATGAATTGAGGGCGAAACCCAATCTCCGTGAGTGAATCAAACATGCTGGTGGGAGGCAATGAAAGGTTGTCAAGAACGGCCAAAAGCAACACCGTGAGTGAGGTAAAGACAAGTGCGAGCGTAGCATCTTGGCGCTGCTTCATCGTCGGTGAGGAGGTGGAGCGGACCATGTTCCAATTCACCGCCAGCATGTAGGCAACGAGCAACCAGGGAAGGTACCATTCAGGGTCAAGAATGGCTCTTGAGAGTACCACGGCTCCAATCATCGCCAGACTGGTGCTTGTTTGCAACTTTTCACGGTGACGGCCCAATTCAGCAACGGCTAGAAGGAACAATGGGAGGGCAACATGAAGCCAGCCACCCCCAAACGAGTTTTGTGTGCTGACATCGTTGGCATAGCCCCACCAGTCGGTTAGCAGGTACGAGGCGCTAAAGACCAACATGGTGGCGTTGACAACCCAGGCTCTGGCCACCTTTGAGATAAAAATCATGTAGGGTAACACAAGCATGCTCAGCACCCATGGAATCGTGGAACTGCTCATTGGTAACACGAAAAGTGCTGCGGCCAAACCAATCGGCATCCATGGGACGCGTTGTTGAAGAACAGCCGGGAAATAAGCGAAAAGAACGGCGCACCATAGCGCCACAGGGATGTTGATGTAAGGTTCGAGAGAAGCGAAATCTCCTGCCCTGAAAGGACCAAGAATGAGATTGAAATCCGTGGCTGTTCGTGCGAGGGCAATGGCGACAACCACCTGTCCGATGAGCAGTAATGACGCCCGTTCCATGACCTCTTTACGCAAATCTTGGCGAGCAGCATAATATCCTTGCAAACCGATGATGAACACCATCAAGGAAAGCGCTCCGCCCGCACCATCAGCGGGTGCATTCGTGTTCAGCGTTTCGTAAATAATCGGGACCAAACCGCCCGCAAAAGCAACCACCACGAAGTTCAGCGCTTTGTTCGACCGAAGCGACATTTCCATGGAGACCAAGGTGATGGAGATGATGGCAAGGCCGAGTTCCCAACTCACCACATTTTCAGACCATCGGATCCAAGGGCCAACGCCAGCAATCAATACGGCCATGGGCGCATAGGTCGCAACGCCCCATCCGAAACTTGTGTCCCCGCTGTAACGCTTGAGCAGGCGGTAATGTCCGTAGGTCAGCAGCAAACAGGTGAGGGTCTGGGCGTAGATGCCGTTGGCGTTGGGCGACCAATCCTTCTCTGTGTACTGGGCAGGATTTCCAAACCAATCCAATTCCAAGGTTCCGGTAGCCAGTCCCATGAGATACCGGGTGCCCCAGAGCACCCCAACGGTTGAAAAGAAGAAGGCGATACCGAGGAAGTAATTTTGAATGTCATAGAGGCGATGTTGGTTCTTCTTGCTCTGCAATTCAATCAAACCTACAGAAACGGCAAAGGACGCCAAACCACCCACAAAGAGCACAAGGAAGTTATCGTTGGTCGCATCTTCATCAAACGCGACGCTGAAAATGCCACCCCAAATGGCGAGGAATCCGATTCCCATCATGACCACTTGAGACATTTTCATCAAGAACAGGTCGTCTTTTTGGATGGTGGCATTGGGTTGGACAACGGTCATGATGGGTGCAGATGAGGTGTCATGCGTACTGATGCCCCCGCTCAGTGCCGATGCAGTCGTTTGGGTTGTGGTGTTCGGTGCAGGAGTGGATTTGATAGGGCGACGTCGTGGTGCTGCCATAGCAATCGATTGTTTTTGGCCCCCCCGAACTCTTAATTGTTCACCCGTCAATCTGCTTCATTCCTCGGATTTCATTGTTCCCGACCCAAAAACGGCCTCCAACGCTTGGCCAATGACTTGAAATCCCTCCATCATGTGGGGGAAGACGGTGAGGTTGTCGTGATGAGGAGACTTCTGTCCATTGTGTGTTTGATGCTGATGGTAACGCCCATGTTGGCCTCAGCCATGCCAGTGGGTTCAGAGCCTCTTGTTGAGAACGAAGAAGGTTGGTGGGTTGAAACGACCGTTGACCGCAACAAGAACGGGATTGGCGACATGATTGAGAAGTACCACGAGCACCCCTTGTTTTTGGATGAAGACAACACGTTGCCCCTCATCATTGACTTTGACCACCTTCCCACTGATTCAGACATCACCATGTTGGAGCGTGAAGTCGGTTACATCCACGAGTGGAACCTTCCTCTCATCCATGCGGTGGCAGGACGCGTCCCCCACTCGTTGATTCTTGAAACCACCACCCTCCCTGGTGTTGTCATGTTGGAACTCGATGGTCTTCTTGGCGTCCAAAACGGTGACTCAGCGGTGATTCACGAAGTTGACCTCGCTCAGCAACAAACCGGATACGATGGCTCTGGCGTGACCGTTGCTGTCATTGACACAGGAATTGACAGCACTCACGTAGGACTCAATGATTTGGATGACGATGACAGCACCCACGACCCGAAAGTGATTGCTTTCTACGATGCAGTGAATGCCCCCGATAAGACCAACGGTACTGAAATCCAAGCATACGACGACCAAGGTCACGGTTCACATTGCGCAGGAACCGTAGCCGGCACTGGCGCCCCAACCTATGAACATCCGGGCATGGCCCCTCAGGCCTTCTTGGTTGGAGTAAAAGTGCTTGATGCTGGAGGCTCGGGCAGCTTTGCAACCGTGATGGGCGGTATGCAATGGACGGTTGACCATCGCTATGAATTCAATATCCGGGCTGCTTCCATGAGTCTTGGCGGCTTTGGAGCCATTGAATGGACATCGTCGGAGGAAGACAGCGTCAACCGCTATGCCAACGAAATGGTGCGGGCAGGCATCACGATGCTCATCGCCGCAGGCAATACCGCAGGTCCTGGGACCATCGGAACTCCTGGTTCTTCTGAAGATTCCATCACTGTTGGTGCACTCAACAAAAACACGGCCATCGCGGAATACAGCAGTGAAGGACCCACCGAAGAATTTCGTGTCAAACCGAACGTGGCGTTTGTCGGTTCGGATGTGATGTCCGTTCAACATAATTCAGGAGATGGTTATGTCGCCTTTAGCGGGACCAGCATGGCCACGCCTGGTGTGGCGGGTACCGTTGCTTTGATGTTGCAAGCCAACCCCGACTTGTCGCCGTTTGATGTGCGCAACATCTTGCAAGAAACAGCCACCTATCGTGAATGTCACTATATGTTCGCAAACCAACCCTGTGCAGAGGACCAAATTCCGAAAAACCGTCAGAACAACGTCTACGGACACGGGCACGTTGAGGCCTTGGCCGCTGTGATGGAAGCCGCCGAGCGCGATTACCAACTTGACACATCAGCGAGCCTCTTCGTTGACACCTCCGTCGGTATTGATGACCGCATCCATTTGATGCCAGGCGACAGTATCAATGTTGATGTCAACGGGTATGTTGACACGGTTCAGTGGCGAAGCAACCACCTTAGAGATGATTGGGCAAACTTGCACACCTTTGACCACGGTGACGAGCGAGCGAAACTAGACCTCAAGACCATCGTTCATCAACTCGAGCACCTTCCAGGGATCACTGTTGAAGGGAACCACACGTTGTCCATCCGAGGATTAATGGCCAACGAGAGCGGTGGTCATTCGGCCACCTCAATCGTGAGCGTCAACGTCATGCTGATGGATACGGACAATGCCAAATCCTTTGCTGATGAAGAGGGGCTCTTCTCTGGCTTGCCGGAGTGGGTCGTTCCTGCCACTGGTCTTTTCCTTGCGTTGTTGGTTGTCCTCGGCATTGTTGTCATCAACCGAGCAGAAGAGGCCACCACGGTTGAGAAAGTCTTCAGCGTTGATTCCGACATCGAAGCCGTGGTCGATGAAGCCGAATTGGACGATTGAACGAAAGAACTCAAGCATTGGCTTTGTTCCAGTACTTTGTGATTTCTTCCGTATCGTCCATTCTCCCTTCATGTAAGTAAATCAGTTCGCCTTCACCGTTTACGAAGGCTAACGAGCCAGGTTTTGTAATACCAAGCGTTTTGGCGACCTCGCTTCCTTTCATGAACGCGTACGTGGTGAGGGTAACGCCGGCTTCGGTTTCGTCGATGTTGCCGTCGTTATTGGCGTCCTCATCGTCGTGTGCATTTGCCGAGTCATGCCATTCTGAAAGGGTAATGCCTGTGGCATTTTCGGCAGGGTCGGTGGACATGACCAAGACGGGAAGTTCAGCTTGCGCAGCCCAAATAGCGTGCATCGTGGTGTAGCACGGGCTGTTGCACCATTCGGCAGAGAAGATGACGATGTAGCCTCCTCCAGCCATACGGGTGTTGTTATAGGTTTCATTATTATCCGCCACAGCCGAAAAAGAGGGGAAGGATTGAACCTCATCACCCTCTTCTCCCGTGCAGCCGCTTAAGGGTGTAAGGAGAAGCGTCAAGGTCAACACCATCACGAATCGATTCATGGTTCCAATTTTAGCAACCCTTCCTTTTCAAACCTTCCTCAAAATAGTGGACTGAAAAAGCCATTAGAGACCCGACCCTCGTCAAGCGCATGAGAGCCAGCGCACTCTTGTTCGTCATCCTCTGCCTCTCGTTGCTCTCCATCGGATTTGCCTCTGCGCAGGAGGGCAATGCTTCGAATTGTGTTGTTTCAGGCGACTCCACACAGGACAGAATCGGGTGTCTCGATAGCGATGGTGATGGTTGGTCGGACCCCGACGAGAATTGGAATACGAGTTTTGGTGCCGATGCTTTCCCAGAAAACGCCAGCGAACACCGTGATCTCGATGGCGACGGCATCGGTGACAACGCTGACGACGACATGGATGGGGACGGTTCATTGGACACAGTGGATGTTTGGCCAGAGGACCCTGGCGTTTGGTCCGACCTTGACGGCGATGGTTACGCTGACCAAGGTCTGCACCGTTTGAGCGATAATTGCCCCAATGTCTACGGCTTGAGCAAATACCGACTCAAAGGTTGTTCAGACATTGACGGAGATTTCATTCCAGACGAATACGACGATGATGCTGACGGTGACGGCATTCGAAATGAAATGGAGCGTTCCGCCTCCTCGGGCACCATTCTTTACGACCCGTTTAATGCCGAATCAACCCCTCCGGACACTGACCAAGACACCATTCCTGATGTGTTGGACCATGACAACGACAACGACGGTTGGCCTGATGATGTTGAATTGGACCGCGGTTCGGACATTCATGATCCCACCGAAACGCCGTTTACGATGTACTTTGGAACCAACACCGGCATCTTCTACAAAGGTGGCCTTGGACCAGGCTCATTCAGTTTCGATTACCATCCGGATTCGTTTGAAATTTCTGTTTCTGGTGTCGCAGAAATCGTCTTTGAAGAATTGGTCATCCCCTTTTTGCTGATTCCAATTTATCTTGGGTTTTACATCGCTCGACGTAATGAATATCATGTTTTGTTAGACGAAATTCACGATGCCAAAAATCTCGAGCATTTGCAGGAAATCGAATTGAAAGTCAACGAGAAAGTCAAATCCAGAAAAATCAGAGTGTACCACGGATTGGTCTTGAGAAACGCCATTGAGGCTGTGGAAAGTGCCTTTGGTGGTGAATACAGAGAAGAGGAGTGAGTGGGTTTTCAAACCGGACGCCCCCAATCATCAAAGGGTGAATGACCTACGCAAAGGCAGGGACGGCCATGGTGGGGAAAGAACACGTATCCATGATTCCCGCTCCCAAGGGGAAGGTTTGGATGGGGGCGGTCAACGGTACTGCCGTAGAGGTTCTCGCACCCAGTAACGCCGTCTTGTTGGATGTGCTTCGTGACAAAGTTGGAACGCTTGGGGTCAAACGAGGGTGCGACTTGGGAACATGCGGCTGCTGCACGGTCATGATTGACGGCGTCCCAAAGTTGTCATGCCTTACCCTCGCTGGTCAAGTTGAAGGCTGCGACATCATCACGGTTGAAGGCCTCTCAGACGGGGCCCATCTTGCTCCGATTCAGACCTGCTTCGCCACCTACGGTGGCTCTCAATGCGGCTTTTGTACCCCCGGCTTCCTCGTCACTTCCCAAGCCTTGCTCAACCAAAACGACAACCCAACAAGAGAAGAAATCGCCTCGGCCATCGAAGGCAACTTGTGCCGTTGCACGGGGTACCAGCAAATCATCGAAGCTGTGGAGGCTGCTGCTGCGATTCACCGTGGTGAAGTCGAGCGCACAGCGCCTGCCAGTTCCCCTCATCCAGACCCACATCCATCCGGCCCAGATGAACCGACCATGCCCCCCGGCCACGCGAAGTGATGACCATGGGTACCTATCACCAGCAACCCGGTTCGTCAGAATCAGCGGTACGTAAAGACGGCAAGCGTGTTGCGGGGAAACAAGCCTTTCCACCTCCAGGGTCGGGTGGCTCTGAACCTGTGATGCGACCACGTGACCTTGCCTACATACCAGAAACCGTGGGTGGACAAGAACCGAAACCTGCGGGCGACCACATCCATGACCGTGCAAGAACTGGGACTTCCGTTGGCAAAGCCATGCCGTTGGTGGATTCCAATGCAAAGGTGACGGGCCAGGCTTGGTATGGCGATGATGTGCGCTTGCCCGGTGAAATCATCGGCAAGATCCTCCGTTCTCCGCACCATTATGCTCGCATCAAATCCATTGACACCTCCAAGGTGGAAGCGCTGCCCGGTGTCTTGGCCGTGGCCACCGGTCAAGACGCCCCAAACCGATTCGGCGTGTTGCCCGTTACCAAGGACGAGCACGCCATGGCGGTTGAGAAGGTTCGGCATGTCGGTGATTTGGTGGCCTGTGTTGCTGCAGTGGACGAAGCAACAGCGATTGAAGCCCTTTCTCTCTTTGAGATTGAATGGGAAGAGTTGGAACCGGTGTTTGACCCAAAACTCGGACTTGAGGACCACGATGAACCGATTCACTGGCGAGGGAAGTACCACCTTGCACGTACCAATGTCCAGAAACGCGTGTTTCAAGAGTTTGGCGACCGTTCACTGGTGAAGACGCCTCACGCCTCATCCCATGGTACTTGGACGATGTCCGGCGTGCACCATGGATTCACTGAACCGCATGCTGTCGTGGCACATTGGGACCCGAACGGACGCTTGCAATTGTACACCCCACAACAAGTGCCGCATTACACGCACCGAGCCCTATCAACCGTGCTGGATGTTCCGATGCATCAAATCAATGTCATTCGAACCTTTGTTGGTGGTGGCTTTGGAGGCAAGTCCGACCCCTTCCCACACGAAATGTGCGCCGCCATTTTGGCCCGAAAATCTGGCAAGCCCGTACGCATCACGTTTGACAGAGAAGAAGTGTACTGGATTAACCGTGGTCGCCATCCAAGCCACATTGATGTCAAGATGACGGCTGATGACGAAGGGCGAATTTCAGGCTTTGACATCGACGCCCTCATCGACGGTGGAGGTTTTGCATCCTTTGGCCACGTCACTTCGTATTACAACGGTGTGTTGGCCACAGCCCCCTATGAGTTAGGGTCGTTCCATTACACGGGGGCCCGTGTGTGGACCAACAAACCTGCCTCGGGCGCCATGCGTGGGCATGGGGCCGTCAACACACGTTGTGCGGTTGAGGTCGGTTTGGATGAAATGGCTGAATCCATGAACGTTGACCCAATCGATTTGCGTCTTGCCAACCTGCTTCCTCCGCACAGCCGAACCATCAGTGGTTTCCGAATCACCTCGAACGGGATGCGAGAGGCCTTGGAACGCGTTCGCGAGGGTTCAAATTGGGATGAGAAATTCCGACAATTACCGCTCGGAAAGGGGATTGGTATTGGTTGCGGCTTTTTCATCTCTGGCTCCGGCCTACCGATTCACTGGGACCCAACCAATTTCCCACACGCCACGGTACACATCCAGGTGGACATGGACGGCGGTGTAACGGTTCACACAGGTGCTGCCGACATTGGTCAAGGTTCAACCACAGCCGTGGCCCAAGTAGTCTCTGAAGTGTTGGCGCTTCCCATTGAGATGATTCATGTTCGCAGCCACGAAAGCGACACCAGCCCTGTGGACTTGGGCTCGTATTCAAGTCGCGTCACCTTCATGAATGCAAACGCCGCCATTCGTGCCGCCATTGACATTCGGGACCAGTTACTCAAAGCTGCTTGGGATTTGTTGGGCTACCACCCCAATGTTTTGGTTTTGAACGACCGACGAATCTACTACAAGCACGACCCTTCCATCGGCGTTTCTTACCTAGAAGCCCTTCACAAGGCACAAGCGGATACTGGGGCACTCATCGCTCGTGGGGCGTACCGCTCACCTCCAATGGGCGGGGTGCACAAAGGTGCTGCTGCAGGGTTGGCCCCAGCCTACTCTTTTTCCGCCTACGTTGCTGAAGTGGATGTGGATGTTGAGACAGGGTTGGTTTCCTGCACCAATGTATGGGCGGCTCACGACTGCGGTAAAGCCCTCAACCCATTGGCTGTCAAAGGTCAAATCATCGGCTCCTGCCATATGGGACTCGGACAGGTCTTGAGCGAGAAAATGGTGTACGGTCGAACCGGACATTTGCAGAATGCGAACCTCCTTGAATACAAAATTCCCTCCGTTCACGAAATGCCTCATGTTGAGGCCATTATCGTTGAATCAAGTGACCCCGAAGGCCCGTTCGGTGCGAAGGAGGCTGGCGAAGGACCGCTGTTGCCGATTCTTCCCGCCGTGGTCAATGCGGTTTACGATGCCATCGGCATCCGACTCCGCGACCTTCCCTTAACGCCTGATGTAGTCTACAGCGGCATTGAGAAACACATGAAAAAGCAAGGCATGGACGACCCGAACGACCTCGACTCACCGCGATTGGCCCACGGACCATTGCAAGCGGTTCTCACAGCCCGTGCCGACGAACATCGGGAGCGAGACCGCTTGCGCCAACGCAGCGAAGACACCTCGGCGTATGTCAACGGCGTTCTCTTTGGATTTGACCCATATCGGCCGCTTGCAGAGCAGGTGGAAGGTTGGAGAGAAGCCGATGAGCCGCTTCCCGAACAACTGGCTGAGTTGGGTTTCGCAGGCCGTGCCTGGCTCAAGAAAGAGCAGCGTCACATGGGAGATGATGTCTGATGTTGATGCCGCCGTTTGAACTCCATCACCCGTCCTCGGTTGAAGAGGCGGTTGCTCTTGCAGCAAGTCTGATGAAGCAAGGGGAAGCCTTTGATTGGGTCGCTGGAGGAACCGATGTGCTACCTAATTACAAATGGCACATCAATCCTAAACCACATGTGATTTCCTTGGCTGGAATCGCAGAGGCTCACAGCATATCCGAACGAGAAATTGGCTGCATGGTCTCTTTGGACCGGCTCACCGAAGCAAACGGCATTCACCCGCTCTTGGTCCAAGCCGCCGCCAAGGTTGCTTCTTCGTTGATCCGAAAAAGCGCCACCGTTGGTGGGAATTTGTGCCTCGATACACGGTGCTTTTGGTACAACCAAGGCGAGGATTGGCGCCGTTCCATCGATTGGTGTCACAAAGCGGACTGTGGTACTGGAGCGGATTGCAGGGTGATTCCAAACCAAAACACCCTGTGCGTTGCGACCTATCAGGGCGACCTTGCGCCAAATTTCATGGTCTTGGGCGCCTCGGTGGTGCTGGTCGGTCCAAACGGACAACGAACCCTTTCCCTTTCCGAGTTTTACCAACTGGACGGGATGAAGAAAAACGTTCTCGAAGCGGGTGAATTCTTGCTCAAAGTGACACTGCCCGAAGATGCATTGGAACGAACAGGGTCGTATCAGAAACTACGCGTTCGCGACTCTTGGGATTTCCCCGAGGCCGGCATTGCAGCCTCGTGGATCGATGGTCAACAGAACAGTCTTCGTGTCGCTAGCACGGCCCTTGAGTCCATTCCTCGCCTGCACGATGACGAAATCCGAGCCCATCTTGAAGCTGGTGAACTGGATATACATACGCTGGCAGCAGCGGTTCAGAAGTCGGTCAAACCAGTGAACAACACCGCTCTTCCACCACGGTATCGCCGTTCCATGGTCAAGACCCTTACCAAACGAGCCCTGAAGGCGCTGACTCAGGAGGATTGACATGAATCGCATTTGGCCTGCTCTTCTGTTTACGGGCCTCCTCGTGATGTGTTCACCAGTAGCGGCACAAGGCGTTGAAGGGCCTTCGTGGGAAATGGGTTGGGTCACTGATGTTGACCCAAAATACATCGTTGATTTGGAAGAAGACTGGGACTTAACAGGATCGCTCGTTATCTTCGTCAACAACGAGGGACCTGCCGAATTGAATCTTGAGTTAACCTACGATTATGACGAAGACGGCCCGTTTGTGTTTGATGGTCCTGAAAGCGTCACTGTGCCAAGCAACACCAACGACACCTTCACCGTGACCATCTCCGGCGGCACGGCTGAGGAAGTTCGGGCCTTTTCCCCCTCATCCAAAATTGAACTCACGGTCGTTGGAGATGAACAAGTCGGGGGTTCCACACTTCGAAGTCAGGAGATTCAAGCCGACGTCGCCGTGCCACGGATGTACCGTTTGGTTCCCGAAGCCCTTGTACCAACCGAAACCCTGTTTGCGGGTTCATGGGTTGAATTCACCCTTGAAGTCAGCAACCTCGGTAATACGCAAGATGCGATTACCGAGGGAACCGCCTCTATCCGAAGTTGTCCTCACCTTTCCGTGGTTGGGTTGGACCAACTGGAGGACACGGTGGTCCAAGTCACTTCAACCAACGGCAATAACAAAGCAGAGTTTACCCTGCGACTTGAGGCGACAAGCAGCCATCAAGAACGAACGTGCGAAGTATCTGTTTCGGTGGAATCTGAAGGAGACGGAACGCAACGTTCGAGCACCATGAATGTGAATGTCAAAGCCCCGCAAGTGGCTGAAAACCAACCCGAAGAGGACGATGAAGAAGACCAAACATTTCTTGAAGACGGGAATTTGTTTTGGTTAGGTACGCTTGAATTGATGGTTGTCTGTGCGCTGGGCGTTTTTATAACAAGCCGAAGGCACCATTTCAACCATTGAATGTTAAGAAAGTGTAATTTTTGCCGAAAACAGCCCTATATTTTTCACAAGCATCTTGGCGCTGTCAAATGAAAAGCACCATATGGCCGTGCCCATTGGTGAGCAACTATTATGTGTGGAATGTGTCTCCGAAGG
>JAYPCE010000012.1:0-46951 GCA_038124565.1 Candidatus Poseidonia sp.
GGAATGGCGGGGTCCTGCTTTGCCCAAAGAACATCGTCAATGCGAAGAACCGACAATGCAGCCTCCGTAGCACCTGCGAGGGCTTGACGCGTGATGCGTAGCGGTTCAACAACACCTTGTTCGACCATGTTTTTCGGTTCTTTTTCAACCACGTCCAAACCAATGAGGTGGCCTTGTTCATTCTTACTGTTGGTTTGAGCAGCGACGACCTGGAGCAGCGTATCAAGCGGGTCAAGTCCAGCGTTTTGAGCCAGCACACGGGGAATAATTTCCAACGCATCAGCAAATGCATCGATGGCGAGTTGCTCTCTTCCCGGAAACCCTTCTGCATAGCGGCGAAGGTGACGAGCAAGAGCGATTTGCGTGGCGCCACCTCCTGCGAGTAAGGCGGGCTCCTCAAGCAACTGACATGCCACTCCGAGAGCATCTGCAAAGCAGCGTTCCACCTCTTCAACGGCTTCGCTGGTTGAACCCTTCGCAATGAAGGTCGCTCCGCCCTCTTCGGTCTCCACAATCCAGTGCATCACGCCGTTCCAACGTTCGTTTCTGCTGCTGATGAAGACCCCTAAATCACGCTCATTTAATCCACTGATGTTGTTGTTTAGCGTCGCATTGGTGCCACGTGCAAGGAGGTCCAAATCCGCCCTTGCGACTCTACGAAATGCCTGAATTCCAGCCTCGCTCAAGGCACTGTGGACGTCATCGTCAATCCCTTCTTTGCAGGCCAGCAGCGTCACGCCAAGCGAAACCAAATGGTCCACCTGCTCAAGAAGTAAGGCTTTTTCTTGTTGTCGAAATTGCTCGAGAACCCCTGTATTGGTCACGTTCAACTTGACCTTGCTCATCAACTCTCTTCGTTCAAGACCGCCGTCAATCAAGGCAATTTTGCCGGATTTCAAATGCTTCGGCATGGTGTCCGTCGCTCGTTTTTTCGCCAAGACCAAGCCCGTTGTTAAACTTGAATCGGTCATCGACCCGCCGGTTTGGGTTAGGATTTTGACGCGAGTTGGGTCTGCGACGGATCCTTGCGCCCGTTGTTCAAGCACCGCTTTGGCGGCCTGCAGCGCTAACTCGGCCAAATGGTGCTGCATCGCTTCGTGAATTTTTCCCGACAGTGAGGTAATGGCTGCTTGACGTTGGCGTTCAGGCGTTGCCTGAACGACCAAGTGCTCGTAATGTTGACGGCAGGCCTCTTCGGCAAGCCTGTACCCTCTGGCGATAGCTGACGGGTGGACGCCTTGGAGGACCAATTCCCATGCGTTTTGAAGCAGTTCTGCAGACAGCAAAACCGCACTCGTTGTCCCGTCTCTTGCAATACGGTCTTGGGTCGTGGAAGCATTGATGAGCATCTTTGCAACAGGGTGCTCGACTTTGGCCGATTCCAGCACGGTCACACCGTCGTTGGTGACCATGGTTCGTCCTTCGTCGTCAACCAGCAACTTGTCTTGGCCAAGCGGGCCGAGTGTGCTTCGAACTGCGCCAGCCAAGGCCAGAGCAGCGGTGATGTTACTTCGGAGCGCATCACGACCTGTTGAGCGCGTCGTCTCCTTTAGGATGGGGACTTCGCTCATGGTTAGGCCACCGTGCATTCAGCCATAAGCCAAGCGCTTCGGCTCAAGGTTGGGATTATTCAGTCTTCGTCTTCAACGACTTCGAAATCTGCGTCAACCACACCATCGTTCACATTGATGGGGCCGTCTTCACCGCTTTCTTGCTGAGACATTTCAGCTGCGGCAGCCTCGTAGAGTTTGGTTGAGACGGCGTGCATGGCTTCTTCGATTTCTTTGACCTTGGCTTGAATGGCTGCATCGTCCATGGCGTCAATATCAACGGGCTTCCCGTCTTTGTCCTGGACCATGCTTTCAAGTTCATCAAGGTGGGCCTTGACGGGGTCAACATCGCTGTCGTCCAGTTTGTCTGCAGATTCTTCAAGGGTCCGACGCGTCTGGTAGACGATTTGGTCAGCCATATTGCGGAGTTCAACCTTGGCTTTTCGGCGCTGGTCTTCTTCTGCGAACTTTTCAGCCTCGGCAATTTTCTCCTGAATCTCGTCTTCGCTCAGGGATGTCGCAGACTCAATCTTGATCGATTGCTCTTTGCCAGTTCCCATGTCTTTGGCGCTGACGTTGACGATGCCGTTGGCGTCAATATCGAACGTCACCTCAATTTGAGGGATACCACGAGGTGCGGGAGGGATGCCCACGAGCTGGAATTGACCCAGCGTCACGTTGTCCTTTGCAAATTCACGCTCACCTTGGAGGACATGGATTTCCACCGCTGGTTGGTTGTCTGATGCCGTGGAGTAGATTTCTGAGCGACGTGAAGGAATGGTCGTGTTGCGTTCAATCATCGTCGTCATGACCCCACCCAGGGTTTCAATGCCCAAGGTGAGTGGGGTTACGTCCAGCAAGAGGATGTCAGAAACTCCTTCGTCGCCGGCGATGATCCCTGCTTGCAAGGCGGCACCCATGGCCACCGCCTCATCAGGGTTGATGCCCTTGTAGGGTGGTTTTCCTGCTTCTTTCTCGACAGCGTCTTGGACAGCGGGTACACGGGTAGAGCCTCCCACAAGAATGACCTTGTCAACATCACCTTTCTTCAGACCAGCGTCCTTCATGGCTTGGCGAGTGGGAACCATGGTTTTCTCAATGAGCTTGGAGATGAGGTCCTCAAATTTCGCACGGGAAAGGGTGAGGTCCATGTGGACAGGTTGTCCATCAGCCATTGAAATGAAGGGCAGATTGATTTGCGTCTGCTGGGTTCCCGAGAGTTCAATCTTGGCCTTCTCTGCGGCTTCTTTCAGGCGAGACAGTGCTTGCTTGTCCTTGGAAAGGTCAATGCCTGTGTCTTTCTTGAATTCGGTCACCATCCAATCGATGATCTTGTCATCAAAGTCGTCGCCACCCAACTTGTTGTTTCCTGCGGTGGCTTTCACCTCGATTTGGGGTTGGCCATCGACTTCGTAAATTTCCAGTACCGAGACGTCAAATGTTCCTCCACCCAGGTCGTAGACGAGGATGGTTTGGTCTTGGGTTTTGTCCACGCCGTAAGCAAGGGCTGCAGCCGTGGGCTCGTTGATGATACGCAAGACCTCAAGACCAGCGATCCGCCCCGCATCTTTGGTCGCTTTTCGCTGGGCATCGGTGAAGTAGGCTGGACACGTGATGACTGCTTGCTTCACTTCGTGGCCAAGGTAGGCCTCTGCATCGGCTTTGAGTTTCTGCAGGATGAACGCCGAAACCTCTTGTGGTGTGTATTCGGTTTCATCGACATCCGTTTTCCAAGTCGTACCCATGTGCCGTTTCACTGAGATCATCGTGCGGTCAGGGTTGGTGACTGCCTGCCGCTTGGCCGTTACGCCGATGAGGCGTTCGCCACCGTCTTTGGCGAAGGCCACGACGGAGGGGGTTGTTCGGGCCCCTTCGGCATTGGGTATCACCACGGGCTCACCGTTTTCGATGGTCGCCACACAGCTGTTTGTCGTTCCTAGGTCAATTCCAATCACTTTGCTCATGTTTGTTCACTTCCTGTTTCAAAAAATAGGGATGCCTCCGTCGTCTTCGTCATCGTCATCGTCTCCGAAGTCGATGCTGACGTCCCCCGGGGCAGGGGCCTCATCGTCATCATCTGATTCCAGCGCTTTCCCTTGCGGGGTCAGTTTCAGGGTGATGTCGAGAATACCATTGTTGAGGGTCCAATCAACCACATTGTCGCAAGGGTGGGGTAGTTCCACGAGTGCGAGTGGTTTTGACTGGGTGGTTCGCATGATTTCGATTTGGGAACCGTTTTTGATGAGTTCAATTTCCAATTGTTCAGTCTCAATTTCGCCCCGAAGTGCAAAATCAAGGGTAATCGACATGTTCCATCCATCGAGATACACGTCTTCGGCAGGGAGTTTCAGTGTTTCATCGTCGGCTTGCTCAAGGGCCGAGGAGTCCATCTCAACCGGTGCAACATCAACACGAACATCCATGCCCAAATTCTTGAACAAATCCTCGATGGAAGAGCCGGCGTTGAACATCTTGGCCAGCTCAGAAATGTCGAAGTTGAAGTTCACTTCTCCCTTGGCCATCTTTTCTGGGTTAATCCCCATGGCGTCAAACTGGTCTTTGAACTGGTTCAAGAATCCCTTGAGTTGCTCCCGCGTGATGGGCATGCCCATGTTGCGCAGCATCTCTTCCAACTTGTCAAGGAATTCGTCTTCCCAAGTGTCATCGGTCATCGCCATCACCACTACTTAACCATCGGTTGTATAGTGGCGAAGGTGCGACCCCATATAAATCTAATGAAAACAGGTGTTAGCGGAGCAACCAATATGGTATGTCTGCGGCTTTTCGTCTCCAAGTTTGGTGTTTGCGGAAGAACAAAATGCACATTTTATACAATAAGTATATATAGTTGGTGTGTTTATTGCACTGCCATGTTTAGCAACACGAAAACAAGAGAGAACAACGCAGGCGCTGTCTGCAGGCTCTGGCCAAGAATTGGTCATAGCCAGGACATTCAATCCTTCATCAACAGCATGTGTTTGCAGTACGGCATACCTCCGATCACGGCCAGGGTGGTCCCGAAGTGGTATATCGAGCAGTACAACGAACACGCCGTGGCGATGGCGTCTTGGTGGGGATTGGCCCATCCGGTCTTCAACAGCAGAGAAGTGTGGTTTAGCACGGAATTTTTCGGCTTTCCCTGCGCAACATATGTGCCGAAACATCCCATCATAGAAGCAAACTACGCAACAAAGGTCAGTACGATGATCCACGAATTTGCTCATCATGTCGTCATGGAAACATATGGTCAGTCTGTTAAGCCGCACGGAAAAGAATTCTGGAAAATACACTGGGCCATCGAAGCAAGCTACGGTATTTTCACCATCCCATTCGTGAACACCGTGATTCCCATTCCCAAGTTTTGGTGCAACATCGCCAAACCGATGGGAGGTGAACAACCATGAGAGATGATATGAACAGATGGAGAGAGAGAGAACTTACCTGCACCAGTTGCGGGGACGGAACTGAAACGACGATAAGAAAGGGAATCAACGGCACCGTTACCAAGCACAGACACCCATGTCACACATGTTTTGGAACGCAACTGGTGGTGAAGAATGTGCCAGAATTCTGTCAGTACGACGACTGCAATCTACCTGCAGTTCACCAGTGCAGTGGTGTTTTGTGCGATCAACACTGGGTGTGTGATGGCCACTGGAAACCGGAGGATACCGGTTTCAGTCCGAACGGATTCGCTTGCGAAACCTGCTGGGATGAGGTTGGTTCAAGCGGACACTGAAGGCTTACTCGCCGGTGATGAACTTCACCATGGTGCGAACGTGAATTCCGGTAGCGCCATGCCCGACCATTTTGTTGGTCTTGGCGCCCCAATAGGTGCCCGCAATGTCCATGTGAGCCCATGTGATCTGTTCGGCATCGTCACCTTCGCCACGGCTAGGTACGAATTGCTTGAGGAAGGCTGCGGCCGTATTGGCGCCGCCCCAACGACCGGAACCAAGGTTGCGCGTGTCAGCGATTTTTGAGTCAGTCATTTCCTTCTCAAAGGCTGGAAGCAACGGCATGGGCCAGGCCAATTCTCCAACTTCCTTGCTGGTGTCGTGGAGGCGTGTACGGAAGTCGTCGTCGTTTGACCACAAACCGCTGGCTTCGTGACCGAGTGCAACCACACAGGCGCCGGTCAGCGTAGCGAAATCGACGATGTATTCTGGGTCAAAATCTGTACCTGCTTTCCAAAGACCGTCGGAGAGCACCAGTCGTCCTTCAGCATCGGTGTTGAGCACTTCAATGGTTTTGCCTGAGAGCGTTTTGATGACATCACCTGGGCGTTGAGCGTTTGAGGAAGGCATGTTTTCCGCCATACAGGTGATGCCGACAACCTTGCCTTCGTAGCCGCACGAAGCCAACGCCTGCATGGTTCCGAAGACGGTGGCTGAACCGCCCATATCGTACTTCATTTCGTCCATGTTGGCTCCTGGCTTGAGAGAAATACCGCCCGTGTCAAAGGTAATTCCCTTCCCGACCAAGACTGGGTGACGGCCTTTTTTATCGCCGTTGAGGGTGAAAATCACCATGCAAGGCTTCCGAGCTGACCCCATTCCGACAGCAACCAATCCTCCCATGCCGGCCCGCTTTGCGGCTTCAAAATCAATGATTTCGACTTTGACATTGTCGTACTGCTTGGCCCATTCTTCAGCCTTGTATGCAAAGGCCATCGGGTACATGTCGTTTGGTGGAATGTTGCCCAGGTCTCGCGAGAGGTGAACGCCGCTCACGATACTTGCTGCACGGTCAATGGCTTGGGTCAAGGCTTTGGCGTCGGCTTGGCTGCAGTTGATCCGTGCAGCGAGATTTACCTCATCCTCATCCTCGTCTTTTTGTTTGTACTGATCAAAGGAATAATCGCGAAGCATCATGCCTTCGGCAAAGGCGGCCATGTTGTTCACATCTGCATCGTGGAACAGGACCGTCAATTCGTTGCCATGCAGTTTCTTCAACGAAGCCACGACGGTAGCGCCAGCATCCCGAAAGACATGGGCATCAGCTTTGTTGGCGTTTCCTAACCCGATAAGCAAGGCTTTGCCGCCGTCTGTACCCATGAGGGTGGTCACGCTGTTTGCTTTGGCCTTGTAATCGCCGTCTTCAAGCACGCGGTTGATTTGGCTCTTCAGCGAATTGGGAATGCCTTCAGCCCCGCCCGGGACGGAATCTTCGCCCTCAAAGAGAGGTAGAATGAGGGTGCCGTTGATGTTGTTTCCTGAACTGATGGTCACTTGCATGTTATCGCCGCTGCGTGCGACTCCATCCCCCCACTTCAAACCTCGCAGGGAGAGGTTTGCGAAGTGATTTTGCTCAAATCCTTCGTGGGGTCCGATTTTTTTGAACGTTCCACCACGAGACTGGCTCCAAGAGCCACCAGCAATGTTGAGACGGGGTTGAAGAGACCAAACCCAACCAAGAAGCGCTCATCGTCTTGCTGAAGGATAACAGCCACATCCAACGCAACCGTTTCGTTCACCCATAGGGAAGATTCAATCACGCGTTTTTGATAGTTGAGATTCCAAGCCCCTTCCGTTGCAAAGACCGAAGATTTGGCTGAGAACGAAACTTGACTGCTGTTGGTGGCGTTCACCCCGAACATGGGAGAGGACCAAAGCACTTCACCGTCGGATGCGACATATTCCAAACTGGCATTCGCTGTTGAGGCCATCCCGTGATTCTTGATGTCGAGGCGAACTTCGTGCTCGGCGACTTCAATGGATTGGACATCCAATCGCGCCCGCCAATACCAAACGTTGGAAATGAGGTATTCCATCACATCAAGTTCTTCTCCAAGACGGCTTGATAGGGGCTCGGTGGTCCCCGGTAGCCATTGTTCGTCATCGGTTTCAAAGGTGAACGTAGGGAAGCCCATGATGCCATAGCCGTAGTCGCGACTCGTACCGGAATTTGGATACAAGCCTTGGTTGGCGTTCTGAATTGGAATGTCAGAGAGGTTGGCATGGACCTCTTCGCGAATGCCATGAAACAATTCCCAATCAATCGGTTGGTCAGGAATATAACCCCACGGATAGAGCATGATCCAAACACCCGTGTGCATGGTCACATACAGGTCGGCTCGGGGCACGACCGTGTTCATGTAGTTGGAATTGGCCAATGTTTCGGCTTCGCTGAACGGTCCGCTTCCGGGTTGCGTTTCGTCGTGTTCGTTCCAGTGGTGGTCATAATTTCGGTTCAAGTCTACTTGGTTGATGTTCCAACGCGTGTTGAGGTCGTTTCCGTCCGCGTTGAGCATCACAAGGACATGGATTTCGGTCGTACGAAGGACCCGCATGACTTCTTCGTCACCTGCAGCCCAACCTTCGATGTAGTGCTCTGCCGTCAAAAATGCCAACTCAGTACCGAGGTGTTCGTTACCGTGATGTCCACCGTCAATGTAGACGATGTCTTTGAGAGAACCATCCGGTTTGGTCTCATTGCTCCAATCCGAAATGCGAACGACCCAGAGGTTGCGGCCAAGTTCGGTTTGACCGGCCACCGTCAGGTCGACAATGTCAGGGTGGTCATCTGCCCATGCGTTGACATCGATTGTGAGGGTTGCATAGGTGTGGTACCAGTGCTCCTGCGTGATGTTTGGTTGTTGAGCATGGGCAACAGGCGCAAAGGTGCAAGCGAGCAAGAGTGCACCGATGACCCAAGTCCGCATAGCGTTGCCTCGCTTGGGTTGTTGAAGAAGTTAACCAGCCTTACCAGTCAGAGGTGAAGGCGTTGGGGTTCGCAACCTTTTCTCCTTCGCGGGTCCAGATGCTGCCGCCGTCACCGCCGTAGATGTCAGCGAAGGGGTCAGCGTCTTCTTCCTGGAGGTTGCGTTGCATGTAGGCTTCGACGCGCTCGCGCAAGTCGGGTTTAAACTTCCAATAGTGAATGCGCCATTCTCGGCCATCCCAGAGCGTTGTTTCCTCGGATTCTGTGGTGAGCAAATCATAATCTTGGAACATGTAGAACAAGTTGCGGTCGGTGGGTTCCAGCGCATTATCGATGATGCGATTGTAAAATCCAAAGAAGCCCAAAGCGTGCTCGGCCATCCCTTGGGCGACCTCTGCGTCCATATCCAAGTCAATGTGTTGTTGAATGGCTCGTGTCAATTCTGCCAGTGTCATGCCCATATCGCATCCCTCCAAAAACGCCAGGACACCGCTGTTTTCGGTCCCCGTTGCTATATTATATTGGTCACCGACCCATATTAAGTGTTCCATGTATTTTCTTGAAAACGGCCGTCTGGGTGGCAAATTCGTCATGGATGACATCGGCAGGATGATGAAGGAGTCGTTCTCCGGTTGGTTCAATGACCGAAGTCATTGAGGAAGGCCAATTTCTGGGTTTACCTCAATCTTGCGAGGTGGCCGATATGGTCGTTGTGCCGTTGGCCTACGAACTGACAACATCCTACGGTGTGGGCGCATGTGACGGTCCTGCAGCCTGCGTGCAGGCAAGTGCACAAGTCGAACTTTATGATGACCAATTAGGACAGGACATTCCCGCAGGCTATCATCTCCAAACGCTGCCGGTTTGGGAGGGTTCCGCCCCTACGTTGAGAGGCCAATTGGACGAACTGGCCGATCATGTTGCTCCCTTTTACAACGGACAGATGTTTCCGCTTTTCTTAGGCGGAGAGCATGGGATTCTGCCTCCTATTATGCAAGCAGCTAGGCGGCATCCGTTGGTCGATGGTGACCTCTCCAAACTGACGGTCGTTCAATTGGACGCCCACGCGGATTTGCGTTCCGAACTTGACGGTGAACCCTTCTCGCATGCCTGTGCAGCCTCGAGAAGCCTTGATGTCGGCATTGGACGCTTATTGCAAGCGGGCATTCGGGCGTACAGCAAAGAAGAAGCGGAGCGCATCAACTCCGACGAACGCATCACGACCTATTTCGCCAAAGAAACACAGCATCCGCATCATGGGGCTGATGCATGGCAGCGTTGGCTTCGCGAATTGCGGTCGATTGAAGGCCCCGTTCACTTGACCGTGGACATCGATGGTTTGGATGGTGCATTGGTCCCTGCAACAGGCACTCCCGTACCCGGTGGCCTCAGTTATTGGCAGGCCGTGGAGACCATCGAGGTGCTCTTTGGCAACCCAAATGCCACCGTCATCAGTGCCGATGTGAACGAGATTGTGGCCCAAGCAGACACGCCCCTCACCCAATTTACGGCAGCCTGCTTGGCTACGAAGATGCTTGCTTCCCATCTCTTGGCCCGTCAAGAAGGGCGATGGACTCGTTGCAAAAAAAGCCCTTCGGATGCTCCTGTGTGCGCCTTTTTTTCGCAATTTTGAGACACCGTATTTTCGGCATCTTCTTAAGCAAAAGTTTCGGGCGGAGCGCAGGGTGGAACCATGACGACACACCAAATCAAAGGCGCCCATGTCTTTGTGGATTATACCGGTGCGTTTTTTGAGATGGAGGATGCACACGAGTGGGTGCTCTCCATCATGCGTGAAGCGGTTGCACGAAGCCCTGCTACGGAGGTTCATTCTCATGTGGTTCCCTTTGATGGTTCCACCTCCCCTCCTGGTTTTGCAGCTGTTGTTCTCATCGACGAAAGCCATATCACGGCACATCATTATGCCGACCGTGGTATGTTGGCGCTTGACTGCTTCACCTGTGGTAATACTGACCCGGGAACCATCGCCGATTTCATCCATGAACAATTGATGGCTGGTGCTCCACAGTTGCACATGGTGCGCCGAGACCGAGTGAATCGGTTTTTGACTGGAGCGTGATGCCATGGGTGTTCGTGACTTCATGAACGAACACTACCGGCATTTCAACGCAGGCACCCTCCAACGAGCCAGTGAATCGCTAACGGACGTGCTCGAGAAAGGTGGGAAGGTTTTCCTCACGCTGGCTGGCGCTATGAGCACAGCAGAAATCGGTCGCAGCCTTGCTGACATGATTCGCGCAGGTCACATTGCCGCCATTTCTTGCACGGGGGCCAATCTGGAAGAGGACGTGTTCAACCTCGTGGCTCACGACCATTACGAACGCGTCCCAAATTACGAGGATTTGAGTCCCGAGGACGAGGTCGAACTCCTCAAGCGACATCTCAATCGCGTTACGGATACATGCATCCCTGAGGAAGAAGCGATTCGGGCCATTGAAGCTCATGTTCTGAAGTCTTGGAAAGAAGCAACAGAGGCATCAACCTCTGCCCTTCCTCACGAATATCTCTACCAAATCCTTCGCTCTGGAAACCTTACCCAAGCCTACCAAGCCGACCCAAAGAATGCTTGGTTGTTGGCTGCGGCGGAAGCCAATCTTCCCTTGTTCGTCCCGGGTTGGGAAGATTCCACCCTCGGCAACATCTTCGCTGCTCGGTGTTCAGAGGGCATCGTCAGTCCCTCGGTCGTGTTGAGTGGGATTCATTACATGACGGCGCTGATGGACTTTTACCGTGGTCATGAAGCGCCGTTGGCTTTCCTCCAAGTTGGGGGCGGTATTGCAGGCGACTTTCCTATCTGTGTCGTTCCGCTGTTGCACCAAGACTTGGAAGAACTCGATGTTCCTTTGTGGTCCTGGTTTGCACAAATCACGGATGCAACGGCCTCGTATGGAGGCTACTCGGGCGCGCCGCCCAATGAGAAAATCACCTGGGGTAAATTGGGCACGGCGACACCCCGCTTCAATATCCAGAGCGATGCGAGCATCGTGTTGCCTCTCATCTTTGGTTATGTGTTGGACGCATGATGAGTCAAGATACGCAAAGTCTTGAAGGGGAGCATTCCCACGCTCAGCCCATGAATCCAGAGCGACGCGGCCGGTCATTGGCCTTGTGTGCCATGTTGTTGCTGGTCTTGGTGCCGATACACGCTTATGCATCGCCCACCCCGAGTGTTGACATTTCCGTGCAATGGATTGCGGAAGGTGACAACCCCAATTCACATGCCTATCTTCTGACCTTTTCAGATAACGGAACATACGAGTTTGATGTTACGCTTGACCACCGACGAAACGGAAGTCCGCTTTCGTCCACATCAACGATTGAATGGGGTAGCAGCGATGAGAAGCGAACAGCGCTGGTGACCTTCAACACCAGTTTGGCTTGGGGCGATGAGATCCTTTTGAGCGTCAACATCACGGGTCACGACGGCCAAGCAGTCAATGTTCAGGCTGTTCGAGAACTCGTGGTAGGTTTGTGGAATCAACCGATGGACGACCACGAAGTGATGTTGTCGAGCACATGGTCGCTTGAACAAGCCTATACCGACGGGATTGGCCCACAGCGTTTTGCGCTGATGTTCTCGGGCCAAGGATGGCAGGAGCGAGTCGGTGATGTACTTTCTTCGTGGGAACTTGGAAACGGCACCTTTGAAACCCTCGAGACGACGACAGAGGGGCAAAGTGACCTTGACCTTGTGTTGACTCAACTATGGAAAAACGAAACCATCGTGGCTGGCGTGTTGACCCACCAAGTGTTTGACGCCCGAGGATTTGGAACGTTGGAGACAATGCTGGTCGATGGCGCCACTGAAACGCTGATTCATGCGGAGGTATCCCAAGCCGAGTTGAACCGTTCCTACGCTCAAGGCGTGGTGAGTGAACGGTTGTTGTTGGAGGCTACAGGTACACTTGACGTCACGGAGGATGGCGTAGAGAACAATTCGCTGGAAATCGATGGAGAACTGGCGGTGTTCTTTTTTGAATATGAGGACATCGATGGGGTTCGTGTTTTTCAATACACGCAATTTGAAGCCATGGCAGATTTGGTGATCATTGATGATGGAACTCGACTCGACGTTTCCCTTGATGGCTTTCGTTCCATCGAGCAATGGGAAGACGGTGTTCGTACTGACCAACTCGAAGAGTTGTACGGTAGAGGTACGTTTGGTTTTGCTGATCAAGATGAGAATGCCTCGGTTCAAGTGAACGGAACGATTCTTGATTTGCATACGAAAATTGAGAACGGTACGACAGTGATTGATGATTTGCATGTGGACGGGGTCCTCACTGGAGATGTCCAAGGTACATTTGGCGTCGTACGAGGCATCGAAACCACCGGAATGCAAACCAATGCTACCGGTGAGGCTTTTTTGGTCAACGTGATTTTCCAAGAATCTTGGTTCAACATCACGGGTGTCAACGGAGGCAATTTCTTCGACGGAGCGGGTGTTGGCGCCACCCACAACGAAACATGGGATTACCAAGTCGTCAACGCCGATTGGGAGAATCGCACGGTCCGACTGGTTTGGCGAGAAACGGGCCCTGATGCTTCGGAAGGAGAATCCTTCCCCGAGCACAGCCCAATACAGCGCAATGCAACTCCGCCGGCTTCGGAAGAAGGACTTGGAGATTTGACAGTTGGTAGAGAGACCGGTCTGATGCCCATCCCCATGCGCCCACACGACCGCTTCCTATTGGACGGTCAAGAAGGGCTTGAGTTGACGGTGGTGGCCGGAGCCATCGCCATTGATGCACGCGATGGTCATAACCTCACGGTCATTGATTGGACAGGGGAGTATGGCGGAGGGGCTACGGGCAATGCCAATGGGTCCATCGTCTCGGTTGGCCCCCTCTCGGGATTGCTGACCAACATCCAGCGAGCGCTTTCACTGCCTTTTGGTGAGGAAAATGAAACCATTGTGTTACAGGAATCCCAACTGCTTGAGCGTGTGCTTTCACCTGAAATCGTGGGTGAAGATGAGAACAATGCACCCTTCATCGCAAGTTTGGGTTTGCGAGAAGGCCTCGTTGTTGGTGAAGGCGGCAGCGTCGCACATCTTGAGGCGGTGGTGACGGACACCGAGTGGAACGTGGTTCACGTTGAAGTTGATGCCAGTTCAATTGGGGCTGGCTTGATCACACTTAACGACAGAGGGGTGGACGGGGACCAAGCCATTGGCGACGATGTTTACACCGCCGCCGTTTGGGTCCAGGGCCTCGAAGTAGGTGAACGTTCAATCAATGTGTCAGCCGTTGATAGCTTTGGGAGGTCAACCCAATTCCAGGGGGTCATCGTTGTGGTGAACCAAGCCCCAAGACTGCTGGATGTTGAACTGGCGCCAGCGGCCCTTGAGCGCGGCCAATCCATCATCATCAACGCCCAGGCCTACGACGGTCACGGGGTCTCAAGTGTTGAACTTGATTTGCGAGAATACGGCGGCAGCGTGGAGAATTTGACCCTCACCGACGGTATCTGGGCAGCCATGGTGTCGATGCCATCGGGTATGACGCCAGGAGAAGAATCGCTTCGGTTGGTCGTTACCGATGGCTTAGGTGCGAGCGAGGCTTACAGAACCTACACCCCTCGTTCGGGGCCGATAGGCGATACGACGCGAGGGCCCCATCACGTCAATTTCTTCAGCACCGAAGACATCGAAGTTCAGATTCTCAACGACAGGCCCGTGATTGAGGCAACGAGCCAAACAGTGGTCAAAGAGACCGATGTTGAACATGTGTTTACCGTGCAGGTCCAAGACCCAGATGGTATTGAGCGTGTGCAGGTCAACCTCGGTGTTTATGCTCCCATTGGTGAGACTTCTTGGGTGATGATGCACGATGACGGGCTTAATGGTGGCGATGAAGTCGCCGGAGATGGCGTTTATTCCGTGATCCTCTCGGTCCGAGACGGTACCCCCCTTGGGGTTCACGAAGTGTCGGTGCGTAGTTTTGACACCTATGGAGAATTGAACATGACCTCCACAACCATCAAACTCGTTGAAGAGACCACGCCGACGGGAACCAACGACGGCCTTGGACGCACGGTACTCCTTGCTTTGGGTGCGGCGGTGATGCTTGGGGCCGTCCTTGTGCTCTTGGTCATGTGGCGCCGAAGGGAAGGCGATGGTGAACAGAACGACCGATTTGGTTTCCAATGACGCCGTTGCCGACTTGACCGGTTGCCGATGGAACGTTTTTTTCACGGAGAATTTTGATTCAATCACCTTTCCGTTCGTGCTTTGAAACAGCCTGTGCGAGAAGAAATTCAATTTGTGCGTTGATGGAACGGAAATCCGCCTCTGCCCATCTGCGTAAGGATTGATGAAGTGAAGGGTCAATCCTCAACAGGAGTTTCTTCTTCTCCATTTTTTCCGCTCCTCTTCTTGTTTGTCCGGTGGGAAATACATCTTCGTCAACATGACCCAAGGCATCACGACCTACTGGTAGAGTGTCCCTGTGTTGACAACCGGCGTGGTATCGGTTTCAGAACAAAGGACGACGAGGAGGTTGCTGACCATGGTGGCCTTCTTATCTTCGTCAAGGTCGATGATTTCCTTTGCACTCAACTGTTCAAGGGCCAGTTCCACCATGCCTACGGCGCCGTCCACGATTTCCCTGCGTGCGGCCACCACCGCACTCGCCTGTTGCCTGCGAAGCATGGCTTGTGCAATCTCCGTAGAATAGGCCAGATAACTGATGCGAGCTTCAAGAACGGTGATGCCTGCACGAGCGAGCCGGTTTTGAACGGAGGCTTGCAGTTCGGTGGCGATAAAGTCCTGATCACCTGCAAGGGTGATGCCTCCAATGTCTTTCTCTTCAATGGCGTCGTAGGGGTATTTTGTGGCCATTTCACGCAGCGCTGCTTCACTTTGAATCTGAACATAGTGCTTGTAGGCTTCAACCTCAAATTTTGCTTCAGCAGCATCCGAAACTCGCCATACAACAACGGCGGCGATGTTGATGGGGTTTGCATTGACGTCATTGACTTTCAATTTGCTAGATTCAAAATTGTTCACTCTCAGCGAGATGGTTGAAGTTCCGTAAAATGGGTTGAGGAAGAACCGAAACCCTTCCTCCTTGAGCGTGCCAACGTACTTTCCAAAAAATTGGGTGACGACGGCTTGATTCGGTTCAACGATGACGTAACAACCCCAAACCATGAGCCAGTAAACGCCGCTGACCACGGTGGCCGCTAGCAACAGGGCAAAGGGGAGGTCTGAGTCCCACAGTGTCTGCGTGTAGATGAAGACAAATGTCACAGAGAGATGGATGAGGACACCAACAAAACCACTCAAGGAATCGATGGGTCGGTCTTTGAACTGAGACGATGGAAGCGCTGTGCTCATGGTGGGGCGAGCGCCCCACGAGATTTAAACTATCGTTATGATATCATAATAATGTCAAATAATCATTCTTTTCTCTTCTCTCCGACTGGCATCGTTTCGGGCCAAATGGTCCAGCCGACAAGCGTTTAAACCCCTGCAAGATGCGAGGGTTGCAAGCGAGCGTAGTGTAGTGGTTATCACCGGGCGTTGCCAACGCCTGAACCCGGGTTCGAGTCCCGGCGCTCGCATATTCGTCACACTGCGCTCCATTTTCATTTGTTTCACCAAGTTTATTTGGTGTCCGCTCCTCCTCACGCAGGAGAGCGATATGTCTGAGCGTCGTGAAATTTTTATCGGAAAAAAACCACTGCATGCCTATGTACGTGCGGTCGTGATGGCCATGGAGCAAGGCGATCGCTCAGTTCAATTGGTCGCACGAGGCGCCACCATTTCGCGTGCGGTCGATGTTGCAGAGGTCTGTCGCCGACGCAACGGTCACATTGCACAAGGCTTGCCGGAGACGGTCAAGATTGAGCATGTTGAATGCGATTCCGTGGAAATCCCAGGTGAAGACGGGACTCGCACCGTGAGTGTTCTCCGCATCAACCTCGAGGGCGTGGGCGACATCCCTTCTCAAGCGGATTGAGGCATTAAAGCGTTCAAGCGGCGTTCGATTTCATCGGCTGTTCGTTCAAACATCTCATAGGGGTGGCCAACTGGGTCATCCAAGCCCCAATCTTCGTCGATTCGAATAGCCGGGCAGTGAACACCACAACCCATGGAAATCACCTTGTCAAAGGCGGTTGGGTCAACCTCATCGAGGTGTTGGGGATGCATTCCCGATGTATCAATGCCTCTTGATTCAAGCAACGTGATGGCGTGTTCGGCCACACGCTCTGCCGGTTGGGTTCCCGCTGAAGCGGCTTCAAAGCCCATGGATTTGGCCAAGCCTTCTGCTATTTGAGAGCGGCAAGAATTTCCAACGCAGACAAAGAGTACTTTCACATGTCTGCTTTGCGCTGGTTGGATTTGAACTCTTTCTCCATAGATGACCGAATGTCTTCACATAGGTGCGCCGAACAGGCACCGTTGAATGAGAAAGGCTCTGCTCATCAATCTCGCCCTGTTTGCGTTTCTGTTTGCCTTGCACGTCGTGTTTGCCTCGGCCGGGTGGGACTTCGCGTTTTCGGTTGTAGCCATGGCGATCAGCGCGCAATTGGTGTTGTTTGGACCGTTTACTGTGGTTCTGGAAGGGGCCTCTTCACGAGTGCAACGACGACGTACCAACCGTGTTGCAGGTTTGGTGGACCTCCCCCTCGTCCTCGGTCTAGCGTGGGCCTATGGCGGGATGGCATGGGCGCCTTCTGCTCTCTTGATTGTGTTCGGGATGATGGTGTCTTTCCATCTCCTTCTTGATGTCCGGTTGGCCGCACCCCAATGAGGTGCTGTTGTTGAACCCGTGGGTGGGTTGAAGTAGCCCTGCAGGGTGGTTTGGGCATGGCGGATTCTCCCGTGACCATCAATACGCCAGGTGAGCAAGCTGCGCCAGCCAGCGGTCCTACGCCGCAGGAGCAAAAGCAGATGGAGCAGGCTTATGCTCAAATGAAGCGCAAAATGGCCATGGAAGAAATCGGTCGGAAAATAAAGCACAAGATCATGGTGCTTTCTGGCAAAGGAGGGGTCGGCAAATCCACCGTCTCCACCGGCCTTGCCCTTTCTCTCGCACAACAGGGTCACAGCGTTGGTATTCTGGACATTGACATCACAGGGCCAAACGTACCCAAAATGATGGGACTTGATGGACGTCGATTGCATGTTGAAAACAAACGCATTCACCCAGCCGAAGGCCATCTTGGGGTGAAGGTCATCAGCATGGCGTTCTTGTTAGAGGACGAAGACACCCCTGTGGTGTGGCGTGGCCCCATCAAACTCGGGGCTATCCAGCAATTCATCGGGGATGTTGAATGGGGTGAACTGGATTATCTGGTCATCGATTTCCCACCCGGGACCTCCGACGAACCTCTTACGGTCGCTCAATCCTTGCCTGATATTGACGGTATGGTCATCGTGACCACGCCTCAACAAGTCGCTCTCCTTGATAGCCGCAAATCCATCACGTTCTCGGAATCGCTCAAAGTTCCCGTGTTGGGTATCGTGGAGAACATGAGTGGATTTACCGTTCACGGCTCAACACAACCCGGCGCAGCCGTAGACATCGCTGCACCAGGGGGTAAAACGCTCTCCACAACGGCAGATGACGAGGGGAAGTTTTCGGTCACTCTCGACATTTTCAAGGAAGGGGGCGGAAAGGCAACTGCAGAAGAATTCGGTGTTCCGTTCTTGGGGGCTCTACCGTTCGACCCTGGCTTTGTCCGGGGAGGTGACGATGGCGTTCATCGGATTGTCTCGGAACCCGATGGGCCGTCTGCTCTCGCCTTCGCCAAGGTGGTCGAAGCCATTCAGAACCAGTTGTCCGATGGTGCAGATTCAGGCTTGGAAATCATCTGAGGTGAAGCCATGTCCGAGGTGTTGCCCACGCTCAAAAAGTTGGAACGTCGGGCCAACGATATGGTGCTCTCCTATGAGGATGAGAATACCTACACGGTGACCTATGATGACCTGCGACATGCATGTCCGTGCGCCAAGTGCTCGCCGATGAGAAACGAAGACGACACAAGCCGGACACTTCGCCGTCAAATAGAGGCTCTCCCTGCAGAAAAGCCAACGGTGCGAACCGTGGGAAAATACGCTTTGTCGTTTGAATGGCAGCAAGGTTGTTCCAGTGGAATCTATCGTTTTGAGCGACTTTACGATTTGGCCCTCAAGCGAGACCCTGACCGAGGCCGTCCTTACGTCCATGGTGCGTGGTGAAGAAGAACGCAGTTTTCGGGGTCGCATGGACGACGCTTTGATGAAGAGCGCCATTCGCCGTTGTGTTAAGGTGGTCTTGGGTGCAGAGTGTCTACTTGACATGGATGATCAGTGCGTTGGCACTGGGCGTCTTGCTTTTGCCGGTGTTCAAGCCTCCATGGGCAAGGCTATCGCTTCCTCCGTTCGTTGATTTTTTCCGTCGGTATTGGGTTCACATTCTCATCGTGTTTGTCATCTACAACCTCAAAGACGGGCTTGACCAAATCGACCGGGTGTTGATGGCCAGCACAGGACTGGACATGACACCATACATTTGGGCGGTTGAGGGCAACCTGGTATTGTGGGTCCAACAGACCTTTGAAGCCACATGGTTGACCGTTCTGCTGACCCATTTCTATGTTGCTGGGTTCATGTTCATTTGCTATGTTTCCGTGTTCTATTTTGCCTACTTTGATGACCGCTGGCTCGCTGACCGTGTGACACTTTCCATTGCCTGGGTCTACATTTTAGCCGTCCCATTTTACCTCTTCTTCAACGTCCGTGTGACCGGTGACACCATCCCTGAGATGCAAACGTTGGCCTACACGCTTACGCCTGAAATCGCCGATTGGTTCCGACGCATTGACCCATTCACCAACGGTATGCCCTCGCTTCATATCGGCATTCCATTTGCGGTGTGGCTCTGTTTAACGCGATTTGACGACGACCGGCGATGGAATCGCTACCGCTACACCGTCCTCGCCTATACCATCCTGACAGCGTTCACCATCATTTATCTCGGCATTCACTGGTTTGTTGACATCATCGGCGGGATGCTCGTTGCAGGAGCAGCCGTGTCCATGGCCGACAGAACGTCCAACACCTGGTGGAAATTTTTTGATGAGCGCACGATGAATGCTCGCATTGTCACGGTTTTAACGCGTCCCGGCAAGGCTTGGGACTGGGTGAAACGGCGGTTGATTGTGTTTTGGAGGCAATACCGCTCGCCAACAAGCCGGGAGACCAGCCGAATGGCGGTGGCCATTTTGGTGGTTGTCGCTGTTGTTCTTACGTGGGATTTAACCCATCGTTCGCTGCCTGCAGGGGGTGTTCAGGCCCCTGAAACAACGGCTGCGGTGGACGGCTGGTTGGTGACGCTTGATAACCAAACAGAGGGCGCTGCTTTGCTGTTGCACAACCTCTCTGCGGTGGATGGGGAACCGATTTACTTCAACGTCCCCGCCTTAACAGTCAATTCCACGTACGCGCTGCTCAACGATATTTTGGTTGTCAGCAACCCCACCATGCTCCATGTATACGACATCAATCAGCCCGATGCAGCCTTGAATTCCATCTCGATGTTAGCTCCGGAGCAGTTGGGCTTGTGTGAACGAGCGCAGACAACGGTTGTCGTTTATGTACGGGATGGCTCAATTGTCGTCCGTTCGCTTGACGGAACGGTCATCCAAGGTGCTCATGAGTCTGCCACTGATGTGGCGAACATGGTGTGCAGCGGTTCTGAAATTGCGTACGTCACGCAATCCAACCCGCTTCGGGTACATGTCTTACAATTGGGCGTGAGTGGTCAGGTTGCCTACGACATCAACGCATCCGCCCCCGTTGAGGAAGATGCGATGTTGGCCAGTTGGGGCACGCCTGTTGACATGGAGAACGCCACCATCAACACCATCGCGTTCAACCGAGAACACCTCGCCGTGACGGTCAATGTCAGCGCAACGGACCGTTTGGTGTTGTACAACCGTTCATCTGCTGTTCAATGGTTGGCCAGCAATCCGAAATACGAAGTTTCAGACCCATCCCTCAATCACGGCCTTCTTGCCTGGGCTGTCCGTGATCACCTGAATCCTCTCACGCCTCAAAGTAAGTATCTTGACCGAGAGATATACTTCACCAATTTGACCACCAACACAACCCATGTGTTGACATCTGACACCAACGACCAGTGGGGTCCGGTTGTATTGGAACACCACTTGGTGTACTTCCAACTTGAAGACGATGTTCGGACCATCGAAATTCATTCTTGGCAGCCAGAATTGAGCACCTATTCGAGCATGGTGTTGCAGGCCGGCGTCTTGCTCGCCTTTGTTGTTGTTGCTTGGAACATGTGGCAGCGGCAGAGCGAACGGCGTGTTCGGCGTTAACCGTGGTACCGAACTCGGGTGCGAACATCTTCAAGTCGGGCAAAGACTTCCTTGGCCGTTGGGACACTACCGCCCTGGAGAACGGGTGCTGGACCCAATGTTTCTTCTGCCTTGAGGTAGCCTTCAACAACCCATTCGATGGCCTCGGGCCATTGAGGATGGGATGCTCCCAAGATTTCGTCAAGTACATGGAGGTCGATTCCGAACCGCTCAACATCGTATTCAATCGAGGCAAGGCCGAAATCAATGAGGTGAACAGTTTCGTTGTCAATGAGGATATTGTTGCTCGACAAATCGCCGTGTGTCGTCGCTTCCCGGTGCAATCTACGTACGGCTGCTCCAACTCGGCGTAGGGTCTCGCGGATGTCATCCTCGTTCGCATCGGTGGCGTTCAGGACATCGATGAGCGGGGTTCCGCTGAGGTGTTCAATAATGAGTTGGCCTCCTTCGTAATCCAAGTCATACACCGAGGGCACGGAAAGACCCGCCTTCCGGGTACGAATGAGCAGGCGGGCTTCGCTGATCATGCGGCGAACACCGAGCCGATGGTCCAAATCAGGATGGCGCCATGAACGCGGTCGGCGTTGTTTTCGGACGGCAGGGCGCCCAAACCACGACCCCTTCCAAACTTCAGCCTCGGCACCGAGGTGCAACCGTTCGGAAGGCGTGAACACCATGGTACGGCCACCAACAGGGTCTTTTTGAAACTTCATCTTCATCCGTTGCTTCAATAAGGGTTGATGCTTGGGGATGGTGAGCCCCATGAGTGTCACCCTCCCCATGTGCTCGGTCAATTTCATGGACACGACGTTGTCGATGGAAGAACAGGCGATTGCCGACCGTATTCAAGAATTGAAAGCCCAACTCGGCGACCAGGTGCTCATCCTCGGCCACCATTACCAGCGAGATAGCATCGTCATGCACGCAGACTTCCTCGGGGACTCGTTCATGTTGAGTCAAAAAGCTGCAGAATCCTCGGCGAAATACATCGTGTTCTGTGGCGTTCACTTCATGGCCGAATCGGCAGACATCTTGACTTCAGACGAGCAAAGCGTGATTTTACCTAACTTGAGGGCGGGTTGCTCCATGGCCGATATGGCGACCTTGAGTGAAGTCGAAGTCGCCTGGGCAGAACTCTTGCAAGCCTCTGGGCTGCTTGACCCCATCACGCGGGAGCACCCCGATGAACCTGCAGAACCCGATGCGTCCTATCTTGTCCCCGTGACGTACATGAATTCCAGCGCCGACCTGAAGGATTTTGTTGGCCGACACGGCGGTGTTGTCTGCACGTCCTCAAACGCAGTTGGGGTGCTCAACTGGGCATTTGAACGGGCTGGCAAGAACGGTGCGGTGTTGTTTTTCCCCGACCAACATCTGGGACGAAACACAGGCTTGGCCATGGGTATTTCAGAAGACCACATGCCGACTTGGACGCCTGGCATCGGAGCCATGGGCGAGGTCAAGGGAGCGCGTATCGTGCTCTGGCACGGTTTCTGTTCGGTCCACAAGCGCTTCACGCCTCAGCAAATCGACGCCTTCCGAGCCGAACATCCAGACGGGGTCGTTATTGTCCACCCAGAGTGCCCAAAGCAAACCGTTGAGATGGCGGATGCCTACGGTTCAACGCAGTATATTCGTAACTTTGTCGAAGGATTGCCTTCCGGCTCGAAGGTCGCCATCGGTACGGAAATCAACATGGTGGCGAGACTGGCTCGTGAACATCAAGACAAGCACATTGAATGCTTGGACGACGAAATTTGCCCCTGTTCAACGATGTACATGATACATCCCGCCTACTTGATGGATGTGCTTGAGCGCTTGGTTGATGGTGAAGTGCCCAACCAAATCGCCGTTCCTAAGGCGGTGCAGGAAGGGTCACTCTTAGCGCTGAATCGGATGCTCGCCATTCCAAAGTGATTCATGTAAGCCAGTGGGCGGTTCCTTTCCAACTGATGAAGGCGAGTAGAGGGGCGATCACCCCGGTCAACCCAACGTAGGTCAGCACCATCAGCCATCGCCCTTCATCGGCCATGGTCGCCGCTTCAATAGAGAAGGTTGAGAGGGTGGTAAAGGCGCCCAAAACACCCACGCCAAAGAACAACGCTTGCTGTTCACTCAACGCATTGACCGCCAAGAGAGCGGTCAGTGAACCCAACAGAACCGAACCGACGAGATTGACCGTCAAGGTGCCCCAGGGAAAGGACTCAGCGGGTAAACTTTCGTTGACATAAAAGCGTAATACGGCACCGATTGCGCCACCCAAGGCGACCATCAACCAATCCGAAACCATGTCGGTTGGACGTGATGTATCGCTATCAACCTACTTCCTGATGAGGGATGTGAAGCCTCAAATAAAGGGGTCAGGGTCATATGCCGCCGTTTGGTGGACGCTTCATGGACAACGTGGTTTGGTTCATGACCAGCAACCAAGGTAAACTCGTGGAAGCAGCGCAACACCTTGGCCCTCTTGGTTACGAAGTTCGCCCCTTTCCTCTTCCCGAAGGCGGCTTTATTGAACCGCAATCCCCCGACTTGAAAGCGATTGCATCGGCTAAAATTGAGCAAGCGAAATCCCTCGCGCCCTCGCCCACGGCTATGTTGATGGTCGAGGATGCAGGTTTGTTCATCGATACACTCAACGGCTTTCCAGGCGTATATTCCGCCTACGTCAACGAAACCTTAGGGTGTCACGGCATATTGAGGCTTCTCGCTCATCTTGACAGCGAAGACCCTGTACAAGCAAAACGCCTACGTTCAGCAGCGTTTGAGGCTGTCGTTGCTTTGTGGGACGGCCAAGCCTTGGTGTTTGGACAAGGCGTGTGTCCGGGGTCGATTGCATCCGAAGCGAGGGGCGAGCATGGGTTTGGCTTTGACCCAATTTTCGTCCCGGCCGATTTGGACGCTGCGGGGGTTGCTCTACCGCCAGGTGAAATGGGAGATTGCAGCACACACGGCCAGACCTTCGGCGAGGTGGACCGTGCGATGAAACATCGTTTCAGCCACCGCCGACGGGCGTTGGAGGACTTGCTCCGTCAACTCCCCAGTCGTCCAAAGAATGCCTAATCCGATATTCTCCATCACCGTCATAAAGCATCAACGATTGGATGGAACGAGTGCCATGGGATTCGCGAGGACCGCCGTTGGTTTGCTGTTTCTCAGCACTCTTGGCTTTTATTTGCTCACCGTTGGCCAATTGACCGAGGAAGCAAAGTGGGGCTTTGTTGGCGTGATGGGCGTACTGGCCTTCGCGTGGGTCAACATGGGTTCCGCCTCAGAACCCGTTCGGCAACCACGTCCCCGACCAATTCAATCCTCAGCCGCAGAGCAAACCGTTGCCATTGAGGAAACGGCGGAGGAAGAGGACGATCTGCCGACCCCTGTCAAGGCCGATACGCTGGATGGGGCCACGCTGCGAGAGCGAAAATTGGCGAAAATTGCAGCCGCTGAAGCCGCTCAAGCGAACATGGTCGCCATGGAAGATGATGGCGTGGTTGAGGTGGAAGTTGAACTTGAGGACGTCCATGTCGCGGGAGAATATGTTGTGGATGTCAGCCCAGAATCGGTTGAAGACGCTGACATTGAACTCACGGTCTCAGACCGACGAGAACGTCACGAAGCCATTCGAGAACGCATCAAGCGTCGCCGTATGGGCCAAATGGCCGACATTCGTGCCTCCACCGCCCGAATGTGGGAGGAGCACGCTTCTGGTGAGGACCTTGTCGCCCTCTTGCAAACACCGGGTCACGGCCATGTCGTCTTGGATGAACCCGAACACCCCGCCCCTGGCCACGTGTACGGCGCCACCTTCATTCGGATTGACGAGGCTCGCATTCTCAAATTGCGGTTGCCGCTGGACGTGGGCTTTGAATCGGTTGGTCAAAAGGAACCCGAACTTCCTCCGCTCATCGGCCCTGACGGCAAAGCCCTGCCACCACTCATCGGCCCAGATGGCTTACCGTTGCCCCTTCCACCGCTTCCTGCAGCCAGTTCTGCTCTCTCAGCCCTCCGAGAAGAAATGAACAACTGAACGCCTGTTCAGCGGTAATCCCTACGCGCCATTAATAAGGGGTCGAGAGTAATTATTCATGTTGGAGGAACGAATCATGCCCCCCGATACCCACCCACCATTGCTGAATTGACCGCAATACAGGTTTGCGGAATCGCCCGCGGCTCGTGCCGCATAGCGCGATTCTGCTACGGTAGAAAGGCAAAAGGTGGAAATGTATGAGTAATCGGAAAAAAAGGACAAAAAGAAGTAGACCCAACCAACAATGGCGACGTAACCCCAGAACAGGAAAATTGGAAAAGTTCGAGGGCAAAAAGGCAAACCAGCAACCTTCTGAAACGAAAAAAGGGCCAGAGGAGCAAGGGCCAATTGAAAAGGTACTGACTCCCGGCGAAACCCGTGAAGAAGCGAGAAAGAAGTTCCATTCAAAGGGATTCATTCCAGTGAAACCACAACCAAAGTTTAGACCATGTGTCTGCGAAGGTGTTGATATTGACCTAAACAACACAGCCATTCTTGAAGATTTGAGACAACAAGAGCGTGCATACGACGAAGAGACCGAAACCTATTCTGTTTTGGTGATCAACCTCCGTTTTCGGAGAAAACATGCAAGGCATATGCGACATTTTCGTGAATTTTTGAAGAACGAAAACCTTCGCTTTGTTGAAGTCTGATTCTTTACCAACGGTTCTGAAACAACACGTGGCCGAGCACACACTCGGACAAGAGGGGGGCAGGCAGTGGGGCTCCCTCAAACCCCCTTGGCCGACAGGCTCGACCTATCGGGAGAGGGGAGATTCGTACCAAATCAGCGATGCTTCCAGCGCGCTGTTTCCCGATTGATGAAGGCCTGCACTCCGATTTCTTTGTCTTCGCTGTCAAATAAGCCAGCAAAAGCTTCGGCCTCAATGGCCACGCCGTCGGTTAACCCCTCGTCCAGCGCTGCCCTAACGGTCTGTTTTCCCACACGAAGCGCGTGAGAAGATTTGCTTCCAATGGTGCGGGCCATGGCAAAGACGGTCTCTCTCAACTCTTCTGGAGCGACCACATGATTCACCAAACCGATTCGGTGGGCTTCGGCAGCACCGACCATCTCACCGGTCATGATCATCTCGTGAGCCTTGCCGTAACCGACCAACCGTTCCAATCGCTGTGTTGCACCGTATCCGGGAATCAAACCGAGGTTGATTTCAGGCGTTCCAAAGGTCGAACGGTCGCTAGCGATACGAACATCGCAGGAGCAGGCGACTTCACAACCTCCTCCGAGCGCGAAGCCATCGACCATGGCGATGGTGGGTTTGCTCAGATTCCAAAGGTCTTCCACGGCGTTGTTGCTGAACTTTTCCCGAATTTCTGCGCTTCCAGCCCCGGCAAATTCGGTGATGTCTGCCCCTGCTACAAAGGCGTGCGGTTTTGCTCGCTTGCCTTCGGGGGGTGGGTTGGGCGCAGCACCTGTTACGATGAGGACCCGCACCTCATCGGTGGCTTCCATCCATGCGCACACCGCCTTTAGAGATGCCATGACTTCAGCGTTTAATGCATTCAATTTGTCTGGACGGTTGATGGTCAAACAGGCGATTGAACCGAGGTCTTCTTCATCGCTAATGGGATGAACTTCAACGCTTGTCACCTCACTCACGGGCGGGTTCATGCTTGAACTGAGTAGGTTCTTCTTCTTCACATCATCGCCCACGAGCAATGAGCCTCAAGCAAGGTATCATATCAACCAGCCATGTCAACGGAGCATGGTTGGCGAACAAGCGCCGATGGTCAAGGCCAACGACATGGCGAAGAAGTACGGCGATTTCATTGCCCTTCATCCGTTGAACGTTGAGGTTCATGCCGGCGAATTTTTTGGCGTCTTTGGTCCAAACGGCGCTGGAAAATCAACCTTCATCAAGCTCTTGACCGGACAATTACGGCCCAGTAAAGGACAGATTGAGGTCCTGGGCGTGGATGCCGTGGCCGACCCGCAGAAAGTCAAGGCCAACATCGGCATCGTGCCCGAATCCGAATCACCGCCATCGTTCCTTACACCGGTTGAATTTCTGGAGTTCGTCGCAAGGCTGCGAGGCGTGAATGACATGCACGCCAAAGTTGAGCATTGGTTGGAGTGGTTTGGCCTGCAAGAAAAACGGGACACCATGTGCAAAGACCTCTCGAAAGGTCAGCGCCAAAAGGTGATGTTGGCCAGTGCCTTCATTCACAAGCCCAAATTGTTGTTTTTGGATGAACCGTTTGCCAATTTAGACCCCATTTATCAGCGGAAGTGCAGGGAGTGGTTGCTCGAGCATGTGGCAGAAGGGGGGACCATCTTCCTTTGCTCCCACGTGTTGGAAATGGCAGAGCGCATGTGCAACCGCATGGCCATCATCAACGACGGAAAGGTGCTGGCAGCAGGTACGGTGAAAGCCCTAAAAACATCGGAAAGTGAAACGCTCGAGGATGTCTTCATCCGTCTGGTCGGCCGCTCTATTGAAGACGTTGAGCGGCTGAGTGACGAAGGTGTGGTGGACGATTCGGAGGAGTGAGCATGCCCGAGTCGTACATCGAATCGCGTCCTTGGTTGGACGACGTCATCGATGATGCTGCTGGCTTGGGTACGAGTCCACAAGGTGTGGCCTTGAACGAACCCTTGCGAGGATGGTCGGCGTTTTCCGCTACCTTTCGGGTGATGTTCATTGAGGAGGCTCGTAAAAGCGTAGAATTCGCCAAAAAGCGCCAGATGGTGCTGTTCCCGCTCCTGTTGACCTTGGTCACGGCCATTTCCACCATCGGCTTGCAGTTCTTGGTTGGCGACTCCACGGCTCAAACCTCAGATATCGAGTCCAAAACGTTCACGTGGCAGGAATTACGTTTTGCCCTTCATCTACCGATGTTCATGTTCTCGTTGGGCATGGGTACGTTTGCCTTCATGGGTCGTGATGCCATCGTTCGACGAACCGGGACGAAGAATTACCTCTTGGCCGCTCCAGCGCTTCAACCGCTGCCAAATTCCATGGCACATTTTACGTATTTTGTGAAGGATTTGTTGTTCTATGTCTTGCTCATCCTCACCCCCATCATCTCGGGTATGGCGCTCGGCATTTTGTTGGATGGCGTGGCGGGCATACGAACCCCGTTGTTGTGGACCTCCCTGCCATGGACATGGTTGGCGATGGCCACCACCTTAGGCCAGGGCCTTGCTTTGTCCTTCCTGGCATCCTCGTTATGGCTGCGTGGGCGACCCTTCACTGTGGTCGGACCGTTGGCCGTGGTGGCACTCGGTATTGCGGTTGGCGTTGGCCTCCTGCCCGTTGATGTCCTTCTCTGGGGTTTGGCGGCCCAGTCAAGTCAAAGCGGCGCCGCCATTCTCTTGGGCTTGGCCTTGTCCATCGGCATCGGGCTCGTGGCCTCGCTGCTCATCCTCGATGACTTTGATGTCAGTGTGGTTGAGCGGGGCGACTTGTTGAGTCCTATGTACAGGCGTTTGGGCTTCCTTGGACGCGGACACATCCGTCTCATCGTCGCCAAGGAATTTGTGGATTTGTTTCGTTCAGGGGCCATCAAGAAGATGACCGTTTCCTACGCAATACCGCTCTTGGTCTTACTTGGCATGGCGTGGTTGGTCGATTTTGCAGAGGCCCCCATTCCCATCAATTTGCTTTCCTACGCCCCCTTCTTGGGGTTCTTTGGTTTCAATTTCTATTCGTGGTTAACCATCCTTGATTCTCCTGAATTCATGAACGGGCTACCCCTGAAAGTTCCGGATTTGATTCGAGCCAAAGTGGTCGTTTACTTCTTGGCCACCTCTTGGATTTCCCTGATTTTCATCGTGTTGATGGCTTGGCGCTTGGGTGAATGGGCTTCGCTTCCCACCAGCATCATCGTCATGTTCGCCAACTCGATTTACATTGTTGCACTCACGGCCTTTCTGATGGGATTGCGACCCAATAAAGCCATCTTTGATGCCTCCATCATGGTTTGGTTTTGGATTGGGACGGTCCTGCCCCTGTTGGGATTGTTCCTGTTGTCCTTCACCCAAGGCGATGTCGGTTTGTACGGGAACTGGTGGGAGCGAGCCAGTCAGGATGGTTTGTCTGCGACCGCTCAAATGTACGACGAAACCATGGTTCAACAAGGCTATCTGGGCATGATCGCCATCTCCATAGGGTTGATTTTTGCATCGGCCGTTCTTTGGAAATTGATGGACCGTCGGTGGGGTCGTGCCGAGTTCTCAAACTAAGGCTGAAGCCCAAATGGGCAGGTATCTTCTTGAGCCAGCGTCGTAGCCAGCCGTTCATGGCTCAGGTCGTTGCAGTATGCGGCATGCCTGGGTCTGGAAAGGGCGAGTTCGCCTCGGTGCTTGCACAAGCCGGCGTTCCAATCGTTTCAATGGGGGACATGATTCGCGCTGAGGTTCGCGAGCGTGGCCTGGTAGAAGCACCAAATGTGTTCGGTGAAGTCGCTGCGGCGTTGCGTGCTCAATACGGCGAAGATGTGCTCGCTGTTCGATTGTGCGACAAGGTGGATGAACTTCTTCAAACCCATTCGCTGGTGCTCATAGAGGGCCTGAGGGGAACGGCTGAAGACCGTGTGTTTTTGGCTCGTTGGAACGAACGCTATCAGACTGTGGCCGTCGTGGCTGATGCTGAATTGCGGTTTCAACGCATTCAAGGGCGTGGTCGTTCCGAAGACGGCGACCGGGCAGCGTTTGATGCACGCAACGAACGAGAGATTGGATGGGGCTTGGACGTTCTCATTGAGCAAGCGACCTACACCCTCTCAAACGACGGTGATTTGGCGCTCTTCCATGCCAAGTGTGAGCAATGGTTGAGCGATGTTTTGACCGCTTGAACCCGTTGCGAACCGAGGGGTCCAAGATTGGCACAGCAAGCCGATTTGGTGGTGATTTTCACCCAAGTGTTATAGTCGGGGAGATGTTGTAGCAAAATGCATTCGGGGGTGTCGGTGACCATGGCAAGAAAAAAAGGCGGTGGCGGTGGAGGACGGCAACGAGCCCAACAACGAGCACAATACGATGAATTGGACAAGTACCCAGTCATGCCTCCTCACGCGTTTGCCCGAATCGTCCGTGACAAAACAACCCTCAACATCATCTACCAAATCATTGAACCTCCGCTCACAAAAAAGGAACAGGAACAGCGCGATGAAATCATGGACATCTTCATCCGTTCTCTCACCGCCAATATCGAAGAGATTGATTCCAACCCAGACTCCTATGTTCGAACGGCGATGGACAAAGTCATCAAAGCCTACAGTATGAAAATCAACAAGAAATCAAAATCCAAGATTTTCTACTACCTCCGACGCGACCTCATTGGTTACGGCAAGATGGACGTGCTGATGAACGATGTGAACGTCGAGGATATCTCGTTGGACGGAACCAATGTTCCAATTTTTGCTTACCACCGAAAGTTTGAGTCGGTGGAAACCACTTGCGTTTGGGAAACAGACGAGGAATTGGAGTCCTATGTCATCAAACTCGCTCAACGGTGTGGCAAGCACATTTCGGTTGCCGACCCACTGCTTGACGCTACGCTGATGGACGGTTCTCGTATCGTGATGAAGTTGGGTCACGAAATTTCTACCCGTGGTTCTGCCTTCTGTATTCGCCGATTCAAAGACGACCCGTTTTCACCTGCGGACATCGTGGCGTTCCGAACCATGTCTTCGCTCATGGTTGCTTATCTATGGATTGCCTTCCAAAATGAAGTCCCCATGTTGTTCGTCGGTGGTACGGCGTCCGGAAAGACCACAACGCTCAACGCGATGTGCATCTTCATCCCCTGGCAGATGAAAATCGTCTCGATTGAATCAACCCGTGAGGTCAACATTCCTCAGCCCAACTGGGTGCCTGGTCTCACGAGACAGGGTTTTGGTGGTGAGAGCGACGAAGGTGTGATCGGAGAGTTCGAGTTGCTCAAAGCTGCTCTCCGTGAACGTCCGGAATACATCATTGTGGGTGAAATCCGTGGTGCAGAGGCCTATGTGTTGTTCCAAGCCATGGCGACCGGCCACTGTGCTTACTCAACGGTTCACGCCGACTCCGTGCCTTCGCTGGTTCACCGTTTGGAGAACAAACCCATCGATATCCCACGTGTTCTGCTTCCGGCCCTTGAAGCCTGTTCGATTCAAATCCAGACCCGTATCAATGGCCGCCGTGTGCGACGCACCAAGCAAATCGTGGAAATTGTAGGCATTGACCCCAACTCCATGGAAGTCATCACCAACGAAGTGTTCCGATGGGACGTGACCAACGACGACTTCGTGTTCAGTGGGAAGTCGTATGTGCTTGAGAAGATCATGGTCAAAATCAACTACAGTCAAGAGGAGATGCGCCGAGAGTTGCGCACCCGTAAGCGCATCCTTGAGTGGATGGTGCTCAATGATATTCGCAAGGCCGACCAAGTATCGCAAATCGTGACCGAATATTACGTGCGACCCAACGAAATTCTGGCTCGCGTTGATGGACTCAAGTGAAGCCAAAGCATGACCGAGGTGTGAAGCGATGGATCTAACTGCATGGCAGCGAATTTGCAATCGCTTGCTGGGCGGTCTTGTCAAAAAACGAGCCCGCAACGACAAGGAACTCTCTGCAAACCTCGTCAAAGGCTCAATGGGCATGATGCCCGAAGTCTATCTTGCGACCGTCATCGTGACCAGCATTGCCATCACCCTGATGTCGTGGGGATTCGTGGCTATCTTCTTCATCCCGGACATCGGCGTGATTGCGTTTTATGAGAGCATCCAGGATTCAGCCTCGATTAACCCCTGCTTTGAGTGGGAGTATTGGAATCCAACCTTGGTGGACCCATCCCTCCCCGGAAACGGGTGCCCGGATTACCGTCTGCAGGTCTTCCCACCCATTTTCAAAGTCCTGCTCGTGGCCTTGGGTGGATTCATCATTCCCTATGCTGGCTTCAAGTTCAACAAAGGCGGAGCCGCCCGTGAAGCGACCCGGCGCGCAGACATGATTGAGAAGTACCTCCCTTACGCCGCTTCCTACACAGCAGCCATGTCCGCTGCCAACGCCACACCTGCGAAGATCTTCAGGTCCTTGGCGATGAACAAGGACATCTACGGAGATGTTGCCGATGACGCAGCGATGGTTTACCGTGACATCACTTTACTGGGCTACGACCTCATCTCAGCGATTAAGCTCAGTGTGGATCGTGCTGCATCCGTTTGGCTAACCGAGTTTTTCCAAGGCATGGTCGGGACCCTAACGGCTGGCGGCCAGTTGAAGCTCTACTTCCTCAACCGTGCCGAACACTACATGCGTGAGAACCGTACACGCCTCCAAATGTTCCTGGAATCGATTGCCCTGTTGGCTGAATCCTACATTGTGGTCGCTGTCGCAATGCCTCTGTTTTTGATCGTCATGCTCGTCATCATGTTCTGGGTTTCAGGCTCCGGAGCACAAATGAGCGAAGGGATGCTCTACGGCATTGTGCTCGGATTCATCCCAATGATTCACATCGCTTATGCGATTTTGGTGTGGACCAGCAGCAAGGAACAAGAAATGTGAGGGGGTGAAGAAATGGCGCGAAAGAAGGAGAAAATCGTGGTCAATCTTGACCTTCCGAAGGACGACACCACGCTGTCCCGTCTCTACACCATTCTCTTCTTCTCAATCATGTTCGGTCTGGCAAGTGGTCTGTTTTGGATTACCAACTCCGGCTTCGTGCCGACCAGCAACGGGGAGCCAATGTTCACCAATTTGTATTGTGGAGCGACGGCTCAAGATGAGGTTGGAAATCCTACGGGTGAATTCTTCCAAACCAACCAAAAACCCACGTATTCTCAAAACCAAACTTGTTCCATTCTCCAAGACCGACCCGACCGTATTACATGGGAAGATGAAGAATGGACCGTGGTAACGAAACGTGGGAAGAACTTCGACGTCCCTGGTGTGCCTGAATCCTCAACGGGAGGTGCAACGGTTCTGCAGCCGCTCTGGCTCAATTGCACCGTTGAGGCCTCCGGGCCCTATGATTACACAGTGGCTGTTCGTACCTCTGGCGGAGAAATTTTGGAATACAATAACGCCACAGCTAACCAAGACAATTGTGGTTTTGAAATGGTCACCATTCCTCCTGACACCCGATACGAATTGGTGTTTATGACGGCCACTGAGGGGCAGTTCCTTTCGTTGGTCACCTTTGACATGACCGTGCACTACTACGATGGCATTCCAACCAACATGAACAACAAATCCCTCTGGCTTGGCCCAGCCCTTGAACTTGGACCGCTCAAAGTCCACCCGACTATTTTTCTCAATTTCTTCGGCTTGACGTTCTTTTTCTTCATCTTCCCCGCCTCATATTATTGGGAGAAAGTTGAGGAAAAGAAGAACGAGGTTGAAGAGAAATTCCCAGACTTCCTTCGCGACCTTGCTGAGTATTGGAAGGGGGGGTTGTCGATGACCGTTGCTGTTCAGACATTGGCGACCTCTGAATATGGCGCGCTTAATGACGAAGTCAAGAAAATGTCCGACCAACTCAGTTGGGGTATCAAGTTCAGTGATGTGATTCGTCAATTTGCCGACCGTGTTGGCACACCGCTTGTCCAACGAGCCATCGCTCTCATTGCTGAGGCTGACAGAGCTGGCGGGAAAATTTCTGATATTCTGGTGACGGCCGCCAACGACTCTCGTGAATTAAAGTTCCTTGAAGGGGAACGGAAACGAGCGATTGGGTCCTACATTGCGGTTATTTGGACCTCATACTTCGTTTTCCTCGGCGTGATTGTCGTATTGGCCAAGGTGTTTATTCCCGCTATTGCAGGGAGCAACTCGGGCGGTGAAGACGGAGGCGATAGCGGAGGCCAAACCATCGGGAACATGACGATTCGTAACATTGACCCGCTGTTTTTCTTGACCATTTTCTATTACGGTGTGACCATGCAAGCCATGGGCAACGGTTCCATGGCCGGATTGATGGCGACGGGTCGGTTTTCAACTGGATTCAAGCATTCGGGGATGATGATCATCGTGGCGTTGTTGGTGTTTAATCTCGTGGCGTTCTCACCCGATTTGATCGGCATCACGGAAGTCCCGGGGCTCAATCCATCCTCGGGAACCTTCGTGCCTGCGCCGCTGTATTGGGGTTGATACTGTGCGTCATGACGAAGAGGCGCAAATCCACATTTTGGAAATGCTGACACTCTTTTGGTTGTTCTTCATGTCCGCCACCTTCCTTATTCGCGTCCATGTCCCAGATTCAACTTCGGTCGCTCTGGATGCTTCGCTGGAGATGGCTGGTGAAGATGCAATTCGCTATGGTCTTGGATTGGACGCTGACATCGCTGGTGACAACCGTTTGGAAGAATTGCTTGGCGAGGATGACCGCGAGGCAGCCTGTGCATTACTCCAGTCGGCGGTTGCAGCGGGTAAAGAAGCGAACTGTTGGTTGGCAAAAGACAGTTCAGTCGCCACGCCTCATGGAACCGTTGGAACACCCTCCGGCGGTACGGTCGCAGTTCATCGCCTCGTTGTCATCGGCCCCTCTCTGTGGACGGTGACCTTGGATGTCTGGGCGAGAGGAGGTGGTGCTTGATGCAGCACGGAGCCTTGCACCAGTCTCAGGCTGGTCAAATGCTTCTGGCCACTGGCGTTGTGCTGTTGATGTCGCTGCTTTCCATGGCTATTTTTGGAGTGAAAGTCGCAGGGCTTACCCTGCCTCATGATGCTGCATCCGATGATGTCATTGTCACCACTGGGGAAGTTCTGGATGAACTTGAACCGCTCACACAAGCACGAACTTCGATGTGGATGGATGGCGGTCTTGATGGCTTAGAAGCAGCCGAGTTGGCGTTGGAAACAGTGCACGATGACTTGTTGCATCACGGTGAACTGCGCGGTGTAGAAATTAAACTCACCCAACTCGTTTTGACGCAAGTGGATGCCTCCACCATTGCGGTCAGTGGTGAACTTGGTGTGTCGGATGGTGAAGCCATGTTGACCTACGACGTTTCGTTCGATCTCAGTGTTTGATCATCCCTCATGGTCGTTGATGGCCCGATTGAGTAAGGTGTAGATGCGTTCAACATCGTCATCAACGCGTGTAGGGTCAACCACTGTCCAATTGGCAATCTTTGATCGTTCAATCAACCCGTCTTGAATCGCTCGGATGCGGCGAAAATTAGCGAGGTATCGGTCCGCTCGCCTGAAGGAGTGTGCGTCACGTGCTTTCAACATCGACATGTGGGCGTTCTCCTCCTCCACGACCATGACGATGCCCAGAGCAACGCCCCCTGCATCTTCCCATGCTCTGAGGATGCGTGCGCTCGGAACGATGTGGACGCCCTCCAGGAGTAAATCAACGCCTTCGCGCCGAGCTCGCTCAACCGTGGCCATGATACCGGATTCAACGGCAAGACAGGTCTCATTCCAATCCAAAACAGCCTCTCCGCTCCCCCCTGTTGAGAAGGAAGAGCGATGGAGTGCTGAAACCGAGTGGTCTTCATCGCATGCACGCATAATCTCTCGTATGGCATCGGTTGACATGACCCGAGTGAATCCAGCACGTTGAGCAATGCCGACGGCTGCTGTTGATTTTCCAACACCCGTCGCCCCTGCGATGACCAGCAGTCTTGGAGCACGTGTGGTCAGCGCTTGCGCAGTGGCTTGAGCCAACCCCACCGTTCGGGTCATGCAGGGTACCATTATGCACGAGCACATGAGGGTTCTGTCGGATGCCGCTTCAAACCCCATGGGTTTTCCGCCGGAGGGCTTCACCGATGGCCCTTTGAAGCCTTTTCACTTGGGGGTTCCATGGCCGATGAACAGATGTGGATTGCTGGCGAATGGATCGCTTCAGGAAACGGAGAGACCAGCGATGTACTCAACCCTGCAACGGGCGAGGTTCTCGCTACTGTTCCAAGAGCGACCGTTGACGATGTGAACAGATGCGTTGAGGCTTCTCGTGCTGCCTTCCAACAGCCTGAATGGCAGGATATGGACCCAGCCCAAAGGGGCCGAGTCCTCAACAAGATGGCGGCTGTGACCTATGCCAAAGCCAAGGAGTTGGCGGTCATTGAGTCCAGCAACAACGGCAAAACCTTCCGTGAAGCGTTGTCTGAAATTCGGTACGGAGCGTGGACGTTGGAATACTTCGCGGGGCTCGCTGATAAAATCGAGGGTACGACCATTCCCGTTCCAGGCCCACGCTTGAATTACACCCTACGCCAACCGTTGGGCGTCACCGCCCACATCGTTCCATGGAATTTCCCCCTCCAATTGGCGCTCCGCTCCATCGCCCCAGCGCTTGCAGCAGGATGCACCGTGATTGCAAAACCTGCCTCATGGACCCCGCTCTCCTTATTGGCTTGGGCCAAGGCCATTGATGAGGCTGAAACTGGACTGCCAAACGGTGTGCTTCAGGTCATTACCGGTTCGGGTGCTCTGGCTGGTGATGCGCTTGCAGGCCATCCCGGTGTCGATGGTGTTGTTTTGACGGGTGGCGTTCCAACTGGAAAGACAGTCATGGCGAAAGCCAGCGAACAATTGACACCAGTCACGCTCGAACTCGGTGGGAAAGGTGCTAATATCGTGTTCTCCGATGCGAATTTGCGATATGCTGCAAAAGCGATTTGTTTTGGGATTTTCATGAACGCTGGACAAATGTGCTGGGCCGGTTCTCGATTGCTTGTACACGAAGACGTTCACGATGCACTCGTTGAAGCGGTGTGCGAAGAAGTCGGAAAGTGGCCAGTCGGCCCCGGTATGGATGAAGGTGTTCGCATGGGCAGTTTGGTGCATCAACAGCACCGGGCTGAAGTTTTAGAAAAACTCCAATCGGGTCTTGACCAAGGCGGAAAACTAGTACTTGGGGGGCATGCACTTGAGCGTGAGGGAGCCTTCATGGAAGCCACCGTCGTCACGGGCGTGACGCGAGATCACCTCCTTTTCCAAGACGAACTCTTCGGACCAGTCTTGGCCGTGACCTCATTTTCATCCGATGAGGAGGCCTTGGCGTTGGCCAACGATACACCGTTCGGTCTGCTCAATGGCGTTTGGACCAACGACCTGAGTCGGGCCCACAAGATGGCGCGAGATTTGGAGTGTGGCATGGTCTCCATTAACGAATACCCCATCACATTCCCACAAACAGCGTTCACCGGCTGGAAGCATTCGGGCATTGGGATTGAGCAAAGTCAAGACGCCCTGCGGTTTTACACCAAAGTCAAGAACGTGAATGTGAAGTTGTGAGGTGAGTGTATGGCCGTCACGGTTGAACAAGAAGGGCACCTTCGCGTCATTACCATGTCTGGACAAGCCTCCACCCAGTCATTTTCACGAGAATTCTTACCCAAGATCGCCCAAGCCATTGATGCGGGTTTGAACGACAGCGCCACCAAAGCCATCGTGTTGACTGGGGAAGGGCGGTTCTTTTCTGCGGGTGCAGACATCCGTGCCTTTCAACAATCCGTCGATGAGAACAATGCACCTGAACTCATCAGAGAACTCACAGGCGTACTGCACCCGTTGCTGCAGCGCATGAGAACATCGTCAACGGTGGTCGTCGCTGCACTGAACGGCGTTTCAGCGGGCGGTGGCTTGGGCTTGGCCTTGGCCTGCGATGCCCGAGTTGGAACCGCCGACGCCCGTATGGCAGCCTCCTACGCAGGTATGGGCCTTTCACCAGATGGTGGAACCACCTGGCTGTTGCCCCGTTTGGTTGGTGAGCAGCGAGCACGACGGTTCTTCATGGCCAACGAAATTTGGAGTGGGCGTGAAGCCTATGAGTTCGGGGCCATCGATGTGCTGGTTGAACCGGAGGCATTACTGGAAACCGCCAAAGGAATGGCAACGGTATGGTCCTCGTGGGGGGTACATACCAAAGAGGCGACCAAACACTTGCTCCATGTCCAGACGGACAACGATTTTTCAACACACTTGGATCATGAACGCACCCTCATCGAAGCCGCCGGAACCACCGAAGCCTTCCGTGAAGGTGTGGCTGCTTTTTTGGAAAAGCGTCAACCCAACTTTGACTGAATCACTGAATTTGGGATTGGGTGTTTTGGCTTTGATTCCCCTCACCTCTTGCTCGCCACTTGTCCACGGGGCTGGTTCGGGTGCCGGCATCGTCGCGAATCACCTTCGTTCGTTTTGAAACCTCAAGTCAAATCGAAATCTGTTTCTTCTGCTTCACCGCTGCTCCAATCGTAAATGCCGAGGCCACTTTTTTTCCCGAGGCGCCCTTGCTCAACCAACCGTTCCAACAGTGGATGTGGTGCATAGGCATCGTCGTTGAAGGAACGTTGCAGATTGAGTAAAATGTCCCGACGGACATCAAGGCCGACGAGGTCTGTGAGTGCGAGTGGACCCATGGGGTGCTTGTAACCGAGGACCATGGCCGTGTCAATGTCTTTGGCGCTCGCGACACCGTCTGCTAACATGCGAATGGCTTCGTTACCCAACACCACGCCGAGCCGGCTGGTCGCAAAGCCAGGGACATCCTTGACCACGATGGTGGTTTTCCCCATTGCGGCACCGGCTGCTTCGGCAAGAGCCACTGTGGCGTCTGATGTGCTGTTGTGGCGAACCAATTCAAGCAGTTGCATAATGGGAACAGGATTGAAAAAATGCATGCCGATCACACGTTCTGGTCGTTTTGTGGCCGCCGCAATTTCGGCAATGGACAACGAAGAAGTGTTGGTGCCGAGCACCGCATGAGGAGGTGCCAGCGCATCGAGTTGTGCAAACACGGACTGTTTCAGTTCGGGGAGTTCTGGTACAGCCTCAATGACCAAGTCAACGTCGCTCACAGCTTGACCTAAATCCCCGACAGCGGTGAGATGCCCGGCCCAAGCCTCCCTCTGCTCAGGTGTCGTCTTGCCGCGTGCAATGCCTTTTTCCCAAAAAGCCTCAATGCGTTGCATGCCTCGTTGAAGGCCATCTGGAAAGGCGTCGAACAGGCGAGTATCCCAACCGGCTTGGGCACAAACTTGGGCGATGCCAGCCCCCATGGTTCCAGCACCGATGACAGCGACACGCTCAATGGCCATGTTCGGACAGGGTGGGTTCTCGTTCATCATGCTTCTCGCTCTGGGCAATGGCGACGCCACCAGCAATCATCAAGAAGGAAAGCAAGAGCGACCACCCCAATTGCTCGTTCAGCAATACGTAGCCCCCAAGAATTCCGAATGGCGGAATCAAGTAAACATACAACGCTGCTTTTCCTGCCCCAATTTTGATGACGCCGTCAGCAAACCAAACATAGGAAACCACCGTGGAAAGAACCGCCAAGAACACGATACCGTACCAGGCGTCCATGGAAGGGGCATGCAACGAACCTTGTTGTATGGATTCACCGATGAGGAAAGGCGAAAGGAACAGCAAGCCAGCCAAGGAGGACCACACCGTGAGGTGCAGGGGCGACATTCCTGCCTCTTCTTCGTTGTCGGTCATGAGATTTTTCATCAAGATGGTCGCACTCGCCCACGAGAGGGCTGAGCAGGCCACAAACCCGTTTCCGAGCCAACGCTCAGCCACATCCAAGTTGGTGTTTGGTGAGGCGAGGAATAAGACCAGCACACCAGTAAACCCCATCGCTACACCGAGGCTGTGCCGTCGTGTGAATGATTCTTTGAGAAACACACTGGCGAGGATGGCGGTGAACAGCGGGTTGAGCGTGATCATCAACGAAGCATCGCCCGCTGCCGTTCGTGCCATGCCGAGCATGAAAAACACCTGATAGAGGAAGGTTGAACAAAAACCAATCAAAAGAATGCCCTTCCACTGTCGGCGAGACGGTGAAACAAAGCTACCGCTTATCTTCAAGTAAACAAGAAAGCAAACGCAGGCGATAACATAGCGCAGCCAAGAGGCGAGAATTGGCGGAGTATCCAAAGCCACAATCCGTCCAGCGGGCCAGCCAAAGCCCCAAATGGTGGCGACCAAGAACAGTTTCAGGTGAACCGCTGCGTGTTTCATGCAAACCGCTCCAAGCCCAATTGCAACATCCGAGTTCGGGGCAGACCAATCTCGGGAAGTCCTGCAGCCGGTGCGTGGAGTTTGAGTCCTTCAATTCTGCTCACATAGAGGCCGTAACTGGCGATGTCATCGGGCCTGTATGGGGTATCCAAGCCCATACGTTGAAGCGTTTCACATGCTTTTTGTGAGTAGATGGGAAAGAGGTTGGTGGAGAAATGCATCCATTCCGAGATGCGTTGCGCATCAACGCCATCCAAGGTCATCAAGTGTTCCAGCAGGGCGACATCGGGATAGACCGTGGTGCGCAGGACCATCTCAACTTCATTCACGATATCCTCTGGCCAAGCGTAGGGGTCCCGATTGGCCCATGAGTCAGCGATTCGTATGTGCTCAATTGAATGGTCGGCTTGCACGGCGTACAGCGATTCAATGTATGAACGGTCCTCGTAAGCGTCGGTTACCAAGCCGGGAAGCGCCTCAAAGAAGCGTTCGCACATCGCTGCGTCGACACCGTAGAGGGCGACGGGGATCACGCTTCACCGCCTCCGCTCAAGCGCTTGCACCGATGCCCGATGCGATTTGACGGGCCGTCATGGGTTTCTCTGCAACCCATTGTTGCTTGAAGAGTTCTTTCAGGTCCTCTTCATCTTGCGCTCGGGGAAGATGGTTGTGAACGTAGGTTTCCCATTCGTCGTCAGAACCGGTAAAGACCTCACCCTCAACCGTGAAGCGTTGGCGCTTGTATGTGCCAATCTCTCGGTTGAAATTCTCGTGAGGTACGTAAAGCGGGGTTGAACCCTCTGGGAGGTAACCGTTGAGTTTCTCAACTTCCAACACGATCTCTTCGTGGTAATGAAGGCGAGCTTCTTCATTGAGGGTTTCTTTGTCCACCTCGTGGTTGTTTTCCAGTTTCAAGCGTTCGTCCCAGCGACCTTTGATGCCCCAAACATAAGCCCAGTGGGCCGAAGAAGATTCATCAACACCGAACAAATCGTGAGCGGTGGAAACCCACTTGTTGATGTAGCGTTGAAGCATGTCGAGTGGGATGACGCCGGCTTTGATGATGCGACGAAGTCCGTTTGAACCAGTGCCGAGGTGGAAGGACTCTTCCTTGAGCATTGGACCCATGCTAGCGGCGAGGGGCTTGAACGCCGAGGTCGAGAGCATTCCGAGTTGGAATTTTCCATCGCGGTCCACGAACATCGTGTAGCAGAAGAAATCCAGCCAGTGAGGCATGGGTCGGTTAAATGCACCCAGCAATCGGTCGCCATCCTGAGCGTTTCGCTCGAGGAGCTTTTGGGCCTCGCGGCGACCCTGTTGACCAAAGTAGGTCATCAAAAGATACGCCATTTGCCAGCCGTGACGCTGTTCCTCTGCCATGATGCGGGCTGCAGCGTAGCGATCGTAATCGGTAGGTGCCGTGGCCAAGAGGTGGCGTTGTTGTTCAACTGAAGCGAATTCCGTGTCCCCTTGAACGGTGATCATGCTCACCAAGGCATCACGCATGCTTTGGTGTGGTACTTGCAGCGCTCGTTCCCACTTTGGACGGCCTGCATAGTCACCGAACTCGATAACATCGCCGGCACGCTCCCAGTCAAATTGGATAGAGAGGTCAAAGTCCCCCATCCATTCGCGCTTGTAGCCTACATTGTCCTGCCAGGCGTTGAAGTTCGCAATCCAGTCGTCCCAGGTCTTTGGAAGGTTGTCCATGGATGGAGGATGCAGGGGACCTCCTTATACCCTTTACGAACATGTTCGCATGAACATGTTAGGGGCTCTGGCGCCGTATCTCGTCGGTAAAGGCATGAAACACCGCCGACTCAATGCGTTGAAGTTGATTTGAAAGCGTGGATTTTGCTATGTTGAGCAACCCCGCCAATTCGGTGAGGTTGATGCGTCGGGGCACATCCCAGTAACCCTCTCTCGAAGCGATTTCAAACACCTCACGTTGGCGGGGCGTCAACAAACGTGCTGAGGTGCTGCGGGTGGACAACAACCGATAGGGAATCTCGTCGGAGCGGAAGCGATTCACCAAACTTCGCATCTGTTCTCTGCTTCCCTCCACCGTCCATTCCACCCAACCGTCCCGAACTTCAAATGGTGTGCGTGGTACCACTTCAAGGTCCACCAACGGACGGAGAAAGCCACCTCCACCGGCCGAGATGGTCACGCTGAAACGACCATCGCTCAGCGACGTGCATTCTTCGATACCGCTGTGGTTCGCAACCGTGGTTTCAAGCGACTCACTGCTCCAGCATCGTGCGGTTCCTTTTCCTCGGCTCAGCGGCATATGTTGCTCAATTCGTAGGGTGGCTGATGGATGTCCACGGGTGACGTCACCGGCCCAATGGCCTTCTGGGAGGCGAACATCAATCCTGAGTTGTTGCGCCATATGGGTGCCTCGTTATTCGATGGGACGTGTTTGTTGAGAACGCACAACGCTGCCTTTGGAAACGTCGATCAGTTCGTTGAATGTGGTGGTGGTGGTGCTATCGATGATGACGCCTGGAAGGTACCCGTCACAAACACCCGAGGCAGCGAAAACAGCATCCTCACTCTGACACAAATCCGATGCTTTCCACAAACGGGTAAGGTCATCGTTCACCATGTCGTGTGCGCGAGTTTCTTCCTCAGGAGATCGGAACACCAATCGCCCCTCAAACAAACCACCAACGCCACGAATGGCTGTGGCTGAAATAACACCTTCGGGGGCTGCGCCGATGCCCATCAGCATGTCGTAGGGGCCGTCGTCTTTGGCGGCCCAAATAGCTCCCGAAACATCGCCATCGCCAAGCAAGTGGAGTTGGGCTCCGGAGGCTCTGATGTCATTGAACAATCCGTGATGGCGTTCTCGGTCCAACGCAACAATACGCACCTGTTCAGCGGGGCAATCAAGAACATGCATGGCCTGTTCAACATTGTAGGCCACGCCACCTTCAAGAGAAACATGGTCGGCAAGCAATGTGCCGGCTGCGAGTTTGTCCATGTAGCAATCCGGGGCGTGGAGCAACGTGCCGCGTGGCGCGGCAGCGAGAACAGCGATGGAATTGGGCGTGTTGTCAGCGCAGTTGTTGGTGCATTCAAGCGGGTCAACGGCGATGTCAATTTGTGCCGCTCCGCTCTGGCCTACCATCGAGCCGAGGGGCTCACCAATGTAGAGCATCGGCGCTTCATCCCGTTCACCCTCGCCAATGGCGACTCGACCGTCGAACGGAACGTGGTCAAAGGTTCGGCGCATGGCTTGGACAGCGGCATCATCTGCGGCATTTTTGTCTCCTTTTCCTCGCCAAGCAGCACTGGCAATGGCAGCTTGGTCAACCGCTTCAAGGAAGTGGTGCGCAAGGTCCGTGGTCAAGCCCATGAACCTGTGGACTCGCGGGAGCGCCATGAAGAAAGCGGTTCAAGCACCCTTGAATTTCTTGACGACATGAACATCGGAGATGGTTGCAGAAGGGTATTGCCCATGGTCGTCTTTTTCAAGTGATTTGACCATGTCGAAGACGCACAGCAAACCAGCACAAACACCGGTGATGGCTTCCATCTCAATGCCGGTTTTGTAGTGGGCGTTGACTTCAACCGTGCACCACAAATCATGCCCTTCCCAATGCCAGTCCACTCGGGTTCCTTCAAGCGGGACAGGGTGACAGTGCGGGATGATTCGTGGCGTGTCTTTGACCGCCTGTATGGCTGCGATGGTGGAGGCTTCCAACACATCGCCTTTGGTCACTTTTCCAGAAACAATGGCGGCCTTGGTCGCCGCCTGCACATGCAAACGTCCTGTTGCCGTGGCCCTGCGTTCCACGACAGCTTTTGTACCAATGTCCACGATGCCCTCAATGGATTTGTCAGTCAACCTAAGCCCTCCTTCCATGTCTCGCCTGCTGATGTCACTTCCTTCTTCCATATGGGTGCTTGCCTTTTCAATTCATCAATCAGCCATTCGCAGGCGACAAAGGCTTCTTTCCTGTGTGGGCTGGCAACATGAATCGCAACAATGGGCTCCTGTGGGCCGACATGACCAGTCCGATGGGCCATGGCGACGGCGCCGACACCAAAGGTATCAATGGCTTGTTGTGCGAGGTCGTGGAGAACGGGCTGGAGCCTGTCCTGCCAAGCATCAAACTCCAATCTGATCACATCGGCGTCGCCCTCTGTTCCCCGAGTAATACCAACAAAACTCACCACGGCGCCGCACCCCTCTGTGTTCAGGTGGCTTCGCAATGCATCTGGGTCAAGGCGCACGGGTGCTTCCTCAACATAAACCACCCCCGCCATGCTTGCACGACTGGAACACATCATTCAAACCTCACGCCTCCATGGCGTAGCATGGCCGCGCCAAGAAATCCTGACCAACCCATCCACATCATGGGTGCAGGGTTGTCTGGTTTGGCCTCGGCTATCGTTCTTGCAAAAGCGGGCAGAGAGGTCCATGTCCACGATATTCGCGAGGACTCAGGAGCACGATTTGACGGGGATTTTCAGGCGCTTGAAAACTGGAGTATCTCGGAGGATTTTATGGACCAACTCGCCTCGTGGGGCTTGGACGCTACATCGTTCAAAACGACGGCGTTTGATACGGTTGACCTCATTCACCCTGATGATGAAATTACTCAAGCGAAAACACCCGGTGTCGCCTACAGGATTGTTGAACGAGGAACATCTTCTCACACCATCGACCAAGGATTTCGTCGTCAAGCCGAGGAAGCCGGTGTTCATCTTCACTACAAATCGCGCGTCAAAGAAGAAGATTGCACCATCATAGCCTGCGGGCCGAAAGGCACCTCAGCCGTGGCTTACGGTGAGATTTTCAAAACCGACCACCCCAATCACATTGGCTTTCAACTCAACGATAAATTGGCTCCTGGCTCGTATTCTTACCTCATCATCATCGATGGTGTTGGCTTGATTTGTACCTGTTTGTGGCGAAAGCAACGCAAGAGTGAACGCTTCCTCAACGAGACCATCGCATGGTATGAAGCTCACTATCCGAACTTGAATCGCCAACCCATCAAACGTGTCGGTGGAAAAGGCGATTTTACCATTAACCGCCACTACAAGCAGGACGGTCGATATTACGTCGGGGAATCAGGAGGACTTCAGGACTTCATGTGGGGTTTTGGTATGCGCATGGCGGTATGGTCTGGCGTGTTGGCCGCCAAGGATATCTTAGGAGACGGAGATTATGAACGGGATATTCGCCGTTATCTCATGCCCTATGTCCGCACGAGTGTAGCGAATCGTTGGTTGATGAATCGGGTCGGAGACCGCATGTTTAAGCGCATGTGCAAGGCGTGGATGAAGGACCAAAACAAACGAGGCGACGGCTTGATCTGGATTTCGAAGTTGTTCAAACCGACCCTCGCAAAGGGCTTACTCTACCGCCTCGTCAGCCCCTTTATGCTCAAAAACGACCCCAAAGCCATGGGAAGGGGCGTGCGACGTATGCCCTTCCGTCCTGCGCTGAAGCGCGACCATTGGGAACCATCGCCTGCTGCGGTAAAGATTGGAGAACAATGGGACGCTATTCGGCGAGGAGGGGGTCATGTTTCCTTCAGCAACGATAAGGAAAGCGATGGTATGTCGCAAGAATCGCTAGCGATTTCTTCATAATACTAGCCCCTGTGGGTGAAGGTATGAGCGACCTCTACGGATTAAACCTTGAACCGATGCCAAACCGTTTGGTGAATTACGGTGTGACCGAAAACGGCATCGCTGTGATTGAATTGACTTCTGATTCCGCAGGTGCCCCTCTTGATGGACCGAACGACCGCTCGCCCAATACCTATACCCACGGCATGATGCGAGACATCGACGAGGCCATTGTTCGTGCTCGTTTTGACGACGACGTGACCTGCATCGTCCTAACCGGCAACGGAGCGTCCTTCTTCTCCGCAGGGGCTTCCATCCAAATGCTCAACAGCGTGACGCCCGGCTTCAAGTACAACTTCTGCCTGCACGCGAATGAAACGCTTTCCCGCCTTGAGCAAACCCCCAAGTTGGTTGTTTGCGCCATCAACGGTCACGCTGTTGGCGGTGGATTGGAGATCGCTATGGCGGCCGATATTCGGATTGCTCGCAAGAACTCCGGGAAGGTTGGCCTGCCAGAAATTAACCTCGGTGTGCTCGCAGGTACCGGTGGTACCGCCCGTTTGACCCGCCTGATTGGAAAGGCAAAGGCCCTTGAAATGATGGTCACGGGTGAGTTGATGTCCTTTGAGGACGCACACGCCTGCAACCTCATCAACCACATTTGGGAAGGTGACGCCGACGACTTCCGGCGGGACATTCTCGATTGGTGCAGCCAATTCACCCTGCCAAACAAGGCCGTTAAGGCCGTGGGCAACATCAAGCGTTCTTGTCAAACTGGGCCTGAGATTCCCTTTGAGTACCACTTGGCGCTCGAGCGGGAGTTGCAAGCAGCGCTTTTCAACAGCAGCGACGCCAAAGAAGGTATTGCAGCTTATGTTGAGAAGCGCGTGGCCAATTTCACGGGTCAGTGAGCCTTTAGGAGTGTCATTGCATGAGCGAGATTCATGTCCCTGCCGATGTTCCTGACGAACTCATTGAGACATACTTGGATAACATGCGAGCAGCAACTGCTGGAACCGGCTCGATGAATTTGTTCGCATGCGACCAAAAAATTGAGCACCTCAACGATGACTTTTACGACGGGGGCAAGTCCATCCCATTGACTTCAAACGACCCGGCTCATTTGTTTGAAATTGGAGCGCATACCCACCAAGCAGGAACCCTTGGTGTGTTGGCTGGTCAACTTGGCTTGATTTCGCTCTACGCTCGCGACTATCCAGATTTGCCTTATCTGGTTAAACTCAATTCCAAATCCCACATGGTGAAGACGTCCCAACGCGACCCTGTCTCTCAGGCTCTCTGGGACATGGACGATGTGATGTCGCTGGTTCACAACGGCATCAACGTGGTCGGCATTGGCTACACCGTCTACATCGGGAGCGAGTACGAACACGAAATGCTGACGGAGGCCGCACAGTTCATTCGCCAAGCCCACGAACAAGGCATGATTTCCGTGGTGTGGATGTATCCACGAGGCCAAGCTGTTACCGACGAAAAAGACCCCCAACTCATCGCTGGGGCTGCGGGTGTGGCCGGATGTCTTGGGGCCGACTTTGCGAAGGTGAATTACCCAAGAGCATGGGAGGGCATGACGCAAGCCGAATCCTTCCGCATTGCTGTTGAGGCCGCTGGTCGAACCGGTATCATCTGCTCGGGCGGCGGCTCTCTCCCACCGCGAGACTTCTTGCAACGCCTTCACGACCAGGTGAACATCTCAGGATGCCGTGGCGCCGCCACAGGTCGGAACATTCACCAAAAGGGAACTGAGGAAGCGGTCCGTATGACGGCTGCGTGTCATGCGATTATCTGTGAAGGCGCTACGGTGGATGAAGCCATGGCGATTTTTGA
>JAYPCE010000013.1:0-44932 GCA_038124565.1 Candidatus Poseidonia sp.
GGTTGATACGAAGTGGCATACGAATAATAGCCACCTCGTCGGGAGCAAGCGTGCGAATGAAGGGTACCTCTTCTGCTGCGAATCCAGCAGGAATCCAAGGCGTCAGTAACACCTCGTTAAGCGGTTCCATGGAACGGTTCTGCACCCGCATCGTGACCGTGATTTCCCCTGAGCGCATTTCGTAAGCGGTTGCAACGGACAATTTCCGTGTCAGCGGGACATCTTCTGAGCTCAATCGGAAATTTGGTTGGATGTCAAATCGAATGGGAATGTTTCCACCAGGTGCGATGATTGGCAAGTCTACATTCGCCGGTGTTGCCGTCCATCCTTCGGGGACAGGTGGTTTCAACCGAAGCATCGGCATGGGAATGGGGCCGTCGTTGATGATACGAACCAACAACACACCTGATTCGCCTCCGGCAGGCCAGCGAGTGTCGACGCCCATCCAGAAGTGACGGAAGAGGAAGGGGTTGAGCGTCGAGGTGTTGCCACCAATCATGTCTTCCAGCAAATCCTCAACTTCAGCCGTAGCAGCACGAATATCGCCCATTTCTGCTGCGGCTGTGGATTCACGGAGTTTGTACAAAATTCGCTCGGCTTCCTCAAGTGAAATGTGCTTGTGGACCAACAAGCGGTGGAGCATGGCGATGCTCCGGCGTAAGGTCAACACATCCTCTTCAAGTTCATCCAAGGTTCGTTCTGCTCGCTTGATGGTTTTCTTTGCCTTGGAGAGTTGATGAATGCCGAGGTAAACTTTGGCCTCGGCCAAGTCCATTTCAGTCTCTGCCAGTGAAGGGTTCTCTCGCCGTGCTGCTTGGCGAGCTATGCGTTCAAGCGTTTGCGATGCTTCAAGAATGCCGCGCTCACGCTCTGCTCGGTCTTGAGCGAGCATTTCGGAGGGTACATCCATGACAAAGGTGTCATCAGGCATCGTCGTCCACCTCCGTTGTAGAACTGAAAGCATCGTCAGCTACGGGTTGTTTTTCGCCCTCTGCGCCAGTGGAAATCGACCCAGAGCCTGCACCTGCAACGACGGGAGTGGCATCCCGAAGAATCGATGTGAAATCCAATCCCTCATCGGCAAGGTCGTTCAAAAGACGGGCGGGATCGTTCAAGTCACGTTCCAACCGAATAGACTTGACTTCTGCATCTGTCATACGCCCGTACAGGTTACCGTACAACTTGTCCGACCGCTTGAGCAAGTACCACACGCCGAGCATGATGAGGAAGAAATAGGCGGCCAAAACAACCAGGTTGTTCTGGTCAACGGTCAGTTGAGGAGGCAGGCCAAGGACAATGGCCAACATGCCCAAGACAGGTATAGAGAGGATGATGGTGAGTTGGCGACGGCTATCGGTTAACGCAACAAAGTGGTCGGAGTAGACCGTCGATACGCCTTTGCGCGCACGTTGGTAATCTTCGTGAATGAGACGGAATTCTTCACTGGATTTCCATGTCATACGCCAAATCCAAAGGGCGCACAACGCCAACACGGCAGGACCCCAGTAGGCGATGTGGAACAGATGGAAGGCGAAGCCAAACGCCAACACGCCAGCATAGACACCACCGAGTTGCCATTTTTCAGACTGGGTGGAAAGACGGACGAAAATGAACGATAGCAAGAAGGCCACCACACAAGCCACGAAGGCCACGGAGAGGTCGGGGGACCACGAACGTACGGTTTCCTTCCCCAATTCAACCGATTGACCATCGTTGGTGACGGTACGGGATACATCGTTCTCCTCGTTGTTCCCATCACCCACATAGAGGAACGAGAGGGATGCATCGCATTGGATTTCTTTGCTGACATCCCACCAGTTGATGGTGGCTGGACGTACATCCCAAGTGAAGATGTGGGTGTCTTGGGAAGCCAACAATGGACGCATTTCAGGTTGACTCAAGAGTTCAACATCACCATAGCAGTTCAACTGGGCGGAGACACCGAGGGCTTGGGCTGTTCCGAGGTTCTGCACCTCGACGCTGTATGTGGTATCCTGTCCCTCAAAGAAGGCGTCTGGGTCCGCAGGTCCTTGGGATACAATCGCAGGGTCGGCAAACACGGCGAGTTTGTAGGTGAAGGTCTCTTGGTCGTAATTTTGGTAGCCGTTGTTCTCATCGGGATGGTACAAGCGGAAGGTCAAATCCCAGCCATCACCTGCAAGAATGTTGGGCGATGTTGGGGCGTCAACAACGAGTTGAATAGGTTCCGTCGTCACCCAAGGCTGGCGACTTGGTAGGGTGAGCCGAGACGCCTCACCCAACGAGGTGGAGCCACAGGATTGAGTCAAATCAAGAGGATAATCTGTGTTGTCGATGCGGATGGCGAAGGACCATTCGTACAGAGAAGCATTCTGTTCCAATTCTTCAACATCGAGCAGGCGTTCTGCTCCACACAATTCGAGTTCGTAAGCAACAGCGCTCTCTGGGCCCGTTGGGATGTGAGAATAATCGATGGTGTACACCGTTGACCCGGTCGGATTGACGGCCGTATCACCGTTTTCATAAAACCGGTCCATCCGAAGGTCGGTGTAATATTCTGCGCTGCCCTGGACGTTCTCATCAATCGGGTCAAGGGACACGATGAGGTTGGCGGCAAGTGTGAGGGCAGGTTGAGGGGCAACAGCCCTAACGGTGAAGGTAAAGGATGTGGCGACGTTGACCTTGAGATTCAGCGTTGATGGGGCAGAATTGGACACTTCCCAATCGTTGCTTGGCAGGGTGAGTCCTCCCTGAAGCAGGGTGTAGGTCACGTTGACATCCACGTCCTTGTTGCCAATGTTGGTAATGGTGACATCCCATGTTCGGTCATAACCTCGGTGGTAATACATCACCGACGGCCACTCCTCTACCTCGACGATGAAAATGGGAGCAACGATGAGGTTGAACCGGTGCACCTTGAGTTCTTCTTGTGTTGTGGCGTTCAACACACGCATGGTAACGGGGTAGGTAGCGCCGTTGAGCATGTTGTTTTCTCCGCCCAATGCCGGTACTTCCACCAGCAAACTTCCGCCTTGGGTCTCACCGACCAAGAGCGTGAACGATTGGGTTGATGGACTCACGTCCCAACCCCCAGTGACATTCGTCTCAATGATGATGTTTTCAATGAGGTTGCCGTTGTTGGTGATGTTGAAATCAATGGTTTGATCTTCGCCGGGTATAACACCAATTTCATCCAGTGTATCCACCGCAATACCGTGTTCTTCGCTGATATTGGCGTGAATGTCCGCTGAGAGGTTCAATCCAGAGTCTGCGTTGGAAATCCACAGGGTTGCTTTGTAATCCGTGGCCGCAAGGGCGTCATCGGTTGGACTCAAGCGTACCCTGACGGTTGATTCGTAACCGGCGCCGATGGCGATGACGCTTGGAGACTCGAGCACAAAATTAACCTCGCCCGCTTGCGACGTGTCCAACCACACACTGAAGGTGGCCGGCGTGTTACCGATGTTGCTCACAACCACGCTGGTGGTGATGGTTTCTCCAATGCTAAGATTGACTTCTTGACTCGTAGGGTTGAGAGTGGCGTTGACTTTTTCACCAACACGAATCGGAACATCAAATCCAGTGATGTAGATGCCTGAACTCATCTCTTGAACTTCAATGTGCAAGGATTCCACGCTGTTCGCAGGCGCCATTGGGTCGGTGGTGATGACCAACGGGAAGGTCTTGATGTGGTCGGTGGCGTTGGAAGGATAGTCTGCAACATCGGCAGGAACCGAAGTCAGCGTTGTTGAAGGCATCAAACTGCTGGACGAGAATGAGGCCACCCAACCTTCGGGCAAAGAGTCGGTCATGATCAATCGGTAGGAGGTCATATTGTTGCCGGTGTTGGCCAGCGAAATGTCAAACGATGTCTCTTCGCCGACCATGGCATCGAGAACCGTTCCATTGTGGCCCACAGCACCCAGAACGGGCGGGATGTTGATGCGAAGCGATTGGGTCACCGCAGAGGGGATGACACCAGAGCCGAGATGGACACTCCCAAGGGTTGGCGTAGCTGTCACAGAGACCGACAGCGAACCTGCTGCGGGATAATCATCGTCTGGCCCCTGGATGGTGAGGACTGCATTGGCTGAATCACCAAGGTTCATTCCAGTGAAGAGCGAGGGAGTCAATCCAATCGCCCACCTGTCGGCTTCATCAAATCCACCCGAGGAATCCGATGTGAACACCGGAGTATCCAACGTGAGTGTGGCATTCACGGTTTCGGAGAGGTCGCTGACAAGGTTGTGGCGTACTTCAACATCCAAATCGAGAATCTCCTCCAAGCCCATACCTTGACGGGCAGCCTTCACTTGTTCAACTGTCATGTCGATGGTATCGGTCGGCAGACCGGGGTCAACAACAATCACGGGAAGGATGGATACGGGCGTCGCATTCAGATGAGGCACACCACCGTTGACCGAGGCGGCTTGAACCCAAACAGACATAGCGTCGCCAGCTCGGTTGTATTCAGCCGCCACCAGGGGATTCTTGATGACAGGAGGCGTAACAGACAACGAAATGTTGACCGATTCACCAGGTTGAAGGATGCCTGTGCTTTGGCTTGAGAGTTCAAGGTCCCAGTTGACGGGGTTGGTGGAGATGCCCCCGTTGAGTACAAAGGTGCTGGGTGCGTTCCCCGTATTTTCAACCTTCACCTGCAGGGTGGAGCTTTGTCCGGGCGTCAGACTCTTTGAGGCAGCATCCATCTGGACGTGTCCCTCGTAAAGTTCACTGGCGAGGACGGTCGTTGAGGCGATCTTGACAAAGGTACCGCCGTTTGACTGGACCGTCAACGTGACGATTTCAGAATCTGTTCGTAGCGCATCTGAAGGAACCCTCACTTGAATGAAGACCGATGAGGTCACATTGGGAGAGATGGTCGCTGTTTGGCTTGATGGCGTCATGCTCGTGACCCAAGCGCTGACATTGGCGGCACTGACGAGATAATCGTCAGCGACCACTCCCGTATTCTTGATGATGAAGGTCAAGGTCGTGGTTTGACCGGGCTCAACGCTTCGGTCGTGGGCTGTTGTGAGAGAGAAATCATAGTTGGAAAAGACAACTCGCTGATTGAGGAACGCCACATCTTTGGTCCAGTCCACGCCTTGGGCAAACATTGTGCCGACCACATCCCACTCGCCGGTTCGTGCGGTAGCATCAAAGGTCATTGAGACTGTTTCAGGGAGGGCCCCTCCGTTGTACAGCGAACCGGGGCGAACCACCGGTTCCACGCTCGAAGCGACTTGGAACGTAGCACCAGTACCAACTTGCGTGAAATTCAACCAAAACATGGCGGAATGGTTCTTGACGCCGTCGTTACGAACCCCGATAGAAAAATCGTGTATGGTTTGAGACCAAACCACACTCGACCCGCTTCCGCTTGGTTGAGGAATGTTCACAATGGGAACACTGGAATCTTGGTAACGGCTAACATTGAGGACGATTTGCTCTTCGTTGTTGTTGGTGTTCACATCGGTTGGGCTGGAGACGCGAGCCTTCAAAATCTGGTTGTTGCCGATGGTTGCAGCCCACGAAAAGACGGTAACTGAGCTTGATGCCCCGGCGCTGATTACACCGAGGTCCGTCCATTCAAGCACCACATCGCCTGACGACGAAGTTCCCTGAAGCAAAAGATACAGCGTGGCCTGCCCTGCGGCCAGGCCGATGTTTTGAACTTGGATACGAACGATGTGGGTTGCATCTTCGGCTTCAATCCCACCGCCAAGCACCATGGAGCCTGCATCGTCCAAGGTGAAGGACGTCACGACAAAGTCGGGGGTCGAACGGCCGGAAGTTGACGAAGCCAGCGGCGAGAGACTGGTCACAAGCAACAGGGTGACCAGCACGATGGGAAGAACACGCTTAGACAGGGTCGGCACCTCCCGATGGTTTTTCGAAACGGTCGATGGTGACCGTCTTGCCTTGCCGCTTCCACTGCGCAAGCAATTGACTGAGCAGGGCTTCATGCTCGGTATCGCTGATGCCTAAGCGGCGACGTTCCTCCCACAGCAAGAGTTGTTCGGTACGCGTCAAGAGGGCATCTCGCAAGTAAAGTTCCAACGTCCGTCGGTATGCATCTCGGTCGGAAATGGCGTAAACAATGGAGTCCCCTGGGACTTGGTCAGCACGGTTTTGAATGAGGTTGCCCAAGTTCAACGCCTCATCATAACTCAAGAGGCGTTTGTCAACATCCGTTTGGATGGAACTGGCGATCTCCTGCAATGTATATTTGCTATCAGCCCGTTGAATCTTCTTGAAATGACGGCGCGCCCTACGAGACATGCGAACGCCGACCATGGCTCCTACTGGGCCCTGCCGGTTATTCAAAGAATCGGTTCACATTCATGAAATGACCCGTTTTGATTGATTTTTTATTCACTATGCATAAACGAATAACTGCGCTTCACCAACATACATATTTCAACCACTTTGTATCAAAAAAGCAGGCAATCTCTTTAGTGGACGGCCCCAAATCCCTGTTCCATGAGCAAACCTGTGACCCTTGAACCTGGCTCCCCCGCACCTGACTTCACGGCAACCGACCAAAACGGCGTACGCCACGCCCTCGCTGAGTATTTGTCCAACGGCACCTCGGTCATTCTCTACTTTTACCCCAAGGACGCCACACCGGGGTGCACCACACAAGCCTGCGACTTCCGAGACAACCTGGCTCGGCTCAACCAAGGTGACTTTGTGGTCTTCGGTGTGTCAAAGGACTCGGAGAAGTCGCACCAACGCTTCGTGGAAAAGCAACAACTCAACTTCCCCCTCTTGATGGACGAAGACCTTACCCTGCACAACGCCTACGGCACGTGGCGCATGAAGATGAATTACGGCAAGGAGTATATGGGCTGCGCACGCTCAACATTTGTGATCCAACCCGATGGCTCGCTCTCGTGGTGCCGCTACAATGTCAAGGCCAAGGGTCATGTCTCCATGTTGATGCGTGAGCTTGGGTTGAGCGAATGAGGTGAAGCCATGCCTGACCTCCCGTTGTCTGGACAACGTCTGGACCTCGGCGATGGTGCCGTTGCGTGGTGGCCCTGTCACATCGGCAAGGGCGCCAGCATCGGGGCGAACACTTCGGTCGGAGCCTTGGCCCACATCGGACAACATGTGGTGGTGGGCGCCCGTTGCAAAATCCAAGGCTCCGCCTACATCGCTGACACCTGTGTGTTGGGTGACGATGTGTTCATCGGACCATCGGCTGTCTTGCTGAACGATAAGTTCCCGCCCTCCAACGACCGCGCAAAATGGAAACCCGTCGTGGTTGAAGAAGGGGCAGTGATAGGCGGCCATGCCACCATCGTCCCCGGCTGTACCGTTGGACGCAACAGCGTGCTCGCAGCGGGTTCGGTGCTCACGAAAGACCTCCCTGAAGGTGAGGTTTGGGCAGGCAATCCAGCGCGTTATTTGATGAGCAGAGCAGCATACGAGGCACGAAGGGAGGAAGAAGCCTGACCGAAGAACGAACTGCAGTGGCTGCCTTTCTCAAGAAATGCAACACCTACGCCTTGGCCTCGATTGAGCGTAAGCGCGAACGAGGCGAGTTGGAAGACATTCCCAAATGGGAATCGTACATTGAGTTCAACGACCATGCCTTGGAAGAAATCGCCAACGGCACACTCGACCGCTGGTTTACCGAGAATGGGGACGGTTCCTCGACATCACTGCACCGCATGTCCATGGCCGACATGGAGCATCTTGAACGCAGTATTTGGCTCAACAACGTGCTCACACCTCGCCCCGTTGTGGTTGCAGGGACCCACGACGACCAAGGGCGTCGCAACCTCGCTCCGTTGTCCTCGGTCATGCACGTGTCAACGGCCCCTCCTTACCTTACTGCATCGTTTTCCATTCACAAGGACGGACGGCCACGTGATACGTTGGCGAACCTTCGCAGCACCGGCTCCATCGTGCTGAACATGATGCCGGCCACGCCAAGGGGTGCTGCCATCGTCGATGAGACCGCTACCCCGTTGCCTGCAGGCGAAGACGAAGGCCGACTCTTGGACATCGAAACCGTGGAAGGCCAACCCTTGCTCCTCAACGAAGCCGTCGCCGCCATTGAAGCCACATTTGTCCAGGAACACACCTTACCGGATGCCGTCGCCGTACTCGCCGTGCTGAAAGTTGAGGCTGTATGGTTCAGCGGTTCCACCGCTCCAGCAACCGGATTGAATGTGTTGTGTCAGCACGGCCGAGACGACATGACACCTGCGCCTGAAGGTTGGACGCGTCGCGTTGAGAAGCACTACGGTCAAGGATGAAGGCTGGCCCACATACGAGCCAATCCATCGTTCAACGACACCTTGCACGTCCACCCGAGTTGTTGTCGTGAGCCACTGCAATCGGCCACCCGCCGTGCGGAATCTCCGTGATAACCTCCACCCAGCTCAAGGTCCACAGCCAGTGAGCCAACCGTTGCATTCACGGCCTGCGCCAACTCCAGCACGGAGGTCTCCTGAGCAGAACTGAGGTTGAATGAAGCACCGGCGAGAGCAGAGCCGTCCACGCCTTGGTCCAACTCACCCGCTTGGTAGAATCCCTCAACAATATCATCGATGTGCGTGAAACTACGTGTCTGCTGCCCTTCACCGTGGACGGTGATGGGGTGCTGATTCAGCACGGCATGCATCATCATCGCCACGACTTGGCCGTAGGCATCGCCCGCCAAATGCTCGCCATAGGCATTGAACGGGCGAACAATTCGTGCATCCAACCCTTCACGCACCGCATGATGAACGGCAAGTTCACCGAGGTACTTGCTGGCTCCATAGGAGAAGCGTTGATGCTCACTGGCCGGCGGAAACACGGCGTAATGGTGCTCGAACAGGGGCATGGTGGACTCGTCTCCAAACGCTTCGGGTGAGGAGGCAAACACGAAGCGCGCCCCCCAAGCCTTTGCACATTGAAGCGCAGACAAGGTCCCGTTGATGTTGACATCGATGACCATCGTTGCAGCTTCGTGGAACCATTTGGTGCCGTTGATGGCCGCCAAATGGTGCACCAGGTCAATGCCACCCAAGGCATCGTACGCTCGTTGAAGGTCGTCATGGTTCGTCACATCGCCTTGCATAAACACGAGACCTTCATCCATCAGTGGTTGAAGATGTTCAAGCCGGCCACGAAACAGGTTGTCCAACACCACCACACGGTGACCTTCCTCCAACAAGCGTCTTACCAAGGCCACGCCAATGAAACCCGCGCCACCGGTGACCAGCACCCGCTTGCTCATGCGTGAACACGCTCCAGCACCCGAAGGCAGACGCCCTGCTCGGTTCGCACCAAGGCGACGGTATCGCCAGAGTTGACCGCCATGCAAGGGTCCTCATCAAAACCATGCGCGTACGGCAAGCCCAACAGCGAACAAGCCGGCAAGGTCAACGGGCACACATCGCGATTCACGATAGCACGCGGCCCTTTTCCTTCGTACATCAACCCCATCAACACGTAGGGTGCAACGGTTGAGCCCGAACCTTTGGGATAGATGAGCACGGTGTTCTCGATGGCCTCACCGTCAAGGGGATGACCCGCTTCCTCGATCACACCAGTGTCGCGGTTCACATAGCCGAGATAGGTGATGGGTACATCGGTCACCAAGGCTTTGCCGACAACCTCGTAAGTCGGTTGCGAGCGCAACCCTTGTCCTGTGAGTTCAGCCTCACCACTTTGCTGGGTTTTGGCCGTGGCGTGCTGCGGTTGGGCTTTAGGGGCCAGCACCGGCACATCTCCCTGAATCAAAGTTGGGTCAATGGCGTGCGCGACGCAATCCTCAATCGGCATCACGCTGGTTGGGAGTCGGTTCAAGCCGCTGGTGAGGTAATGTTCGGCCTTCAGTGAATTGGTCAGCAAGTGATTGTATTTCTCACGGTTGTACGGCGTTACCTCGGGGCAGGTGTCCTTGAGCACCAACGCCCCCGCCTCTTCAAGCAAGGTCAGCGTTCCATCGGCGGCCGCCAACTCGTAATTTTCTCCGCTGGTGAAGACCCAAAGCCGTTGGTCGGGAATCTTCACCCCCATTTCCATGTGCCCACGAACGGCGGCGGCTGTCACACGCAATTCCTCAAGACTGGCTTGCGGACAACCGATGACCACCAAATCCACGGCACCCTTCGGGGCCAAGGCCTCGTAACGTTGTGCAAGGTCGGCCGCCGTGAAGGTCAATTCACCTTCCCACCCTCCTTCGGGAGCCTGAACGATGTCGTTGGCATCTCTTGGGAGCGGAGGGGGTGCCGTGTGACCTTCCACCCAAAGCATTGGGCAACCATAATTTGCGGCAGCGGCCGTCAGGGCTTTTTTTGAGGCAAAAGAAATCCAAGAAGGCAAGCCGGTGATGTAAGGCATGGGGCCAAACGGCATGTTCCAATCGGGGCGAACCTGCTTCCCAATCCAATCGCCAAGCACCGACCAGTCGGCAAGGTGCTGAAGTTCGCATTCAACGTGGACATGAAGATTTGGCTTACGGTGTTCCTCAAGATGCAACCCCCATTTCGGTGCGTATCCTGTCAAAGCCGTGGCCAAGGCCGAGAGGCCGGATTCACGGTTGGTGATGAGTGAAGTCCACGTGTTGGAAAAGCAAACAGCGTTGGATTCGGCCCACGATGCCAAGCCAGCATCTGCTTCAATACCTCGGTCGTAAGGGGTGCACGATAACGTGGCTTCAATGCCCAAGCGTTCGTAGGCCTCGATAATCTCAAATTGTTGTTTCAAGAAATCGGGCCATTCAATCCCCATCTCTTCCATCTTTTCTCGGTCACATCCCGCCGAGTTGAGCGTCGTGTTCACGGCCACGCGCCCGTCGCCGTCTTCGGAAAGGTCGCGCAAAAAGCGTCGCAAGCCATGGCCACCGGTGATGACTGAGACCCCCGACACATGGGCGTTCACCACCTCGACATACCCTTCGGCGTGGGTGGTTTCTGCCATATCCAAGACCAACCTCGCCGCTTTTTGACGGGTCTTGCCCTCCACTCCGTTCAGTTGACCAAGCAACCGTTCGGGTGTGTCCATGGCCTTTCCAGCGGTTGAAACTTCATCAATCCACCCCTCGGCATCCACGCAAAGAGGGATAATGACCGGCGCTACTTTTAGGAGCGTTGAGGGAGTTCATACCGGTCATGCCAGTCAACAGGGCACAACCTTCGGAAACCCTCCACCTCACCGAGGAGGAGAGAGAACAACCCTCGGCCGAATCCGCACGAGCCAAACCCCGTGGTCGCTTGATGATGGTGCTGCAAGTCGTCGCCATCATCGTCGCCATGACCTTGGCCCTCTACAACCACGCGCTCATCGGCCAACTGCCTGCAGAACAGCCCGACGAGGCGGTGTTGCTGGTGGAAAGCGAACCGTTCGCTCCACTCCCTCCTTGCAACCAAGGTGGCGTCCGTCTGCTTGCGGGACTGGACTTGAACGCCAATTCGGTCCTCGATGCCGAAGAAACCCAATCCACCACGGTGCTTTGCAACGGCCCTCAGGGCTTGTCCGGACCTCAAGGCCAACCAGGGACCAACGGAGTGGATGCCCTTGCGCAGATCATTGAAAGCGAAGCCCTTCCGTTGGGCCATACCACGTGCCCCAACGGCGGGACCCTCATCTTCAGCGGCATGGACCTTGACGGAGATGGCGCCCTGAACGAAACGGAGGTGACCTCCACGTCCGCCGTTTGCAACGGTGCCGTGGGCAACGACGGCCTTGACGGCAGGTTCGGCATGGACGGCTCTGCCGGCTTCTCCGCCCTCGTCGACAAAGTACCTGCACCGACCTACCTCTGCTTGGACGGCTTTTTGGTTCGTTTCGGCGTTGACGATGGGGCCGGTGAGGGGATGGCCAACAACGGACTGATGGAAGAGGACGAAGTCCAAGAATCCCTCAATTTCTGCTTCACCCCCCTGCGCTCTGAACGCATCACTGATGTTGTACAAGGAATGGCTGACTCAGTCACAAACGGGTGCGAAGCCGCCGTCTGGATGGAGCCCAGCGGGGCCTTCCTCTTCGCCGCCAACGATGGTGTGAACGGGTGCGAACTCCACCGCTACGATGCCTCCAACAACGCCACCTCCCTCGTGGTCGACCTGCACCCAAACGGGGATGCATTGCCCGGAAGGGACCTCGGTTTCATCTCTTTGGACCAGCGCGACCTCGTTCTGTTTGATGCCGATGATGGCGCCAACGGTCGGCAATTATGGGTCAGTGACGGCACCCAAACGGGGACGCAGATGTTGGGCACGGTCGAACTCCAGACGCCAGTCTCTTGGAATGGTGGATGGCTCTTCACCTCCCCCACCGGAGCATGGCTGTGGACCAACGGCAGTGACCTTCGGGACTGGCACCAGCATCCAGCTTGGAACGAAACGCAGCGAAGTTCGGCGCAAACGATGCTCGCATCACTCAGCCAACCCGGAGCTTCGTGGATGTACGGGGATGAGCACGCCCTCTGGTTCACGGCAGCCGACACCGGCGGTGATGTGGAGCCCTACCGTTTGTCCAACGATGGAAGCCTTGTTTCCTGGCAGGTCAGCCCTTCAGGCTCCACCCAACTCAGCAACGCTCTCAGCGTTGACGAGGACATCGTGGCCGTGGCTCAACGCGGAACGGCCAAGCAACTTCTCCGCCTCAACAGCAACGGCACCTCCCTCTGGCTGACCTCCATCGCTCCCGCTACGGGCGATACGCAGTTGGGCGAAGGCATGGGCCTGCACCGCATTGGGAACAACCTGGTCTACGACGCCGTTGTCTCGTCAAACGAACCCCGCTTGTGGACGACCAACCTCGCCAACGGCATCACCTTGCAACTCAGCGCTGAATTGTTGGCGCCAGGTGCACAGGTTGGTGTTGCGAATACCGGTGAACGGTTGCTGTTTGACTGCATCACGCCCAGCCGAGGTACCGAGGTATGCATCACCGACGGTACGCCACAAGGCAGCCGAGTGTTGCACGACCTCACACCGGGCGTCCTGTCGTCCGACATTCGCGGATTGATGGCCGTCGGTGATGGATGGGTGGTCATCAGCGATGGTCAAGTCGAAGGAACACCCGTTGGCGTCAGCCTGTGGGTGGTGGAAGGCGAAGCCATTCGGTTGGCCATGAATCCCTGGCAGGGTGCAAGCAACTCATCGCAAGCCCTGTATTACGGCAACATCGTGCTCGGCTCCACGCAAGTCTACTTCATCGCCAACGATGGAACGGCCGGGCACGAGTGGCATCGCTGGAGCCACGGCGTTCTCTCCGCAGATTGGATTGTCATTGACCGCTGAGGGGGACCACATCGTCTTGACCAAAGCAATACGGGCACGATTCACCAATCACATATTCGCTTGATGCTTGTTCTTCTACCGAAAGCGGCTGTCGGCATGCAAAGCAAACGACCGCCTCGGTTTCCTTCAGGGAAGGATTCAGCGCCACACGCTGGTCAAACACGAAACAATCCCCGTTCCAGTAGGCGCCCCCCACCTGTTCGAAGTACCCAAGAACACCGCCTTTGAGTTGCTTGACGTTGGTAAATCCCGCTTCCAGCATAATGGCGCTCGCTTTTTCACAGCGGATGCCACCGGTGCAAAACATGACGATGGGCTCGTCCTTCATTGAATCAGGTAGCGACTGGATGGCTTCAGGAAAAGCCCTGAACGTGCGGATTTCGAGGTCGATAGCGTTCTCAAACGTACCAAGACGTAACTCGTAATCGTTGCGCGTATCGAGCACGTGTACCAATTCACCACGGTCAAGCATGGCTTTGAACGCCTCGGGTTCAAGTTCTGTTCCGGTGAAATCGGCTGGCCGAATGTGGTCCAATCCTACCGAAATAATCTCCTGCTTTTTGCGGACATTCATGCGGTTAAACGGTTGGTAATCGGAGTAGGACACCTTCAACGGAATGTCCTGAAAACGTTCGTCTTGGTTCAAATGGGCGACAAAGCCATCGATGGAGGCCTGCGGTCCGGCAAGAAAGAAATTGATGCCTTCCGGTGCGAGCAGGATGGTTCCTTTCAAGCCCAAATCATGGCACACACTGCGCAATACGCCTTGCAAGGCATCTCGGTCGTCCAAATCCACGAACCGATAGCCGGCAATGTTGACGATTGAGGCGGCCACAGGTGCACGTACGGACACTGACTTTTGAGGACACCGCCATCACGCGGCACCACGCCAATCGTGCTTTGAGGCCAACGGACGACGCCAGCCTTGGCCAAAGGCACGAGGCGATACTCGAGGTGCCGGTGCCATCTGCCATCGTTTGTGTTCGTTGCGTTCCAGTCGGGTCAAGACATCCATGACCAGCGCTTCATCAAAGCCGGCTGCCACCATCTCATCAGCGTTCAAACCGCCCTCGATGTGGGCTTGGAGCACAGCATCCAAGACCTCGTAGGGCGGCAGGGTGTCCTCATCTTTCTGGTCGGGGGCCAGTTCAGCCGAAGGCGGTTTGGTCATGGTCGAAGCGGAAACCGGTGGAGAGCGCCCTGCGGCCATGGCTCGCTCGTTGAAACGTTCAGCCATGGCGTAAACATCCATCTTGTACACATCGCCAAGTGGAGCATACCCACCCGCCATGTCGCCGTACAGGGTGCAATAGCCTTGGGCAATTTCGGATTTGTTCCCGGTTGAAATGGCCATGCTGGAGCGGGCATTGGCGTAACCCATGACCACAATGGCGCGCAAACGGGCTTGCAAATTTTCAGCGGCCACAGGATGTCCTGTAGCCAACACTTCGCCGACGGTTGCTTCAACGCTGGTGTGCATATCGTCGATTGGGTGAACCGCATGTTGCAGACCGAGGGCGTTGGCGGTGTGCGCAGCATCGTCGATGGAATGCTGCGAGGAATGCCGGCTCGGCATGGCGATGCCTGTCACGTTCTCGGGCCCTAAAGCGGCGGCGGCAACGCACGCTGCAACCGCAGAATCAATGCCTCCGGACAACCCTAAGACAATGGATGAAATGGCGGATTTACGGCAGTAATCGGCTAAGCCGGTGACGACGGCGTCGGTCAACTCGTCCAGCCGGTCCACCAGCTCATGGCCCGTTTCTTCGGCACTCAGCACCACCATCTCGCTTTCACCGATGGACAGGGCGTCGTCTGCATCACTGGGCAGCCATCGGCAGCCCTCAGGCCCTTCCAAATCAACCAACAACACCCCTTCCTGCCAGGATGGGGCGATGACGGCACGACCATCGGGCCAAGCCACCAAACTTCGCCCATCAAACAGAAGATCGTCGTTTCCACCAACTTGGTTCGCGAGCAAAAACGGATGACCCAAGACACCCGCCGCATGTCGAGCAACCGAGAGTCTCGTGGTGAACTTATCGCTGTGGAAAGGTGAGGCGGAAAGGTTGACCGTAGCGTTGATTTCAACGCCCTGACGACACCATTCTGCGATGTGTTCGATAGGGTCCTGTGCATACGAAGAAGGCGTAAGGCCAGCGGACTGCCAAGCATCTTCACACACCGTGACACCCAAATTGAGGCCGCCCACGGAACGAGCCAGCCCTGAACGGTTTTTGGCAGCAAAGTACCTGGCTTCGTCAAACACATCGTAGGTCGGGAGCAGTTGCTTTTCAGCGACAATACGGGCGTGGTGGTTGTCGCGAACGGTGGTAAACTCTGGACCGCTACGAACCACCCCGTTGGTCGGCAGCGACCGAGGTTCATCAGCGGGTAACGGTGTACCCACCAGCAGAGGTATCGTGCTGTTCACTGACAAGGCCGCTTGCATGGAGCGCTGAACAAAATCATGCTCGAGCAACAAATCCCGCGGAGGATAGCCACACACTGCAAGTTCGGTCGAGATACCGACATCGGCCCCAAACTTGGAGGCAAGCTCTGACAGAGAACTCAATCGCTGGGCATTGAGCACCACATCTCCAACGGTCGGGTCCATCTGCAAGAGGGCGACCGTGCTCATCTCATCTCACTCCGAACGGCCTCAAGGATGTTTCACAATGTCGCCGTTCGCGTCTTTGTACCACCATTCATTTGTGGCTTTGTCGTGATACCACCAATACCCATCAGACCCCATCACCCAGTCCGTTTCCTCATCATTGGCGGTTGCGGCATCGCTGGAGGTAGCAGATGCAACAGTCGCTGAGGCAGCGGCGACAGGAGACAGGTCATCGTCATCATCGTCATCATCGTCATCCAATTCTGAGGAATACTCGTCCCAATCATAGTCAATCTTTGAACCTTGATTCACCGTCATGCGCTTCATCCAAGCCAATAAGGTGATGACCACGGAGAGCAACAAAAGGGCTGTGATGCTCCCTAATATCGGGTTCACATCGCCAAACACCTTCTGGGAGAAACTGGGTTCTTCTGCAACGCGAACATCCAAGGTCGGACCACTGGAACTTTGTCCGTTCGCCAATGTGGCTTCCACCCATTGAACACCGGGTTCCAACGGTTTCCAATCAACCGAAACCAGTCCCATTGTACCGGCTTCAGCCGTCACCGAAGTGCGGTGCACCAAGGTTCGCTCACCGTCCAGGTTCACGGCCTCAAACAACACTTCGATGCTTCCAGCCAATGTGCCCGCATTCTCAACTTCAAGCTGGATAGAGGTTGTGTCGCCCACCTCCATCAGCAAGCGGGAATAGGTCATGGAAGCCGGCGCAAGTTGGAACTTGGGCTGAAGCCATTCCATGTTCCATGTCGCGATGTAAGGGTTGACCGTATCGCCACCCAGACCGGTCACATCGTTTCCAGCGAGGTCGCGCCCTTCGATGGCAATCTTGACGACCAATCGGTCGATCAGCATGTCATCGGTGATTTCACTCAAGTTCATGTCTGAGAAGACTTCCAAGCGCAAGCCATCAAGGTCTCCGCCCTCCAAATTCAACGGTTCTCGACCCGAACGAATGATATCTCCGGTGTCATAATCTTCAACCAACCACACCAGTTCAAGTGACTGGAGGTCCAAGCCACCCAATTCCTTCAGGACGACCCTCACTTCGTGGTTCTCACCGTCAAGAATGGCCGTGGGACGAGGCGAGAGAACTTCAATCGGTTCTGGACCGGTACCGTCCACAACAATCCATTTGACAGAGGTTTCCTTGTCTGTGAGGTCAACGCCCTGCCCTTCAAGACAGCCGACTTCCCACGTCAAAGGAAGGGAGCCTGAACTGACCGGCGCTTGGATTGGGACGGACCAAACACCGTCCACGGCAATTGGCGTGTAGGTTTGACCTGCAAAGAGGACGTTCACTTGACAGTCGAAGCCCGGCACCGTTGATGTTTCGCTAAAGACCAACCCGCCTGAGATTTCCATCGGCGTCAACGGTGTCACCCGTGCCCCATCACCAAGGAATGACCCGCGGGTTAGATGCAAATTCACTGTTTCCTCCGGCACGGCGAGCCCAGCGGAGAAACGCCATCGGTGTTCGGGGAAGTTGCGCATTTCCTCTTGACCTGCACGGTCAACTACCAAGATCGCAGGTTCACGACGGTTATCGCCCAAATCAGGTGTGTTCCATCCAAATCGGAGTTGAATGTTCAAGACCATGTCTTTCTCAAACGGACCCGCCAGTCCGTTGGCGCCCAACATGGTGCAAGACTCGATGATGACGTGGATGGAAGTCGTGGTGCAATTGCCCGTTTCAAAGGCCCAGAGGATGCTCATGCTGTCGCTGCCTTGGTTGCTGGCGAGCAACACTTCAACGGTGGACAAATCTGAACCCCCGTTGGGCTCGGTGATTTTGGCGTTCAACTCGTACGGCTGACCGGGATGAATCCAAGATTGGCGACCGCCAACCCAACCAAACGCATCGGGGTCAAGGGTTGGCTCTCCATCCACCGCCAACTGGTACATGAACAACTGGTCGCCTTCTTCGGCACTGCCGCCATCTTGAATGGCGTAACCCGACGGGTCGGTTCCATCCAGGTACACGGCGACCTTTTGACCAAGGCTTCCAGCCGTGTCGTCGATCATCAAGGTGTAGACGCCCGTCAGCGCCGTCAAATCGCTCGGCAACAGCATGGTAACGGCCGAATATTCGCCCGCATCGGGCCAACCGTTGAGGTTGTCGTCATCGATCCACTCTTTCCACACCATGGCTCGAACGTTGCTTGGGAGGACTGGTTGGTCCATGATGGTGATTTGCATCACCTGCGTAGGGCTTGGCGTGCGGTGGTCATAGGTGTACATTGAGGTCTCAATGACTTTCGGTTTCACCGAATCGACCGTAAAGGTCCGAGAATACTCGGCAGGGTCAACCACAGAAGAACCGTTGAGCGTTTGCAGTTGCACCGTCCAGGTCACGTCACCATAAGTGAAAGGAATGGTTTCGGTGAAGTTCCAATAGGCGCCATCCAGCGTGGTTGTGTTTCTGATTTGAACGCCATTACGATACAATGTGAGCAGACCATCGCCGTCAACAAATGCATCAGGTGACACGATGTCTTCAAACCCAACCCTCACCGAGATATTCATCGATTCGCCACCGCGGAGATACTGCCGACTTTCAGGCATCGCGAGACCATCGTCAGAAAAGATGGTCGCTTTCAGTTCAATGTCGTTCTCGTATCCCTGGGTAAGTGAAGTTCCCCATGTGTGGGAGAATGGAATGGAAATGACGCCGTTTTGCATGACGGCTCTGGAAGTAGCGGTTAATTGCATTTCATCGTCCCACATCGGACGCAGGCGGAAGGTGATGTTGGTCACGACATTCATACCGTCTTCACTGATGGTGATAGCATCCGTAGGATGGAGTTCAACGAGGTCAGACTCGCCCAACCCTGCTGGTGCACCACCTGCTGCAGGGAACAACCATGTGGCTTGATGGGTCTTACTGAAGACATCAAGACGGTAGTGTGACGCTGTCCCACCCGTGATTTGATACTCGGTGGAGATGGTCTGCCAGCGTTGACTCGGGGTTAATACGGGGTCTGCGTTGAGCATCGCTCCGCTTTTCACAATGACATTGCTTGAGGTCTGGAGGCTCAAGACCTCCACGGTGAGACCACCCCGTTCTTCCGCAACAAACGGTAACGGCACGGCTTGCATGCCGCCCACATTTGGAATGGTTGTTCTGGCCTCATTGACGCCCATGACAAAGGCTGAAGTGGCATCAGCAACGAGGTGATGTGAAGCGTTGTAAGTGGCGCGAAGACCGCTCAAGACGGCGACGCCGGTGCCCGTGACTTCGATGCGAGCCTCCGTAAAGGCGGTGTCAAGTACGTCAACCGACGCTCCGACATTGGCCAAGGCTGCAACAAACACCTCATGCTCTTCGGGTGTGAGATGGAACAACCCTACCGAACCGCTGGTGCTGCGGTTGGCGATGAAGTCGTTTTGCACATAGAGCGAAACATGCTGCACGGAACCGCTTTCGGCCATGAAAGAAAAGCCAAAGGAACTGAGGTCGTCTTTGGGCACCCAGAACTTGGCAACGCTGGGTGAACCACCAGTCAAGGTCAATTCCATCCGTTCTTCGGCGTTGACGAAGCGGTCTTGCCAGCCCCACGTACCCACACGTGCGTCGCCTCCACCCCATTCGTAGCGCTCATCAAGGCTGAAATCGAGCGAAGGACGGGCAGGATGTTGTCCACCGAAGAGGTCCAACGCGAAGGACGAAGCAGACCATGTCGTGAAATTCGCCATATTGCCATCCGCTGGTGGAAGGGCGACCACCCGTACTTGCATGCCGACAATATCCTGGTTGACAATCGGCGTGTAGGGCATGGTCACATTTGTCCAAGCATGGTCTGGATGGTAACGAACCTGCACTTGTGCATTGCTGACCGTCCCAGTGAGTTTGGCATCGTAAACGGGGGCGTTGGCCAACATCCAAGGGGAAGTCAAGGTGGCTGTCGCATTCCCGCTCACGCCAACGGGCAGAGCATACGTTGAGCCGTTGAGTTCCCAGCCACGTTCAGTGGGCTCGGTTCTGAACGATTCCCTTGACGAACCATCACCAGCAATGGAATACACCATCGGCATGCCGTTGGAACTTCCCGAAAGTTCGAGGTGAAGACGGAACTGGTCAACCGTCTCATGGTCCAAGAGGTTGAGGGGGATAACGAAGTCGTTGGAGCCTTGCATGCCCGGGATGACCTCACCGGCCGTGTTCAGGATGGACCAGTTTAGGTAGGCTCCTGATGGGATATTGGCCTCAAGATAAAGTGGGGCATAGGTGTCATCGGCCAACAACTGACTGCTCCCGCTTTTGTGCCCGAGGCTTGGGCTGGTCCAGTTGGACTCCGGCGGCGTGGCGATGTGAACATCATCCACGAACCAATAATCGCAACATGTTCCACTGCCGGAATTTTGGTAAATTCGGAATTGAGAGTTGGCGTGGACGGCAGCGGAAGGGAGGGTCATCATCATCTGGTAGTTGGTGGTTTGCGAACCACCTCCTGTGAAGGATTGGAGGGCCGCCCAACTACCGGTGCTGGTCTTGTATTGGAAATACAGATTTTCACCTGAATCTGGCGTTTCACCGCAACCAGAGCGACCCTCATGCACCCATGCGTGGAAGGGGATGTTGACGCCGCCTGCAAGGTTCACCACCGGCGAAGTAGCGTAGGCTGAACCTGCGTAGGTTCTGAGCGAGCCACCGCTGCTCCCGTTCATGCCACAGGTCGGAGAGGTAACGCGAGCGGCATAACCCGAGAAGGTCCAACCCTGATTGTTGGAATTGAAATTCCAAAGCACACCTGCAGAAGAGCCTGTGAGGGCTCCCCCTGAAACACTCGAGCCGTTCTTGATGGCGTCTGCATGGTTCCAATCTGCCGCATCGTCCCAAACAAAGCCTGATTGTGTTGGCAGAATTTTTGGCGTAAACAACAACTCTGCATCGACCAATGGTTCAGCATTGGGCAAATCCAACTTCAAATTGTTGTTGGGCGTTCTGGTGAGCGTCAAATCCATTTGCCCACCATCACCGATGTTCATTGGCGTCATTTCTTCGGCCAATTGTTCAGGCGTGGCGATGTTGAAAACCAAGGCACTCAAGCCGCTGCTCAAGACCAACAACATCACAAGCAGCAGAGCCTGTCCATGGCCACGCCTACCCGCCATGACCCTTCGTGGACCTTGAAGGACTTGAAGCATACGCCTTCATCCGATTGCACCCATGGAAGTGTTCACCCTTCAGCACCTCGTTTTGTAACCTACCAAAACAAGGAGGTCGGGCAAAAATGAACAACTTTTGGAGTGATATTCAAAACCGAGCCCTTGGTGGACAGAGCATGGCTCAGCCAAGAGCAGCTGGAGAACTGAACGCGGTTCAGTTGGAAACCGAGTTGCTGAAGCGTTGGAGCGAAGAACAAACCTTCCAGGCCTCCATCGATGTTCGCCGCAACGGTGCCCCCTTCATCTTCCTTGAAGGCCCACCCACGGCCAACGGAAAACCCGGCATCCACCATGTGGTCGCACGGACCTACAAAGATCTGGTCTGCCGCTGGAAAGCCATGGAAGGCTTCCTTGTTGAGCGCAAAGGCGGCTGGGACACCCACGGATTGCCGGTTGAAATTGAAGTTCAGAAGCGATTGGACTTGATGAGCAACGAAGCGATTGAAGCGTTTGGCATGGCCGAGTTCAATCAGGCGTGCCGTGAATCGGTGTGGACCTATGAAGCTGCTTGGCGTGAGATGACCGAACGCATGGCGTATTGGGTTGATTTGGACAACCCCTACGTCACGCTGGACAACAATTACGTCGAATCGGCATGGTGGGCCTTGAAGCAAATGTTCGACAAGGGCCTGCTCTACCGAGGTCACAAAGTCCTGCCGTATTGCCCACAGACGGGAACCTCATATTCAAGTCACGAAGTGGCCTTGGGCTACAAAGAAGTCGAGGAGCCCTCGGTGTATGTGAAATTCAAACTCACCGATGATGATGCTTCTATTCTAGCGTGGACCACAACCCCATGGACCCTCCCCGGCAATGTAGGTTTGGCGGTTGGCCCCGAGGTCACCTATGCCCGCTGTCGCATCAAGGATACCGCAGGCGATGGTTGGGTTGGTGCCGGTGGAGCGGATGTTGGCGAAGAGGTGATTCTTGCCAAGGACCTCATGAAAGAGGTGTTGCGGCACCATGTTGAGATCGTAGAAGAATTCCCCGGCTCAGCTTTGGTTGGTCGTGCTTACGAACCCCTCTTTCCAGATGCGGTTCCAAGAGGCGACTCCACCACAGCGTGGACCGTTCTTGCCGCTGATTGGGTCACCACAACCGACGGTACCGGTGTGGTCCACACCGCCGTCATGTACGGTGAAGACGATTACAACCTCGGGATGGAAACAGGCCTGCCAGCCCACCACACCGTAGGCATGGACGGGGCTTTTGTCTCTGGCACCCATCCCGACCTTGATGGACGGTATGTCAAGGAGTGTGATGAAACCATCATCGGTTTGTTGTGTTCACCTCACGGAACCAACGGCAAAGGTCCAGAAAGTGGCCTGCTCTATCGAGAGAAGGCCTATGCGCACGATTACCCCCACTGCTGGCGTACCGACCATCCGTTGCTGTACTACGCCATGGACTCCTGGTTTGTTCGCATGACAGCGGTCAAAGACAACCTTCTGAAATTCAACGCACAAGTGGAATGGGCCCCCGATTGGGTCGGTGAAGGGCGCTTCGGAGAATGGTTGCGCAACGTCAAGGATTGGGCCATCTCCAGAGAACGCTACTGGGGAACGCCGCTGCCCGTTTGGCGCAGTGAAAGCGGTGAGATGAAGTGTGTCGGCTCCATCAAGGAACTCCAAGATGAAGTCGCCAAAGCCGTGGCCGCTGGTTTTGAGAATCCCGAGTGCCCTGATGATGTTGATTTGCACCGTCCAGTGGTTGACGGATTCACGCTGCTTTCCGACTCGGGTTTACCGATGAAACGTGAGCCGTTTGTCATGGACTGCTGGTTTGACTCGGGTTGCGCTTCCTTCGCGCAATGGCATTATCCATTTGAAAACGAAGCGGTGTTCAACGGTTCCTTCCCTGTGGACTACATCTGCGAAGGCGTGGACCAAACCCGAGGCTGGTTCTACACCTTGTTGGCTGTCTCTGCCACGGTGTTTGACGAAATGTGCTACAAACGTTGCCTTTCGCTCGGACTGATTCTGGATGCAGAAGGGAAGAAGATGTCCAAATCACGCGGGAATATCGTGGACCCTTGGGACCACTTTAACCGCGAGGGGGCTGATGCTACCCGTTGGTACATGGTCACCGCCGGTGCTCCATGGAACCCCCTCAAGTTTGACCCGAATGGGGTGAGAGAAACCTATGCGAAGATGTTCCTGACGATGTGGAATGTCCACAAATTCCACGCCGATTACGCCGCCTTGGACGGCTTTGACCCCGATGGTCATGAAGTGCCCGTTGACCAGCGTTCAGAACTTGACCGATGGATCCTCTCACGGCTGAGCACCGTCGCTCAAGAATACCACCAAAATTTCGTCGACTGGCAGTTCCACAAAGCGTGCCGAGACCTTGAAGACTTCATGGTCAACGACGTTTCCAACTGGTATGTTCGCAGAAGCCGGCGCCGACTTTGGGACGAAGCCGACAGCCATGACAAGCGTGCATGCCAGCACACGCTGCACGAGGTCCTCACCACCGTCTGTCGGTTGGTCGCCCCCGTTTCACCGTTCATGGTGGACGAAATCCACAGAAACCTCACCGGTCAATCCGTTCACATTGCACCTTGGCCAGCAGGTGTTCCAGGCTCGCTTGAAGGCGCCACCTCCGATGCATGGGATGAAGCAGCCGCCAAAGCAACGGCAACCCTGCCACCCCAAGACCTTGAGTTGGAAGCCACCATGAACCTCGTTCGTGAATTGGCTGAAGCGGGCCGGCGGATTCGGATTGATGCGAATCGTCGCCAGCGCTTGCCGTGTGCTCAGGGTTGGATTGTGGCAGGACCAGAACTTGCGGCCTTCCACGACCTGCTTGCTGAGGAATTGAATGTTGAAATCATTGAGGTTGAAAGCGACCTTGACCGGTTCCAGCAACTTGAGTTGGCACCGAATTTCCGAGCCCTCGCTCCCAAAGCCCGAGCTCAGGTCAACGACATCGCCAATGCTATTCGCACGGCGCAAGACCCTCAAGCCATGCTGGATGACATCATGAACGGTGGTGCTGAAGTGTTGGGCGTTCTCGTTGAAGAAGGCGATGTTGAGGTCAAACGTGTGGAACGCGAGGGCTTTGCTGCCCAAACCGTTGAGGTTGCGACCGGCGACCAAACGCTTCAGGTCAGTCTGGTGCTTGACATGAACGACACACCTGCCTTGCTCTCAAAAGGCATGGCCAGAGATATCACACGCCGAGTACAAGCTCAACGCAAAACCCTCGACCTCGACATCGATGCGACCATTGACCTCGAAATTTGGTTGGAGCATGCCCCCGAGATTCACCCCGATGATGAAGCATGGGTGGCGACGGAAACACGTGCGGCCGGTTGCATCTTCCATGCTGCAGGCGAACAACCGTCAGAGGGAGCTGAACGCTTTGAAGTCGATGGAACCGTGGTGCATTTCACGGTGAAGTGAGGCGATGGTGTGCGCATCGTTTCGTTGGTACCAAGCCTCACCCTCACGCTGTTTGACTTGGGTTTGGACGCCACGTCGGTGGTCGGCCGTACACCTTGGTGCATTCATCCTGCTGAAGAGGTGGCCAAAGTCCCCGTTGTGGGTGGAACAAAAACACCAACCCTTTCCAAAATTGCCGCCGCTCAACCCGATGTGGTCGTCATGGACCGTGATGAAAATCCCAAAGCCGTATACGATTGGTGTCTTGAACAAGGCTACCAGACCTTTGTTTGTCATGTCACCCATCCGCGTGATGTACCAGCGATGCTTCGTCAATTAGGTGAGGCGGTTGGACGTCACAAAGAAGCAGAGATACTGGCCAAAGAAATCGAGACGCTGACGGCCAACCTACCCGAGCCAAACGGTCGCGTGGGCCTGCCGCTTATCTGGCACGACCCATTGATGGGTGCCAACGCCGCCACCTATGCGGGGGGCATGATCGCCTGCATGGGCTATACCGTGCCGCTCATTGAACCCGAGGGGACGGGATACCCCATCCTCACACCGCTGCAACTCATCAACCACGGCGTCACCGACCTCTTTCTTTCAAGCGAACCTCATGAGTTTTCAATGAAAGAAGGACAACAGTTGGTCCAGATGATTCTTGATGCTGGTGGTTCACCTCCAACCCTTCACATGATCGACGGTGAAGCCCTGACGTGGATGGGTTCCTTCACCGCCCGTGGATTACGCCATGTGCTTTCCAGCAGCCTTAGGAAAGGCAACCCAAGCGAATGAGCAAGGATTGAACAGAGAGCGACGGCTTCAAATCACGCCGCACCGACGCCAAACCATGGGACGCTCCATGCTCGGTGTGGCCATGGCCCTGTCCATGCTGCTTGCCGGCTGCTTTGGGGATGGGAGCGGCACCATAGAAGAAGAGGAACGTGTGCCCATTTGGTTGACCTACGACCGCATCGACGCCGCAGGTCATGAAGAGGAGCGCATGTTCGTGACCGTTGACCTGCGCACCAACCAAACCACGAACACCACGTGGGCGGTCTTTGATGCAAGCTACGGCGGAAATTGCTGTGAGCACTACTTGGCGACATCCATTGAAGGGCAAATCCTCAATATCGGTGGCGAGTATCCTGTCTTTTCCGATGATCGTGGACACATCTGGGACACCTATGTCCCAGGCCTGCTCCCTGACACACAATGCCGAACTTTCGTCCCGACCAATCCCGGACAGGAAGGATTGGGAGAGGGCAGTATCGTTCAGGCAACCAACGGCGACATCATTTCGATGTCGTGGTTCCCCTATCCGGGTGCCGACTTGAAACTTGACAAGTTCTACGCCATTCTCTACGACGAATCTGAGGATGAATGGAAATGGTGTTACAATCGGATTACGGAACCCTTCTACGACCGTTCATGGCAAGTGGAAGTCGTCGGTCCCATTTCCTCTTCACTCGGAAGCGGCGATTGGGCCAGTATTGTCGTCTCTAATTTCTGGCACCAAACGCAAAATGCTGGTGGTCAAATCAGCGTTGATGGCTTGAATTACTATCCGTTCCAATTCCCCGGCCGAGGTGGCGGCGACCCAGCGATTGAACTGGACCTCAACTTCACCGATGCAGACCTGCCCGCCTATTGGGACGTCAACAAGCCACACAAAGAGATGCGAGCCTTCCCACTTCCATCGGGAGGTTTGATTTTCCCTGCCTATTACAACAACGGAAACGCAGCCTACATGGACACGACCTTGTCGTGGAACGAGTTAAGCGTGCAATTCCCATCCGAATACTGTCAAATTGACCGTGCTGGAAGCCTTCACTGTGTGGCCAACAGTGGCACCACATTCACGCACTACCTCTCCACCGATGGAGCGTTAACTTGGTCCAATTACACCTACGACCTCGGTGGCTCGGCTGCTTCGATTGAAGAATGGGAGTTCCAAGGCAACGGAGAATTGGACCTCTTCGTGCTGAATGTACGCTATCAGTCTAGCGAAGGACCGGATGTTGACACGGTGTACCATGTCAGAGGCTATTCCGAGGACATGTCACCCGATACCCTCACCTACATCGGTTTGGGCGACCTTGACTCAACCTCTGGAGCGGGCAACGATATTCGGTTTGACTTTGCCTCCCTCGGCCTGCTCAACGATGGTGGCGTGGTGGTGGCCTACCACGATTCAACCGACCCTGACCCCTTGTTTGCGGTGGAGTTGGAACTGCCGGTTTGAGCATCAATCCGATGTTGCAAACATCTCAAGGATGTCAGCAAACAACGCCTTTGCATGTCCGTTGCTTTTCTCAACCAGTCGCTTGACGATGAGTTCGGGCGTTGAACGGGCGAGGTGATTCCGCTTGGGAGTGCGGTCAACAAGCAGTTCCAAATCCTCGCCAAGTCCGCTGGCTTCAATACCGTCAACACGCAAGTCATCTCGCCCTGTTGCGGCAAGTATCGCAGGAGCAAGGTGGGTTACGAGCATCATCGTTGTGTCCGGTTGGGCCTCGGCTGCGAGCAACATGCCAGCGATAATGCGGGCACCTGCCCCGGGTTCGGTGATAGCTTCCAATTCATCGGCAAGAATCAACTTCGGGGTGGGGTCACTGACCACTGAGGCCAACTCAACCAAGGTTTGCTCAAGAGCCCCAGCACTCTGCGTTCCACCGGCTTTCGCCAAGATATGGAGGGCCTCGACTTTTCCAATCCGTGCGTTTTGTGCTGGAACGGGCAGGCCCATGTGAGCAAGAATGCTCGCGTAGGCCAGGCACTCAAGCAAAGTGGTTTTCCCACCCGAGTTTGCCCCTGTCAGCAAAGCCAGTGATTGTTGGTCTCCACGACAGGCAGCATCGCCTAACCCATAGGTGACGGCATCGGGTTCAACACCCAACAGGACATGGCGCCCACCCTCCAACCAAATACCGTGCCGAACGAGTTCTGGCATCACGCAATCATCGGCTTTTGACCAACGGGCTATGGACAACCACTGGTCAGTTTCAATCAGACGCGCCACGGCCACCTCACATGCCGATTGCAGTGGGCCGAGGGTTTTGGCCATGGAAACGAGATGGTCGGTGGTTTCGGCCTTCAATTTTGATTCCAAGGCGGCATCGATGCCATCAACGGTTTGCCGGTCTATCTTTGCCGGCCAGGATGATGTGAAAATATCAACGGGGCACCGCAACGATGCCGGTTCCAAAAAGGCAGCCAGTGCTTCCCTCGCCTGTTGCATGGCCTCTTGAATCACATGGCCCGTGGCATCTCGTAATTTTCGTTGAAAGGCTGTTCCATCAGCCAAGGCTTCCAACAATTCTGCACCCGAAAGGGCAAGTTTTGCATCGTTCATGGCGGTTTCCACTTGTTCGTTCACGTCCACCTCCAGTTGTTTGACCGTCCCCCATAACTCGTCTTTCACCCGAGCGACTTCGTCAATTTGGGAAGCATCACCGAGAAGATCCAACGCTGCGGGTAGCGACAACAGCGGAAGGATAGCGGCCTTCAATGGCTCCAGCGCCTTATTGTCGGGAAAGGTTCCTGACCGAACAGATTCGGCAAGCTCACACAAAATGTTGAGCGTCCCTCGGTTGTGCGAAAACCAGTCAATCGTTCGCTCTGGAAGCACGAGAGAGGGGTCAGGAGATGTGCCGAGCACCAACCACCCATCGGGTGTTTCCATGGGCGCACCCCCGCCCAACCACGTGACGGTTTTGAACACGGTGTAATCCTTCCATGACTCGTTTGGACCGGGCTGGAGCACACGGCAGAATTTCTTCAATTCCTCAAGAGGTTCTTGCGAAACCACCACCCGCTCGTACCGTTCTTGCTTCTCTTTCAATCGCGTGAGACCACGCCAAGCCGATTGTTGTTCGACCAACCATGCTGAATCAAGGGTCAACGCTGCTCGTATGAGTTCTCGACGAGGCTCCGGGTCAGGCACAGGCATCAGGAGCCCCATGCGTTCTTTGGTCGCTGCACAGGATGCAAACGATTGGAGGTGACTCAGAAGTTGTTGGTGCAACTTGCGAGCCTCCTTGGTGGCCAAAAATTCACCACCGCCCCCTGCGTATTGTCGAGCCAAGGTAAGGGCTCGTTTCACAGACAAGCCTTCGACTTCAGCCAAGCGACCAACATCACCTGCTGCCAGGGTGGACATCACTTCGTCCTCTGAACCAAAATGTGCTGTCATTTTACCTGCCATGCGTTCACTCACGCCCGGAATTGACGTCAAGACCATGCGCTCCATCGTTTGTCAAGGGCTTAAGAGGATGACGATGGGCGAGACGGAAAACACAACATTCCTCAACCACCATCCATTGGCCGCCATGGTCATGGATTCTATTGCTTCTATGGTCCAAATATCAAGATGAGCGAACGCTTTGGCCCGAAGCGATGAAGATCCAATCAAAGGAACGTCCACTCGGCGCCCAACCGAGTTACGACCGAACCTGGGCTGAAATTGAATCGCTTCTTGAGCAAGCCGTTTCGGAGATGAAAGCCCAACACGCCAAGTACACCCTGCGAAAAATTACCGGACCGAAGGAAGCAAAATATCGTGCCTTGATGAAATTCCAACGAGCCAAAGGCATCGTTGACACGCTCAAGTGGACCATCGGTGTTCGGGGGCAAGCCTCCCCGATGGACGAGGGTTTGGGCGACTGAGCGCCTCAACACACCCGCTGGGCTTCCTCACCATACGCGTGCATCGGGGCTTGGAACATGTCGTCGCATGTACGCTCTACGATGGGGAGCGTCAATACGGCTTGCGACCAGTCGATAGAATAACTTCCCACACTGGCCGGCGATGGAACATAATCATAGCCAGTTTGGGTCATCGTGATGACGATGGATTCCCCTGCCTCAAGGAAAACATCCATGGGTAGGAACTCCATTTTACCGGTCACTGTGAGGAACGGAGCCAAGGCTTCTTGACCGTCTCGACCGCCTGCATGGAAACGGAAATCCATGACAGCATGGCCCAGATGCATGCCGTTTGCGTCCTCCATGGTCAGGAAACCATGTGCACCATTTGTGGTATGTGGGGTGACGGGTATGTGGAAGGTCGGCATGCCGATGATGTAGGTGTCATTGTCAAACGGCCCGTAGGTCATCGTGATGGAGCCGCTGCTCCCACCGATGGAGGCACCGGTTGGGTTCAGGTCTTCACCGTTGACCTCCACATAGGTGGTGTCAAGAGGAGGGTAGGTCGTTTCAAATCGCCACCCCCCTCGGTTGTCTTGCATCTCAACACCAAGCGTCGGCTGCCGGCCCTCACCCTTGAGGTACCAGTCAAACCAATACAACATCTCATCGGCCCAATCCCAGCGAAGGGTGTACGGATAGGCTTCGGCGCCTTCGCCAGAAGGCAGGCCACTGTGACCGGATTTGCGGTCTGGATAATCATGGGCCCATTGGCCTGCGAGCGTTTTGATCTCAATGCCAGCCTGCTCGACCAGTTGGTGGGTCGGGAATGCCATGTGAGGGTCTACGTTCCAATCTTGCATGCCTTGAATGATGTAGACCGAGCCGTTGTAATTGGCCAGGACGCGGTCGAGGAAGGAACGTTCGGTCCAGTACTCATTGCCACCGTACGTCACCATACCGCCGGAAACATAGGCTGCAGGCCCGTTCACATAGCCTTCCATGTACCCTTCACACAGCGTGTGGGCATCTTCTGAATCGCCGTCAATACCAAACGACCCATAGACGCCGTTGTGCATAATCATGCCTCGCGCTTCCATGCTACCGTTTCGCCACATCAATTCGTGCACGCCAATCAGGCCAGACATCGGTACGATGGTGGCCAAGTACGGGTTGCCGAAGGTGGCCGCCTGCCACGGAGTTGAACCGTCATAGGATTTTCCGATGATGCCAACTTTGCCGTTTGACCATGCTTGGCTACCCAGCCATGTCACGGCCGCATCAATGCCCCGCTGCTCATCGGTTCCCATGAGGTCCATGCAATGGTTGGATTCCCCTGTACCAAATACCGATACTTGGGCAACACCGTAGCCGTGTGGAACGTAGTTCTCAATCAGCATCTTTCCAAGCCGGTCGGCGGGTGTGAGTGCATCAACATCACCGTCGTTGTAATACGGTCCTATTTCCGCTATCACGGGAACACGACACTCCAAAGCAAGGTCTTCACTCTCCCAATCGCAACCTTCGATGACGGGCAACCACAGACCCAGATGGACTTCGGCATCACCCGTAAGTCCAGCGCCGCCATCGGCGGCGGTAATGGTCTCGACGGGAACATACACCGAGCGTACGGCATCGATGGCGTGGGTGCCGTTCACCGTCACACGGGCATAGATGTCTTCGTCGTTGTACACCAGGTCGGCCCTCTGCCAAGGTTCAGGATACCCATCAGACTCTGGTTCCTGCTTGTTGACGTCTTCTTCTCCAAAGCATCCAGCGAGCATGCTGGTGGCGAAAAGCACCACCACCAACAAGGGCTTGAGGTCCATGGTCTTGGCTGAGTGGGGTGGTGCTTTCAACCAATCGGCGAGATGGGCTTCACTCATCCTTGCCCTGTGGACCATCTTCTTGGCCCTCTTGGGCTTCCATTTCTGCTCGAACTTCGTCCATGTCAAGTTCTTGCAGTTTTCCTATCAGATCGCGCAAGGCATCTTCTGGAAGAGCCCCTGGTTGCATGAAGACACCGATGCCTTCCTTGAAGGCCACCGTTGTTGGGATGGAACGAATGCCAAACATCCCGGCCAAGCCCTGTTGGTCCTCCGTGTCGATTTTTCCGAAGACCACATCAGGGAACTCCTCAGACACTCGCTCGTAAACGGGGCCGTATGCTCTGCATGGTCCGCACCATTCGGCCCAAAAATCAAGGATGACCAACGCATTGTTTTCTATGGTTTCCCCAAACATAGGTTCTGTTATTTCTACGGTCGCCATACAGGGAAGGTAAAGCCTACCCTTTTTGAAGCCATGTGAACGGAAAAAAAACATCGGAGGTGTGCTTATGTGCCTTATTGGGCTGGAAACTCCGTGACGCGACCCGCCTTGGCAGTCTTGGTGTTCCTCGTTTTCTTCAGCGTAACGGTATCCCCCGCGCTTGACCACGACCTTCACCCAATTGACCACGCCTCAGCCCGTGGTGCAAGCGATGTTCGCATCAGCGAAATTTTGGTCTCTGCCTCAAGTGCCGATTACAACGGGACCGATTGGAACGGCGATGGTGACACGGGTTCAGTCTCAGACCAATTTGTTGAGCTTTGGAACAGCGGAGCCGAACCGGTCGATGTTTCCGATTGGATTTTGGACGACATTACGGACGGTGGTTCTGGCCCGTGTCGCTTGGCTTGGAACACCAGCATTGAGCCAGGTGAATACATCGTCATCTTCCGGGCGAGTTCGGGAATTGAACTTGATTATTGGAACGATGAAACGGTCACGCTCTCGGATGCCAGCGGCGTGGTGATCGACACCCTATCCTACCCCGCGGAGGATTCTTGGTGGGACACATCGTACATCAAAGACCTCAACGGCACGGTCAGCAAAGAAGCACCACCGACGCCGGGTTGGGGTGATGACAGCACCTACAATGTGGCGCAGAACATGGTGCGTTGTTACGGCATGACCGACAATGTGCATACCGGAGCCTATGTGCTGAAAGGCCGCATCGTTCCCATGACCGGCGAGGCTGATGTCATCAACGAAGGCCATCTTTTGGTAAAAGACGGCATGATTGAAGCCGTGTGGGAAGACGCCATCCCCGCCGATATTCAACTCACCAACATTCCAATTCTGGAAACCAACGGCACCATTTACCCCGGTTTGATTGACCTGCACAACCACCTTCACTACAACCAAGCGCCTCTTTGGGAGATGACACCACACCTTTCCGAACAACAGCGCAATACTTGGGGAGGATACAACAACCGATACGAATGGAAGAATCATCCCGACTACAGTGAACAGGTGACGAAGCCGAAGATGTTGGTTCATTCTGGGCCTTATTGGAACATGGAAGCGCAAGCGATGAAGTACATCGAGATGAAATCCATTGTTGGTGGCACGACGGCAGCCCAAGGTAGCCCAAGCAACCCCGACGACAGTTACGCAACCGTCCTCGCTCGCAACATCGAAGACTACAACTTTGGCAGGGACGAAATCCACACCAAAGTCACGGAGTTAACCTCAGATTATGTCGGCAACCACATCAAAACCGGAAACGCGAGTGGCGAACTGGATGCTTGGTTTGTTCACATTGCCGAGGGCGTCGACGAGCCGAGCCGAGCAGAATTTGACATCTTGGTGCAAAACGACCTCCTCGTTGGCGAGTTGGTGCTGATTCACGGTGTGGCGTTGGGTGAGCCTGAATTCGCAAAAATGGCCAACGTCGGAGCAAGTCTTGTTTGGTCTCCGCTCTCCAACCTGCTTCTTTACGGTCAAACTGCCGACATCGCAACGGCCAAGGCGGCGGGCGTTCACATCACGCTCGCACCAGATTGGTCGCCATCAGGCTCAAAATCACCCCTCCACGAATTGAAAGTAGCCGATTTGTGGGACGATGAGATGTTGGGTGACATCTTCACCGATTATGAGTTGGTAGAGATGGTGACTTCAGGAGCCGCCTACGCCACTAACTGGCACAACGATGTCGGCACCCTTACCCCCGGCACAGCCGCAGACTTGGTGGTGGTGGACAACATCCACGCCAACCCGTACCGCAACCTCATCAACGCCGTTGACCCCGATGTACGTCTCTCCGTGGTTGGAGGGTTAGCCTTGTACGGCGATGAAGACCTCATGGCGGCCTTGAAAGGTACCGACTACGAACCAGCGGGACGCTTTGACAAGGTGCTTGATGTCACCTTCCTTGCAGCACCGGAAGGTGCTCAAACTTGGGCCAGCATCACGGAAAATCTAACCATGGCGATGCGCTTTGATGTCGAAGAAATGACGGCAGCCTTTGGCGACGCCAGCGATTTCAGCAGCGTGACGTCGGGGATGAGCGAGGTCGGCCTTGACCCTTGGTACACGTACGGCGACGAACGCTACTTCCGTGTGTTGAACGGTTCGAGCACGGCCAATGCTCAGATTGACATGCATCTGCTCTACGACCGCTATTACGACCGTGAGGAGACCCTTCCATCCGTGACCGACTTCGAAACGGTGGAGGTAACCGCCCCCACCCCATGCCCCGACGGCAGCGCGCCTCCGTGTGAGGAACCCGTAGATACGACGACCAACAACAGCGGCGAGTCAACCGACAACAACGGTGGGTCAACCGACCAGACCACCAATCCCGGAACGATTGAGACCCCCGTTGATACGACGCTTGGTGACGAAGAGAATGTTGAGACCAAAATGCTGATGCTCCTTGCAGCCATCATCGCTCTCATGTTGTTGGGCCTGCTCTTGGTCTCAAGAGGAAGCGAAGATGCTCTGGCTCAAGAAGTACACATTGAGAAGATGTGGGACGAACAAACCACTTCCATCCCTCTTGACGAACCAGCCTTCGTTCCGCCACCCCCGCCGATGGCGCCCCCTGTGGAAGAAGAGTGATCAGGCTAAATCCCACTCTGGTCCTGTGGCTGTATCGGTGACCACGACCCCCAACGCGTTGAGTTGGTCACGGATGCTGTCCGCAAGGTCCCAGTTCTTGGCCTCCCTCGCTTCGGCCCGCTGCACCAGTAAGGCTTCCACTTGGTCGGCGATCTCTGCCTTTCGTGGATGTTCCTCAGGTTCGGCCAAGGCGACCTCTTGGGAGGGCAACACGCCGAGCACTCGGCCTGCAGTTTCCTCAAGCAATTCAACGGCGTAATGAGCAAAGGCGTTGCTATCCGCCGCCTCAAGGTCTCCATTGAGTACCTTCGATATCTCACGGACCATACCAAGCACCTTGGCTACCGCCTCTCTTGAGTTGAAATCGTCATCCATGGCCTGAGCGAACCCTTCACCCATTTTTTCAAGCAATCCAAGTGACTTGCCCAGCGGGAGAGGAGAGGCGATGTCCGGTTGCGGAAGGGCCACGGGCGTCGGGTCGGTTCGGGACTTGAGGGCTTCAACATAACATCCCAACAAGCGGTTGTAATTGCGCTCAGCATCGTTCAACAACGCTTCGTTCATGTCAATCGGGGAGCGATAATGAGCATTAATGAGGGCAAATCGCAGCACCATGGCATCAACTTGCGCGAGTATGTCACGGATGGTCCAGAAGTTCCCCAGCGATTTGCTCATCTTTTCCCCATCGATGTTCACGAACCCGTTGTGGAGCCAATGGTGAACGACAGGGGCATGACCTGTATGACACTCGCCTTGGAAGATTTCTGCCTCATGGTGAGGGAAACGCAAGTCATGACCGCCTCCATGAATGTCAAATTCCTTTTCAAAATGGTCCAATGACATCGCCGTACATTCAATGTGCCATCCCGGACGGCCTGGTCCCCATGGAGAATCCCATGTAGGTTCACCGGGTTTTGCCGCCTTCCACAAAGCGAAATCCTTGTGGTCACGCTTTCCCGAACCCGTTTCATCCACCCGACCACCCGCTCCGGAGCGAACGGCGTCAATGGATTGGCCTGTCAATTGCCCGTATTTCTCAGGGGCCGATTCAACGTGAAAATACACCCCGTCATTCGCCTTGTAAGCATGCCCTTTGTCGATCAAATCCTGCGTGATGCGAATCATGTCATCAACATACTCTGTACAGCGAGGGTACACGTCTGCACGGAGAATGTTAAGCGCGTCCATGTCTTCGTAGTACGCCGCGATATTTTGCTCAACCAACGCCCGCCAGTCGCCATCCAATTCGTTGGCACGATGAATGATTTTGTCATCGATATCTGTAAAGTTCTGAACATAGTGAACGTCGTAGCCGCTGGCCTCAAGCCACCGGTGAATGAGGTCAAAGGAGAGGTAGCACCGTGCATGTCCGAGGTGACATCGGTCGTAAACCGTCACACCACACACATACATCGAGACCTTTCCGGGTAGCAAGGTGGTGAAATCCACCTTTTCTCGACGTCGGGTGTCGTGCACACGGATAGGCATGGGCTTCGTTTGGTGCTGTATGGTGCTGCACTTGAAGGTTCATACGGGACCCAGCGGTCGGCTGTCGTATGGCCACCAACGCTCCTCAGCGTATCTTCGTGACCGGCGTCAACGGTCACATTGGTAACCATATCGTTCGCGACCTGTTGGAACACGGGTACGCCGTCAAAGGGTCTGTGCGAGATGTAACCGACCCGGCGAAAGTCAACCATGTTCAAGCGCATGCCGAAGAGCTTGGCGTAATGGACCGTCTTGAACTGGTGCAAGGCGATGTCCTTGACGCCGATGGTTGGACAGAACTTCTTACCGGCTGCGATGGCTTATTTCACACCGCCACCATCTATTCAACACAAGCGGACGCCACCGCCATCCTTGATACGGCGAACAAAGGGACAACGCACCTGTTCCACGCTGCCGCACAGGCAGGCATCCACCGAATTGTCTACACCTCAAGCACAGCAGCGGTGGGTACCTCACCACGAGGAACCGTGAAAGACGAAGCGGTATGGAATACGGATACTTCCTTGCCCTACACAACGGCGAAAACCCAGTCAGAACGCTTGGCGTGGAAATTGGCGGAGGAATTGAACCTCGATCTGCGCGTCATCAACCCCACAGCGGTGCTCGGAGGGGGATTTGTTCGTCCAACGCCAAGCGTTGACTTCTTCGCCGACGCTATCGCTGGAAAGTACCCGGTCGTTCCAAAATTCCCCATGTCCGTCGTCCATGTTCGGGATGTGGCTCGTGCCCATCGACGTGCATTTGAGGTGGACGAAGCCTCAGGACGGTTCATTCTTGCCCCTCATGCCAACATCACGCTCGCCACGATTTGCAAGCGAATTCGCACCCTGAACCCAACAACGAAAGCCCCCAAGTTCGGTCTTCCCAATGCCTTGGTTCCCATGGCCGTGTTGCAAGACTGGCTCGGGGGAAAATTTGGTCGCCAGCGCTACCTCACACGAGCGGTCGCCAAGAACATGATGGGTGGTGATACAAACTACTCAAGTGACAAAGCAGAGAAAGTTCTGGGCATGGATTGGGAGGACTTTGACACATGCATCCAAGATACGGTCGACGCCTTCCTCTGAGCGCAGAACAAGGACTCTTGGTAGCCCGTGCCAGCTGGACAGTCCCTGCCGTTACGGTGGTCTTATCCATGACCTTGCATGCGTTCTCAGGTCCAAGGGCCATCCCGTTCTTCATCTCAGAAACGGACCACCCTGGGCCGCAAGATACGGTCTTTACCCTTGGACTCACCCTCACCGGCCTGTTGCAAATGCTGTACGCTTGGCACCTGTATCACACGCTGGATGCTGAGCGACCTCGGATGTGGTTGTTCTCCACCCTGTTTGGCATCTTCGCTGCCATCAATACCGTTCTTGTCAGTCATTTTGACATGTATGACTTCATCAATCCACACATCGCCACCGCCATGTTCGCCTTTGGTGGCGGTCTGGTGTGGGTGGTGTTGGCCCAACGCGCTCTGGGAGGCAACGCCGTGCCTCGAGGGCGTACATTACGCAACTTCGGATTCCTCGCTGCACTCACAGGATTCCTCGTTATGGTTATCAGTTTCCAATGGGCTGCAGCGGGAGTCGACAGTACGAATCTGACGACCGAAGCCTTCCTCAACCAAGCCCAAGTTGGAATCAACATTGCCGCACCCGCCGAGTATCTGCTCGTCGCCGGCTTGCTCACCTGTTTGGCCTCCTTTCATGCTGAATTGTTGGCTGCAATTGGACCCTCAACCAATCAACAAGACTAAATGAAACGGGCGGAGGTTCTTCCATGAGGGAAACCATGCAACGTTGGACAGTGATGTGTATCATGCTGACCCTCATCCTGGCTGGATGTGTAGAACAACCTCCCGTTCGGCCAGAGGTTGAGCAGGAGGAGGTCGTCACCATTGAGTTGCCAGATGCAATTCCCAAGTGGATGGGAACCGATCACACCAACACCACCCGTTCGTTTGAGGCCTATGAGAATGCATCGTACATGGCCTACTTTTCAGCACCTTGGTGTGCTCATTGCGAATCGACCATTGACACATACGACAGCGTTCTCCCAGCCGACCGGATTGTGGTCTTCTCGATGGAATCCAGAGAAGAATACGAAAACATGAGCGAATGGCACAACACCACCGAGACCAACTTGAACCGAACCATAGACCGCCCTTTCATTCGTTATCCTTCGTTGGCCAAGGAACTCGGTGTTCGGTCCATCCCTCATGCCATTTTCATCAACGCCCAAGGATATGTGTTCCATGTACAAGTTGGAAAAACGACCAACACCACCTACGTCCAAGATATGTGGGACACCACTGAATTGGCGATGTTTGATCCGGATACCGGATGGAGTCACGAACTCATCCTGTGACCTCCAAAGCGAACGGTCACGGCGCTGACCAAACCGAGGCCTCCAACAGGAGGATTTTATGCCGAACCAAACCTGCCCATGGCATGCGCCTCGTGGCCGTGTTCGTTGTATTCTTGGTGACCTCGGCTTCCCTGGCCGGTTGCCTGGACAGAAGCGTCGTCGAAGAAAACGATGTCACCGACGACATGGTTGATGACAACTTCAAGGAGACTGACACCAATCAAACCTCAGAGAATGAAACCGAACAAGAAGAGGAGCCACCTGAGGAATTCCCATCCCCAACCGTTGATTGGTTGAGCCCAAACCTTGACGTTCGTGATTTTGCGCTGACCTATTGGCCTGACAATTATTGGAAACAGTGGGGGACCTACGCAACTGAGCGCCATTTCCTCACTGGATACTATGGCGCTGCCCTTGATTTAACCACCGGGAACCTTCCTCATCTGGGTTTTACCGATATGTCGGTAGACCAAGCCTTGGTGGCGGGCAACGAATTCATAGAATCCATGCCTTCGGCAGGTGTTGAATACACCCTTCAAAAGAATGGAACCTACCACGCTGCCAATCAATTTGCTTTCTCTGAGGAGGAACTCGCATCGGGGGCGTTGGATGATAACCCTTCCATCCTTCATGAAATGGGTCGGTTTTTGCAATACCTCGAAGTTCCGTATATTGCCTACGACCAAGAGCCTTCAGCCCGAGGTGCCCTCCATGTCACGTCAATGCCACGCCACATGGTCATCACGCAAACCCTGCATGAGTTTGACGCAGGAAACGGGCTCAAAATTTCGTTGACCGGTGAGGCAGTGACGGCGTATTCCACCGTCTTGAACAGCAACCAACACGGGAGTTTGTCGGTATCCAACAACGATGGAGAGGGCTGGAGTTTCATCCCCGCCGCCTACGACGGCGTTGAAGTCACCCTTGAGCGAAACCCCGAGGGACATATCACGGCTGAAGCGATTTGCGCCGCAACAGCCAACGAATGTTCACTTTCCATCGTGATGGTTCCCCTCAAGGCCGTGAATGCCTCAAACTTGGATGCATGGTTGCCCGACACAACGCCGTTCGAGTTCAACATCACACAACTTCACCTCAACGGGAGTGTGGCGAGTCAAGCCGTTGCGTCAACCTATGACCCAATCAGAGGCACACACCGGCTGGACCTGTCAAGTCTTGCCAGCGCAGGTGGGCCCGCCAAGGCAAACTGGAGTGATTTGGACACGCACAACGCGTACAACCGCCACCGCGTTTCGTTAAACAACACCGCCAATCATTCGCTTTACGTTCCCGTGAGTTTCCACGCTCTCCGCCAAGACGCTTTGACGATTACCGGGGGTTCTCCATTGCTTCGTTCGCTTGATGGTGAACCACTTGGCCACCCACTTCAGGTGTCAAAGAATTGGCATGACCCACCCATCCATTGGTTCCGCCTCCACACCAGTTTCGTTCTCGAGCCCGGCGAAAAGGCGTTTGAACACACGTTTGCCCACGCCAAATGGGGTGAGACCTATGCGGTTCAGCACGCTCAATTGAGCCTCCAAGGGTGGGGGCGAAACATGCAGCAATGGGAGCAATCCTCCATCGGCGCATGGGGCGAATCCATCACCTACGACCCTGATTTGACCCTCTCGAGGTCCTTTATCGACGACGTAAGGCCGTTCTTGGTCAACGCAAGCAAGCCGTGGGATTGGACAGGAAACGTCGGCGGCGCCAACTTCCTCGTCTACGATTTTGAAGGCCGTACCTCGTTTCCAGACCACCAACTGACACGAACACGGAGTTTTCACGCTGCGACTGGACCCTGTCTGACCGAGGCAACGTACGCCTCCATCAGCGCTGATGGTAAAATCAGCATGAAGGCAAGTGCCCAACTTGGCCGAACCAACGACCTCGTTCGAGCGTGGTACACGTTGGAATACGAATTCCTTGATGATGTTGAATACGACCGATTGGCGCTGTTTCAAATGGCGGCCGACCGCTACGGCGACAACGGATTCACGAAGTACGCCTACGGCAACGAACGAGGCACCATATTCGCAGGTCCAATTTCAACTGGCGGAAATACCGGGTATGCAGATGCATCTCTTCGCGGCATCCCGGTTGAAGGCGAAGCATGGGGAATGCTCTATCAAAACGAGTGGACCGACGGCAATCTGCCCGAACACCATGCCAACCTTGTCTTCGTTGTCCGGGACTATGCCTACGAAACTCCAAATTCGACCATCACCACACCCCACCTCAACATCGTTCAAACCAACAACCGTGCCGAGCAAGTTTCCATTGAACTCGGGCTACCTTTTGATCAAGCAAACCCTGTCGTTGCTGCAGGGAGCAAGGTTCGTTTCGTGATCGAGTACATTGTCCTTCCATCGTCCCTGGAATCCTACTACGGCGATGCACGATGGGTGTTAAGCACCGATCCATCCGTGTTTCAAAGCCCTGATATGGCCATGCTGATGGTCAATCAGAACCGGATGAGCGTGACCGTTCAAACCGGAGAATTGCTTGAAGCGACACCCATCATCATCAAGATGAACCAAACCAACAACCTCGCTGAATTCAACTTAACCAGTGGTTTGAGTTACGCTCCTGTGACGTTGACCGGTTTACCGACCTCCCTTGGATGGGTGCTTCAAGAGGAGGTCAACGGTCAGTGGGTCAACGTCAACCAATCCGTGCACGGCAGCGATTTTTGGCAGGCAGGATACGACGAAACAACCCAAACCTGGACGCTGACCTTCAACCTCAAGAACGAAGCTCCGACCTCCTACAGACTCACTCATACCACCTCAACACTTCATTCAATGTGAACGCGACAGAGGTGCAGACGAGCGACGTTTTGGCGCTCAGGCCACCTTCCTCTTCACCGAGGGAAGGAGTATGCCGGCGAAATCACCCGGGCACGAGCATCTATGTGTGGCGGTATGCCCTTGAGGAAATCGACCCGATGGCCATGCCGGTGCCGGCTGAATCCACTGCGAATCTACGGTCGATGGCGACCAAGGTCGTTGACCAAGCCTCGATGCTTTTGTCAAATCTGCGTACCACAAAGCCCTAAATGATGTAGCCCATGTTTTGGGATATGTGGACAGACGAACAATTGCTTGCTCAAGGTTGGACACAGAGCCAAATAGAGCAATATCGGATTGAACAGGCTGTCCAACAGACGCCGAAGGAACTGCCTCGTCCTGCGTCGGATTCTGAATCACTGGCGGCTCAACCCATCGGGGCCGAACCTTCCGGCAGAAGCACAGGACCCTCGTTGTTCCACGACAAAACACAAACCATCATCGTCGCTTGCATGCTGATTCTGTTTCCTCTTTCGTTGTACTCCACATTCTTTGCAGAAGGCCCCGAAGGTCCACAAGGCGACACGGGTGCGCAAGGTGAAAACGGAACGGCAGGCTCGAGTTTTGCGCTTGTTCTCAACGCCGGAAACTTGCCTGCGTGTGACGCATCAATCCAAAATCAAATCTTCTTCATTGCCGATGAATCACAGTTCAGCGTCTGTCAAAACAATGCATGGAGTTCCATCAGCCTCACTGGACCTCAAGGGGACCCGGGAGAAAACGGTGCTGACGGTCAGAACGGCACGGATGGTGTGAACGGAACAGACGGACAAGACGGCACGGATGGTGTGAACGGAACAGACGGCCAAGACGGAGCCGATGGGGCAGCGGGCCAAGACGGGGCCGATGGCGAAAACGGATTGACGTCGCTCATCGTTTCGAGCGCTGAGCCGAGCGGTTCCAATTGTGCCAACGGTGGAACCCGAGTTGAGACGGGCATTGACGACGACCGTAATGGATTCCTCAGCCCGACTGAAGTTGACGCCGTCGTGTTTGTCTGTAACGGACAGGCGGGGGCAGACGGTGCGGATGGGGCCAACGGAAGTTCAACGACGACCATGATGGTGGCCAGTCTTGCGGTTGCACCCTCCTACCTTGGTTGCAACGGCACCGGCCAATTGCTCAAGCAAGGCTTGGACGATGGATCGGGCAACGGCATTGCGCAAAACGGCGTGCTTGAATCGGGAGAGGTTCTGATGACCTCACTCATCTGCACGACGTTTGCCGTGGACCAAGTGCAAGACGTCAATGCAGGCACAAGCGGTAGCAACCCGGCGGACTTTGTCACATTGAACTCAACGTTGTACTTCATTACCACCAGCCCGAGCGGAGTATGGTCGCTGGATGCCAACGACACCCTCACGTCCATTTATTCCGGGTTCGCCTCAAGCCTTCGTTCAGTGGGGTCCCTCCTCATGTTCACGGGTTCGGACGTGACCAACGGCATCGAACCTTGGGTGTATGACCCATCAACCGGTACGGCAGGCATCGTGTCCGACATCAATCCAGGAACTTCGGGGAGTTTCGCTGGTGGTTATACCCTGCTGGGCACCACGGCGTATTTTGCGGCCCGAGATGGCGCTGGAAACTTTGACCTCTGGGCCTACGAGCACGCCAACACCAGCACTTGGAAAGTTGATGATGGTGTGAACCCGCAGGAATTGGTCGCTGTGGGCCCTCATCTCTACTATTCAACACCGACCGAATTGCGCATGTGGAACACGACCTCAACCACCGCCTATGACATTGAAATCATGCCGGGTGCCCTTGGGTCAAGTCCCTCGGATTTGGTCGTTCAGGGGACCCGCATCTACCTCGCAGCCAACGATGGAAGCGGCGGAGGCATTGAGTTGCAAGCCTACGAAACCACGAACAATTCGACCTGGCAAGTGGCCGACCCCCGACCCGGTTCAGCCACCAGTTTCCCAAGCGATTTTGCCTTCATCGGTACGCGAATCTACATGCACGCCACCGACGGGACGGACTTCGAACTGTGGGCCTACGACAGTACCAACCATTCCGTTTGGGAAGTCGCAGATATCAATCCAGGGTCGGGCAACAGTCGACCTGCCGACCTCACCGTTCATCAGAGCACCGTCTATTTCTCGGCGGATGACGGAACAACAGGCAAGGAATTGTGGGCGCACAACGCCATCAACGGCACCACCTGGCAGGTCATCGACCTCCATCCAAGCGGAGGAAACGTCGGCGACATCCATCTTCACGAAGGCAACGTGTACTTTGCTGGCGATGATGGAGTGGACGGGACGGAAGTGTGGCGACTCATCTTTTCACGAACGGTCACCTTCGTTTGAGGGATTATGCATTGTACGCTTGATGCTCCATTGTTTGTCTAGCGAGCGCAAGCACCTTCTCATCTAGTGATGAAAGCGCTACGCTGCTGACCTCCATACCTGTTGTCTCAGTTCGGTCGGTCATCATCATCACCTGAACCGTCAATTTGCGATGACTCAACGCGTGCTTGACCACGCCGCAATGGACATGCTCCTCTTCGGGTACAACCATTCCCTCATGGTATACTGGACCCCAAAGGCCTGCAAACAATCCTTCCATGGGGCGTTGCTCAAGCAAGGGGGTGCCGTCTTTCGCCAGCCTCACACACGCCGTGAGGACCATGTCTTTCGTGGATTGACGGTTTGGCGTTGGGAAGCGTTCAGGGTCGGATTGGCCGGCGCAAGATGGGGAAAGTGGGCAGACCTTGCATTGGACGCGTTTCGGGGTGCACACCGTGGCCCCCAATTCCATCAAGGCTTGATTCCAGTCCCCTGCATGTTCCGTCACCAAGACCGAATCAGCCCAACGTTGAACGGCTTTTGGTGTTGGAGATGCTTGGGCAGTGGTTCTCGCCATGACGCGGCGAATGTTGCCGTCCACACACGCCACCGCCTCTCCGTGTGCAATACTGGCCACGGCAGCGGCCGTGTACGGACCGATTCCAGGAAGGCTTAGCAACGCATCGGCCGTTGTGGGAAGTTCTCCTCCAAAGCCACCCTGGTCTTTGGGTAACATGACGCATTGGGCGAGTTGATGCAAGCGCCGAGCACGGCTGTAATAGCCTGCACCTTCCCACGCCTTCAACACCGCATCCACCGGTGCTTCAGCCATGCTCTTCACGGTTGGAAAGGTCGTCACCATGCGTTCGTAGTACACCACGCCGCGGCTGACTTGGGTTTGCTGAAGCAGAATTTCGCTCAGTAGGATATGCCATGGCTCGCTGGTTCTTCGCCAGGGTAAATCCCGCTTCTTGGCGTCATACCACGCCAGCAACGCTTCTTGGTCGTGTGCTTCAAGCACGCCATCATCCTCAGGCCTCGGCGGATTCTGCGGACGCCGCTGCAGCTTTGCTCGCTTCGATCTTGGCCTCGTTGGCCTTGATTTGTTCCCACACCAATTCAGCGATGTCCTTGACCTCCATCTCAGCACCGATGGCACTCAGACCGTCGGTCACCATGGTGGAGCAGAACGGACAGCCCACCGCTACGGTATCGGCACCGGTCGCAGCGAGTTCTTTGGAACGAATGACGTTGACACGGTCGTGACCTTCGTCGACGTGCTCTTCCATCCACATCTGAGCGCCTCCAGCGCCGCAGCAGAACGATTCCCTTCCGTGGCGACCTACCTCAATGTCCACGCCGCCGATGGCGCTTCGGGGCGCCTCCACCTCGCCACCAATGCGACCGAGGTAGCACGGGTCGTGATAGGTGACGGACCCGTCATGCTTGGGCTCAGGCAACTTGCCTTCCTTTTGCAAGTGGTTGATGAGTTGTGAGTGGTGCATGACCTCAATGTCTTGGCCTCCGTAGTCTTTGTACTCCTTTCCAAGCGTGTGGAAACAGTGTGGGCAGGAGGCGACGATTTTCTTGACGCCGATTTCCTCAAAGGTGGAGAGGTTGGTTTCTGCAAGCATTTGGAACAGGTATTCATTGCCAGCGCGGCGTGCCGCATCACCGCTGCAACCTTCTTGCATGCCCAAGATGCCGACATCAAGGCCGGCTTCTTTCATGATGCTGATGGTGTCACGAGCGACCTTCTTGTTGCGCTCATCAAAAGACGCTGCGCAGCCAGCGAAGTAGATGTATTCGGCTGGTTCGGCGACTTTTACATCAAGTCCCTCGGCCCAATCACCTCGTTCGTGTGAGGGGAGGCCGTACGGGTTTGAGTCGGATTCCAAATTCTCAATGGTGGCCATGAGCGGCATGACCGTGTCCTCCACGCTCTCGGCAAACTCCATGC
>JAYPCE010000014.1:0-12773 GCA_038124565.1 Candidatus Poseidonia sp.
AATTTTCAATGCTGCCCTCAGCCAACAGGCGCATGGCCGTTGTCCGGTCAAACCATCGTCCTGAGGTATCTTTCCAGAACACAAAGGCGCAACCCTTGTCGCGGCCTTCGTTTAATTCACATTGATAGGACAGTGTCGTTTCAACAACATTTGCAGAGCATGCAGGACAAGCACCTAAAGGTGGCTCGTTAGCATACAACTTACTCCTGTCGTGTTCGCGGATTCTATTGACCAGTTCGGTGGTGAGTTCAGCAATTTTTGACATGTAGGTTTCCATATGTTCTTCGCCACGTTGGACGGCGGCAAGAGAGGCTTCCATGTCTCCTGTTAATTCCGGTGAGGTAATCCATTCAACCGGAATCCGAAGCAAGATGTCGATCATCCGAATTCCGTGTGAGGTCGCACTGATGGTGCCGTTTCGCGAGCGTCGGATGTAGTTTCTTCCCAAGAGTTTCTCAATGGTGTCGGCCCGAGTTGCTGGAGTTCCAAGCCCTTTGTCCTTCATTGCCTCGGCCAAATCATCATCTTCGACATGCTTACCAGCATGCTCCATGAGTTGAAGTAGACTTGCTTCCTTGAGTCGATTTTTGGGTTTGGAATACTCTTCAGAAAAATCGTGACTTTCAAGGGTGGAAGCCGTTGGATTTGAGGGTAGTATTCCCCATCCATCCGGTACGTTATCCTTCTTTGGAACCACGGCTCGCCAACCCGCAACATGGATGGCTTCAACCTCTTTCACAAATTGGTGGCCGGAACTCGTCGTTGTCCGTTTTGAGACAGTCCATTCCGCAGGGGGATGCCAAGATGCGAGAAAGTTCCTGACGATCATATCGTAGAGTTTGGCGTGGTCTCCACCAAAATTGGAAGGAGGTGACTGACCTGTTGGAACGATGGCGTAGTGGTCTGAAACTTTTCCGTCGTTGAAATTCCGACCAGCATTTGACAAGCCATCGGTTTGAAGACGTTCAACATGTGTGAGGTAATCCGCTTGCGATTTGAGTTGATCAAGCGTTTTTGCCACCGTTTCATGCATGTCTTCGGGAAGATGTTTGGAATCGGTACGAGGGTACGTCGTAAGTTTGAATTTGTCGTACAGGTCTTGTGCAACGCTAAGTGTACGCTTTGCAGACCATGACCAGAAACTGTTGGCCCTCTTTTGAAGCGTCGTCAGGTCAAAATTGAGGGGTGGTTGTTCCGTTTTGGTCCGTTGTGTTTCCTCAGTTTCAAAATCCCCGCCTCCGGCAAGCAGCGCTTCAATCTCCTTTTTTTCTGCAGCATCAACAATCCGGTGTGCTTTCAATTCTGGATTTTCCGGGTCATCTGTGTGATTCAGTCGTTCCCAGCGAGCAGTCCAAACAGCCTTGCCGGACTTGAATGTAGCATTCAACTGCCAGTAGGGTAAGGGGACATGGGATAACACCTCCAACTCATGTTGAACGATCAGAGCGAGGGTTGCGGTTTGTACACGCCCCAACGAATTCGAGGTTTTGTCTCGTCGGTTTTGGGGCAGAAAGGTGTTCGCCACCCTTGAACCATTCATGCCAATAATCCAATCAGCATGGGACCGAGAATAGGCCGCATCACTGAGTGCTCGGTAAGCATCCCCTGGTTTTCGCTGCTCAAAGGCCGTCAAGAGTGCATCATACGTCATGGATTGCATCCACATACGGGAAGTGGGCGTCTTCACCTGGGAATATTCCACGATTGTTCTGAAAATCAACTCACCTTCTCTGGCTGCATCGCAAGCGTTGACGATTTCGGTCACAGCTTTATCCTTGAGCAATTTCTTGATGGCGTTCAATTGTGTACGGTTTCGCCCTGCTTTGGGTTTGTATTCAAACGCAAGTGGGATGTAAGGCAGTCGCTCGATGGTTTTACGCCAATTTTTGAACGACTCATCGTAGTCATCCATCATCTTCAATTCAAGTAAATGACCTATGGCCCATGTGATGATGATGTCGTCACTCTGCCAGTGAGTATCTGTTTTTTTGCCAACCCCAAGAACATTGGCCAAGTCCTCGGCAACACTTGGTTTCTCAGCAATGATGACGATGGACATGAGAAGAAAGCGCAACGCCGACTCTACTTGAACCCTCCTTTCTCCTTGGAATGCTCATCTCGTACGCATGAAATGTTTCATTTCATGTTAGGATTCTTGCCTTCGTAGTTGACTGCACGCCGATGTTGAATCTCATCCCATTCCAGTTCTGCTTCTGGGCCGGCGCATCCGATGCACCCCGGATATCCAGCCTCAAGCAAATCCACACAGGTTGTTTTGATGGCTTCCCACGCCACCCTCGTCTGCATTGGAAGCCAAAGAATCGTCGTGTTCGGCTCGGAACCACCAACCTGTGCAAGCGGGGTGAGGGTGGTTGCATCCAAAACATGCAAAATGCCCTCCTCACAAAACTCGTACGAAGGGAACATCAAGCGAGCAGGGAGTTTATCGCCCATCATCAGATTTAACTCGTCGATTTCAGGCTCCATCCAACTCGGCCCACACACCTTCAAGTTGTCCAAACGCAGCAATCGTCTGGCGACCTCGCGAACCGCTGGCCAACGAGGGTCGGTTATTCGCATGTTCTCTCGCAGTAGAAGGCAAGTCTTGAAGGATGGTGTGCATGACCTCTGTTCATGGGGCTTCCCTATCGATGGTTTGGACGGCCCCTCCTCCGTTTCCAAGATTCGGAGAAAGCCCACCTGCGTTCACTGAAGTTGCTCCGATTGTCTGCGGCAACACCGGTGAGCAGGTGGTTGCTTCGTCTGCTGTATAAACCTCGACAACAGCTACCAGTTACCGTATTCGGCCAGACATACAAACATCCGCTGGGTCTTGCGGCTGGGATGGACAAAAATGCCGTTGCTCTTCGTGGCTGGAACGCAATTGGCTTGGCCTTCATCGAGATTGGTGGCGTCACGATGTTGCCTCAAAACGGTAATCCAAAACCTCGTATGTTCCGTGCGGATGGCTCTCAGGCTCTGGTCAATCGAATGGGTTTCAATAACGAGGGGAGTGAAGCCATTCGTGACCGATTGGAAGCCCACGTCAAACGTCACGGTCGGTCAAAGGTGCCGATTTGGGTGAACCTTGGGAAGTCAAAAGTCACACCTCTTGAGGATGCGCACGAAGATTATGCTACTTCCCTTGAACGATTGTGGCCTTTTGCCGATGTCTTTGTGGTCAATGTGTCTTCACCGAATACCCCGAATTTACGTGAATTGCAAAACGATGAGGGATTGAACCGAATTCTTTCCCGCTGTCATGAAGTCAATCAACGGTGTGCCTCGGAGCAGCAAGGTGTAGAACGACCCATTTTGGTCAAAATAGCGCCCGATGTGACCCAAGAACAGTTAGAACTCATCGTCAAGACGGCAATCTCTGCGGGTGCGTCTGGAATTGTCGTTTGCAACACCACCGTTGAACGACCCGAACAACCATCAAAGAAGGACACTGCGGTATTTGCTCAAGCAGGAGGTATGAGCGGACAGCCATTGAAAGAACGGTCAACCTATCTCATCCGTGAAGTTCGCAAGATGGTTGGACCTGATTGGCCAATTGTCGGTGTAGGGGGCATCGCTTCATCAGACGATGCCTGGGATAAATTGGAAGCGGGTGCGACGTTGCTGCAAGCATACAGTGGATTTGTGTTCAAAGGTCCTGCGCTTACCGGAGAGATCGTTTCAGGATTGCACCAGCGCTTGAAACAAGCAGGGTACACTCAAATCAGTGAGATTGGTAAGTCGTGAACCTTCAATTGAGAGCATTGTTAAGGGACCTCTTGGTGGTGGCGTCAATGTGGGCACGACGAACCCGTATACTCGTCATCGGCGCTGTGCTTACAGCGGCGTTACTGGCCACAGTTTTGCTGCAATCTCCAGTCCCCACACAAACCGTTGACGAACTCATGGCCTCTCCAGGTCAACATGTAGGTAAGGAAATCGCCCTTCGAGGTGAGGTGCAGGATGGTACGATTAACAACGCAACGATGACCTTTGTTTTGGAGGGTAGCACATCAACCATCACGGTTCTTTTTGCCGATGCATCGGTTTCAAACGGCCTTGACGATAACCGCACAGTCTATGCCGAGGGCATCCTTCAATTTGATGGGGAAGCATACACATTGGAGGCCAGTGTTATCAAGACTTCATGTCCATCGAAATATGAAGAAGCGGCCACGGAATCCTGAAGGGTGTGTTCGTTGCCTTCATATAGGCTGAGTTGAACGGTGTGGTGGGATAGGTGGGGAGCTCGGCGTACCCTGTACCACAAAGCGTCGTTATGGTGGACTGAACGCCTTGGGGCGGCGAAAGCGGTCTCGTGGTTCCCGTAGGCGGACGTTGATGTCTCGCCCCCACATGACTCGGGTGTCATGAACCGTCTCCGGAAGGAAACGGGAATTGGATAACCGGGGGACTAGGTCAGGCCGGGAACGGAGCAGCCCTACCTGGGGCCATGGGTGCTGTGGGGATCCGGGATGGAGAAAGCCTGCGGATTTGGCCTCGTGAAGCGCACGTCCACCCTTGGCTCTCCCACCTAAATATCAAACACCACATCAGCGTACCAGCCAGGGCCATCAAAGTCTGGTACGTCTTCCCATTGACTCTGTATGGTTTGATGGGGCTCCACCTCATCCACAACAAGATTGTGCGTTGTAACTGCTTTAATCTCGATTTCCCGTTCCACCAGACGCGCATCTACCCATGAGGCCTGAACAATGGCTAGCAGACCTTGTTCGTCCTCAGTGATTTGCACCAGTGCATCAACGAGCCATTGTTCGTGAACCTCAGCCCTGTAGAGGACTTCATCCAACCATGATAGAAACAAAAAAGCAGGCTCTTGGGGATTGTGTCTTGCACGAACCCTCCACTCTCCAGTGGACCGAAGATGTTGATTCAAGGTAGCGGCTGCTGAGGGTGACATGAGGTAGTGTTGCATGCCGTGGGAGGCTTCACTGAGAAGTGTTGACAAGGAGGGGGCAAAGATGCGCATGCCCACATCGGCCGTGGTGGGCCACAACCAAGAACTCATGGTTTTCCCTCAACGCTTTGACACTTGAAGGTTCCACACGTGTTCGCCAACCCGATGAATCATGTCATCTCGATTCAGAACAAAAGCGTCCGTTTGTTCAGCAGCTAGGATACACTCGCAAGCAGCGTTGGCTAGTAAGGCGGTTGAATACACGTCAAGTCCTCGAGAGAGAGAGAATGCGATAGCGACAGCCGCAGCATCAATGAGGCCGATCATCTGCCGTAGGTCCACTAAACCGCACGGTGCATGGACTGTTTCCTGGTCGGCAGAGTAAATGGTCACACCTGCTTCACCACACAGCACGACCAAGTGGCCCCAATTGTATTGATGAAGTAATTTTTCGGCAGCTTCGGCACCCGTTGTCGCCGCCAAACGGCGGCGCATCAACTCCAATCCTTGGGATTGGAATAAAATCCAATCCACGCCTTCAGTTCGGTGCAAACCTGTAAGTTTTGGGTCAGCAATCACTGGTATCCCTTGTTCTTTAGCCGCCGTGAACAACATGTCTGCGCCGTGGTCGGTGATGACGCCTTGGCCGTAATCCGATGCGATGAGTGCGGAGGCGCCCACCAAATCAGCAATCGCCTGTTCGTAAAGAGCGGCCGAGGCTTCTTCTGGAACTGGTGCTTCATCTTCGATGTCCCAACGAAGCAACAATTGTTCTTCCCGAATAAGACTCTCGCGGGATGCAAGTAACCGTGTTTTTACCGTTGTAATTCGGTCTTCTACGATGGCGATGCCGTGGGTTGTCACGCCTTCAGATTCCAAGGATTCAATGATGCTCAAACCGGCGGCATCATCGCCGACAACGCCAAACAGAAAACTCTCCATGCCCATGGAACGCAAACCACGAGCAACGTGGGCAGCAGCCCCGACATCTTCCTCTCGTGAGGTTTCTCGCAACACGGGTACGGGGGCCCTCGAATTCAAATTATTCGCGTATCCGTGGATATAACAATCCATCATCACATCACCAATCAACACAATTTTCGCCGACTCGTTTGAACGAAGATGGCGTTTCAATTCAGACAATGTATCATGCAACATGGCTTCTTCATCCGTCATTCCCATGTGGTTCACCTCCGTGTGGTGTTCTGTAATTGTTCCAAAATCAATTCGTGTTCTTCTTCAGTGATGTTGAGTTTCGCTCGTAATGTACGTAGCATTGCATGCTCGTCAGCGGTGATGATGTTGTCCTGAAGAGCGGTTTTGACTACGGCAGCATATGTGTCATGGTGTTCCGAAGTGACTGGAGCGTTGCGAGCCTTCTCTAACAACGCGTGGTGCGTAACTTGGTCAATGCCAAAGGCTACACGAAATGTTTCGAGCAAGTCAACTTCATCCTGCAAGATTTCTCCATCATCAAGCGCTTGTACAATCATGTCGTAGTAGACCTCTTCGGGTGGTGGAATTTTGAGCGCCTTTCGAGCTTCGTTTGAAAGACGACGTGCTCTCTCCGGATGCATACCCAAAAATTCCACAACTTCATTGAGTAAGGATTGTTCGTCTTTGGTGATTTTTCCATCTTCCCAAGCACGAGCAAACATGCGCTTCACCAATTCCTCTCCGTACTGTGCATCGATAGAGACCATTCCTTCTGGATTTGATACCGGTGATATGAGAGCGTTTACGTGGTACACCATGCCATCATCAACATGTGATATCAATTCCAAGATTGGTTGTGGCGAAGCCCATAAAGAACCGAGGCGTGTACTCGTGCCGTCCACAGTTACGATCTCATCGAAGACTTTGTCTCGTAGTGCTTCGGCTTGTTGTGTCCCCAATTCACTCAGCGTGTACACGCGTTTTCGCTGCTTCCCACCTGGAATGTGGCGTTGAGCCACGACGATCACACCGTTGTCTTCCATTTTTTTCAAGGTTCGAGGAATGTGTTTGCGTTGTACATGAACCGCAGCAGATACGCCCGCTTGGGTCAAAATTGCGGGTGCCTCCCAGCCTCCACTGGGTAATTGCTGATGGAGAAGGTGGAGCAAGCAACGCTCCTCGGTGGTAAGTGTTCCCAAGTACCCTTCTACCATGCCTACGGCCTCGTTTCTTTGGAAACGAAGAGAGCACATAGGACAATCGGTTCAGGCGACGAACTCAAATGTGGTCTGGGCCTGGGATAAGTATGGCAGGACGGGAACGTAAATACACGCCACGCGTCCGTTCCAATCGGCCTTTAGGACCTTCCCGTTCTTCAAACAAGGCTCCAACCACGCCGCTTCCAGCACCAACATTTCAAGATGGTATGTGGCATCTTCCCAACCCCCTTGCTCAACGGCTGCATGAAAAAAGCGCACTTGGCAGGCTTGACGGGAACGATGGAATATATCTCACTCCTGAAGAGGTGATGTATTGTCATTGGTATCGCCATGTGCCTCTTCCAACAGAACATACAGCGTGGTTTGAAGAGCAGGTTCAGCATCATCCCGATTTTGCATTGAGGACCATCGGCATGGATGTGCTTCGGAACGGTGGCGAGCGTGTGGTACCGATGGCTCACCTCCAACATCGCTTCCCCGACATCAACCCTGCCACGTGGGCCATCCGTTGGGAGCGACATGAATCATGGATGAACCATTCTGGATTCAGTCAAGTTCGGCTTCAACACACCAACGATTCTTTGGATTGGGACGAATTGCTTGGTTGGGTTTCGGATGTGAATCTAAACGGCCATGTCGCTGAACTTTGTGTGATTGATGATGAATTTGATGCCACTGTGTATACCCTCAGTCTTGCTCACCCAACTGGCAACCAAGGACAACTTTCCGACCTATCTGAGGAGGAACAGGAGCGCATCCGGTTAGCTGTGTCCACATCAGCTCGGATGGAAACAGGTTACTTCGTGACCACAGATGAGTCTTGGCCTCTCGAATCCATCGGCCTTGAACACTTTTCTGGCCGCTACTTACGTGAGGAAGAGCATGCATACCTTTCGGGTGAAATTTCAACTCCGCTGAACCGTCTCTACGCTGTTTTGGTTGAGAAGGGCTTGCTTCTTCGCCCGGGATTCAAGTACGGATGCAGGTGGAGGGCCTACGAGAAGGCGATAGAACATGAACATGCACCTTGGTTAATTCAACCAAAGGAAGAAGCTCCGAAGACGTGGGAGGAAGTTTGTTTGTCAGTTCGTTTGGCTGAAGGTGTTAACAAGCGATGGTTGTGTGCGTTTCCAAACGATACTTCCTATTCATTCTTGAACATCAAACGAAGCGCTTAATCGAGGTTCTGCAACCTCTTCGGTGGAAGTATAACCATGGAACGCCTCTCTTTGTATCGGATGAACGGGGCTTGGTTGTATTGCTATTTGGCGTCTGAATGCTGTTGAGAGCATGATGAAGCCCAATAACGAAAGGAAGAGCGCATAAATCCGCGCAGGCGACGTCCAGGCATCAATCCCCGCGCTGTCAGAATCCGATGCTTTCAATTCAACATCGAGCGACCAAGCGATTCCTTCTTGGGTGGAGAGTGTTACCGTTCCATAAACGAGCATGTTGTTGGTGAGCAGGCCATTAGGTTCTATCTCAAGGTCGAGTTCCCCGGATGCAAGGTTCACGTTTGTCGGTGCATCGGCAACCCTAGAGAGGGGGCCGTCCAAAGAAACCGACAAAACTTGGTCACCTTGGCCCGAAGATGAGATGGGGAGGGTGAGTATGCTTGCTTCAAATGGGTCTATGGTGGCCTCATAGGAGGACAGCATTGGAATTCTATTCATCAATCTCACCTCGTGGAGAATATCCACCGCACCACTTCCACACGATATGGTCCCTTCAAGTGAAAACACGGAATTTGAAACACCATCGGTAGCAAAGCGTAGCACATATCCCGTGGAAAGAGGTTCCAAAGTGACCGCCCTTCCATCCGATGACTGCAGGGAAGATGTACACGCCTCTGTACTTACAATTGAGACGGGAAGGTCTTCTCCGACAAGCAGTGTAGAACCATGATCTTGGAAGTCAACAGAAAACATCGGTGAGCATTCATTTGAGAGGAACGAAACTGTGGTCGTGTTCTCTACGATTTCAACCGTAGCGGTCCATGGTACAAGTATCCCGTCGTGTGTACGAATTGGAACCCCCTCAGCGCCAAAAGAGGTATTGTTGCCGAAGAGGTCGCTTTGTTCACCTTGGTTAGCCCCGCTGACCAAATCACCACCTTGGTCAGCCTCAACGACTTTCAACCATGGGACATCGGGATTGGTGTTCAGTTCATTCTGCGCCAGATCACCGACACTCAAATCTTGGTAGGTTACCAAGATACCATGTCCGGGTAGGCGAGTGTCGTAGCCCGAATCAGAGCGGTGCTCGATAAAGATAAATTCACGAGGAGCGATTTGAATTTTCAAAATACGGCCTCCTTCTGTAATGCCTTCAAGTTGAATGCTCGTTCCAATGCATGGTTTGGGCGCATCACTTGGCCACTCAAGCACAAGGGAGTCGATACGTGGCGCGTTAATCAGTTCCATGCTTGCTCCTGTGGGCATAGCAGGCCATCGGCCACCACCGTTCCAGTTGCCACTGGCCATGATATCCCAATCACCGGGGCCTTTCCAAGATTGGAATGAACCTTCATCATGAACTGGGTACAAATCAGCAGCACCCATCTGATGCAGCATCTCGTGCATCATTGTCCCGACACCACTTGAACCAGTTTGCAAACTCGCCATGGTATAATGGTCAATACTGTGGTCGTTCGGAAGAGAAATTTGCGAATCAAAACGAGTAAAATGGCTCCAAATTCTTGAGGTGGACGAGGGGTTTTCTTCCTGCCCTTTGGTGGTATGAAGAATCAAGAACCGATCGATTGAACCGTCATCATTCAAATCAAATTGTGCCCATTCAACATCGTTTTTGATGCGAAGCACGACATCCTCTGCCAACGCTTCAGGAAGGAAAACCCCTGAAGAATCCGTGTCCTTAGCAGATCCATCCGTGCCGTATGCCTCAACGTTCTTTGCAGCCCGTATCACATCGGGATGGACATGAATCGTAAGCGTTGAAGCACCGCCAGATAACTGTTCCACATATGGTGCCGCAGCTTGATTGAGCAGGTTTTGTGCATCGTCAGTTCCCCATCCATTGCTTGATGGGCTGCTCTCAAAATCCACAACAACAACAAGCCAATGTTCATTTGTCTGCAATCCGAGAAGCCTTTCATCCTCACTTGGTGGGACAATGAGTTGATCACTTATCCATGAATCAACCGCGTCTTCGTTGTACCATAGCCATCCGGCACCACTGAAGAGAATGATGGCAAAACCAAGCGCCAACATCCGCTTCATGGCGTGATGTAGGGCACCATGTGTTTGAAACTTCGTCGTGTTTGCATAGAAATTGAAGTGATTGTCTCAGCCTGTGTCGTTCGGCATAATAGGACGAAACAGGGTGGCAGGGCCATAGTAATCGCTCCAACCTATGTCACTGTGTGATAAATTGACAAGTTCGCTTGGTAGGCGACCACATTCATCCAGAACATCGGTAATTCGGTATTCAATTGATTCATCCTGTCCCTGATGGGTCAATGCGATGAGGGAGAGCCGCACATCCAGATTTAATTCATGCCCTCCAATGCGGTGATTCTGCAAACGCATCATGTTCAACCCGTGGACCTGAGCACCGAGTGCAGAGACATTCTCCATCCATCGTTTTGGGCATGGTTTCACATCACATCCAGTAATGACTGCATCGGTAATGCCTGCACGCATGATGTGTTCCAACACCTGTTCTTGGTCAGCGGTTGACAAACACAATGCGTTCACATTCACGGTGGAAAATCCCTCAACATCGGCATACCCTCCATGGAGATTCGCGCCTTCGCACGAACAATCAACCAAAGCATAGCGTCTCCGTCGACCTTCGTGGTCAAAACGTACGGCTGCAACACCTCGCTGAGAGGGAACATGGCGAAGCCAAGGTCGTGCAATCCATTCGCACGATATGAGAAACAGTGCGATTAACGGTAAAGCGGCGGAATGGGCGTGTTCTGGGACGGTAACCAACAGCAAGAGGACGCCAAGGCCGTAAATGCGTAATCGCCACCAGTCAGCTGAGAAGTTTGTCAAAAGACCTGTTTGTCCCACCAACGCAAGCAACATCCATGTGCCGATAAACAACCACAATACCCACACAAGATATACAGCAAACATCAACAAATGAACGGCGTTGTATTGTGCTTGAAGACCCGCATCCATATGTTGGTCATACCCTATGGCATACAAATCGGGTAACCCATACGAAAGGAGGAGATATGCAACTCCCAACAACACAATGGCCGAGCCTATCGTCCAACGTCGCAAGGTTTTGAATTCAGATTTGAGTAAGCCTGGTTTTGCAAATTGGTGAATGTGGTGGAGTATGAGTGGGAGCACCGAAAACAGACCGAGGAGCAATGATGTAGACCAACGCACAGCGCTCCATTGTGCAGGTTCGTAGACATTCATGCACTCGACAGGGCAGGGTTCAAGCATCGTCAAGAGGCGCTGTAGAACATCGTCGACGTACATTGACCAAACGAGTGTGAGTAACAAGGTCGAGACAAACAGCACCGTGACACGTGCGGTTAACTCATCAAGGTGGTCTTGAGGTGCTGCGTTGCGGTCCGATCCCAAGAGAATCGTCATCTGCTCTCACTCAAACGAGGTCCGTGTAAGTCTTCGCTGCACGGGCTTGTACCACGGTTCGGTAGACACCGTACACGGCCCACAACGTAAGCATACCCACCACCAAGACATAGCCCCAAGGTTGGCCATCATCGACCAGGTATGCAAAGAAAATTCCTAAACCCGCTGCGAGAGCCCCTCGTCGGAGTCCTTGAGGGACAGCCAAACTTTTGTCCAGATGCGTGGGGCCTCCGCCAAATCTTCGTTCGTAGAATTCTCCCTGAATCACTGCAGCGATAATAATCAGTGACAAAGTGGTCCAGTAATACAGGTTGCCGTTTGCGAAAAAGTCGTGGGCAATTCCTTCTTGCCGTTCGGCTTCAATGGCTTCTGGGTCTTCCTCCGCCACAAAGAGCGCATCGTAGTCTCCAACACTGATGGTACGTAACGATACATCTTCGGTGGTTGCAATCACGGTTGCACCAGGTTCACTGACCGTGAAGGTGAGGATGTTCCATGTGTCTCCTTCGTCAAACACACCGTTGCCGTTCACAGCATTTCCAACCAGTTTGAAGTTCGCTGGACCTACATCTTCCGACGGGGCCGTCCACGTCACGACCCAATCGTTTCCGGGTTCTGATTGAGAGAGCGCGCCTGGTTCATCGTCCACAGTTTTGCTTCCTTCGCCCGGCTCAAGTGTGCCGATTCCATTGTCCCAAAACAAGAATCCGCCACCATCGTTTGAAGCATGTTGTAAGGAGATGGTAAATGTGTAGACTTCGCTTACATTGTAGGCGCGTGGGACGCCGGAAACAGAGACAACGACCTCGGTAGAAGGTGCGCCTCCACCGTGGCAGGTGCATCCGGTGTCGATGACCAAATTTCCACCGTTGTTCCATGGTGGGCCGTTTGGATTTCCCAGCACTGGTGCAACCAGCATCAACGAAAGGATGAGCATCAAGGAGATGGTGCGTCTGTTGCGTCGCATGAACTCACCTACTGTTTCCACTTATCCTCGCTCTTTGAATGTTGCTTTATGACAGTACGCCTTTCGTTCAATCAAAGTTCCTTGATGGCATTGTTCAGACCGGTCATCATGGCTTTTCCATCACCGAACAGCATCATGGTCTTGTCCATGTAAAA
>JAYPCE010000014.1:12873-34137 GCA_038124565.1 Candidatus Poseidonia sp.
GGCATCCGGCCGGCAACGGGGTGAATCGCATATTTCACTTCGGTGTCAAACTTTTCCGAGATGAGGTCGCCAAATTCTTTCACTTGGTGTTGGCATTGGGAGACAGCCATACCATACCCTGGCACGATGATTACTTTTTGAGCGCCGTCGATCATCATGGCGACTTCATCTGGGTCCGAACCGACCTTCGTTCTCGTCACTTTTTCCTTGGTGGTTCCACCGAAGGACTTGAACAAGACATCGGGAAGAGTGCGGTTCATGGCTTTGCACATAATGAACGTGAGAATAAGACCCGAAGCACCAACCAGTGAACCGGCTACAATTAACACTGGGTTGCTGATAATGAATCCTGTGAACGCAGCGGCAATACCAGATAGTGAGTTGAGCAGTGAAACCACCACGGGCATATCGGCACCACCAATGGGAAGCACCAGAACGATACCGAGAAGGCAGGAGATGCCGACAATAGCCCACAGGTAATCCGTGTTTCGTGGTTCGTTGATTGACATCAGGATGAGGGCTAAGACGGCGACGGTCAACATGACCTTCACGGGATTGAGCCAAGAGGGTCCCCATGTTGGTGTGCTGAACCACTTTCCGAAGATTTCAACGCCACCCTTGAGTTTAAGCATGGCCAGAACCGAACCAGTGAGGGTCATCCATCCAACAAACGCCGAGAGACCGGCTGCAACCACAACAACTTGCAACGTCAATCCTGTGGGCAAGGCGAGGCTTGCATCCTCAATATATTTCCAAGACTCCGAGAGTGCCACCAAGGCAGAGGCAGCTCCGCCAAAGCCATTGAAGAGTGCGACCAATTCAGGCATACCCGTCATTTCCACCTTGATAGCCATGACGAGGCCGATGATGGAACCAATGACGATACCGGCGATGATGAGTTCCCATTCGACACCGCCTGTTGAGGAAAATTGCATGTCGACAATGGTGGTGATGACCGCCACCAACATACCCAATGCGCCGTATTGGTTTCCTCGCGGAGCGGTTCGTGGGTGGCCGAGTTTTTTCAGGCCGAAGATGAACAGCGCTGCGGACAGCAAATAACCGAGTGGTATCCATGCTTCCATCTCAAGCACCCCTCTTCTTACCGGCAATCATATTCAGCATGCGGTTTGTGACAGCAAAGCCACCCACAACGTTGATCATAGCAAGAATGAGTGCAACGAAGGCCAACAAACCTGACACCAACGTATCGCCGCCTTGGTAGGCTACATTCGCACCCAACAATGCTCCGACCACGCTGATGCCTGAGATGGCGTTCGCACCGCTCATCAACGGAGTATGCAAGGTAGCCGGCACTTTCGTAATGAGTTCAAAACCCAAGAAAATAGCGAGCATGAACAAAGTCAAGTTAGCAATAAGCGAGGCTTCCGTTATCATTCAACCACCTCTGCGAGTCGGGTTTGTTTTGGATGTATGACTCCTTCTTTGCAGATGAGCACACCACCCATGCCGTTGACATAGAAATCTGAACCTTCTGGAGCGCCAACAAGGATGTCGTCATCGTCTGAAATGACAACTTGACCATCTTTGACAAGTGAGGTGTAGAAGGTGGTGAGGTTGTTGGAGAAGAGCATGCTGGCCGTATTGGCAAGCGTTCCCGGAAGATTCGATGTCCCCACGACGATGACGCCATTTTCTGTTGTCACGACTTCACCGGGAACAGTTGCTTCGCAGTTACCGCCAACATCAGCATTCATGTCCACGACAACTGCCCCTGATTTGAAGTTCGCAACGGCTGAAGCCGGCACTGTAATTGGTGCGGGGCGACCGAAAATCCGAGCCGTTGTCACAATAATGTCTGCATCGCTTGCAACCCCGCAAACCGTATCATTGACCTTTTGGATAAATTCTGGCGTCAATGGTTTGGCATATCCGGATTCATCTTCAAAATCATCCATTCCATCTACTTCGATGAAACGACCACCAACAGACTCAATTTGCTCTGCCGCTGATTTGCGCACATCGGACGCATAGACCACAGCGCCTAATCGCTTTGCGGTCGCAATGGCTTGAAGACCAGCAACACCGCTTCCCATGATAACCACTTTCGCGGGGCGAATGGTTCCGGCTGATGTCGTCATCATCGGGATACCCTTCGGTACTTGTGCAGCACCGAGTAGCACTGCTTTGTAGCCCGCAAGGTTGTCTTGACTTGAGTTGACGTCCATTGATTGCGCCCGGGAAAGTCTGCGGGGAATCATGTCCATTGAGAGAAGGGTGATGTTCGCATCAACACAGGCTTTGACATACTCTGGGTGGCGGAATGGGTCGGATACGCAAGCAAGGTTCGTTCCTGGAGCAATACCGTCAACGCCAGGAAAGCGAATACATACGATGTTGTCACAAGCCAATGCATCGTTGCGAGAAGCCACTGTTGCGCCAGCATCACTGTATTCTTTGTCGGAATAATTCGCTTGAAGGCCTGCACCGGATTCAACAACGACTTCAAAACCGGCCCGAAGGAGTTTTTTCAAACTGGAGGGAACAATGCCTACGCGAGTCTCGCCTTCAGGCTCTTTTGGTACGCCAAGTTTCATGATTTCACCCGCCGAGACGCACCTACGAGCGTGAGGTGCGATTCGTTCCACCTAGAGGAGGTTTTTAGATGCGACGCCTAGATTGATTGAAGGTCGGTTACGGGCTTGGATGAATTTGACTTAAACGGAGTTGTGAAACCTTCACCATTGTCCTTATGGACTGGTTGCCTTAGGTCAGATTCAAGAGGGTGCTAACGTGGCGAACGGACGAAGAAAAATTGCAGTAATCGGAGCAGGAAATGTGGGTGCAACATGTGCGTTCGTGCTTGCTCAAATGAAAATTGCAGACATCGTTTTGTTGGATATCTTCGAGGGTTTCGCAAAGGGAAAAGCGCTTGATATGTCACAGAATGCTTCTGTGCTCAATTATGACGGCGGGATTACAGGAACGGCAGATTACGCAGACATCGCAGGATCTGACGTGGTGGTAGTGACGTCTGGTTTTCCCCGAAAACCAGGTATGACTCGAGAAGACCTCATTGGGAAAAATGCAGAAATCGTGGAACAGGTTGGAAATGGTATCAAAGAACATGCACCAAACTGTGTCATCGTTGTCGTTACCAATCCTCTTGATTTGATGACCTATCACATGCAGCAAGTGACAGGCTTCCCCGCAAACCGTGTTGTTGGTCAGGCAGGTGTGCTTGACAGCGCCAGAATGGCTCATTTTATTGCTCTTGAACTGGGCTGTGCAGAAGAAGATGTTTCGCCTATGGTTCTCGGCGGACACGGCGATACGATGGTTCCACTTCCACGCTATACCACGGTTGGAGGAATCCCCATCACACAACTCATGGATGCAGCGACCATCGAGGCCATTTCTCAGCGCACGGCCAGCGGTGGAGGTGAAATCGTGAAATTGTTAGGAAATGGCTCTGCATTCTACGCTCCAGGTTCAGCCGCGGCTGTCATGGCGGAATCGATTTTGAACGACCGGCGAAGGCTCATTCCCGCCTCGTGTCGTCTGACGGGGCAGTACGGCTTGGATGATGTGTACATTGGTGTGCCCTGCATCATTGGTGCGAACGGTGTTGAACGCATTTTTGAACTTGAACTGACCGCTGATGAACTCTCATCCCTCCAAGGCTCTGGTGAATTCTACAAGAAGCAACTTGTGGATGTCTTGGGCTACTGATCCCGAACAATGCACAAGCTGTGCTTTTTGCCCTCCGTCGTTGCGTTTTCAACGGGGTTCTCCAAAACGGTTAGTCGGTGACCTTGCTTACCACGGCTACGCATTCGTGTGAGGACTTCTTGACCAATGTAACATCCTTTATTGGGATGCACCAATGCATCCAAGCCGCATGCAAGTGGATGGTATTGAGTGGAAATCTCATGTCCGTAGAACGGCAACATGTTAGAGATTCGATACTCATTCCACTCTTCTAACGTCCAAGATGCAGTGTAATCCGTAGCGTTGGGCACGATGTACATCACGCCAAAAAAACTTGAATGGACTGTGGCGTTCTTTGGAGGTGACTCGTCACCTGTACCCACGAACACGCGGTTGAGATTTGAAACGTCGCTAACCGTAATGGCACGGCCCAGCAGGCGTTCCTGAAGGTGAATAACAAACTGTTCCCGATGAGGTTCGTAACCAACGAGAACAACGCGCTCTCCGAGGTCAATAACTTCACACACATCGATGATCTTCGCCGTTCGTCCTGCAAATACCGTCGTGCACGAGCCATTGATAGCGTTGGTCGAGAGCCCGTTAAGAAACTCCAACACCTCGTCTCCTTGCAACACCAAGATGTAGGCGTGATGGAGAACCATGCCCATGGTTGGGCCTCACGAGAAGGATTCGCCGCATCCACAAGAGGAGGATGCATTGGGATTGTTAATCTTGAAGCCGCCACCCATCAATCGGTCAACGTAATCGATTTCAATTCCGTTGAGAAGGTGGCTTGAAGCCTTTGGAACCAACACCCTGAAGCCGTTGATATTCAATTCTTGACAGGGCGTTTCAGTTGATTCCACGATTTGCAAGTCGTACATGTAACCTGAACAACCTCCACTCAAAACACCCACAAGGAGCGCATGACTTCGGTCATCTCCGAAAGCATCGGAAAGCATCTCGGTCGCTTTGTCCGTCATGGTTAACGCCACATTGACAACTTCAGGGACATTGAGTTGCAACGGGGAAGCGGATTCGCAGGTACCACAGTCCATAGTAGACCGAGTTGCTCACCGTTTTTGAACTTGACCGAATGACCAAGCCCCTCAACGACGCTTGCGTTTCTTGTCAATGGCTTTTTGCAGGATATTGCATCGTCGAATCTGGTCCTTTGCTCGGCGCTTTGCTTCTTCGCTGAGTCCTCGTGGAATCGCTTGCTCAAAGCATTTGATAGCATCGTTGTACCGCTCCATTTCTGCATAGGCGGTGCCCATGTTGTACAGAGTTTCGCCGCGGACCTCTGTAGGCCGAATCAGCATGGCTTGGTGGTAGGATTCAACACATTTGGGGTAGTCTTCAAGGAAATAGTACGCATTGCCTCGGTTGTTGAGAATCCGAATGATCATCGCATCGTCCCCAGCAAAGGCGGGGAGTGCCTTGTCAAAACAAGACAATGCCTCTCTGTACTTCTTGTCGTCAATGAGTTGTACGCCCTGATTAAACCAAGCCACATCCTGATTTGAGATGGCGTTGGATGTGGTTGACTGGGGGGTATTCGCCGCAACGGCTTGGGCTGCATCAAGGGCTGCTTTGGCTAAATCGACCTCAGGACGAGACTCGGGCTCAGGTGCTGCAGAGGTCTGCTCGATTGGTGTGAGCAACACATCTGCTTGCGCCATTTCCATAGGGGCCTCCTCGTCCTCGAGAACGGCCGTGGCGTCAACCAAGTCGTCCATCGGTTCAGGCTCTATTTCGGCAGAATACGGAGGATTAGCTACTACGGCATCAAAGGCGCCGTCTATCTCTTCTTCATACTCTTCAGGTATGTCCTCAGCCATAGGTTCGGTTTGGTACTCACGTTGAGACTCCGAATGAACAACATCGGTGGTTTCGCCCCCGGACATGGAGGATGCTTTGGCATGGCATTTGGCCGCCGTTTCCAAATCTCCTGCTTGTTCCAACGCTCGGGCGAGCCCTGTCCAATGCGATGCATCCTCTGGTTCTGATTGAATCAATGCCTTCCACATGAGCACAGCATCACCGTGTTGAAGACTGAGTGAGAGAGCCAGTCCGCGTTGAGGGGATGGCGCATCGGAGAGATATGAGAGCGCTTCGTTCGCCATCTCAGGTCCGGCAGGAAGGGTGGGCGGAAGGCCGCTGGCCTGCTCAAGAACTTGGTTTTCACCTTGAGCCAAACTCAGCAACATGCTGACTAAATCATGGCGAGCAGCGTGTGTCTGGTCGATGGACACCACCAGACGAGCCGCTTCCAGATAACGCTCAATCAGTCCTTGTTCTTCCGCAAGGTTGAGCATTTTTTCAGCCGCCTTCAGATATGAAGGGTCCGCTCCGACGGCACGTTTGTACGCCTCAAAGGCCTCCTTTACATTGCCTGAGCGCTGATGAATTGAACCAAGGTTAAACCAACCGGAAGCATGTTCTGGTTCGAGGTTTTGTGCATGGGTCATAGCGGCGATAGCATGGTTGTCCAAATCCATTCTCGCCATGGCACCGCCTGCAATTCTCCACGCGCCGGCGTGTTCAGCTGCGAGGGTTTTTAGATGCGGTTTGAGCAAGGCTAAGGATCGTTTAGGTTCACCTTCTTTCAGGAGTTGAGTTGCCTCTTCAACAAGAAGGTCCATGTCTATGACAGCTTCCTCCTCTTCGATGGCCTCAGTGGCTGGTTCATCTTGAACTTCCTCAACGACAGCCACTTGCGCCTCTGCCTCTTTCATGACCTCCTGCTGAGCAACAATCACTTCTGCAGCGCTCTGTAATTCTTCTACGGAGAGAGAATCATCTGAATCATGGTCGTGGTGAATCGCTTCGTTGAGTAAGTCTTGCGGGTCTTCAATACCGGCTTCTTGGGCGATTTCCTCGACCACGTTCATGTCAACGCTTTGCGTCACTTGAACGGAGGGTTGCATCGATTCCAGCGCCACACTGATGCCACTATCTTTGCAGCGAGCCTGTAATTCAACCAAGGCGGGATGTCCAGGGAAGAACCCAAGCGCACGTTGGGCCATGTCATAGGCCCCTTCTAAATCGCCAATTCGTTCGAGAAGGATGGCCATATTCGCCGTAGCAGGGGCGTGGTTTTCATTGAGGTCAAGGCAAATTTGGAAGGATTGTCGTGCCCCTCTTGCATCTTGTTGTGCTTCGAGAAGTACGCCGCGATTAAACCACGCCATGTCACAAGCAGGGTCCAAGGCAATCGCTTTGTTGAACGCAGCAAGAGCACCCTTGACATCGTCGTGGCGGCTGCGTTCCTCTCCCACTGTCAAAAGAACCTGTACCATCTCTTCTGTGTCTTCAACATCGTCGAGTTCAGGAATGATGTTGCTGGCTGGTTTTGGTGCGGTTTCTTCGGGTGTTGAATCTTCTTCATTTTCCACGGCAGATAGAGCTTCCTCAACCGCTGAAAGGGCGATGTCATCCAACTCTTCTTCAGTGGAATTATCGTCCAGCATTGAGTCGTCCTCGCCGGTCATGTCATCACCGAAACCGGACGAAGTGCAAAGTCCGAATAAGTCTTGCTTCTCGCTGGACACAAGCGGCATGCCTACATTCAAAGGGTGGTTCGCGTTCGCCTCAAGCATGACAACGAAGAAATTGAAAGTGCTCGGACTCGCTGGAGAATACAGGGCAACCTCAAAATCTGGCATGCTGGTGAACGCTGCCCTTTCCCTTGCTAAAGAGCACGGTGCTAATGTAGAATTTTGGGACCTTGATGAAAAACCGTTGCCCTTTGTTGGTGAGGACGGCTGTTGGAGCCACCCTCATGTTCAGGCTTTCCAATCGCTTTTGACAGAATGCGATGCGTTTTTCCTCTCATCGCCTGAATACCACGGCACCATGTCCGGGGTCATGAAGAACACAATGGACTGGATGTACGACAAACATGTCGGCGGCAAAGTCTTCGGATTGATGTCGACCTTAGGCGGAGTGACCAACTCGAATACCCTTAATCACATGCGTATCTCACTGCGCTGGTTGCACGGCTGGCCCGTACCGGAGCAGTTGGCTATTGGGCATGTGAAGGAAGCCTTTGACGAAAACGGGGCATTAAATGACCCAGTTCTCCAAGAACGGCTTGAAGCCTTGGTCATTTCGGTACTAAGCACAGCCGAAAAGTTGCGAGACTAAACAGGTGGACAGACGTGGATTCAATCCCCGTATTCACCGATGCGTGGGGAGCAACCTATCGGTTGGTTGAACCCGGTACCTTTCAATTTGGAAACCCTTCAAAACAAGCGCATCCAACCGAACAGCCTCCACAAGAAGTGCACATCAATGAACCGTTTTTTTTCGCCGAACGATTGGTCACGCAGGCACACTGGTCCGATGTGATGGGCTCCAATCCCGCAAAATTTCAAGCTGGATGGAGCGCTGGTCTGCGACCGATAGAGTCGGTCAACATGCACGATATTACAGAATTCATTTCTGCGCTCAACGACCGTGATGGCGACACGGTACGTTTCGGATTTCTCGGCCAGTGGCGCCTGCCTTCCGAGACTGAATGGGAATATGTCGCTCGGGCAGGAACCACGACTCGGTGGTGGTTTGGAGACAGGGATGTGGAACTGGATGAGCATGCTTGGCATGCTGGCAATGCAGGTGGCCATACACGTGAAGTAGGCTTGAAAAAACCAAATCCTTGGGGATTTTTCGACATGAACGGTTTGGTCAACGAATGGTGTGCAGACCATTGGGACTCAAATCTAAATCAACCACGAAACCAAACACCCCTCCTCCTTCAAGGCGAAACTCGCTATGTTGTACGCGGTGGTGCATGGTTTACTGAAAGCGACTCAACTCGAAACGGTGCGCGTTCGTTTGCATCTGCAGACAAGGCCTCCGACGGTTTGGGATTGAGGTTGGTTTGGGCACCCCTATCCTCTGCAGAAGTTGAACCTCAAGGGGCTTCATCTACGAGCGGTTGAACATCGATCAACAGTGCCTCGTCCAACGTCTCTAATTGTTGGTGCGATGGTGTAATTCCTGGTCCAACACGCCAACGTTGTTCCAATGGTTCCTCGAGCAAGAGCATCAAATGTTGTGATTCAAAAAGGCGTAAGGCAGCTGTCGTTCGTTGTAATACAGGAGAAATGGCTTCCTGATATGTCCTGTCGAGGATCATACAAATTTCTGCAAACGTTCTCGATCCATCACAGAGTTCCCATACAAGACTGTTCATGGCATCCAATGGACGACGCAATTCCTTAGGCGCACGAAACCAACGTGCGAGTACGCCTTCAAACCGCTTGAATTGTTTTGGAATCCGAAGGACGACTTTACGAGCACTTACTCCACGTTCGTAAGGGTCCTTCTCCACATCACCATAGCGGCCCCACCACACTGGGACTCGGCACGGGAATTGATGTGCAAGGGGATGGTTCTCCAATCCTGCTAGTTGTTCCATGATCTCACCATTCAAAATTCAGACCATGTCCAAAACACGAGTGTCAACATAGCAGCCGTACCCAGCAACGCAGTGGTCCGCGTAGCATTCACTCGCTGAGTAAAATTACGCAAATACCACGTTGTGACTCCAAAAAATGCAACGGCACACCATAAAGCATACCAGACAGGAGGGTAAGTGGTCACACTGCGGCCTGTTCACAATGTTCCATCAAGGTATTGTTGGCCGTAATAGGCCCATTGTTCCTCGGTCCATCCGGGGGGTAGTCCAGTTGCGGGAAGGGGCGGCCCGCCTTGTGTGGCTGTCTCAACCACCTGTTCGGTTGTTTGTTCAGCCACAGGTGTTGTTTGCTGGGTCGAAATTGGCGGACCGTGTGCTGCTGTGAGTGAATCCTCCAGTTCATCCATGTCTTCGTCGTGGTTCCGTTTTCTAAGCAATGTTAGCAACATGATGATGAAGGCTAGGCCACCAACGCCGCCACCAATAAGAACCGTTGTAGAGAGCGTTTCCTCTTCAGGAGGTGATTCAAAAATGAGCATCACTTCATGGGTTTGGATGAGGTGATTGTCCTCAGTTGCAATGGTAAATGTGACCTTGCCCGATAACGGACCACCGAGGCGCAGCACCTCACAAACATGCTGTTTCTGCTGCACATTGATGTGCCCTGGTGCAAGTTCATAGGTGGTGCCAGTTGCGTTAACAAGGCGTTTGTCACATGTTGTTTGCCAGTCTTGTTCACCTGTCACCGAGAGGGTATAGGATTCGGTAAAGGTCGAGGTAGATGAATGGTTCACAAAAACGGTTGCTGATGTACCGTAAGCCACGGTACCGTTGGAGGTGCGGCCGATGTCAACCTCCATGTTTCTTTGTTGGTCGAGCAACACCATGACTTCTTCATTCATGATGACGGGGAGGTCGTTATCATCTACTGCCCCATCCACGTCGAAACGTAGGACAAAGCGGGTGTTCAATGGAGCGGTATCAGGCACCATTACTTCAAGGCGGAGTCGTTGTTCGCCGCCGCCTGGTATCGCCAAGGAAACCGGTGTGGCGGGTGGTTTGTCTACCTCGTCAATGGAAAAGAAGACCACCAACCCCGAAATCGGTGGAACCGATGAAACGCTCGCCGTTACAGAAAGCCTGTTCTCCAGTGCATTCCCAGAATTGGTCACCACGGCCTCAGCAAACATGATTTCGCCAGCCATCGTGGAGATTGAGTGGTCACCCAGTGAAAGCGCGGGCACCCGAACTGCACCTGTGGCCGCCACAATTTCAACGAGGTTGTTGTTCGGATTGGCATCTTCATCTACCCCTTCGTGCATGGCAGAAATACCGATGGTGTGGAGTTCTCCAGCCGCTTCGCTCATCGGGAGTAACAACCACAAACTTACTGTCTGTTCGTGTTGAAGGTCATAGGAGACGCTCAGGGGAATAGCTCCCGTGTGATTGACGCCGCCCATGGCGAGCCACCATGTCCACGTGCTCGGCAGGTCATGAGGCGCCAGTATCACTGAAGTTGGCCCATTCCCGTCGTTTGTCACATGCAGGAGCACTTCATTGGGCAAACCCGGCGTCAATTTTGTAGGGGCATCCAACAGTTCCAACCGAACATCATGGGTTGTTGTGACACGCAATCCATCGTAAGCATCACCCTCAATGACCATTCTACTCCGCTCCGATTCAATGACCGGTGTAATGGTAGGACCTCGGTCATCGGCTTGTGCGTTGTGTGGTACATCAATGACGACCTCAAAGGTGGTGGATGTGCCAGCATTCAAGACAGCGTTGGGGCGGGTTGGCTGGTGAACCACCCAATTTCCTTCGTTTTCCACCGCAACCCGCATGGAGAAAATGTCTTGGCGAGTTGCATTGTTCCAGATTTGGTACTCCAGTGTGACTTGGTCGCCTGCATTGACCATGATACGAGGCAGCTTTAGACTCTCAAGCAAATCCACTTCAGCGATACTGACCATTGAAGCAGAGACCTCGATTTCTTCCACATCAATCCGGGACGAATCATTCTGGGCTTGCAGGCTCATCTCAAAATCAACGATTGTATCGGGTGCCACACCGGCTGGCACGGACATCGTGAACAGCGCATTCACTGTTTCATCTGGACGAATCAAGACAGATGACGATTGGGTCCAAGCCAAGCCAACGGTCCAATCGTTGGGTATGTTGCTTGTGTCGAGTACGATGTCAAACACATCGGTGGCACCACCAACATTGGTCAGGCCGACTTCAAACGTGCACGTATATGAGGGAGGACAGCTAGGACGGAGGACGGGTGGGACAATGACGGGGATTCTATCTGCTTTGACCAAGAATTGAACAGGAAGGGATGTTGTTACGCTGGTGTAAGCCGATGACGTGATTTCAACGCTCATTTGTTGAAACCCGATGCTTGCATTTGGGTCGGGTTGAATCATGATGTTGAATTCTTGCGGTGCACCTGGTGAGACCATCAATCCTTGGAGGGGGTCAAAACTTGTTCCTGAGGGGCGAGTGTAGTAGGCATTCCAGCCGCTGGGTAATCCAATTAATTGCGGAATGAACGTTTCAGAAATGTTTCCTGTGTTGATGATTCTCAGTGATATGCTGCCCCATTCTCCCGGGATGGCACCGTTGGTTGAAATGCCTTGAGCAGAAACATTGTATTCCATAGGTCGGACCTTTTGGTCATACATCATCACGATGTCATCGATGTAAAAACCGATGTCTGTGCCGCTTGCGTCTGAAGTAAATTCGTACTTGAATTGGGATGTGCTGTGAAATAAATCAGCCGTGACAGGCAAGAGAGGTGAAGCAGCACCTTTGTTGCTGACGCTGAAGGTCTGCCAGTTCGCTCCATCGGTGAAGATCTGGTCAACAGTGCCACTGATTGAACCGATTTCAATCCACGCCCCGAAGGTGTTTTTTCCGTACATGGTGAGTTTGTCGTTGGCTGCCGTGCTACCTGTGTAAAAGAAACTCAACCCGTTGGTTCGTGAAGGGTTGCTGATAGCATCTGAAAGGTCCATGATCGGTGTGGTTAACGAGGCCAGCATGTTGTTGTTGTAGGAAGAAGATTGTCCGTTACCCGCATGGCAACTACGGCCTTGGGAAATCGAGGTGTCTGTGCTCATCCCCCATCCTGAACCGAAGGTCCAAGCTGTGCTTGAATCGCAGTTGAAGTAATCGTAGCCAACAGTGAAACCTTCGGATAGCGCATCGTTGGCCGGCACATCATCGGATACGGTGGAAGTTGCACGGACAACCAATGTATGGTTCCCGGCGTAACTCGGTGTGATGGATACGGATGCAGTGTTGCTATCGCCGCCTCCAAGCGTTGACATTTGCACACTCGAGTTGACGAATTCAAAGTAGGTGTATTCGTTGTGCAGGAGCAACACGTTGATGTCAATAACACCGGATGAAGCAACGCCGATGTTTTCCACGGTGATGGTAAGCGTAGATGATACATTCAGCATACCATCAATGACATACAACTCGGCCGGACGGTTGAAACCAATGATTGGGTGGTTGGATGAAAACATCTTGAATTTCGCTGCATCTGCACTGCTGGTATAAGCAACCGTCACCCCGGTCACGGTGACATCAACTCCAGTTGGATTACTTGGACTGTTGCTCATCACCGGAGGGGTTTGCAACGTGGTAACTGGTTGCAACATACTCACTGTCAAGAGAAGCAGTGCAAGGGCCAAACCCCTCGTGGATGACATGTCGCTCAACGAGCGAACGAGCGTCTATCTATTTAGCAACAATGGCTTATGGTTTACCGTTCGATTTTGGCTCTTCCCTCTGTGCTTCAACTTCTGCTGTCAGGGTTTCATTGGCCAACTGCAACGTTGCTTCATGGCGTCGTTCTTTTGCACGTGCTGCGAAGTATACTGTGAAGGATGGAATCAACACCATGGAAAAACAACCGACGACGGCAGCAAGCGCCCAGAGGAATTCAGTAGCCGTGTCCACAGAGAAGACCGAGACATGGGCAAATGCCTCGTTCACGGTTTCGGCTGTGAGCCCGGGCTGAGTGGTGCGATTTCCTTGTTCGACAATTTCAATTCGAATGATCGAGGGGCTGTGGGTGTATTCAATCATCGCTCGTGATTTTTCTTCCGCCTCTTCGAGCGATTGAGCAAAAACACTGCCATTGGACCGACGAGCAGGGTCGACAGAGGTCAAAGCATGGAAGTTGATGGTCCCGCCATCCTCGGCGGTTCGCTCGTGCAGTGTAGTCCAGTCACACAGGTCGGCACATGAAAATTCATCTTTGAGTGGGTTGCTGAGATCATAGGTGGTGCCCAGCAATGGATGGCTGTATAACTTAGCAACGTTGGTCACCTTCAGAATCGCTCCGTCAGACAATTCGGTTGCGGTTACATTGACCCAGGTCAGGTTCGAATCATCGGCGATGACCTGCCATGCCCATGTGGTGACATTATCCTCTGCATTGTAGGTTCGCTCAACAGTTTCGGCGGCTTGACTTGCATTGAATTCGCTCACCGTTGCTTCGGTCTGATAAATGTACACTGAAGGGGATACTGTGGCGCCATAAACAGCGTATGAGAGCATGAAAATGAGGGTGAGTGAAAGACCGATAAGGGTGCGCAACAAATTGGGATTTTGCGCCAAGGCCTTCTTCATCAATTCCCTGCACCGAAAGGCCATTCAAGAAGCCTTGCATGAAATCACGAGAATCCGTACCTCCCTAAGGGTGAAAACGCGTGCCTGACCCGTTCTTTTCATATAGGGGCGGAGGGTCGGCAACTTGCTTGGTGCATCCTCATGACGACCGTCTACGATATCCCTGCTGAACTCTTCAACCCAGCCTTGGCGGCAGCAATGGCTGAAAATGAGGCCATTACCATGCCTGAGTGGGGCGATTATGTCAAAACGGCCGTTGACAGAGAACGCCCCCCCACTCAAAGCGACTGGTGGTATCTTCGGACTGCGGCAATTTTGCGCAAAGTGGCCCGCAATGGCCCCATTGGCGTGACGCATCTCGCTCAAGCCTTTGGAGGCAAGAAAGACAACGGTTCCATGCCCAACACCCCAGGTGTCGCTTCTCGCCACATCATTCGAACGGCCCTCCAGCAACTCGAAGACGCTGGCTTGGTTGAAAAAGTGCCAACCAAAGAAGTCGACGGCGAGGACGGCAAGGTTCAACTCTATGCTGGACGACAAATTACGGCAGCAGGTCAACAACTCGTTGACAACATTGCCCATTCCGTTCGTTCAGAGGCTGAAGCGCAATACCCCGGACTTGAGAAGTATTGAACGGGGATGAGGAAGTGAGCAGCATGGCAGCAACAACCGATGACGAGTTGGCTGCCCTCCGCGCTCAACGACTTCAGGCGTTGCAAGAGCAACTCCAACAACAGGCGGTAACGCAACTTGAAGCGGAAGAGCAAGCGCAACAACAGGCTGCAGAAGTATCCAATCTGGATGCAGTGCTCCGCCAGTGTCTCTCACCCGAGGCTCGTGCCCGACTTGCCAGAATATCCCTGGTCGAGCCTGCGAGAGCTCATTCCATCAAATCAGACTTGGTGTCTCTGTATCAGGACGGAGAATTCCAGGCCCCCATGAGCGATGCTTCGTTGAAGCAACTGCTCTCACAACAGTCCAAGAGCCGCAGCAATGCGTCCATCCGGAGAATCTGAGAAGGTGCTCGAAATGTCGAAAAATAAACCAGCAGCAAAAAAAATTCGCCTCTTGAAGGCAGGAAAGCAGAACCGGCGTGTCCCTGTTTGGGTCATGCTCAAGACCGACCGCAACACGGTGTCGCACCCTAAGCGACACCAATGGCGACGTAGTAAGTTGCAGCGATGAGGTGATTGAACATGGCAAGAGCGAACGAATCTGAACTCATCGTACCGTTGCGAAACGCTTGGAACATCACCCGATTCAAGCGTGCACCAAGGGCCATGCAAATTATTCGAGAACAAGTGATTCAACACCTCAAGGTGCGGGAGGACGAAGAACTCTACATTGACCCAGAAGTCAATGAACACATCTGGAAGCGCGGTATTGAGAATCCACCTCGTAAGGTTCGACTTTTGGTGATTCGTCACGACGAACCCGACATCCCAGTTGAAGTCAAATTGATGAAGGAGTGATCAAGATGGGAAACATTCGTCCAAGTTTTATCAAAATTCGAGCCATCCGATTGTGCGAAGAACACGGTGAGAAGTTTACCGACGACTTTGACCACAACAAACTCATGGTCGCAGAATTGACCGATGTGGAATCAAAGAAATTGCGCAACTGGATTGCAGGTTATGTTACTCGCTACCGACAGCGCCGAACCGATTGAGTGGGTTGGTTTGTCTCTTCGGGTTGACTGGGAACGTCAACCAGTAAGCGTGCATTCGGAAGATGCTGCGTTGTTAGAAAGGCTCATCCTTTTCCTGCGTAATCAACACAACGTCAAGAAGCGTTCCATTGTGATGCCCGACCGTGAGGTGGGCGGTTTTCTCTTCTTCATCTACCAGATATGCGATCCACGTTGGATTGCTGCTTTTCTGGAAACCGAACGTGGTGATTCCAATGGGTGAACGCCAACCGTTGCCTCTGCCTCTTGGACAGGTCGAACTGGTTGTGGTGTTGGTTGGCGTCACTCATCCGGGCAACCTTGGGGCCATTTGTCGCAGCATGCTGAATTACGGCTATGCGGACCTACGCTTGGTGCAGCCAAAATGTTCTGTTGATGACGAAGAAACGCGAGCACGGGCAAAACATGCTGGCGTGGTACTTGACAATGCAGAGACATATGATACAATTCAAGAAGCCACACATGATTGTCGTGCCGTTCTAGGCACATCAGGAAAACGAGAAACGGGTGAAAAGACGCTGTTCCGTCACTTTGTCTATCCATGGGACATGGTAGAACGTGAAACCCAGGCAGGAGGCCGAATCGCCATGGTGTTTGGCGAAGAGGGCATGGGCCTGTCGACAGAAGATTTGGGGAAATGCGATTATTTCGTCACACTCCCGACATGGGAGGGTTATCCTATCGCCAATTTGAGTCACGCTGTTAACGCCATCGTGTATGAATTCCACCGTCATCGAGTATTGAACTTTCAGGGAGTGGACCCGGCTATGCCGAACATCGTTTCTATGGAGAATACCCTAGAACCCGCCGTCCGTCAGTCCCTCTTGAAGTCGATTGAGCAATTTTCTTGTGCTCTTTCAGGACCAAGTGAAAAACTCATTTCTGTTGAACAAACCCTCAAGCGAACGCTCGTCAAGGGCACGCCAAGCAACGAAGAATCAACGCGACTGATCGGGGCCTTCGTGGAAGCAACAACGGCATTGGAATTTAGTCAAAACAATCCCAATTGGAAGAAAGAGCATCGTCGTAAATTATCGTGATGGTCGCCACGTCGCAATTGATTTAGGCGTCTCTCGGCAATGCATAGCGACGAGTTGCAATCGATTGCCGTAGACGCTCGTAATATGTGGCTCCACTTGTTCAAACGCCCATTTCGCTAGATTTTCAGCCGTTGGAATAAAGGGAACCACGATGGTTCTGTGTTCGCTGCCCATGAATTGACAAGCTTGCAAGGCTTCATGGTCACCCTCATAGACAACAAAGGCATGGTCAATCACATCGTGCACATGCTTGGTCAAGACGCGGCTGATGTCTCCAAAATCCATCAACATCCCTTCTTCGGACACCCCTGATGTTTGTACGACATCGCCCTCAATTTCCGCTTCAAAACGATAACGGTGACCGTGCAAATGTTTGCATTTTGATTTGTGATTTGGTACACGGTGCCCCGTATCCGTCTCAATGTAGCGCCTGATGGTGGTTGTCATGTCTCTTCCTCCTGTTCTTCAAAAACCATGGAAGCCGAGTTGATGCAATATCGCTCTCCGCCATACGCAGCAGGGCCGTCGTTGAAAACATGGCCTAGATGAGCATCACAGACACTGCAACAGACCTCGGTCCGCAGCATACCGTGACTTCTATCTTCAATCCGTACGATGTTGGCCTCCTCATGCTCTCTATGAAACGATGGCCAACCACAACCCGAATCAAATTTCATGGTCGATGTAAACAACAACGTTGAACAGCATATGCACCTGTATTCTCCTGCTCGTTGTTCATTCCAATACTGGCCTGTAAATGCACGTTCAGTCCCGCGTTCACGGGTGACATGATATTGTAATTCTGTCAGTCGTTCTTTGTACGCTGCATCCTTGTGTTGTTGCTCTACACGGCGAGCGTTTTCAAGAACAACCTCCCACGGTTCCATATATTCCAATGGGTCCTTCCGGCCAATGGCATCAAAGGCTAGAATCCGCTCTACGTCGGAACCTGTTTTACCATGACTCCGCCCCTGTTCGTCAGGGTCGTAAGAGGTGAGGGTTCGACGAAACACCTCATCGAAATCAAGCCCAAGTTCATCTGTTGACCGTTGAGCATCTTGAAGAATCGTCACTTTGTTCTCTTCAAGATAAGGCAATTCAAAGCGCACACGTTCACTTTCCCAATTACCAAGAGCGAATGCATGTTCAAGCGCTCTGTAAAATTCGGGTCGGCAATCTGGATAGATTGCATGGTCGCCGCTGTGGACGCCAAGCACAACGCAGGTCAGGCATTCGTAACGGGTGGCAAGTGAAAGCGCCGTACCGTAAAGAAGCGAGGCAAAGATGGCGTTTCTATTTGGGACCACGGTCGCTTTCATATTCGCTTCTTCATAATGTCCTTGTGGGACCTCGCCGCCTGAGAGGAGCAGGTGACTGTGAAACAACGCCATGGAACTTTGAAGGTCGACACAACGATGCTCCACATGATGTCCATGCTCTTTTAGATACGCAATCAATTCGCTCGCCCTATCCAATTCAACCTGATGCTTTTGACCATAATTGAACGAGATAGCCGTAACTTGGTACTTCTCTCGAATGAGTCGCAACAGGAGTGAGGTGGAGTCCATTCCGCCGCTTAGTGCCATAATCGCAGGTTTCATTTTTCGACATCTCCTACAGGATTCCCATCCATTTGTGGGTTTGCAGTGACAACCTCCAGGATGGATGTTGCTTGACCACTGCCTCTGTCATTGAAAAAGTGCGTCCATTTTCTTCTACGGTGGCATTCTCATCGTAACATGGTTGTAAAAAATGATGGGCAAACCCTTGCTTCAATTCATCGTACATCTCGAGAGGTTGACCAACATAAACACACTTGAGTTCATCACCCTCACGTTGCCGAATACGAACGTTTGGGTACATCTGATCCTTAGGTGAGATACAAATCCAATCGATGAGCCCTTCAGGAATTTCAACGGTCCCATTGGACTCTATTGAAAGATGATACCCTCGCCTGTGGAGTAATCGAGAAAGGGGCCACAAATCGTTGAGCATGGGTTCGCCGCCAGTGAACACAACGTTTGTGCATGAGTATTGGAGAACTTCCCCCAAAATGTCAAGTGCCGTCATACTCGTAAATTCATCGAAATTCGTATCGCACCATTCACACCTGAGGTTGCATTTTCCAAATCGAATAAAGACATGCGGAATTCCGTTGCGAAACCCTTCCCCCTGTACAGAGTGAAAGATTTCCACGATGTTGTAGGTTGCCGCCAAATCACTGGCATCATCGGTGACCTCGTCACCAGCACGGGCACAGGGTTCAAAGGTCATGTTGATACCTCACAACGATGATTGTTGAATCAATTGCATGAGTTCTGTCCGTGCTTCGGGTTTGTCAAAGAAGACACCACGCATGGCTGAAGTTGTCATGACGGCCTCTTGCTTGGCGACGCCCCGACACTGCATGCAACCATGTGCTGCTTCAAGAATGACAGCAGCACCGAGGGGGGCTAACTCTTTTTCTAAGTCATCAGCGATGCCTTTGGTGATTCGCTCTTGGTTTTGGAGCCGTCGAGCATGCAGTTCTAGTATTCGGGCAAGTTTGCTGATGCCTACAATTCGGTCAACCGGTATGTAGGCAATGTGTGCCCGTCCGCGGAAAGGCAGAAGGTGATGTTCACACGTTGATGTGAATTCAATGTCACGCAACAACACGATGCCGTTGTATCCTTCGCCGTTGAAGGTGGCTTGGAGAATTTCACTTGCATCCATGGAGTAACCAGCATAAATCTCTGACCAAGATTCAACAACACGTTTTGGCGTGTCCAGCAATCCTTCTCTCAAGGTTGCATTATCTCCTTCAATATACGACAACAATGTCTTGATTGCTTCACGTGCTTCGTATTCCGTTACCATTCACGCTTTCCCCCTGCCGTGCATCTCATCAATCGCATCCAGTTGGTCGAGCAATTTTCTGCAGGCTGTTCGAATAGCATCTGCAAGGCTGACAAATTTCCTCTCGTCACCAACATGCAGTTTCAAATCTTCGACCAATTCCAAAGGCATATCCAACGACACTTTGGGCATGGATTGCCCTCATGAACTCCCAATATAAAATAATCGCATACGAATAGCAGACGATTACATCCTCACTTCTTCTTGAATGTGCCATAATCCAACGGGCCAATGTTCAAAGAACCCCTTGAGCAACAGAGTATCATGCAGAATTTGGTCCACCATCCTGGGTTATCGGTTCTTCATCAAATCCGTACGTACGTTGGAACGATTGATACACCTGGGCTGCACGACGACGAAATAGCGTTCTTCTATGAAAAAGACGAACTTCTTCGCTTAGCCATCACAGATGCTGAACAACGTTTTCATGGTTTTTGTCAAGAATTTGCAGACGTTTACCATCAATCAAGCGAAGTTGAGTTGATTCAATATCTACAAGAAGGCTACGTCAATTTTTACAATCCTGCGACCGTTAATCCGTACGTGGCTTTAGCGGCAAGAGGCCCGTGGATCATCACATCCCATGGAGCGGTTGTGCATGACAACGGCGGGTATGGAATGCTGGGTGCTGGACACGGCCCCTCCGACGTAATCTCGGCCATGGCAGACAATTGGGTCATGGCGAATGTGATGACGCCTTCATTCTCTCAAAAACGCCTTGAGCAACGGCTTCGTAAGGAACTAGGTCACACGCGAGGCACTTGTCCGTTTCAGAAATTCATTTGCATGAACAGTGGTTCTGAATCGGTCACGGTTAGCCTCCGCATTGCGGACGTGAACGCCAAATTCATGACACAAGCAGGTGGGCGACACGAAGGTAGAACCATCAAAATGCTGGCGATCGAACAAGGGTTTCATGGACGCACCGATAGACCAGCACAAATGTCCCATTCGTGCAAGGGCAAGTACGACGAAGTTTTGGCGAGTTTCCAAAACAGAAACAACCTCATCCTCGTACCCGCCAACGATGTCGCCGCTCTTGAAACCGCCTTTGCGCAAGCAGAAACCGAAGGTGTGTTTATCGAATTGATGGCCATTGAACCGGTGCAGGGTGAAGGGAACCCGGGACAGTGTGTTTCTCGTGAATTCTATGACGCAGCCCGTCGTTTAACCCGTGAACATGGAAGCTTACTGCTCGTTGACTCCATTCAGGCAGGGATTCGCGGCCAGGGGACGCTTTCGGTGATTGATTATGACGGGTTTCAAGATTGTGAGGCACCGGACCTTGAAACATGGTCCAAAGCTCTCAATGCAGGACAGTATCCACTTTCCGTGTTGGGCATGAACGCCCATGCGGCTTCACTTTACATTACAGGCATCTATGGAAACACCATGACCACCAACCCACGGGCGCTTGAGACGGCCACAGCGGTGTTGGACACCATTACACCGGAATTACGTGAAAATATTCGTAGCAGAGGCATCGAGATGGTTGAAAAAATGACGGCTTTACAAACTGAGTTTCCTTCTTCTATTCTCAAGGTCCAGGGCACGGGTCTCTTATGCAGCATGGAATTGGAACCATCTCGCTTACCCGTCATTGGCTTTGATGCCGTAGAACCATGGTGTCGCAGGCGTGGGCTTGGTGTCATACACGGAGGTATAAATGCCCTGCGTTTTACGCCACATTTCAACATCACTTCCGAGGAGATAGATTTGATTCTGAAGATTGTTCGTGAATCAATTCAAGCGTTTGAATCCTAAGACAAACTTGTGACCAAATCTTCACGCTTGAATTGTCGGGCAGCATAGTAGGCTGCTCCAAGAGCGTAGATTGAGGATGAGAGGACCCAAACAAGGATGTGAGAGAGGACAATTCGGTTCATCAGCAACTC
>JAYPCE010000014.1:34237-41716 GCA_038124565.1 Candidatus Poseidonia sp.
GGAACCGACAGAATGTTTGATGATGCAAGATAGCCGATAGCAAACAGTAAACCAGCTATTTGCAAGAGTACACCCGCTCCGGTGATGGTGGCTACTGCAAGCCATTTTCCCATCAGCAATTCCATGCGTGTGCAAGGTAATGCCAACAGTGCCTCAAGCGTCCCACGTTCACGCTCACCAGCGGTCATGTCAATTGAAGGTTGAATGGCTGAAGAGAACGTCCATACGGCTAAGACGAGTGGGATAAACAATGAGAGGGCCATGCCTGCTTGTTCGCCTTGTGTGGCGACATCACTGTCTTGGATGTCGCCATTCCAACGGAGCGGGTCAAGGGTTTCATCGGGGTCCAATCCAGCATCGCTGATTCTCCTAACAGTTTCGTTATCTTCCCACGCGGCGAGTACTTCGAATGTCCGACTTCTTGCTTCCAAACTTTGTTCAGATGTAGACATGAATAACAGAGCATATTCTACGATGGTTCCATTTGTCCTCATTCGTAAAATTACATCTGTAGACCCGTTTCTTAAAGGCTCAACATCGTCACCTGGCTCTGATAACTCAACCATCTCATCGAGTGGAAGATAGGTGATGTTGAGCGTTGAAGTGTTGAGAGCAGTGTACAATTCGGAGGGCAGGTCATTGGTTTGGACAATAACCTCAACTTGGAGTGCTTCAAGTTCTGCAGCCTCAGATTCAAGCAAGAGGGGGAAGAGGATGAACAAGAGTGGAAACATGAGCAGCGGAATAACGAGAATGGCCACAATGGTCCGCCAATCACGAACAAATTCAACCAGTTCTTTCTTGGCAATGGTGCGAATGCGTCGTCCCGAATTACTCATCCTCCTTCACCTCCTTGGGGGTGTTGGGCGTAAACAAACTTCGCCACCATAACGACCATTTGGATAGTGGTTTGTCATCCTCTTGACGCTGGCGCGCTTTGTCACCGGTAAGCAGCACATAGGCGCTTTCAAGGTCGTTTGCTCCAGTTTGTTTCAAGAGTTCTGAGGGTGTGCCGTCTGCTCGGACTTCACCGTTGTGAATGATTATGATCCGGTTACACACTCGTTCCGCTTCAGCTAACTGGTGGGTGGAATAGATGACGGTCCCCCCATCATCCCCCAATTGCTTCACCAGTTCTCGAACGGTTCGCGCACTGGTCACATCCAGGCCTGCCGTTGGTTCATCGAGCAACAGGACCCTCGGTGCATGAGCAAGGGCCCGGAGTAATGCCGTCTTTTGGCGCATTCCACGTGAAAAACCCTTGGTGTGTCTTCCCAAGGCCTCCTGCATTCCTAGATGTTGAGCAAAATAGAGTGTGCGTTTCCATGCAAGGTCGTCATCGACTCCTTGCATTCGTGAATGATAGCGAATGTTTTCCCATGCGGTCAGTCGGGAATAGAGTCCAGTGTTCTCAGGTACCACGCCCAACACCTGACGTGCGTTTTCGACACGGCGACCATCGGCCAATTCCAAACGTCCCGATGATGGACGGTAAACTCCAGCAAGCAAACGAAGAAGTGTGGTTTTGCCTGCTCCGTTTGAACCTACAAGACCAATGACTTCCCCTTCGTTGATTTGGAGGTCAACATGTTCAAGTGCAACAATGTCGCCAAAATGCTTTGAGACACCCTCAACCTTGAGCAAAGGTTTGCTCATGGTACGGTCAACTCGCGCGGCCCGACTCAACCGCCCAGTTGAGACCGGGATGTTTGGTTTCAATTCGGTTTGCTCGTTGGAGTGTAGACCGCAAATGGTCTTGAATTTCGGATTGTGGAACGCCCATGTCAATCATGTTTGCAACCAATTCAATAGCGCCTTGGATGGCACCTGCGTCCAAGTATGCTTCATTGGTGATGGTTCGTTGTGCACGCAATTCTTCAAGACGGCCAGCGAGAAAGTGCACCTCTCCTTTCAACCGAGGGGCGTCAATATGGGGTAGGGCCAGAAGTTGGTCAATACAGGTCCTCATCATGTATGAGTTGTGGCAGGACGATTATAGGTGTTGGCATCGTGATGGTTGCTTAACCTTGGGTAAGTTCTACCAAGACGCCTCCAGTGGAGCCTGGGTGTACGAATGCAATGAGCTTACCACCAGCGCCAACCACCGGCTCTTCATTGATGAGACGAATGTCGTTTTCTTTCAAAAATTCAAGCAATCCTCGTAAGTTTCCCACCCTGAAACAGAGTTGCTGAATCCCAGGTCCCCTTTTATCCAAGAATTTACCCACAGGAGTATTCGGTCCGGTTGGCAACAGGAGTTCAATTTTGGATGGCTTTGTTGCACTATCGAACTCAGAGGTTGAGAAAAATCGTGTGGTGACGCCTTGTTCCTCCACCGTTTCGTCATGTTCATGCTGCTGCAGTCCCAACAATCTCCAAAACTCAGAGGCTCGTTCCATATTGTCGGTTGCAATACCGATGTGGTCGATGTGAATGGGTCCAAAATCCATGTCAATCCCTCAAAATCCACTTGGAGCCATATAGGTGCCAAATTCACCTTTCAATTCATTCATGATTTCACCCAATGTTGTTCTCACTCGCACGGCTTGGATGATGGCAGGGAAGAGGTTCGTTCCGTCACTTGCTGCTGTTTTGATGGCTAGGAGTGACGCAGCAACCGCATCAGAATCCCTCGAATTCCGTAATTGTTTGAGGCGTTCGCTTTGTGTTGCACCAAGCGTGGCATCTGTTTTCAAGACGGGTATGTCTTCAAACTCCTCCATAACACCGTGATTAACACCTACGATGTTCCGCCTACCGGCTTCAATGTCGTTGAGATAGGCATAGGCCGCGAGGTGAATTTCTTGCTGTTGCCACCCCTCTTCAATAGCGGCCATTGCTCCCCCTTTGGATTCAATAACATCAATGATACTCATGGCCCTGTCGTAGATTTGGCTGGTGAGTTGTTCCACGTGCCAAGAGCCTGCCATTGGGTCAGCCGTGTCAGCCACCCCTGATTCTTCAGCGATGATTTGTTGCGTTCGCAAGGCAACGGTTGCTGCTTGTTCGGTCGGCAACCCCAACGCTTCGTCGTATGAATTGGTGTGCAGACTCTGCGTCCCGCCGAGGACAGCTGCAAGTGCCTGGATGGTGACGCGTGAAACATTGTTGAGTGGTTGTTGTGCAGTCAGGCTGACTCCAGCCACCTGTGTATGGAAGCGAAGCATCGTTGATTTCGGGTTTTTTGGCTGATATCGTCTGCTGATTAAATCGTGCCACAATGTTCGAGCGGCACGGAATTTCGCTATTTCTTCAAAGAAATCATTGTGGCAATTAAAGAAAAATGAAAGACGGGGGGCGAAGTCATCAATATCCATGCCTTGTCCAACGGCCGCCTCAACATAGGCGAGTGCATTGGCAAGTGTGAAGGCCACCTCTTGAATCGCCGTTGAACCAGCCTCACGAATGTGGTATCCGGAAATGGATATTGTGTTCCATTTCGGGATATTAGAGGCACAAAATTCGAAGGTATCGGTGATCAATCGCATGCTCTGTTTCGGCGGGAAAACATAGGTCCCGCGTGCAATGTATTCTTTCAGAATATCGTTTTGTATGGTACCTCTCAGCTCCGCCATGTCAACGCCTTGCTCTTCTGCGGCCACGATGTACATGGCGAGGAGAACCATTGCTGGAGAATTAATGGTCATGGATGTACTGACAGACCCCAAAGGAATGCCATCAAACAGCAATTTCATGTCTTCAACAGAAGAGATAGAAACACCTACTTTACCGACTTCTCCGAAGGACAGTTCGTCATCAGCGTCTAAACCCAGTTGAGTCGGAAGGTCAAACGCAACGGACAAGCCCATTTGACCCCGTTCAAGGAGCAACTTGAACCGTTCATTCGTCGCCTGCGCACTGGAAAAACCAGCATATTGTCGCATTGTCCACAATTTCGAACGGTACATTGTTTCATGAATACCGCGTGTGTAGGGAGCTTGGCCGGGATTTGAGAGTGTCTTCGCATGGTCTGGATGAGAGGAGGCATTTGGAAGTGGTAGACCGCTGAGAGTGCGCCAGTCATCCTTACGCTCCATGGCCATGCACCGCACACAGCGAGCCACTTCATCAAGACTCGCTTTACTCTCAGTGGTGGTGACCGCCAGGTCCGTGGACGTGACCATGAGCGATTTCTTCTTCACTGGCTTGCCGAACCTCTACAACTTCTACAGAAAATGTGAGAGATTGGCCTGCAAGCGCATGATTGAAATCTGCAGTGACGGTTTCATCACTCAGTTCGGTGATGGTGAAAGGCGCAGGGCCATGAGGCATTTGCGCAACCAGTTGCATGCCCACTTCCAATCCCGCGCCCTCCTCTTCTTCAAGTTGTGAAAAATTATCACGTGGAATTTGCAGAATGGCTTCTTCATCGACCTCACCGTAAGCTTCCTCAGGCGTCAGGGTGAATTCTCTTCGTTCGCCTACGACCGCTCCCAGCATATTGGTTTCAAACCCTGGTATCATTTGTCTGTGGCCAACCAAAAAGGTCAGCGGGTCTCGACCTTCACTTGAGTCGAACACTTCTCCTGAATCTGGAAGTGTTCCTGTGTAATGGACGCTGGCTACGGTGTTTTCTTCAATTTTATCGGTCATCTTTTCATCTCCTTGTTGTCATTTCTTTGACGAGTACACGAAGCAAGTCCCCAACTTGCTCTGGGAGAACCAATTCAGCCTCCTTCTGTTCAATGTATTCCAGACAGTCGTCAATTCCTTGACGCTCGCCTTTGGCCCAAATTTGACCAAGCACGTTGGATCGGTGTTCTTCAGGAACCTGTGGATTGTCGAGAATCTCCTTGGCGGCATATTTGTATTCCAAATATTTCTGTCGATCCAACTTTTTCTGTTGTTTCTGCCGGCCGCCACCCTTCTTTTCAACACGACGTCGCCCTCCCCCACGGCGTTTGTCTTGTTTATTGTCAACGGTCGTCTCAATTTCACGAAACACATTTTTGACTCGCTTGTTTTTGGCTTTGATGGTGATGGTCTCATCATCAACGTCCTCATCTTCCTCTTCAGCCCCAACTTCAGCGAGTTCCGATGTTGCGGTGTCAGGCGCTAGTTCGCCTTCATTTGGAACTGCACGCAGTTCTGTGGTTGATGATGGTGCTGCTTTCTTGAGTGCCTCTGATTTGCGACGCAATTCAGCCAATCGGTCTTCTCGGGAGAGTGTCTGAGGTTCTTGTGCCTCCTTCTTCCGAGGAATTTCAACGGGCACTGGCGCGGGTGCAACTGCTGGGGCGGCAACGTCACCTTTTTGTTCGAGTTTTTCTATTGCTTCGCGCTGCTTCCGCTCCAACTCAGCCTTGATGTCTTCGGGTTGTGCTGGCGCTGTTTCGGGTACAGGGGCCGGACGTCGTGCAGCTTGACGTTCGCGCTCATCACGGCGTCGGCGATGCTGCTGAGAAGCATCCTTCGCGAACGGATTGAAGTCATCCTTTTGGCCCCGACGTCCGCTGATTGGTGATTCCCCCATCAGATAGGGTATGTCGACCAGTTAAAACCGTATGCATCAAAACACCATCAAGACCAGACGATCGGTGTTTGGTCTGTGCGCAAATATTGGTCAATCGCACTTTCCTCGAGGGAAGTGGTACGATTTTGTAATTCCAACCATCCAAGGAGGGCAATCATGGTCCCATTATCGATGCAGTACATTCTGGGTGGGGCATAGGATGCACCTTCTCTGTCCAAAGACATCTCTTCACACATGGTACGAATGCGCTGGTTGCATGCAACACCCCCGCCCAAGAGGAGTTCAGATTTACCCGTATGTGCCATGGCGCGCTCAGCAACCTCAACACATGAGGCAAAGGCGTGTTCTTGTAGTGACCAACATACGGCGTCAAGTGGTGCACCGTTTTCGATTAATCGTTGTGCGGCTGTCAACAAACCAGAAAAAGCGAGGTCCATACCCCTCACAGCATAGGGCAATTGAAGCCCCTCCATGTCAGGTTCTGGATTTCGTTCTAAATACTGGTTCGCCAATTGCTCGATTTTAGGGCCGCCCGGGAAAGGAATGCCTTGGTTGCGTGCGAATTTATCAAGCATGTTTCCGATGCCGATGTCAAGCGTTTCACCGAGAACACGGTAACGCCCGTTGAGGCGTGCTATCACTTGCGTATTTCCGCCTGAGACATACAACAGAACGGGATCGTCACAACCGCACTGCTGACGCCCAATTTCAATATGTGCCACACAGTGGTTGACGCCGATGAGAGGCACTTCCATCTTCGTGGCAAGCCCACGTGCAATGGCAGCTCCCACGCGCAGACACGGGCCGAGCCCTGGCCCTTGTGAATACGCAACTGCCCCAATATCGCTTGAATCGATATTGTGCATTTCCAATACTGAAGAAAAAAGGTTGGCTGCAACGTCCTTGTGGTGGTCAGCAGCCTCCCGCGGGTGAATGCCTCCCTCATCAGGCCGGAGCGTATCGGAGGCAGCAGGATAGGGAATTCCATCTGCATCAACCAAACCAAACGATAGCGTGTGTGCAGTGGTTTCAATGCCCAAGGTCCATGTACCCATGTGTCTTTGGACTAACCTATTGTTCTTCAACCCTCTCTTTTCTCATTGCACTGTGCAGACCATCTTTTACAACTCTGGGCCCGTTGTCCACTTCGGTAACAATCTGCATTCAAGCATTGATGATATGATATACGCCTCTCAAAAAGCAATTATTACATCCAATGGCTTGATAGATAAAATCATTGATTCACAAGATGCCATCGACGAGTATGGCATTCATGCAGGCGAGAGTTCCAATGAATCCGTCACAGTCCACGATCTTGGCGGCAATGCTGTCGTGCCGGGTTTGATTGACCCCCACACCCACCTCCTTTGGGATGGCGACCGTTCCAAAGAGGTTGCTTGGCGAAGAGAGGGGTTCTCGTATGCTGATATTGCCAAACGTGGTGGAGGGATTCAGCACACGGTTAACGCTACACGGTTGGCATCAAACGAACGGTTGTTTGAATTGGGATACCTCCGTTTGAGAGAATCGTTGCGCACTGGTACGACACATATGGAGGCGAAAAGCGGTTACGGTTTATCCCTTGAACACGAATTGAGATTGCTCGAAGTTGCCGATTCATTGCAAACCATCTCGCACATTCCAACACTGGACCTTACATGGATGGGTGCGCATGATGTTCCGAAGGATTCAACAAAATCTGAGTATGTAGAATCATTGCTTTCCCAGCAATTGCCGGCTGTGATTGAACAAGGCGTTGCGCGTTCCGCCGATGTGTTTTGCGAACCAGGTTGGTTCACGCTTGAGGATGCAGAGGACATATTGAGGGCCTCACAGGATGCAGGACTTGCAACGCGTATGCACATTGACGAGTTCGCAGACGGTGGTGGTGGAAGTTTGGCTGCAGAATTGGGAGTCACGACCGCAGACCATGCATATCACACTCCACTGTCGTCCAGATTAGAAATGAGAGATGCGAACGTTCTCACGGGATTCCTGCCGGGGAC
>JAYPCE010000015.1:0-3769 GCA_038124565.1 Candidatus Poseidonia sp.
CGTTTGACGCTCAATGCGGTGGCGCCTGTCATGGGGACGCAGACATGAACAAATCCTCACCTGCCGTCGTGCAGGTGGTCGCGGCTTCGGTCGCATACGAAGGCTTACTGACCAGCGTTTCGGTTGACATTTCCAACATTGAGACCACGCAAAACGGCCTGTTGGGCGTCTTTCTTCTGAGCGACCTTTCCGGGGCCAGCGACACCCCTGCTGACGATGGTTGGTCTGTCGTTTCAAACAGCGAAGGCGGGATTCACAATTACGTCGAAGTGCTTGTTTCACCGGGCACGACCCAAACCACCGTGACCTGGACCCTAAGAGCACCACCGGTCGGCACCTACCCTCTGCACGCTGCTGTCCATCACGGTACAGAAGACGGTAGCGAAGCACCATTCTTTGGAGCCTCAGCAGCGCCTACCTTCGTGGAGGTGCGTGAAGTCCCTGAAGACTTGCCACGCTTGGCTGCCAGCTTTGAGCCCCCAACCCAACGCGACATCGGCGAAACCACCACCGTGGCGTTCACCACGGAATTTGTCACGGAACTCACGGTCGAGTGGAGGGTTCAAGGCGGAGAAACGCAATCAGCAACCGTAACCGCAGAGGGCGAGAACGCATGGTCGTTTGAACTCCCAGCAAGCCTTCAACCAGCCGTCGTTGAGTGGAGGGTTCACCTCGCTGGAGAGGGACCAGAACAGACGTCACCGTGGTTCCAATTGCGCAGCGACCACCCCTCGTGGACGGTCGACGAAACCACGGCTTATGTCCAATCGGTCGCCATGTTGCTCATCTTCATGGTGGCTTTCATGGCGTTGCAACACCGTCAATGTGGCCATAGCGAGGTTGACGAAGCGATAGTAACCGAAGACGGAGGTGAGGTGTGATGGTCTCTGCGGGAACGTTGCATGTCGTCAGCACGGAGTTGACCGTCGGCTCGTTCGCCATGGCAGGGGCGGCGTTTTTACTGGCGGGTCTAGCCAGCCATGACTTGCTTGGGCTGCGGCGCTACTTGACGCTCGCAGACCATGTGGCTCATTTCGCGCTGGCTTTTGGCCTTCTGTCGATGCCGATGGCCATCATGACGGGCATTCAGGCCAGCCCAGGAGAAGGCATTGACCATCCATTGCTCATCAACAAGATGCTGCTGGCCTCCTCAGCCTTCGGCTTGGCCTTGGGTGTCTTGCTGACCCGCCGTTCACGCGGAAAGGCCGTTTGGGAAAGCACCTGGTCGGGCCGCTGGCAGGCCCTTGGCGGCATGGCGGCGGTCGGTTTGATCCTGACCACGGCCTCGATTGGCGGCACCTTTGCAAGGGGCGAATCCCTTCTTGACATGCTGCATCTGCCCTATGATACCGTGCCGTTGATGCCAATGTGGCTCTCGGGATTGGTCATCGCCGTGGCCGTAGCCAACCTGGTCATGATGCGCCAAGAACGAACCGCTTGATTCATGACACAGCGGGCCTCTGATGAGGGGCAAAGCAGCAGGTAGCGTCTAAAATGACCCACGTAAAGCCCATTCAAACACCTATCTCGTTTGCATGGGTATTCGGATAACCCCTCTAAAATTATCCGAATTCGATTCTCTGATACAAGAATTATTCTCTAATTGCTCTCATTGCAATACATCGTGAAACTTTCACGGAATATTGTATACCCAGTCCACCTCTAATTTGTCCATGATGACCATCATTGTGTTTCAAACACATGGGAATAATAAAATGGTCTCCGGAACCATTAGACTTCGTTAATGTCACATGTGCACCCACCTTAATTCCCTCGCAGCTTGTCAGTGGATTCTTTTTTACACCATCAGCAAAATATGGTTCTCCAACAATACAATAACACTTATTGAATTCAGCGTTACCATATTTGCCAATGTACTGATCCTTCCAGTTGTGTGGATTCAGTAATTTACCATCCTTGTCTCGTGGCCCTTTAGCCCTTACATGGGTAACCCACCCAGTATGGATTTTGTCGCCATTTTTAGGTTGTTTTTTGTTTTCCGTGGTAGTTGACTTTATCTTCTTTGGAGGCGAACTATTGTTACGACAGTAGGAACATATTCGTGCTCCTGGTTTTTGCACTCTGGGCTTTTTACATCGAATGCAATTTCTTCGGGGCATGTGTTTCCTACCACACCTGAGTACAAAAATTAATCGTAATGCCATGATTTGGAATGGGCCCCCGTTCCAAAGACGGGCATTACAAAGGGTACCCTGTGATTGGGCATCTCATCAGAGGGATGCCCTCTGATTAGACAACGGTTGTTTGTTGAATCGCATAAACTACCGACCATATCTTTTGATCCGAAAGAGCAGAAGAACTTGATTGAGCATAACTCTGAGTGAAACTAATTTCATGCACACAGGATAAGGCTGAGCCGGGAACAATTGCAGATTCTTCACCTCCATAGTATCCACCAATTTGACTAATTGTGGATGATAATACTCCATTGCAGGTTGTTGAAATCGAAATCGATTGCATCTCGTATAGAACCAGTGCTTCTCCAGGCTGTGTAGTGATTGTTTTTGCGATAATCTTACACAAAGGGGCAAATCTTGGGTTGTATGAAAATCCAGTTGATACTGATTCAACTAAATCACCGTTGCAGGAGGAACCGTTCCAGTCTGAGATACTTGATGGCCAATCTATTTCCTTACACTCTTCGCCAACATATTCGCCTGTAGATGAGTTGTATAATGGTCCATATTCCAAGCAGCGTTGATTTCCGCTTGCTACATCTTGGCCATCGTTCCAGTACTTGTCAACCACATCACCAGAAGAATACCATACCCTATCTTGAACATTGGAGGAGTTGTTGTAATAATTTATGACAGTCGTGCCTCCGTTTTGAGAATTTGTTGAGTCTTGTGCATCAGCATCACCAATTCCTCCGCCATCAAAACATCCAGTTAAGGGCAATAAAATGACAAGCATCAAAACAAAAATCTGGTCTTTTCGCATGGTTATGCGTGAAGTTCCGTTTTGTTAAAGCAACCGTTGATTCAATCGTTATTCTAAGGAATCAAAGGGTTGATGCACAAACCCATTGATTCAATCTGACCCAATCAGAGGGCTTGCAGTGGGTCAAATCACTCGCTACGGACTGCTCTACAAACCCGCCATATCACCGGTTTGAATGGTCCACTGGCTGGCGTATACACCACCGGAGGTCACGAGTTCATCGTGCACACCGCGCTCTACGATGGCACCATCAACCATCGAGAGAATTTCGTTGGCGTTGCGGATGGTGCTGAGACGGTGTGCTACAGCGATGGTCGCCCGTTGCTTCCCAGATGAAAGCAAGTTCTCCTGAATGCGTCGCTCTGTCTCTGCATCCAACGCGCTGCTGGCTTCGTCAAGAATCAACAGACTCGGGGCCTTGAGCAAAGCACGGGCGAGCGAAACACGGGCACGCTGTCCACCACTCAACTTCGCCCCTCGGTCGCCGACCAAGGTCTCCATGCCCTCTTCCAATTCCTGGACGAACTCCCACGCTCCAGCCATTTGCAAGGCTGCGACCAACTCCTCTTCGGTGGCCGTTTGGTTGTATACCACGTTGTCCCGAATCGAGCCGTAGAACAGGAAAGGGTCTTGACTGACAAATCCGATGGCTTCGCGCAGCGAATGCAGCGTGTAGTCTGTGATGGGGCGTCCGTTGATGAGGACCTCCCCGCTTTCGGGTGTGTAGTAGCGCATGATAAGTTTCAGAATCGTTGTTTTCCCTGCGCCTGTGTGGCCCATGATGCCGAGGAAATCCCCTTCCTCGACT
>JAYPCE010000015.1:3869-17504 GCA_038124565.1 Candidatus Poseidonia sp.
CCGGCCGTGACAAGCAAGCCGAAGGCAACGCCAGCGACGGCGTAAATCATCGGAATGAAGCGGTTACGATCTTTGCTGGCTCCCATCGCTTGGTCGCGGTACGAGCCGGATTCGTTCGCCACACGGTTGGCTTCCCACTCTTCTGCATTGTAAGCCTGTACCACGGCAATGCCGGAGATGAGGTTCTCCAAAATCGCGTGAATGTCACCCGTTGATTCGCGTTGTTTGCGGTACTTGCGCTGCACCCTCGTGGAGAACCAGTACACGGCGGGGACGATGAAGACAATTGGAGCGAACAGAACCGCCGCCAACTTCCACGACATCAGGACGAGAATGATGAAGGCCGTGACGAAGGTGATAATGATTCGAATAATCGAGGTGGAAGAATCAGAAACCACGTCCTCAAGCTGGTTGACATCGCTGGAGAGCACCGACATGATTTGTCCGGTTTGACGCTGGTCGTAATACGAGGCTTCCATCGCAATCAGCGACCGGGTCGCATCCATTCTGAGGTCGTGCTGGATGTTGTAACCAAGCGTCTGCCAGGCATATTCAGAGATGCCTTGGAAAATCGCCAAGAACAAGAAGCCAAGAAAAATCAAGACACCGTAGCCATACGCTGGGTCACTGTGAATGCCCGTGACCATGTCCTGGACGATTTGCGGCCCGGAGAGGGTATCGGTGGTGAAGTAATCCACGGCCAAGCCAATGGCGACGAAGGGCATCAGGTCAAAGAAACGGGCCGCTGCATTCGCGAAAATACCTGTAAAGACACGTTTTGGATACTTTTTAGCGTAAGGGACCACACGCCAAATTTGCCGACCGAGAACTTCAGCACCCTCGTTGATGTCTTCGGGAGCCATCATGTCTTTCTTGCCCCCAGAGGCATGGGCTCTCGTCATGTTTGTATCGGCATGAACATGATTCTTGAACCCTCGGTATCATCCAAGAGACTTGATGACGCTCCATCCAATCTTTCATGAGGGTTCCCGTACACCGTCATATCATGCTGAGTCAGCGCCGCCGCGCCACCGTATTCTTTACCGCCCTCATGGTGATTCAGGTTCTCTCGCCGTTTGCGCTGGTTTCCGGCCAAGAAAGCAACCCGTCTCCTGAGACTTCAGCCGACCTGCAAGCCCTCGCACAACTCGGCATCACCCCGATGGCGACCGCTGAGTTCGGTTGGCTGCATGCCGAAGACGGAACAGACCATTCGGCGCTCCGCTTCCGTGATGTAACGCTGGTCTCCCCTTCGGAATGGAGCGAGCGAACTGGAGAAACGAGGGTGGACGGTTTTCACATCCTCAGCCACACCTACCCTGTCCCCAGCGAATGGCACGGTCAACTCGCTGCCGCCGGCATTGACTGCTTCTCGTTCTTACCTCCCACCGGTTTCCATTGTGATGTTCGCAGCGTCACGCCTTCTCAACTCACTGCCTTGAACGTCCAAGGCATCGCCCGCATGGATGCGGTTGACAAGGTGCAGATGGATTTGGTTCGGGGCTTGCTCGGTTTGGAGATGCACGCCTTCAATCCCTTTGTCAGCGAGCATGGAGCGATTGTCAACGTCGTTCTTGCTGGCGAAGACCTTCCGGAATCTTGGCGCCAGCGTGGCGACATCGCCGTTGACAGTCATAGCGGCCGTTTCGCGACGTTGGTGCTGGAAACTGAAGCACTGGGCTGGCTGGCACGACAGGACAGCGTTGAGTGGATTGAAGCCAAGCCGTTCTACCAACTGGTCAACTCAAAAGCGATTGAAGTCATGAATGTCACCGATGTATGGAGTGGCACCAACATGGCCGCCATCGACAGCGGTTGGTCAGGTTTGGACGGCACGGGCGTCATCGTGACCGTCGCCGATACCGGCCTTGACAACGGTGTCAACAACTCCAACATGCACCCCGATTTCCGCGACCACATCACGGCCATCTACTCGTTCGCACCCTCCGCCGCCACATGTGCAGCCTACGGTTTGAGCGCTCCCTGCGGTGACGATGCCGAAGACCACCACGGCCACGGCACACACGTCGCTGGTTCGGCACTCGGTGACGGCACACACAGCAACGGGGCCATCATCGGAGCAGCCCCGGAAGCCCATTTGCTCGTGCATTCCATCGCCACCACCGTGGGCTCATCGGAATATTTGATCGGCATCCCCAACGACCTTGATGACATGTTCAAACTGGCCTGGGCCAACGGCAGTCGGGTTCACACCAACTCGTGGGGCTCGGATGTCGACGGCGAGTACACCTCCTCCTCTATGCAGGCAGACGCAAGCGCCCGCACTCATGACGAATTGGTCATTCTCTTTGCGGCCGCAAACGAAGGCGAGGACGCTGATGGAGACGGCGAAGTGGACCTCGGTTCACTTGGTTCTCCAGCCACGGCAAAAAACGTCTTGACCGTTGGGGCTTCCGAAAACGACCGCTCCAACATCTCCTCAGTGTACGGGAGTTCATACGGCAGTCCGATTTCCACCGACAAATACGCAGACAACATCGAAGGCATGGCGGCCTTCTCGTCGCGCGGTCCAACAGAAGATGACCGAATCAAGCCCGATGTCTCGGCACCGGGGACCTTCATTCTCTCCACCAAATCGCGCAGCACAAGTTCCACGGGCTGGATGGCGCACAACGCCAGTTACACCTACATGGGCGGCACAAGCATGGCCACGCCGCTGACGGCCGGTGCAACGGCCCTGCTGTTGCAACACTTGATGGATAACGAGGGCGAAACAGCGCCTACTTCAGCCCTGATCAAAGCCATCATGGCAGCCAGTGCTCACGACATGGCTGGGCAGTATTCGTCCTCGACCAACGGCGCCAGAGAAACAGCACCCAACAACCACGAAGGGTGGGGTCTTGTGAACATGACCCAAGCCATTAACACCTCGTGGCTTCAAGGCCATTCGGTCACCACGAATGCCGAGCGAGGGTGGTCGTTTAACGTCCCTGCGAACGCGGAGGACATCAACATCGTCCTTTCATGGACCGACCCTGCTTCCACACCCTCTGCAAGTTCTCACTTGGTCAACGACCTTGACCTCGCCATCAAGAGTCCCGGCGGCACATGGACCAACCTCAGCAACGATGATGATAACCTTCGAGGCGTGAAGTTGAGTTCCCCCGCCCAAGGTACATGGGAGGTGCACGTCCTCGGCTCGAGCATCCCCACAGGGCCCCAATTCTTCGCCCTCGCTCTGACCGGCGATTATTCACTCACCAACCTGACTCAGGACACCGATAGCGATGGCTACGAAGACAGCGATGATGACTGCAGCACCCTTGCAGGAACCTCAACCGTTGACCGAACAGGGTGTCCCGACACGGACAACGATGGTTACTCCAACCCCGACAGCAACTGGACGGTGAACAACGGTGCCGACGCCTTCCCTTCAGATTCAACCCAATGGGCCGACACCGACTTTGACGGCTATGGTGACAACAGCGCTGGGACCGAACCCGATGCCTGCATCAACTTGGCTGGAAACTCCAGCGCTGACCGATACGGGTGCACGGATACAGACGGGGATGGGTTCTCTGACCCAGACAGCGGTTGGACCACTTCCAACGGGGCCGATGCGTGTTCGAGCGTTTCGGGCCCGTCTGATGAAGATCGCAACGGTTGTCCAGACCAAGACGGTGACGGATACTCCGACGCCGACAGTGGTTGGACCACGGCCAACGGCGCCGACGCCTTCCCTACCGACGACACGCAGTGGGAGGACAGCGACGGCGACGGCTACGGTGACAACCCGCCACCAGCAACAAGCGGCGATGGGTGCCCGAGCACCAGCGGCACCTCCGACCAGGACCGTTATGGCTGCACCGACACGGACGGCGATGGCTACTCCGACCCGGACCTCTTGTGGACCACTTCAGAAGGCGCCGACGCCTTTGTCTCCGACAACACCCAATGGTCCGACGGTGACGGCGACGGGTACGGCGACAACGCCAGCGGCAACAATCCTGATGCTTGCCCTTCGCAATTCGGCACCTCAACCGAGGCCGGTCGACTGGGTTGTACGGACACCGATGGCGATGGATACGCTGATGTTGACGATGCATTCCCGAGCGAAACCACGCAATGGAACGACACCGATGGCGATGGCTACGGTGACGAATTGACCGGATTTGAAGGCGATGCATGTCCTTCCACCAGCGGCGACTCAACGAGAGACCGCTTTGGTTGTACGGACAGCGACAGCGACGGCTCTTCGGATGGAGACGCCAACTGGACGGTTGCGGACGGAGCCGACATCGCGCCCAACGATAGCACGCAATGGCTGGACAGCGACGGCGATGGTTACGGCGACAACCCGTCGGGCACGAACGGCGATGCTTGCCCCCTCGTGAACGGCAACTCCACCAACGACCGCCTTGGCTGTCCCGATACCGACGGCGATGGGTATTCCAACCCCGACCTGATTTGGACGGAAGACGATGGAGCCGATGCTTACCCCAACGACCCGTTACGATGGGGTGACAACGACGATGACGGCTTTGACGACGGTCTCGATGATGACTGTCCAACCTTGTTTGGTACATCCATTCACGACCGAAAAGGATGCCCTGACCAAGACGGCGACGGCTACTCTGACCCGGACAGCGGTTGGACCACCGGCAACGGTGCCGACGCCTTCATGACCGATTCAACCCAGTGGAACGACACCGATGATGATGGGTACGGTGACAACCCCACCGGTAGCTTACCCGATGCTTGTCCTACCACCTACGGAGAATCCTGGCAGAACGGGACCTTCGGATGTCCTGATGCCGATGAAGACGGTTGGGCGAATGCAGAAGACAGCCATCCCGATGAACAGTCACAATGGTCGGATGTGGACGGCGATGGTTACGGAGACAACCCTGGGGGCCTCAACCCTGATACCTGTGTCAACGAGGCCGGAAACTCAACGCAAGGCAACCGGTTGGGCTGCCCAGATGCTGACGGTGACGGTTGGGATGACAGCATCGATGCCCTTCCCAACCTTGACACGCAGTGGTTGGACCAAGACGGTGACGGCTACGGTGACAACGCCAGCGGCTTACAACCCGATGCCTGTCCCGGTGAAGCGGGCACCTCCACCATCGACCGCTATGGATGCGTGGACGATGATGGAGACGGATACTCAAACGCCACCGATGCATTCCCCAGCGACCCAACCCGTTGGGTGGACAGCGATAACGACGGGTACGACGATGCAGAAGATGCCTGCCCCCTGACGGGTGGAAATTCCACCGTTGACCGATTGGGCTGCGTTGACAGCGATGGTGATGGGGTTTCCAACCCCACCCTCCCTGCTGGCAACCAAAGTGGCTGGAACACCAGCAACGGCGCCGACGCTTTCCCCGATGATGCCACACAAGTCAGCGACCAAGACGGCGATGGCTTCGGCGATAACGCAACTGGAAACCAGGCAGATGCCTGTCCAACCGACGCTGGAAGTTCATCTGTGGACCGCTTTGGTTGTGCGGACGAGGACGGTGACGGAACATCGGATGCCAACGACGCGTTCTTGGGAGAGGCAACGCAGTGGAGCGATGCAGATAACGATGGATTCGGCGACAACCCGAACGGGAGTCAGCCTGATGCGTGCCCGAACGATTCGGGAACCTCCACGTTGGACCGGTACGGCTGCCTGGACGCGGATGGAGACGGCGCAAGTGACGAAAACGACCTGTGGCCCGACGACAACTCGCAATGGTTTGACAGCGACGGCGACGGCTTTGGTGACGAAGCCACCGGTACCAACGGTGACGATTGTCCAACACAGAGCGGTACCTCAACCCAAGGAAGCAGCGGATGTCCCGACCAAGACGGCGACGGATGGGCGGACACCGAGGATGAATTCCCCGACCAGCGCACCCAACACACCGACAGTGACGGTGACGGGTACGGCGATAACGCCAGTCTGGGAGCCTACCGACCCGACCACTGGCCCAACGATGCCTCTCGCAACTCTGCCGAGGCGTCCATGACGTGCACGCCGGTCAAGATTGAAGTCGACCTTGCCGCCAGTGGATGGTTCACGTTCACCTGCACCGTCACGACGCAAATGAACACCGCTTTCGCCGCCAACTTGGACTGGGAAGCGACCACCAGCATTGTTGGTGAAACTTCCAATCACTTCCTCACGTTCACATCAGCGACAGGCAATACCCAAACGGTGACGTTCTCGGGTACGGCGAAATCGATGGGAACCCACCAACTGTTGCTGTCGGCTCGGGAGCCAGGCGCCACCTATCCAATGGACATCGTCACGGTGAGGATCGTAGCGAGCGACTCCAACGCACCTGTCGTTGTGACCGATGATGCAGGAGGTTCGCTCATCACCGTGGTAACGGACAACACGATGGTGCAAGCCGCTTTGGCTGGATTGGTCTTGTTCGTGTTGATGGGCATGCTGATGATTCGCGGGAAGGCCAAAACGGACAAGGAAAACCAGCGCCGGCTGGAACGTGTCAGTCAAATGAGAACCCAGCGTGGTATCACTGAACACCGCCCCGGAGGCATGGTTCAGCGGCCTCAAACGATGGCTCGTGCTCGCCCTCCTTCGGTCTTTGAAGAGTTCCGAAGAAAGTGAGTGAGCCGGTTCAACCGATTGCCTCAAAGAGGAGAGGCGAGTCGGCTTCTTTACCACACTGCGGATATGGTGAAGTGGTTATCATCTGAGGTTTCCAACCTTATGTCGTGGGTTCGACTCCCGCTATCCGCACCTCGTTGACCTGCAAAAGTGCGTTAGCATGGGCTTCTACGCTCAACAAACATGAAAGGCTGAGGGCAAACCCTCTCAATCGCCCTTAAGGTGATGACGACCATGGATTTCCTCCTCCTGTGCCTGCTGACCTTGTGGTTGTATTTACCCGGTTTTTTGGCCAACACCTTCGCGATGATGTGGGGGAAATGGTTGCCCAAAACGGGCTACGGGCCGTGGCCTATTGATGGAGGAAGGGTGTGGAAGGACGGGAATCGAATTCTTGGCGATGGGAAAACATGGAACGGGCTGATCGGCGGTTCAATGACCTCGGGTCTCCTCTGTGTATTGATCGCCAGCACCGTGAGCATGGGGGGCATGGACACCGTCTTTGCTGATGACGCCACCATCTTTGCGCACCCACTCACAGGAGCCGAGGACGCTTGGTTTTCCATCGGAGGCGACGTTGGAGCGGCGTTCTTGCTCGGTACATTTCTGGGATTCACCTGTTTGTTAGGAGACAGCACGGGCTCGTTCATGAAGCGTCGGCGAGGGTTGAAGCGGGAAGGTGATGTTTCATCAAAAGCGCCCTTGCTGGACACCTTGCCGTTCGCCATCATGGTGTTTTTGTGCGGTCAACTGTTCCTCGGCCCTTCGGTCTTGGCGGCAGAAGAGCTTCGCCTTCCCATGCTGGCCTTGATTCTCTTCACTCCGGTCCTGCACCGTTCCTTCAACCTCATCGGCTACAAAATCGGTTGGAAAGACGTTCCTTATTGAGACGCCCACGGCCAAGGCCAAGCCCTATGAAGGCGCAACCAACCGGGCAGGCATGGACCGTTCCTCCGGTGCCACGACCCGAGCCCTTCTGCTCGTCACTGTCATGCTGTTGGCACCGCTATCAGGTTGCTTTGGTGAAGAAGGTGGTGAGGCTGTTTCGGTCAATCAGGCGTTGACCATCGATGGGTTACCGGCAGACGAGGCGGTGATTCGGGCAGGCGAGTGGCATGAATTGTTGTTGATGGGCGAGGGTTTGCGCGTGAGTGCCCCTGCCGATGATGTGCTGCTTTTCGTCAACGGTTCGCTGGACATTGACAGTTCGGTACCTGTTGACGGTGACCGTGTGCTCTTGCAGTTACTCACAACGCCGTACACGGAACAAGTTGAACTGACCATATACACCAAGGACGGACAAAAGACCGTGTTTAACCCACCCATTGAGAACGGCACACCCATCGTTCGGGGAGCGGACTGGTTTGAGAAGATGGAATACATCACCTGCAACGTACCCTCAGCCGATTGTGGAGCCTACAACGGACGTTGGATGGGCAGTCCGAACGGTCAATTTGAACGGGCTGCAGCCTATTTCCAAGGCCACTTTGAAGGGCTGGGGTACGACACGCATTTGATGCGAGTGGTCGATACGTTAAACCCGACCCAACCGGAATCGCTGAATGTCATCGCATGGAAGCAAGGACGCTCCGATGACTGTGTACAGGGGATGGGCGCCCACATGGACGTTGCACCCCCTGGCGGGCCCCCTGGAGGCGGAACAACGCAAGGGGCTTATGACAACACAGCCGGGACGGTGACGATGATGCTGTTTGCCCAAGTACTCGTCAATATGGAGGTTGAATGTGATACCTTCCTCGCCTTGTGGTCATCGGAAGAAGAAGGACTGCGTGGGTCAAACGCCTTCGCCAACAACGACTGCGACGCATGTTTGCCCCAAGACAAGGAACTTCGCTTCTACATCAACATGGATATGATGGGGATTTCATGGCCCGCCATGAAAGAAAACGGCGACCCGTTTCCCTACCACGCTTGGTCGGGACCGGACAGCGACCCCGAAGTGCAAGATGTGGAAATCACCAGTATTCTCGACCACGTTCATCGCAACGTGCTCAAAGCACCGATGGACCTTCGTATTGACGGCTCGTTTGGCGCCGGATGTGACCAGCATTGGGACGACCACAGCAACCTCGTGATGGATGTCCACGAGGACACTTTTGGCCGGTCGGACCACGTGACCTTCCGCAACCTCGGAGCGCAAACCATCTTCCATTTGGGCGCTTATGACGCCGATTATTCGGCGTATCATTCGCCATCCGACACCTTAGAAAACATGGTTGCCGTTGTGGGAGGGCAGGAAAACCTCGAAGGGAGCATTCAATTTGTGATGTGGGCCGCCATGCTGGAGTTCTTTTTCGCTGACCAAACCCCTGAAATCCGCAATGTGAATGGTTGAGGGGTTGAACGAACCTTCTTCAATTCAAGGAGGAGAGTTGAATCGTGCCCGAGACGGACGTGGTCACTGACGCCCCACTCGGCCCAACCAACTCCACGCTGGTAGGCAGTGCCGCTCTCGCCCTCGGTATCTTGCTCGCCTTCGCTGAAGCGGTGTTCTTGCTGTTGACGGGAAAAGACCTAGTTGACGCTATCTGGCCGCACGCCGTACGTTCGCTGGATTGGACCATGACCTTACGAACCATGCCATCGCTTGCCCTTACGCTGTTTCTGGTCTCAGCAACTTTAGCTTGGAGTTTGAAGAAGACCGTGGACAAGCACCCTTCCATCCAGCGAAACGTCCACTTTGGACTGAATCTTGCGATTGGCCTCATGTTGGGGCTGATTGCCCTCCATATCGTGATGGACGTGTTCTACTTACGAGGCGCTTTTCTGTTGTTGCCGACGATGATGGGATGGGTCTTAGGGTGCTTGCTCTTGGCAAGAGCAGGTGCTCCGACATGGCGCACCCTCGATTCGGCGGCGTTTTCTTGGCCACGGTTCATCCATCTTCTCGGCGTCTTCTTTGCTGCATGGCTCGTGATGCCGGGCATTCCTGCCGTGATTGGCCTAGCGCCCTCACCGCCTGAAGCACCGGCCCTCGGATACGGTTCCACGCCCGGACCCTACAGTACGATGCAGTACCAGTCGCCTTACACGATGCCTGAAGAGGTGGTCAGCGTTCAAGGTCCACTCGAAGAAGACGTGACATTCAGCGTCTATGTGACCTTGCCCGTTCTCCCAACTGATTCACCCGTCACCCATCTTCCGCTGGCCATTCTTTTGCACGGGTTCGGTTACCCTGACGTGAACGCGTACCAGGCTTGGATCACCCATCTTGCAGCCAAAGGCATGGCCGTGGCCTTTCTTCAATATCCTTCTGACATACGACCAGAAGGCCACGAGACCCACAACGAAATTGATGAGAACGGCATGTCCAACTTTTTGCAACATGTCTACCGTGACAACGCCCTCCGTGCTGCGCTGAACCACCTTGACTCGGTGCTCTTGAGCCCTGAGCGTTCTCCTGAATTTGATGACCATCTTGGCCACGTTGTTGTTGACCCGGCTACTCTTTGGGTGGGCGGCCATAGTTTGGGCGCTGCTTACACTTTCTTGGTGCTCGACGAAGCGTTGGAGAACGGATGGGGCACCCACGCCCTTGTCGTGGCCTTGGAGGCACCGGCTAGCCGGCCGGTTCAAGACGCCTTGCAACCCGATTTGTCCAGCCTCCCGAACGAAACGCTGGTACAGATTGCCGTTGCTCAAGACGACATGAGCGTCGGGGTGTGCCCTGGTGCGTTTCACCAGCAGCAATTTGCAGCCCTTCCCACGCAACGAAACCAACTCATTGAGGTTCAATCAGACAAATACGGCTTCCCACGCTTGGTGGCCAGCCACTACTTACAGACCGACCCTGCCCATGATACGCTTGCAGACTGGTCGTTCTACCGAAGGGTCGATGCCCAAGCAGACTTCTTGGTGGCAAAAGCTCGCAACGATACCTTCACCGCCGATTGGGCGTTCCAGTACCTCACCGACGAAGTCATGCTGGCGAACATGGGTTCTTGGTCCGATGGGACGCCGGTATTACCGTTGCTTATCCATCACGATGCCTTGGACAAAGCAGCATTTTCGACCTGCGAATGAGAACACATCTTCAAGACCACAACAGACCTAATGACGTCATGAGTGGAGCGCAAGTGGGCAAAGACCTCCGGTCCATGTGGAAGTGGATTGGGGGTTCAGCCTTCATGGCGACGATGTGCTGTTTCCCAAGCGTTGTGTTGGTGCTCTTTGGTTTGGCCAGTGTGTCCACGGCCGCAGCCCTCTCCAACGACTTGTATTGGGGGACCAACGGCATGGGTTGGTTTCGCCCGACCTTGATGGTCCTGAGTGCGGCCTTGTTGGCCACCGGCTTGGTGCTGTATTTCCGCCGAGAAGGAATCTGCACATTGGACGAGGTGAAACGCCAACGCCGCCGTGTGTTCAACACCTCTTTGGTCGTTGCCCTGGTAGGCTTGCTGGCCTATGTCCTGTTCAATTTCGTTCTCTTGACTGAATTGGGCATCGCGCTCGAGTTGCCTTGGGAAAGCAGCCGATTATGGAATTAGACATTGTTGCGTTGTGTGTTGCAGCCCACGCCCCAACTTGGGTTGGCTTCCATCGCCAAGCGTGTTTGCTCCAATAAGGCATCTTCCGCCGTCCATGTTGCCGGAGAGGAGGGGGTGATGGCGAGCGCCAATTGATATCCATTTTCAGTCCAATTTACCAATTGGATTTTTGATTTTTCAATTGAAATATAAGATTCATTCAATTCAATTGGAATTTCAATTTCTCTCGGGTTGAGATGCATCCCCAACCCCAAGGCCTTTTGCACTGCTTCTTTGGCCGTCCACGCTTGCATCACCCTTTCGGGTTGCAAGCGTAATGCCTCAAGTTCAGCCCCCTTGGCCATCATATCGTAGGCGTTTTCTGCAAGGAGACGCTGCTGCGGCTCGGCATCCACTCCTACTCGCCATTCCGGCGAAGAGAGCGCTACGAAGACGTGCCCGTCGCTGTGGGCCACAGAAATGTTGGGTAAGGGTGTTCGGCGCCAGACCCCTTGGATGTGGGCGAGCAGAGGGGCTCTGTGCTCTGAACGATGAACCTCGATGGAGGTGAGGTCGACCACGCCCCACCGAAGCAGGGCTTCACCCAGCAGCCAGCGCCCACTGAGATGCTCTTCGCGTCGCTTTTGGGTTGCGAAGGTTGCAACTTCAGCCGCAAGTGCAAGAGGTACTTCTGCCAAGGACCAATCTCGCGTCGGGGCCATCCATAGCACGACACCTTCCACCTCAACAGGAGGTGTCAAAGCGAACATGCCGTCCATGCGCTCACCGGTCATCGGTCCAACGAAAACCGCTGGCCGTCTTCAACCGTTGCCATGGCTTTGAGTTGAAGTCCTTTCAACGCAAGAATGGGTGCATCGTCCTCACCCACCACCAAGACATCGTGCACCGTGACGCCGTCTTCTTGGGTGCTGATTTGGACGCTGCGCAGGCGCAACGATTCGTCTGCATCGGGAACACGAAGCATCGTTGACCAAGCGATACCAACAGGGAGGCTGCTGAAGCCAAGTGTTTCCATGGCCACGAGACCGGCGTTCTGGAAACCCGCCTCAATCAACATGGGCAGGGCTTCCAACAACACAGATTCACCGCTCTGTTCCACGGTAAACTGGTCGGTTTGAGGCAGCTGATGGCGCATCAAGGCCACACCATCAATTCCGACTCGCTCAGCGTCACCAACGCCACGAAGCACACCGCCATGTGATTGGAAACGTGGGCCGTGGAAATAGCGGTCGTAAATGAACGAGGCTGGATGCAGCACGGCGCCACCCGGAGGGGTACCGATGGCCGGCAAGTCATCCACTTCCCGTTGCAGGAACGGACACATATCATCGCATTTTTCGACCAGACGAACCAATGCTTGATGGTGTTCACGTTCGCCGAACACCTCACCTTTTGAATTGGTCAGATCGGAAACCAAACGGCAGCGCACCCACGACATGTCGCCCTCACTGCGTTCAAAGTGAGTTTCTACACGCACGACCATCGGCCCCTTCATCAATTTCACAGGAAGGCCGAAGGCAACCTCTTCAAAGCCTGCAAGACAGGTTGACGGGCGCAACAGCAACGCATTCTGAGCGAACATTTCGAGGGCCATCACGCCTGGATGATACGGCACACCTTCGATCGCATGGTCGGTCAAGAAGGGGTGGTCATCGGTTGACAACGTGCACTGAGACATCAGTCGTTGACCTTCTTCCAACGCCAGCACTTTGTCCACGAAGGGGAAGCGGGCGGGGTCGGCCATCATGGCGGACATGTGGGGCGGGAGTTTGAGGGGGGCTTCGCGGAACGAAGAGAAACGGTCCATCAGCCCCAAAGAACCGCAACCAAGGACACGCCGCTTGCCTCCCCGAAGGGCTTCATCAACAAAGAGAGCAACACCGTCTTCAACGGCCAAGGTTTCAATGCCTGCTGCAGCGAAGACGGCTTCAATCGACCCGCGTGTGGCCATACCCACATCTCGCCAACCGGTCCACCCAATAGCCACCCCGCGGCATTCGCCTGTGGCCGTTAACCGGGCCATTTCCGCATCCAGCACAGAGTTCGCAGCAGCGTAATCGGTTTGCCCGCCGTTCCCGAATCGGCCAGCAACACTGGTGAAGCTACAAGCAAACGACGGTCCATCCCTTCCAGAGGCTTTTACCGCACCCAAAAGGGCCCGCCAACCGTCCACTTTGACACGAACCACGCGGTCAAAGATGTCATAGCCTTTGTCTGCGACGAGTTTCGAGTCTTCCAGACCCGCTCCGTGCACGATACCGGTGATAGGACGTCCCAGCGACGCACCCAAGGCTGCCAGGCCCTCGGCGTCCATCACATCCACCGAACGGTACACTGCATGGTTACCGCTCGCTTCAATGGCCTTGAGCGTCAAGTAGACATCTCGACTTCGGGTGAACTTCTGCCATGCATTGTTCCATTCAACCATCGTAACCTTACCCGATTCACTGGCGTCGATGAGCCGCTGGCGCAGGGCGTTCTTCTCCTCAACGAGTTGGTCATCGTTCCAGTCCACCCATGACGCAGTGCTCTCAATCAGGT
>JAYPCE010000015.1:17604-18956 GCA_038124565.1 Candidatus Poseidonia sp.
TCAACGAGTTGGTCATCGTTCCAGTCCACCCATGACGCAGTGCTCTCAATCAGGTGTGAGCGCCCGAGCAGGACAAAATGCGCCCCCGCTCCCTGTGAAGCGGTCGCTACGCCGATGATTGAGGCTGCCGTAACGCCTGAACCTCCACCCGAAACGAGCCACGTATCGTCCGAGGTCAACGGCTTCGCCTCGTCAACCACATCCTCAGCAAAGGCGACCAACGCCCAGCGGCGTCCATCTCGGTCCAAGCCAATTTCCACCTCACCATCGAGTTCGAAGAGGTCGGCTTCGATGATTTGCGCCGCCATCGCCTCATCAAAAACATGGTCTGGATGAAGGTCAAGGGCACGACAGCGAACATCGGGTCGTTCAAAGGCGAAGGATTTCGTTACGCCGCTTGCGGCGCATTGAATGGCATTGAAACGGTCTCCGATGTTGCCGTGCCGGCCGTCCAACGCCGTGACGGATGCGATGAGGCCTGGCGTTCCAGAAGGCATGCGGTGAGCCAATTCTTTGAGCAAGCCAAACCAACCATGGGCGGCCATAGCAATTTGAGAAGATGGATATGCATCCTCTTCCCACTGTTCGGAGGCAAGTTTCATCGGGGCCATGTGAACCATACCGGCGATGGTTCGGTCGCCCAATTCCTGTGCGAGCCATTTGAGGTGTTCAGGTTGCTCGGGGTCGGCTCGTAATACCGTACGTCCATGCTCGTCTTGACGAGATGCATCTCGAATACGGCTTTCAAACCCGATGCGTATGGCTTCAAGGCCACGCGCTTCCATTCGCTGACAGAAGGCTTCGGCAATGCCCCATCCGTCGTCAGAAACCAGAACCGTTCCGTTGAGCTTCAGCGGAGTGGGCACACCTGGACAGGCTTCTATCTCGACCTGCCATCGCCGCGTACCACTTTGAACTGGTTTTTCGGATTGGGTAGGAGCAACCTCGCTCGGAGTTGGGCTCGCAGCAGGCGTGCTTGCTGGGGTGCTTGTGGGGGCTTCAACCATCTCGGCCGTTGCACCGCCCTGCATCTTGACGATGTACGAGGTGAAGTGGTTGAGGGTCGGGTGGTCGGCCAAGACGAAGTCCTCGTCAACTGGCAGCGCAAACCTGTCTCGAATTTCAGCCATGATCTCGGCCTGCTTCACGGTGTCAATGCCCAATTCACCTTCCAAATCCTGGTCCATTTCAATGAAATCGGGAGGATAACCTGTGTGGCTGACCACGACTTCGACCAAGACCGATTCAATATCGGGCCGCGCACCTCCAACAGATGGTGCAGGGGCCGTCTTTGGTTGTTCAACGGGTGAAGAAACAGCAGGGGTCGCGGGCATCGTTGCGGGCGTAGGTGC
>JAYPCE010000015.1:19056-40977 GCA_038124565.1 Candidatus Poseidonia sp.
GTAGGTGCGCCGCCTTGCATACGCTGGATGTAGCCGATCATGTGGTTGAGGGTCGGGTGGTCTGCGAGCACGAAATCCTCGTCAACCGGCAAGCCGAAGCGGTCGCGAATGTCCGCCATGATTTCCGCCTGCTTCACGGTGTCAATTCCTAATTCACCTTCCAAGTCTTGGTCCAGTTCAATGAAATCTGCGGGATAGCCGGTGTGTTGAACCACCACGGCAACCACGGTTTCTGTCATCGCCGTATCATCAACACGAGTCGCTGGCATACTTGCAGTTGGTTGTTCAGGTACTGAACTTTCCTGAACCGCTTCAACAACGGGAGCCTGAGAGGTGACGGGAGCGGCTGTGGGCGAAGACGGGGTTGCTGCACCTGTCATGCGCTGAATATAACCGATCATGTGATTCAAGGTTGGATAATCCGCTAGGACGAAGTCTTCGTCAACGGGCAGACCGAATCGCTCGCGAATATCTGCCATGATTTCGGCTTGCTTGACCGTGTCAATGCCCAATTCACCTTCCAGGTCTTGGTCTAATTCCACAAAGTCAGCGGGATATCCAGTGTGGTGAACCACGACCTCAACGACGGTAGCGACCATGTCGGTGATGTGTTCGTTGGACGGGGTGGGAGGGGATGGAGGAGTTGGCGTTGAAGGTGCGGCCGGTTTGGGTTCCACAACGGGTGATACGGGTTCTTCAACAACGGGAGCCGGCGCCGAATCGAGCACAGATGGTTGACCTTCCCAAGCTTCGGTTGGCGTCCATGCATCGCCTTGAACGCCCCCGTGGAGGTTTTCGTCTCCGTTGACGTAGGCGACGAGTTTGTTTTGCAAGATACGCATCACAACATCATCGGTTCCTGCAAGACCACGAGCCCATGCGAGCAAGCGGGCGCCGTTGATACGCTCGCCCTGAACCGGCCATTTCCGCATCAGGGAAAGGGCGATTTGAGAACCAAATCCGGCGGCAAAGCGCAGACCAAACTCAACATGTGGATAGTCGCCTCCCTTGGAGAGGTTAAGGTCACCGAGTTCGTCGTCCTTCTCCTTATGATTTGCAATGGGTGGAAGACGCCCCGTCAGTAAGCCGTAGAACATGCTCGCATCTTCAATACCCACCGCCATAGGATGGCCCGTGAATCCTTTGGTGTTGGCTATGACAAGTTGATTGGTTGAATCTCCAAACGTGTCTCGCAGGGCTTTGACTTCCGACTGGGCCGAACCCCCTCGGGCAGGCGTGTAGGTTTCATGTGAGAAGAACACGGTTTTTGGAGCCATATCGTGTCTGTTGAGGCCCCAACGGCGTTCCATGTCGGTGATGAATCCATTGACGATTTCACCGACGTGCTCGACATCAAGACGGGTGCCGTGGTACGCCGAATTGGCGGTGGTGGAACCGAGGAACTCGGCGATGGGTTGAACGCCGCGTTGTTCGGCTTCCGAATGCCGTTCCACAACAAAGGCGGCCGCTCCCATCCCTAAGATGAGGCCATTGCGTCGTCGGTCAAAGGGCAGCGCTGTTTCTTCCACGATGTTATTGGTGGCCGCAGCTCCTGAAGCGGCGAAACCCCCGGCAATCCACTCCCACAGGTCGTCGCCCGTGACATCATCAGCGCTGATGATCACTACACGGTCTACACGGCCTGCATCCAACCAATCTTCAGCCACACCAAACGCTGCCGTGGCGGAGGCACAGGCGAGGTTGATCGTGGTGTTCGGCCCGCGTATGCCGGTGTATTGAGCAAATTGTGAGTGGCCCATATTGAGCGTTTGGAAGAGATAGCGGCGGTCAAAGCGGCCTTCACCGTCGTCACCGTTGCTCTTGGCGTGCTTGGAGGCCATTTGCAAGCCTGGGAAACACGACGAAAACACGATGCCGGTTCGCTCCCGCTGAACTTGTGGAACCTGCCAGTTCCGAATGAGGCGCAGTCCACCTTTGCCGACCTGTTCCACCGGCGTTAAGGGAATGCCTGCATCGCGTAAAGCCAGTAATCCAGCAGCCACAGCCAACTGCGTGCTGATGTCCCACGCCACGATGGCTTTCGGGTCGATTCCAAACTCTTCGGCAAGGTCGAAGGCTCCCTTGAGTCCAGCCAGTTGTGGAACATCACCAAACACAGTAGCCTGGTCCATGTTCACCGAACCGTCTCGGCCTTTGATGAGGCGAACGATGTTCTTGTCAAGCAAGCGCTGCTTGTATTCATCGGAAACTTCACTGATGCAGGTTTCACCACGAACCAATTTCTCAAAAGTGTCTTCGGAAAACACCCGGTCCATACCCGGCAGGCCCAGGGAAATCCCCGTCACCACATACGGGTCAACATCCCGCCGTGAAGCGGGCTGCAAGGCAGCGACGGTGTGTACCGGAACCGACTTCAGAGAAAGAGGGGCCGTTACGGTGGCCATCGGTCTCCATGAGGTTGGGGGGCTGCGAACCCAACGGTTGAGGTCTCCAGCGGTGCTCGCTGATGAACCATCGTACTCGGGGTCTGTATCGGCTTCCGCCGCGATGGTAGAAACAACCTGCTGCACTTGAGCGCTGGTAAGGCCTAATCCCTCAACCAAGGCCACGTTCCCGTGACAGAACGACGCGGGGTAACCGCTGAACTTAGCGATACGGTCACCCACATAGGCCCGAATCGAACGTTCCCTCGCGTATTCATCGCTGAGGTCGGCCATGTTCACGGAGGCGAGAGTCGGCACAGCAGCGACAGGGGCACCACTGCCCGGAAGAGGACGGGCTCGAACCCGAAGCGCCTCCAGTTCCGCCGAGGTGGTCGAAGGGGTGATGGAAGCACTGGTTCGGGCTTCAATTGGACCCGCTTTGAAGGCATCTTGCAAGGCTGCCGAGTCCAAGGCTGGCCAGGTGGGTGGTCGCCCCGCGATGGCCATGGCACCAATGGCGGTGAAGAAACTCCCAATGCCTCCCTGCTTGGGGTGATTGGTCATGACAGGAACATGCGGCCGGCCTTCGAGTATTTGCATCGCAAACATGGTCAAGGCCCGTTTTGGACCAACCTCAACGAACAACCGTCCACCGGCTTCGTACATCGTTTCGACTTGCTTCGTCCATTCCACCGAGGAGGCCATCTGCGGAGCGAGTTTTTCCAAAATATCCGTTTTTGAGTCTTGGCCTTGCTGTGGATAGAACATACCGTCGACGTTGGCTGTGATGGGGATGGTCGGCCAGCGAATTTCCAACCCCTCAAGGAAACGGCGTAACGGTTCATTGGCAGGTGCGACGATTCTGGAATGGAACGCGTGGGACGTGGCTAATTCCACACAGTTGAATCCCTTAGCCTCAAACGAGGCCATCGCCGCACGCACGGGTTCTGTTTCCCCAGCAATCACCGTCATCTTTGGCGAATTTTTGTTCGCCGCGATGACATAGCCCTCGGCGGCCCCTAAAACGGCTTCCACCTCCTCATAAGGGGCGGTCACGCTAGCCATCAATCCCTTGTCCTCAATTTCAACAGCACCCATTTCGGTACCACGCGCAGCAGCTGCACGCAAGGCACCGTCCATATCGAGAATTCCCGAGGACATCAGAGCGGCGTACTCTCCCAACGAATGGCCAGCCACCATATCGGGCACATGGCCGAATGTCTGAAGCGTGCGTTCAATGGCCAAATCGGCCGTCAGCATCGCAGGTTGGGTATATTCGGTCTGCTTGAGTTTGTGCTCGGCTTCCTTCAGTTCTTCGGCCGTCAACGCTGTTCGCAGGACAAAACTCGAAAGGGTCTCTCCATCAAGAATCTCCACCATCGTTTCATCGGCCTGACGCCACACCTCGGCTGGAGCGGTGAACCGCTGGGCTAAATCGGCGGTCATGCCGACATATTGGCTGCCTTGACCAGGGTACATATGCACGGCTTTCGCACCGTCAGGCAACGGATCTTGGTCCGTGACCAAAATCCCTTGGGCTTGCAAAAAGCCCCATTTTTCTTTTTCAGCGATGGATTGGGTGCCCAAGGCTTGGCGCTTGGAGAATTCAGCCCAGGATGTGGCCACCAACGCCAACCGAACGGGGGCGCTGGCATCAAAGTCAGCGCTTGCGGTTTGCAGGGCTTCAGAAAGCCGTCGGCCGCGGGGGTCATCGTCAAAGAGGAGGCCGTCAAAAGAAAGTGAGGCAAGCGAAGCCGCCACCTCGTCCAGGTTGGCCCCTGAAAGCAACAACAACCCGCCCTCTATGGCTTTCAACGCCTCATGACTCATGGTCGCGTCCAAGCTTGGGTCAAACATCGAGGCAGCTGTGACCGTGCCCTGTCCACTGTAGGCATCCCAGCGAGACTGCCATTGCGTCGCCATTGGTGTGTGGAAATCCGGTTCGTAGCCTTCCAAAGCAATATGGAAATTGGTGCCACCGAAGCCGAATGCGGAAACGCCCGCACGGCGTGGGTGGTCGGCAGGTCGAGGCCATTCGAGCGGCTGTGTGGGGACAAAGAACGGAATGTTGTTCCAATCAACGGTGGGGTTGGGAGTTTCAAAATTGGCGCTTGGTGGAATGGTTCGGTGGTGCAAAGCCATGACCGACTTCATGATGCCTGCGATGCCCGCAGCAGCCTTGAGGTGGCCAATTTGGGATTTGATGGAGCCAACGGCGACTTTCCCTGTACCTTCTACGCCGGTCCACAAGCGTGAGAGCGTGGACAACTCCGTGGCGTCACCCACCTTCGTGGAGGTGCCATGAGCTTCCACCAGTTCCACACTTGATGCGGCATAACCGGCTTGGTGGTAGGCACGGGCGATGGCTTGCATCTGCCCCCGTTGACTGGGGGCCGTGATGCCTTTGCCGCGCCCGTCGGAAGACCCCCCAATGCCGCGAATAACGCTGAAAATTTCATTGCCGTCCCGAATGGCATCGCCCAGACGCTTGAGCACCAACACCCCAGCACCTTCGCCCATCACGAAACCATTGGCACGTGCATCAAACGGAGAGGAATGGGTCGCAGAGAGGGCCCCGATGGCGGAGAACTTCGCAAAGGTGGCTGGGTCCATTGTGCGGTCTGAAGCCCCCGCGAGCATGACGTCCACTTGCCGCGTCTGCAACAACCGACAGGCATCCAGCACGGCGGCCATGGACGAAGCACAGGCAGCATCCATGGCGTGGTTTGGCCCTTGAAGGTCAAGCAAGTTCGCCACGCGGCCTGAGACCACATTGGCGAGTTCCCCCGGCATGGTGTCTTCGTCGACACGGGGTGTGCCCTCGAGCACCGATTCTGTAAAGGCTGCAGCATGGCTCTCTGGCAAACCATGGGATTTTGCCAGTTCTGTGGTGTGGTTTGACCAAACACGAATGTTGGACATGTTGCGGTTTTCTCCACCCAAAGCATTGGCGAAGACGACGCCGGTTCGCGACCGGTCAATGTCCTTGGCCTCTCCATCATATCCTGCATGCTCAATAGCGTCGGCCGACACCGTCACGGCCCATTGCTGACACGGATCAATTTGCGGCAAGGTGCCGGGAGGTTGCCGCCATCGGCGCCAATCAAACTCAGCATCCGTCACCAATGCCCCAATCTTGGCGTAGGTGAATCCTTCGGTGTGTTCACCGGGACCTCCTTCTTTCCAGAAATGGTTGACGGGCCCTGGCCAACGGCCTTCAGGGAGCGGTTTGATGCTGACCTTTGCATCCAAGATGTTCTGCCAAAAAGCGTCAATATCGTGCGCATCTGGCATCAACGCACCAAGTCCAACGACGGCAATGGGTTCGAAAGGCCCTTGCTCAAGCCCTTCACAGGCTTTGCCGTCCTCCGTGGTCAATGTCATTCAGTCACCTCAATTCATGATGCTCTCGGGAACCATGGTGATGGAGTACCCTGCATCAACGTAGATGCATTGACCGGTCACGCCGGCAGCAAGTGGACTGGCCAACCACAAGGTCGCCCCAGCCACATCGTCTTGATTGACGTTCCTGCGGAGCGGAGCGTTGGCCTCAACGTGGTCTAAAATCCGGTCAAATCCAGGAATACCGCTGGCAGCAATGGTGCGGATTGGACCCGATGAAATCGCGTTGATACGGTGGCCTTCAGGGCCGAGATGGCAGGCCAATTCACGCGTCCAGCATTCTAATGCCGCTTTGGCCATTGACATGATGCCGTAACTGGGCACAAAGCGCGTGGACGCAGCATAGGTCAAGGTCACCGTGGACGAACCAGGGTTGAGGTAAGGCAAGGCATGCTTGAGGCAGCGTTGAAGTGAATTGGCCGAAATGGTCATCGCAGTGTTGATGTCTTCGTCTTCAACGAACAGTATCGGACGGTCAAAACAGGCACGGGGCGCAAAACCGATGGCGTGAATGAGAATATCCGCTTTCTTCCCCGGGTGGTCAGCCGCAAAAGCGGTGAAAAATTCCTGTGTTGTGGCGTCGGAAGCAACATCCAGCGGATAGAATCCTCCGATGGCTGGAAGTTGGTCTTTGAGTTGAAAGACTCGGCTCATGAATCGCTTTTGGTAACCCAAATACAGCGTCACGCCTGCGGCTGCCAGTTGTTTGCAAATAGCCCAAGCAATCGAGTCTTCGCTGGCAACCCCAAAGACAAACGCGGTTTTCCCTTCAAGGCTCAGCATGAAAAACACTCCGTGGGACTAAGTGTAGTCCGCTACACCAAGCCTTTGAGTGTTGCTCATGAAATCGGGCAACATCGGCCGAGTTCGTAAGGAAAACAGCACAACGGAAATGCTGCTGGCGCATCACAAATCTGCGAACACAGCATCGAGGTCTTCGTCATCGTCATCGTCGCTGAACAAATCGTCCAAATCCGAGAAGTCAAGGTCGTCTTCCTCAGGCTCTTCCTCAACCTCAACAGGTGGAACATACATCGGTTGGGCGTTGGCTTTACGGCGCAGTGCCTTGGCCAATGCAAGCACAAACACAAGGCCGAACAAGACCGCCGCCCCGATGCTACCGTACAGAACCACCGTGTCTTTGTCCACTTCTTCCAGGCCCCCTCCGAGACCGCCTGCGGTCTTACCACCTTCCAGTTGGATGGAAATGGTCGCCTCACTTACGGGTGCTTCGTTATCGTTTTCGCTTATCGCTTGGAACACGAGTTGGAACCGTTCATCCTCTGCAATGTCCGAGGGAGCACGAACGGTCAATTCACGAACGGTGGATGTGCCGTCCTCAGCAACATTCTCTGAAACAAACGTCCCGGCTGGGAAACTGAAACCTGCTTCTTCAAGCACAGCGGAGTTGGTGATGGAGACTCTGATTTTATCGTCGTCGTTTCCGTTGTTTTGGAATTGGAACGAGATTTTGACCTCGTCGCCCTCTTGCATGGTTCGGGTGCTTCGGTCTGAGATTTCGAGGTCCACCATGCCGTAGGTGGCGATGTTAAGGTCACCGCTCACGGTTGCGTTCGAAGTGAGGCCGTCTGGCCAATCGAGCATCCCAACGTTGGTGACGGTAGCGACGAGTGTAAAGTCAAAGGAAATGGAGGCAGACAGACGGGTTTGGCCAGAAAAGGTGACGGTGAAATCTTCTTCTTCGTCAGGACCAAGGTCAAAACTGTCCTCCCCAAGCATCATGTCAACTTCCATGCCGTCCCATTCTTTCTCCACGCTGATGGTTTCCTGGAAGGAGGATGGGTTCTTGACGGTGCACGTGATTTCCACCACCGGGCTGTTCAGCGGGTGAACATCCAGCTCGGGTTGCTTGTTATCACAATCAATTTCCACACCGGGTGCAGTGGGTACCTGTGCATGGGCGCTGGGCAGGACGGACACGAGCATCAGGCCAAGCACCAAAAACGACCAACGGCGTGAGGACAACATGGCGCTCCCATCGTTGCCTGTAAATCCTCTTTCATGAATGTGATGGGGATTTGAAGACACCAAGCGCCCGAAAACCTTCAGTTTTGGAGAGCGCCATACACTTTCTGCGGCAACTCGTGATGCGTATGCCACATCACCTCCTCAGGCATGCCCGCTTCAAGGAGTTGGCGTGTGCGTTTGGGTACAGTCTTTGGACCAAGGACCGCTCCTGGGCGTCGAGGGTCATCCATGTAATCGGTTTCCATGAAAAAGCCGTGACTGGACGAGGTGTGCGTCTCCATCAGGCGTTCCAAGGCACCCTTGCCACACAGGACGCTGGGCGTCAAGCCGTGGGTGTTCTCAGCCCGAACATCCGGGGGAGAATAATGGCGCACCAATTTTTGCAAATCCATACCTTGGCGAACCGCCCGTTGTGCAAGGTCCGGATAGGTCAACTCACTTTCACCTTCAACATGCAATTGCAACGGGATGTTCTCTTGGGCAGCGAGGTGCATGGTCTCTTCGAGCAGCATGTTGGAGAGGTCCCAAATCGCTTCAGAAACCTGCCAGTGGGGGCGGCCAACTTCTCCAATGGCGTGTGCTTGGCCCTCGTGAACAAAATGCAAGGCTGCCTCGATGGAATGCCTGTAATTTTCAACCGCTCGCTCCCTTCCTGCCTCACCTTCTTGCGAGACCCAGCGCTCAAATTGGTGGGCGAAAGCTGCAGGATGAGGTCCCAAGACCACGCGCACACCCAAACCGACCTCCTGACGAACGGATTGCGCCATCTTCAACGTGTCAGCATAGGTATCCATGTGGCCTTGAAGGGTCTCGGGCGGAGCTGAAAAATCAGGACAGTGCACCAAGACAAGATCGGTCCCCCCAACCCGTTGAAATTCCCTCGCGGCTTCAAGGAACAATCCTCGTCGATTGAGGTGGAAGTGATTGTCCATGATGGGGCCGTCGTAGACCATGAACACACCTCAAATGCGCTCAACGAAAAAGCCACGCTCTTCAAACACCGACTTCCAATAGACTGCGGCCATGGCGACCATGTTCGCATGGCGAGCATCGGCCACAATGCACTTTCCATTGGGCCAAATTTGAACCGTGAGATTATGCCGTTGGTCGGTCAATGTCGTGCACCCCAATCGCTCATCAAACTCAGCCGTACCCGATGGAAGCGTGGCAGGAATGGCCTGCAGATTGATGGCTTGCTCGTACTGGAACGAAGCCACAACAGGCCCCATTTCAGCGACCAGACCGCTGTCGTCCATGCCCAGACGCAAGAGGAGTTCCTTGGCGGCTGCGCGTGCGGCTTCCAAACGGTGAGTCCCGTGGACCACAATGCGACCTTCTTCATCGACCACCAGTGTAGCCCGCGGCCGGTCCATGGCCTTAATGACCACGCCGCTGTTGCGCTGGCCTCCAACTTCACTGACGACCTTCTCGTGGTCAAGAGGAACCGGGCAAACAAAGCGAACGAGTTGGTTTTCAACCCGAACATCAATGGAGCCGCCCGACATTTCACTCCTCCTCCGTGTGAGGGGGGTCGGTCAGTGTTGATGAAATCTCCTCCGGGGACGGAACTGCGTCAAGCGCTGCGAGCATGCCCGGACGTTGAGGGTGATGAACCACAACCAACAGCGTGGCCTCATCGCCAACACGCCCCCTCAAGTCTGCAAGGGCGCCTCGGATTCGTGCCGCAAACCGAGCATCACGCTGTTGCAGGAGGTTTGGTTTGCTGAGGCTCTCGGTCAACTCCCACCAGGCTGCCGCCATGACGCTTGCTGAAGAATAATCCACAGATTGGCCTTTGGGCGGAGGTCGTGCTTCAAACAGATGTTGCTTGATGCTTTTTTTCCAGCGCTTGCCAACCCTCACCATGCTCAGCAACGACCGCCAATGCGATACGGCCTTGGCCTCAAGTACGAGGTAATCGCCCCAATCGGGGTCATCAGCCATGGGTTGAATGAAGTACACAGGGCGACCATGGCGTTGTGCGTTGCGCTGCAAGCGACGAGGTTCGGGGTCTGGAAACCGGCCACCCTGAAGGTCGTCTAACACGGAAATGCCTTCCGCATATTTCCCAAAGGCACCTCCTGAAAGCATGGCATGCGTGAGGTTCACGCCCGGCGATTCTGCCTCATCCACCTCTTCTTGTTTCCAAAGGTCTACCACATCAGGCGATTCAATCAACGCCAAACCGTGCCATAACATACGCGGACGCATTGCATTTGGATAGACCACCGTAGGCAATGTCCCGTGCAGAATCACGGTGCCTCCGTTTGGGTCAGTCCAAACCGTATCGGTCCAGTCCTGTGAGGACGTCATTGGGGGCCCTCACTGGTTGTTGACCCAATCTTGCAACGATTCAACATTCCAACCCTGGTCGAAGTAGCCCTGAATCTCTTCTTGGGTCCACTGCGGGAATTGTTCCATGGCTCGCGCCATCTCTGGGTCAACATCGGCAGGAATCTCAGCGAGCACCTTTCCAGACTCTACGTAGCCAACGTCATCATCGTCTTCGTATTCGTCATCGAGCAGAGAACCACCGCCACCGCCACCGCGACGAGCCATGACGAAGACCAAGGTACCAAGAACACCGATGACCACGACCAGAAGCACCACGATGAGCAACAGGGAGGAGGAATCCTCTTCCTCAGCCACCTTGACATTGAACACGTCACCCCAAACTGTGTCTGAACCGTCGTAGATGGTTTCGCTTGAACCGTTGAGGCTGATGGTGTAATACATCCCCGTTGTCTGCTCGGCAAATGGCTCAAGTTGGACCACAATCCAATCGCTCTCCTCGGCAATTCCAAGTTCAGCACTGCTGACGGTGGTCTCAACGACTGGTGTGCCGCCGTCAGTGACCGACTTGATCACCAACTCAGCTACACCGGACATCGTACCTGTGTTCTTGATCTTGATTTGCAACTTCATCGAGTCCCCAACACGTGGGTCATCGTCAAGCAAGACATCACGCACCTCAAAGGTGGCTTTCTCGTGAATGAAGGTGTATTGGGACTTGTACTTCGCTTCACTTGAGAAGATTGGAAGGACCGTTCCGTCTTCTTGTGGGCCACCACCGAGACGAACAGTCGACCCGGCAGAGTCTACACCCGACACCCAGAACACCAAGGTCGGCGTTTCAGCGGTGATCTTCCCCTCATTTGGCTCGTAGACATTGTCACTCAACGGCCAGAGGTCTACACACGTTGCCGAAGCAAGATAACCCCCGCTGATGGTGCTCAAGGTCAGCGTTTGCGAGGCGGGTTCGGTATCAAAGTAGTTCGTGTACTCAAACCAAGGCACGTAATTGATGGTGTTGCTGTAAAACATCCAGTTGACTTTCAAATCGCCGGGGAACATCGCTTCTTGCTCTTTGATTTGCACCTGAATGTCAACGCAGTGATAGGTGGCTGTTGAAAGCACATTGGCGATGGGGCGGTTTGCATCTGAGGCAGGAAGAGCGCCACGCTCTGCAAGCCAGGTGTTGGCGACCACCTCAGGCGGCGTTCGGTCCACCTTGATTTCAAACGTGCCACAGCCATAGGATGTGGATGTGGCGCACAACGCCGCCGTGTAATCTTCAGCACCCACTGGCAAATCGATGAGCCGGAAGGTGTAGGTGTACTCGTTGGTGAACACAGGAGCGGTGATGTTGATGTCAAACACACCACCCGTGAAGGTGTGAATCACCGTCTCACCGGGGGTTGAGATGTAGCCCTTGTTGAAGTCTTCAGCCGCATTCAAGCGAACTATTTCCATGGTCAATTCAATTTCAGGATTGATGTAAACGCTGTCGTAGATACCTTCACGGAAGGCGAACTGGCCAGCGAATCGCACGGTATCTCCTGCGAAGATGAAGCCTTCACGAACATCGCTGGTGTAGGGAGCGCTCAAGTCCTCAAAGTAAGGCGTCACCATGAGGTTGTTGGCTTCATCGGTACGGAAGTCCAACTGGATACCATCGCTGTAGCGCCAAATCTGGATATAACGGCCAGGCACACCAGAGAGCATCGTGTAGAGCGGGTTGTCAAGGTCCTGCATCTGCAACTTGGGCTCGATGTCTTTCCCATCCATACCCACGATGCCCCAATTTAGTCGAATGGGTATGTCGAGGATGAAATCTGCTTCAAACGGATCGATAAGAGCAGTACCTTCCATGGTGAGCATGCTCGGCACAACATTTCCGTCGTACACGATTTCGATGTGTGGGCTATCTGTCCAAGCCGTCTCGTTGCGTGGGAAGTACCACACGGTCATGTCATCGGCAGTCTTGTCGAGGTTGATTTGGAAGAAATCAATGTCTCGCCAGCCGTTGTCATCACTGGCTTCAAGCACCAAATGGTAGGTGTTGCCGGCGTACATCGTCTGGTTCCACGTACCGTCCCACTGCAATTCATTCGAGTTGAGGAACCCGTTGCCTTTGGAATCTTCAACGAAGAAGTTGCGAATCACGGGGGACTTGGACGACATGGAGACATAGGTCACTTTGTCGTTGGCGAAGCCTGGACCGCCGCCATCAATTGGGTTTCCAGCCAAATCGTAGCCTTCCACCCACAACGACACCTTACCTTCCAGCCCTTGGTTTGCATAATCGTTGTATTGGCCGGAGTAATTGGCGGTGGGTGCTGCCCCATCGCCGTTCATCGTGATGGTGATGTATTCATCTGCGTCGGGCATACCGTCATCGTTGGCATCGTGGTCGTGTTCCACCCAGAGGTGCAAATCCAGCGAGGCAGGCGGATTGGGCAAGTCTTGACTGGACATGCGAATCTTTTGGGCTTGCTGCGGCACCACCCAAGTGTCGTCAAGGAGCGTCCTCCAGTTGGAATCCACGGTGGCGTCGGTTCCCGGGCTCAAGACCTGAATGCCGAGCAAGTTGGGCTCATAGGTGTCAATGGTAATGTCGAACGGAATGGCGCAGGTCTCGTCGGGGTTGTATTGCGAAGGAGGGCACAACAAATCGCCACCCTCGTAACCGCGCAGAGCAAAGCGGTAGGTTTCACTGCCTGCGGCATTTCCGAGGTCAATGTTCCAGTTGAAGTCGCCACCGATCACACCAGACCGGTTGGCAATCTCTTCCCATTCAATGGTGATGTTCCCGTCCGTGCTGTTCACATGCTTCAATTCGAGGACGAGGAAGTAGGAACTTGGGTCAGGTGCTTCACTCAGGTCCTCCAATCGGATTTGTCCGATGAGGTTGATGTCTTGACCAGATTCTGCTCCGGTCAAGGCTTGTGCAACGCCAATGCTGTTTTGCAACTCAAACATCGTGATACCTGCATCGTTCTCAACAGCATTACCGACAGCCGGGTCAAGCAACACAGCATCAGGAAGTCCGTTGATGTTGTTTGACGTGGTCAAGCCGGAGTAGACGCGAACGGTTGAGGTGTCGTCCCATTCAGGATTGACACGGAAGTGCCAGGTGATTTCGTACCCGTTGGTGATGGATGCAGCGCTGGAAGTGGATTCAAGCGTCACGTAATCATGTTCATCGCTGGCTTCGCTGAACGACATGAAGTCACTCCAAGCAAACTTGATGAAACCCGATTCTGATTCAAACGTGAGCCAAGCTTCCGACAGTGAAGTTCCAGTGAGGGGGTCAACTGTGTGGGTGGTCACCACTTCGTAGATATCGCCGTTTGGATACAATCCAACAGGGTTGTCGGTAAACGAAAGGGTGTTGCTAAATCCGGTTGCGGAGGAGACGCTCAAGTCACTGAGCAACACACCGCCACCCGTGTCGGAATACACCGCCACAGGCACGGTCGCAATGGCCCCACCGGTCCACAACGCCACACCTTGGTTCAATTCAATGTCCAAGCCGTCGGCCGCAGACAGCACCGTAGAGAAGTTGTAAACGATATCGAGGTCTACGACCTTCATGGTCGTACCTGATGTGGCGTTGGGCGAATCCACCATGAAGCGGAACATCACCCAGTACCGACCGAACTCATCCTCGTGTGTTCCAGCAACGGAGGGGTTGGACAACAACGAGTTCAGGGCTCCTTTGAAATCCATCGGTGGCGAGAGCGATTCTTGGAACAACACCGTGCTGTTGGGCATGTCCCCCAAAGCCACGGATTGGGAACCCGCCATCAAGGTGAGGGCGAACCCTTCGGTGGGGTCGCTGTTTGAACGGATGCTCACTTGGTCAAAGCCAACATCCGCTGAGGACACTTCGGCCCCTTCCGGCAGCAAGAAAAAGCCACCCGTTGCCTGACCGTTGACGTTCAGTGTCAGCGTCGCCTCGTCGGCTGCATAGTTGATGTTGTTCACCGTGCTTGAGATGAATGTCGTTTGTCGGCCAAACATGTCAAAGGCGGGCTCGGTGAACCCGTAGTCGATGTCGCCATCGTCGGCCACGTCAATGCGAAGGTGTTCTGCGTGATGCCCAAATTCAAGGTCAAACCACAAACCTCCTACATCGCAGGGCCCCTGATAGGATGTTACGGAGGTGAAACCAAACAACGGTGCATCAAAGGTTGTTTTGACGCCATCGGTCACGTTTACGGCATTGGAAGAGCCAGTGGGCGTGATTTCAATACTCGGTGATTCCGAACAGGTGTCTTGAACCATTGGTGTGATTGAGGTGATGGGATAACTGAACTTGCTTCGCTCCACCACGGGATTGTACGCATCCAAACGCAGTTTGGGCGTGTAAATCATCGGGAAGCCGCCTCCCGCCGTTTGCCAAACGCCATCGGTGATGGAGGAGGGTCCAAACGCCGTGAAGTTGAATCCCGTGCCGACGCGTGAGCCGATGCTGAATCCATGCAGGACAGGAGATGAAAGACGGTCTGGTCCCGAGTCAAAGGTGAACTTGAGGTTGACCGCCCGGTGCTGCTGGGAATCAATGTTCCAAAGCTCGATGATGTCGCCTCGCAGGCCACTGACTGGGTTGCCGTCCTTGCCGTAAATTTGGTTGCCGTTGGTGTCCAACACATCGACGGTCAAGGTCGCAGAAGAGGTGGTTTCGGCTTCCAAAGCGAGAATGCCGTAGCCGTTGGGGTGGTTCTGGCCGCCCAACACCGACGGGGTGAGGCCGCGGACCGTCATGCTGGCGGTCTGTGGAAGCAAGTCACCAAGGCGGAAATTGTCAATGTACCAGCCCGACATGTTGTCGTCGATGTTCATGGCTGGGCGAGCCGTGTGGTGCATCACGAAGCGAATTTGCACGTACATGTCAATGTAGTCCGTCAAATCTACTCCGAGGGTGATCCAACCGTTGGGATATTGAGCGCTGGTGGAGGTACCAGCCAAACCCCACTCCCACGAGGAACCGTTCTGCAAGCCACCACAACTGCTGGTGATGCGTCCGTCCCAACTGCTTCCCGAACCGCCACCCTGGGCGTAATTGGAACCGAAGGACAGACCGGTGCTCGCTGACTGACTGATGGGCAGGAAGGAAAAGTCCTCCTCAATGTAACCGGGAGGGAAACCTGGGTTGGGCGAAGAACGGATTTCCATGTAGGCACAATCCGAGAATCGCTTGGAGTTTTGCTGTGAACCAACGGAAGTCTCCAAATTGTGCCATGAGTCAAAGGTTGCCACTTTGCTCTTCAGCAGTGGGTCAACGAAGAGTTCGGCACTGTACATGGCCACGAGGTAGCCGTCTCCCACGCCGTTGCCGTCAGGGTCGTGGTCGTCGGTGTAGTTTTTGTCGGCGAGGTTGGTGCCCCAACACTCGCTTCCTGATTTACAACCGGCGGGCATGTCCGTGGCGCTGAGGGCACCATGCTCCCAACCGATGCCGCTCGAAGGCATGGTTTGTGTGGCGTCCATGAATCCACCGTCCGTACCTTCAAAGTCGGTCAAATAGCCTTCTGCAGCAAGGGAGACGGGCGTGGCTTCGGTGCCGTCCTCGTACGTGAACAGGGCTTTGTCGGAGAATTCGGTCAGTTGGTTGTTGTAATCTGGGTTCCACACGCGGGGCATGGTGTCCAAATCAACGCGCACCTGTGCGCCGTGTTCCACCATCGAGGTGGAGACACGCATTGAAGCGCTCGTGACCGTTTCACCATCCGGCAGGTTGATGTTACCGTCCACAAGATTGGCGAGGTCATTGCCATCACGAATTTCAATCGCAACGCTGGATGACCCGTCGGAGAACGTGGTCACGTTTGCAGAGGCAAACGGTGCGAGGAGCATCAAGAGCATCAAGAAAATCGGCGTTATTTTTCGGGGTGATTCGGTCGGCATGGTGTCACCTACGCTTCCCGGAAGTCTTGGCCCCATAAAATCTCGTCGCTCTGCTGACTCTGCGAGCCGATTTGGGGGTTCCCGCGTTTGGATTTGACGATGAGTTATGAGGGGGAACGACTTGGCGAGGCCATGGAGCCCTATTCCACCGAGCCGGTGACCCTCATCGAGGAAGTGTTTCCCCAAGACACGAATGCTTACGACACCCTCTTTGGCGGTCGTTTGTTGTCCTTGATGGACAAGGCCGGCGGTATTGCTTGTGCGAAATTTGCCCACCGAGAATTTGTCACCATTTCCATCGATACCTTGACCTTCATCGCTCCGGCGCGACAAGGCGACTTGTTGGAAGTAACTGGGTGCGTGGTCTTCACCAGCAGCCACACGGCTTGCACCAAAGTCACGGCCTACACGATGAGCAAAGCAACCTGGGAAAAGAGCATCATCTGCGAGGGATATTTCTTCTTCGTAGCCATTGATTCCATGATGCGGCCCATTCCTATTCCACAATTCACGCCTTCAACCGAGGAGGAAACCGAAGAGTGGAGCAAAGCCAAGACCATCCGTGAGAACATGCTGGCCCAAAAGGCCAAGCGCAAAGAATAGCCACCTATGGGTTCTTCAAGCATCGGCGGGTCGCCGAACCATGGTCGTGCTGAATGTCGCTGTTATCGGCTCAGACGAATTGGCCAAAAGCATTGCAAAAGCAGCCGACCAGCGCGATGTTCATACTTACGTCCACAAAGAATTGGGCCCGGACGGTGCGCGGATCATCTCCTTGATTCGGCCCGCCAAGTATCCAGAGCGATTGCGCCCCTTCCTCAACGCGTTGTCAACCGCACAAGCAGGAATTATCGAAGTGACCGCTGTGGACGCGACCTTGGGCGAGGTGCTCGTCGCCTTTGCAAGTGCAGGCATACAACGAGGTCTTGCCGTGTTGAATCCGCCTCAAGGCTCCTGGCTCGATGAGGACCAAGTCAAGATGCTCTTCAAACAAGCAGGCCTTGAAGCGTGGACGTTTGAAGTCAACGACGGCATTCACCTTCGTGAACGAATGTTTGCTCTTATGGACGACATCAGCAACGTCCTTGAAGCCAACGCAGCAGCGCCGCTCGTGCTTCCAGTGGACCAACATTTCAACGTCAAAGGCATTGGTTTGGTAGCGATTGGCTATGTCCAGTCCGGTGCGGTTCGGGTGCATGACGAATTGGTGCTGCTTCCGGCCAATGGAGGCGGGACAGCCAAATCATTGCAGGTGATGGACGATGATGTTGAAATGGCTTCGGCCGGCGACCGCGTCGGCCTTGCATTGCGAAATGCGAAAGAAGAGCATTTGAGCGGGAGCACCCTCATCGTCCGTCCGGCCGTTGAGGACAAGCGAACAGGAACCTCTGTTCCTCTCGCCTTGGAGCAGCACACCCATTCAACCCTTGACCTTCGTGTTTCACCCTTCCAAAAGCGGGCGCTTGAAGCCGGGGATGTCATCCACGGGAGCGTTGACTTGCAATTCGTGGTCGGCCGTGTCAAACTGGTCAACGGTTCAACCGTTGAAGTGGAATGGGAGCATCCGATGTATGTCCGTCGTACCAACCCTCCCCCTATGTTGGTGGCGCAACTTGATGCCAAACCGAGAATCATGGGTTCAGCGACGGCGAAGAAATTGGATTGATACACCATCGGCGCTCATCTTTGCCGTCTGTTTTTGCCAGCAAGATGCGGAGGTCCTGCGGTGGTTTGATAACCTCGCAGGTATGGAGGCGGGGCGGGATGCACGAGATTGGACAGGGTTCTGTTCCAACCAGCGAACCGGATGTAGAAACATTCGCTTCTCTTCGGTTGGCGGAACCATCAGAGCGCGTAAACATCACGCTGGATGAGCGCATGCTGAGCATTCAAGGCAAGCGGCAAGCCACCATCGATGTGCGCATCAATGCGATACACACCATGAAGCACCATTCCTCCAACCTTACTCCTGCTTGGTTGATGATTCTGGGATTGGCCTTGATTTGGACGGGTTATCGCGTGATGGTCCCTCCTTTGTACCGCCTCGGGTTCATGGGTCTGGGCGGTGCCATTTTTGCGATGCGATTTTTGACCAAGCAACCGACCCTCACCATGCAAACCACCTCGGGCGATACGCACGTGGTCTACGGCAATGAACGTGTGTTGAACCGTTTGAGTTTCATGTTCCATCATTTAGGCAACGGGAAGTCATTGGACCAGGTTCGGTCCATGTTGCACGCCATTGAGTCAGAGTTGAACCCTGATTGGGAGGGAGCCTTGGTCGCACCAGCACCTGAATTACCGGTGATTATCCAAACACCTCAACCGCTTGACCGCTTCCTTGCTTCAACGGGTGCCGAGATTGATGTTTCTGAACTTGACCTCGAAGATATACTTCCGGAGTGGACACCTACACAAGACCCCGAGCCTGTTGCCGCCACACACTACACGAGTCATGTCCCCGTTTACTTCGCAGCCCAAGCCGCAGCCTCAGCTGACCGCTATCCAAGCGACCACCGCCCAGCACCGGTTGACCACCCCGTGTTGCTTCCAGTCAGTGCGCCCCCCATGCATCAAGGCACCAATATGGAGCCAGGCCAACCCGTCTTTTTACCGTCCTTTATGGGGCCTGCAGGCGCCCATGTTCCGCACCTGAACCCACAACCTGAACCTGAAGACGAAGCAGAGCCTCTTCTTGAAGCGGAACAGGTCGAGGACACCGTTTTGGAGGCTGAACTCATTGAACCTGCTCCAACACCCCCAACCCGTCAAGACCGAGAGACTCTCCTTCGGCCCAAAGCACCACGGTCCCTTGACGACACGGTGTTCACACCTCGCCGAACCCGTTCGCTCCGACCCAACCCCCCCTCACGTGGGCGGGCCTTGAGAAATACACTTCGAAGCCGTACTCAACAAATCTCGCAACGATTTTCACAACCTTCAACTCCACGACCATACGGTACGACGGAGACTTCTGCAGCCCTTCGTGAACAGGCAGAAGCCAGTCGTGCTCAACAATCTTCAGAGGTCATGGCCTCGCTGTCTGAAGAAAACGGCGGCGTGCTTGACGCCGAATCTGCCGCTCGACTGCAAGCGAGAACCAGTTCCATTCTTGCGGCAGCAGAAAACATCCAACAACAACAGAGCGCAGATTTAGACACCTTGTCTTTTAGAGAATTACAACCCAGTAAAACCGAAGAAGACACCGTTGATGTGCCACGCTTGGATGAAGATTGATCAGCCCATCAACATCCGCTGATAGGCCTCATATCGTTTTGAGAATTCGGTTCGTGTAAGGGCTTGGAGCGCTTCCGTTCCAAACCGTTCAAGCGTGAAGCTGGCGGTGACCGTGGCCAGCATCAACCCCTCTCTCAATTCAGCGAGACCCAGTGGCTCGGTGCTTTGAGCCAAATGAGCCGCCAGAGCACCCGCAAACGAGTCACCACAGCCAGTCGGGTCAACGAGGTTGGCGGTGGGAAAGGCAGGAAGCGCGAGAAGGTCCCCGGAGTGAAGGGCCAACACCCCGTGTTCGCCGCGTTTAACGACCAAGGTTTCACACCCGATGAGGTCGGCAAGCGCCTGCATCGCCCGAACCACATTCTCATCGTTCATCAACATCCGAACTTCCCCGTCGTTAATGATGACCAAATCCGCTTGCTTCATCACATTGATGAGTTCATCTCGGGCGATGTTGATCCACAAGTTCATGGAATCCAACATGGTCAAGCGACGTGGCTCTGTTTGTTCCATGACACTTTGTTGAATACCAGGATGAAGGTTTGCACAAAAGAGCACGGCGGGTTGGCGCATGTGGTCAGGAACCTCGGGCTGGAAGTGTTCGAACACATTCAAATGCGTGGCGAGGGTTTCGGCTTCGCCCATGGAGCCTTGGTAGGCGCCTTCCCATCGGAACGTCGCACCTTCCGCCACCATTAAGCCAGCGTCGTCAAGCCCTGCATCAACCAAAATCGCTCGGTCAGCGGGGTGAAAATCCGTCCCCACCACGCCCACGAGGCCAGCTTGTTGGCCGTTCATTTGGTTCAAATGAAACTGGCAAGACAACCCCCCATAGGTAGCGGAACCACCCAGGGCGTCGGTCACCTGGCCCGCAGGGGATTGAACAGAATCGTACGCCAAACTACCAACAATCACAACACTCATGCCTTCACCCCCACTGAATTAACCGAGAAGTTCTTGGTGCATCTCAATGTATTGAATCGTGATGTCGCCGGAGTTAAAATCGGCCTCATCCATTATCCGACGGTGCAGTGGGATGAGGTGTTCTACGCCCGTGATCATGGTTTCATCGAGGGCGGTTTTCATCCGACGGATGGCATCCTCACGGTCACGGCCCCAGACCAATAATTTGGCCAGTAATGAATCAAAGCAGCCCGGCATCTCGTATCCAGCATGGGCATGGGTGTCGCAACGAATACCAAACCCACTGGGAAAATGACACTCCCACAAACGGCCGGGACTTGGCACAAATTCACGGGGGTCCTCTGCGTTCAAACGGCATTGAATCGCATGACCGCGCCAAGTGATGTCAGCTTGTGTGAGCGGAAGGGGTTCACCCTGAGCGACCCGAACACCCAATTCAACGAGGTTGTGTCCTGTGATGAGTTCGGTAACCGTATGCTCAACTTGAACACGTGGATTGACTTCAAGGAAGTAAAAATCACCGTTGGCATCTCGCAGGAACTCAAACGTGGCCAACCCTTTGTAGCCGACGGCTTCGGCTCCTTTGCACACCAATGCACCGATTTCTGCACGCTTCTCGTCGGTCAACCAAGGACCTTCTTCTACCAACTTTTGATGGCGGCGCTGAATGGAACAGAAGCGTTCGCCAAAATGGATGGCGTTTTTTCCGTCTGCGAGCACTTGGAATTCAACGTGCTGAGCCCCTTGGATGTATTTTTCAACGAACACGCGCTCGTCGCCGAAGGCCGATTTTGCTCTTGATTGGCACAACTTGAGGGCGCCTTCAAACTCATCCGCCTTCTCAACAATCTGCATGCCGATTCCACCCCCGCCCGCAGCGGCCTTGATGATGACAGGGTAGCCAATTTCATCGGCCAAAGCACTCGCAACATCGGCGCTGGCAATCGGTTCGGACGACCCTTTGGCCGTGGGCAACCCAGCCGCTTCCATCGCCGCTCGGGCCTCAATTTTGTCGCCGAGCAGCGTGATCACGCCAGAGGCTGGGCCGATGAAGGTGATGCCTTCCTCTTCGAGACGAGCAACAAACGCGGCGTTCTCAGCCAGAAAGCCGTAGCCGGGGTGGACCGCATCGCATTCCAGTTCCTTTGCCGCTTGGACCACGGCTTCAATGTCCAAGTAGGAATCCAACGGGTTGGTTCGGTAGTTGGGGTAGGCGATGTCGGCCATCTGCACCGGAAGTGAAAGACGGTCTTCTCGGCCGTGAATGATGGCCACCTCAATGCCCATGTCACGAAGCGTTCTCAAAATACGGAGAGCGATTTCCCCGCGATTGGCAATAAGCACACGCTTGAAGCCCATGTTCTGGTGGTGTTCAACGCATCCTATGAGCAAAGCGGTGGTAGGAGGATGAGCGCAAGGGTTCCCTCCTCTCAAACGTCATCCAAATTGGGAACCCCGCCTTGCACGTGCGCCACGGCGCGATGGAACGGTTGACCACGGGGGCGGAACGTGGAACGCTTCATCATTCGAAGAATCCCAGCCAACCCAATGACCATGGCTTTGAATGAACGGAGCGGGTGGCGAATGAACCGAAGGGGATTGCCCATGCCACGCAGGGGGTACCGAAGTTGTTCCACCATGGTCATCGGCACGACTTCGTCCACGCCGTAAATCGAAGGCCGTTTATCTCGGGGCATGTAATAGGTTCCGAAGACCATGTCCCAAAGCGGCAAGAACGTTGAGTAATTGCACCAAATGGCTTCCTCCTCGTTGGAGTGGTGCCAGTGATGGA
>JAYPCE010000016.1:0-39164 GCA_038124565.1 Candidatus Poseidonia sp.
CCTCAATGATTTGGTCAATTCGGTCTTGGCTTGGGATGGCATACTCACCACCTGGTGGCAGTTGGTCGCAATCCAAGGCAATAGGCAGCCGATTGTTCACGCCGTGTGTGCAGAGAGAATGGTTGAACCGCCCGTCCGCTGAGTTGATCTCCTTGATGACTTGGGCGGGGGATATAATCCAAAGCACACCGTCGTTTCGCCCATGGTCGTCCTTGTCGTAATCCATTCCTCGTCCTGTTGAATCTCCATCGATGTTCCTATCATCGCCTTCAATCCAACTGATTTCATTGAGGATGGCCTCGTTGGTGATGTTCGTGTTGTCGTTGGGATTGTAGGCATTGGGTGTCCTGATGTAAATGACCGCCAAATCGGTTGACCATTCTGTACGGACCTCAAGCAGTAATTCGGTTGAGGAAGCACCATCGGGGAGAAAGATTTCAACATCATCGTCGATTTGTTGCTGAAACGACATGCCCTGTTGTGCGAACACAGCACTGATGACGACAAACAAGAGAAGGACGGTGCCCGGTGAAGCCAAGACCGTGGAGTACAGATGCTCAAGTCGGTTGCTTATCCCCGATTTGATGTTCTCCGCAGTTTTTTCCATGGCCAGACGAAGGGCCTCAAGCGCTGAAACCTCACTGTCCATGGTCCTGTGAAGCGGTGCAGGCTCAAGAAGGATTCCGCTCCAACTGCGAAGAATCAACCAATCAACAAGCGTCGTAAGCCTCAATCAAGTATTTCGTCAGCGGGCTCGTCCAAGCCAGTTCAGAAACTCCGGCTTCGCCCTCAACAGCATAGGCTCGAATAACATCACGAACCCTCACGTTTCCTTCAGCTGAGCGAGCCAAAATCATGGCCGCACTGACGGGTTTGCCGGTTCCGTGGGGGTCATACACGGTGTCAAGGGCTTCTTCTAGGAACCAATCGGCTTTCCCACCGGGCTCACCTTCGTATGTTTTCTTGGGCTTCTTCGTGCCGAACAGACCGCCTGCCTTTGGTTTAGGAGCGTTCTTGGATGATGCTTTTGTTTCTGATCCCGAGGTGACAGCAGCCTGCTTTTCGCTCTTTGCGCTGGGTTTTTCCTCCTCTTTTACCTCTTTATCTGCCTCTTTTTTGTCCTTTGAGGTTGTGGCAGGGGCTGTTGTTTCCTTTGTTTTGGCGTCTGCAAGTTGGTCCTTCAAATCTTGAATTTGGTCGCGATAACTCGCTGCAAGATGCATGAGGGAGGCTCGCATGGCGGCTTCGAGTTGAATCGTGAGAACATCCGTGGATGTGTCGGTCCACTTTTTCCATTGCAGCATGGCGTTCGCATGAATGTCAGAGCCACACTTCGGACAGAAACTCTTGTTCGGCGGTTGCATGATGGGGATGCTTTGCAAGGCGTCGTTAGCAGGCAGCACCGCCCCTTGAGATACTTCCAGTAAGTGGAGGGTTGCTGTACGGCCGATGTCCATGGCTTCTGAGAATCGTTCACTGTCGCTGTCAAATGAACCCGAAGATTTGAGGTCGGCAAGCTTCGTTCCCTTTGTCGCAAGTTCAATCGCAGCATCGGCGGCTTCATGGCCCCAAGTAGCGGCCCGAAGCGAGGGGGCAACCTCCTCGCTGGCTGCTGGTGAGGTTTGCGCTGCGCCGGCATCTTGGTCGTCACCCGCAGCAGCAATGCCGAGAGCGATTGGGTCGGCCCCGGTTTCTATTTTTGCAATCAGGTCGAATTTTTGAGCCATCGAAAGGTCATCACGAATACGAATGACATCCTTGAGTTGATTCAGGTCGTGCCCGGTTGCGGTGATGGGTCCTTGTCCGGTTAAATCGTGCCCGCAAGAGAGGCAGAATTTGGCCGTTGGTTCCACGCCTGCTTCGCAGGTCGGACAATAGACCCCTCCCATATGCCTAGTAGATGGGTGACACTTTTTGAAGAGTGTGTTTCAATTTTTTCTTCTGGGGAGAGTTTCTTCTTCGAAAACAGTCGCCATGCCTCAGCATGCCTCTGCACAAGCAGCAGCCAATTCAAGCATCTCATCACGAGAGCAACTGGCAAGGATTGGCGCAAGGCGGGGGCCCTTTTCCGTTCCCATGAACATCGCGTAACATGCTCGGAAGACATCACGCATACCCACATTGGTGACATCAGCGGACCCCTTAAGGGCCAACCCAATTCCTTCGGAAGTCCATGCTTCTGCTGCCAAACATGCCGGCAAGGCCTTCACAACGTTTCGTTGCTCATCGTTAAGTTGCTCAAGGGCAGACCTATCTGGAGCCGCAAGCATGTTCACTTTCATCTCCTCTGGGAAATGCTCAGAGGAAATCCATGTCCTCATTCGTCGAAGACGGTCAACCAACGGACCTGATGGCTCGTTGATTTGGTGAGAAATTCGCAAACTTTCCCAAACTTCACCATCGCTGGCTCTGATTTGCGCAAGGAGCGCCAAATGACGGAAACTTACAGAAGCAGCCTCGAGATGAACCTCTTCTGATACTGAAGCCAGTTCCAGAGCCGCCTGCATGTCTTCGAGTTGGACTCGCTGTCGCCGACTCAACTCTTCATCCGCAAGTTCAACCTCCAGGTCACGCCCAGACCATCGTTCAAGTTCGTCTGCAAGGTTGACCAATCCCATGCCGGTGTCAAATTCAATGGCTTTACTTGGTTTTGAATTTGCGATCAAAAAGCGTAGGATCTCAGGCGGTACCAGTTCCAACGCTTCGATAGGGCCAACGGTGTTGCCCGTTGAAGAAGACATGGCGCCTTCGCCTCGAAGACTGATCCACTCGTAAGTCAAGGGTTCCGGAGGTTCATGGCCAAACACACGTGCGATTTCTTTTCCAGTGTCGTAGGAGCCACCTGCTGCACCGTGGTCCTTCCCAAACGGTTCACAGGTGATTTGGTTAAACCCCCATTTTGCGGGCCAATCCAATCGCCAAGGCAGTTTTCCTTCTCCTTTTGTGATGTCGGAACTCCCTTGCATGCCGTGAGAGTCGGTCCAGTGGACGAATGGAAAGGCGTAGCCTGTGATGGTCAAACCGTCAAGCGACCCTTTAGAGTCAAGTGGCTGCCATGGAAACCACGCAGCGTCCAACTCACGACCCGAAACCCGCTCAATGATTTCTCGAATCACTTCAGGTTGGTCGCAAGCAATTCTCGCAGCGTCTGCAAATTTTCCTTCACGGTATGCTTCCAAATTGGGAAGTAATCTTGGACGAACACCAATCTGTTCCAAGGCCTCCAAGAACGGTTCAAGGAAATGGTCTCCGTAACTCCAGCCTTCGGATTCAAATCGGTCCCAGTTTGGTTTGCCATCCTCATCTGGCGCAGGAATCGCCCCGAGTTGATGGCCGATGAAGGCATGGTAAGCCTCGTCTAAGAATGGGTAGACTTTGCGCAGTGGGTCTGCGTTATCGACAACGAACACCAACTCGGCTTCCAAACCGGCCTTTTTCGCCGCCCGGACAATCATGTCCCCAGTGAGGATTTCCCTCAAGTGACCAATATGGAATTCTCCGCTCGGTGTAATTCCAGTCGCGACAATGTGGCGCTTGCCTTTTGCAGCGAGACGTTGAGCAACGACATCGCTCCAGTGCATGCATCCACCTCAAACTGCAACAGCACGAACCAATCCACGCAGCGGTACGTCATCGATTTCGTTGCGCGTGGTTTTGTTCACCAGAACGATGGCCAGCACCACTTCTCCTCCGGCTGTGCGAATGGATTCAATGGTTTTGGACATGGTCATGCCGGAGGATAAGACATCGTCAATGATGACCACACGTTTGCCAGCGACCTGTCCGTATTTGTTGGACAGAGAACCACTCCCTGTTCCTTCATCAGTGGTGCGGTAGACGGTCATATCGGATTCGAGAGAACGAGCCACCTCATAGGCAAAGGCGATCCCGTTTATAGAAATTCCAACCACAGTGTCAATGTTTTCGAAACCGATTTCCTCATCGGCGACATCAGCCATAATCGAGCCAACAGCTGCAATACGCTGGGGGCGCACACCGAGGGTGCGCCAACCAATGCGTACATCGGTAGGGCGGTCATCATCACCCGTACCGGTAAGCAACCATGTGATGGTGTCTTGGGAAAGGGAGAGTTCATCAGCGATTTGTTGGGTGTTTAATCCTTCTTTTCGCAAATTGGAGGCCAGAACCGTTAACTCTTCAATACTCAAGACCATGGTGCTCATTTTAGCCTGCCGCCCACCACTCATCAATGCTTTCCTGCGTTCGGGTCGGTGGGCGAAAGTCTTGAAGGGAGGGAGGCACGGCGAAGAACCATGGCCGACTTTGATTACGAAACGCTTCTTGACCGGGCTCGTGAAAACATCCCAGAGGAGATTTCCTCCAAATCCCGTTGGCGACTCCCTGCTCCTCAAATCATGATTGAAGGTTCTAACACCATCTTCCGAAACTTCAACGAAGTGGTTTCGATGATGGACAGAGACGAAAACCATGTGTATCAATACATCCTCAATGAATTGGGAACTTCGGGCTCAAGAGATGGTCCTCGGGCTCGTTTCAAAGGGCGAATTCCGCCAAAACGCATCAAAGGAACCATCGCCAATTATGTCAATGCATACATCAAATGCAGCCAATGCGCCGCTCCAGACACCCACTTCATCAAGGAAGACCGCACCACCCTGCTCAAGTGTCAGGCGTGCGGTGCAACCCGGCCCGTGAAACTTTGATCAGGCCATCTTGAGTGTTGCCTCATCATCGATTTCGCCAGTTTTGAGGTGGTTGAGCACCGCCTCCATGACGCGCTCGTCTGTCAAGGCGTACCAGATGCCCTCAGGGTAGACCACACATGTCGGCCCGTATTCACAATGGTCCAAACATCCGGATTTCTGCACACGCACATCATCTAGCCCGGCCTCCTTGACGGCTGATTTGAGTTGGACCATCAACTCCAGACTTCCCTTGGGGTGGCATGAAGGCCGACGTGAACCTTCGACGCGTTCATGCCCACACACGAAGGCATGTCGACGAAAGCCTGCGCTGGTACGACCTTTTGGGTCTAACGTCAACTCGCACCCTCCAAGTCATTGATGGCCGTGGCGAGTCGATGGTCTCTTTCTGTGATGCTGTTTGTATCGTGTGAGAAGGTCTCAACGATGGCGTAGCCCCAACCAAAGTGCAATTCTGCATGGTGTTGTTGCGCCTCACAAAGATAGCTGACGGCGTCAATGAACGCCTTTGCATCAAGAAAATTCTCAAACGAGAATTCACGCATAAGTCGCCCATCAACTTCTGTCCATCCAGCGGGATGGCTCATGTGTTCAACCCCAAAGGTGGCCGTCATCGTCGCCTGTCGTCTCTTTTTCGACCTTTTCGTGGAGTTGAGAGCGGCGCTTCATGTCTTCACGCTCAAACGCTAACAATTCTTTGTCATCGATGTAGGCTGGGCGAGTGTGGGCAATCAAAGTCAGGCGAACAATGACTTCTCTGGAAATGAAATGGCAGCGGCCGTCTTCGGTTAAAATCTCAAGACTGCTCTTTCCGCTTGAGATTAATCGACCACGAATGTAGGCGTCTTCAGGATTTGCGAAGGCTTGAACGTTCATGTGAATCTCAATGAAGTCATCTCTTCGCAGTCCTTGACGACGTTCCAAGAGGTCGCCATTGTGAACGGCTTCAAGGCCTTCAAGTTCGGGGGACCCCATGTCCTCCCACATTACCTTGGCCCAATTGGGCAAGTCAATCCCTTTTTTCTTCGCCATGTTTGTGTGCAGTTGGTGAGCGTACTTGAACCTCCCCTTTTGAAGAGGAAACAGAAGATGGACGGATGACTTCATACGGAGGAGACGGCGCCCGAGGCATGAGGACTTTCCATGAATGTCTCCTGGCGCACCCTCGGCACGGTGTTGTTAGAGGACGAAGTATTGGACAAGGCCTTCTCCCGTGCCAAAAAAGCCGCCGACCGAGTTGATGACCCCGACCGTATCTTTCGAGTACGAAAACAAATGACTCGCATGGTCCAAACTGCTGCGGATATCATTGCGACCGAATTTCAGGAATTGGTGGCCGCATGGCCTTCGCTCGATCAATCGCCGCTGTTTGATGTCGCGATGATCGATGCCTGTGTAGGGTGTGATGAATATCGAAAAAATCTCGCAACGCTCCAATGGGGCGCGGGGCAAGTTCAACGCATCGCAGGTCAAAATGCAAAGAAAATTATTCGCACAGGCCGGACCGATTTGATGCACGAAGCACGCCGTGAGGCTTACGGTCGTATTTCGTCAGTGATGCGGCAAGTTGGACCTTCCCTTCAATGGCTCAGTGATGCACGAGAGACATTGAAACGGTTGCCGAAAATTGACCCTATCCTCCCATGTATCGTGGTCTGTGGTGCGCCGAATGTCGGCAAGTCAGCCTTCATTGCCGCCCTAAGCACGGGAAAGATGGAGGTGAACCATTACCCTTTCACCACAAAACAGATTCATGTAGGCCATTTTACCCACCGAAGGTTGCAATATCAGATGGTTGATACGCCTGGATTGCTCGACCGTCCGATGGACGAGCGGAACCACATCGAAATGCAGGCTATCGCAGCACTGGAGCACATTGGCTCCCTTGTGTTGTTCTTGGTTGACGAGAGTGAATCCTGTGGCACACCGTACGAGGAACAAATGAATCTATTAAACGAGGTCAAGACGCTGCTTCCGGAAACCGACCTGATGCTTGTTAGTTCCAAAGCCGACTTGCTGTCACCCCGGCCGGAGATGTGGGATGAAGTCTGCAATTCAGAACAAACATGGCGGGACGGGGGCTCGGTTGGTGAACCCAATCTGCCGATGCTCGTTGACCATGCAGGACGCGTCTGTCTTTCCGCCACAGAACATGTTGGCCTTGACGCTATGCGTTTGGAAATCATTCGCCGTGTGAAAGCCGCTCGTCCGAACAACCCGATGGAATTGCCTGAAGGTTGGTATCGCGAAGATGCTTGATCACATGGTCTCCAACGGCACAAGACCGAGACCTTCCATCCCGTCTCTTAGCACGTTGCGTGTGAACTCTGAAACAGCAAAATAAAACCAGTCAACGTTGTTTTCCTCAATGATGTGACAGTCTCTATAGAATCCATTGTAGGCATTTGCAAGGCTTGACAGGTATTCTGCGTACAAGTGTGGACGATGTTCACGCACGACTTTTTCAAGCACATCATGATGCACAGCAAGGGTCCGAAGCAAGGTGACCAATCCAAGCGGCATGGTTTCAGGTCCAACTTCGAAAACGGATTGCGTCACCCCATCGGTGAGTTTGCTGACGTTGTAGTAAATGGAGCATGCGCGTGTGTGGCTGTACATGATGAAAGGTGCGGAACCGGATTCAAAGCTCAAGGCATCTTCCCAACGGAATGTGAATCCCTTCTCAGGACTCACGCTGACAATGTTGTAACGTACGGCAGAAGTGCCCACCGCCTCCGCAATCGTGTTGATGCTTGCAGCGTCATATTCAGGACGCAACTCCCGAACCACTTCAGCGGCTTGGTCCTTCGCCTCTTCAAGTAAATCATCCATGAAGACGACGTTTCCTCTTCGTGTTGACATCTTGCCTTCAGGGAGTTTGATGAAGGAATAGAACATGACCTCTGGGCGCCGTTCGCCTAATTCCTCCAGTGTTATTCCTACTTGTTCTGCTTGCAGTTTGTGGTCCTCGCCGAGGACCTTGATCAATTCGTTGCACTGCTTCCATTTCCAGCGGTGATAGGCGATGTCGCGAGTTGCATAGAGGGAAGATCCATCGCCACGTCGGTAGAAGAACTCAGTTTTTCCTTTCAGGCCTCTGGCTCCTAAATCCAAGTATTGAGCGCCGTTGTCTGCCACGCCGTTGATGTCGAGCGCTCCGAGTACTTCCATCAAAGCGGTAACATCTCCATTGGTGACGAAGATCGATTCCTTGGTGAATCGGTCAAACCGAATGCCGAGACGCCCGAGCGTTTCCAACATACCATTCAGCACGGGTTGGTACGCAGATTCAAACGCTTGAAGCACACGTTCATCCCCGTTTTCACTGGCGTGGACGAGGTCGCCGATGGCCTTCTCTATGGCGGGGGCATCTTCGCTCTCTTTCCGTAGAATCTGAGCGGCTTGGTACCAACGAACCCGTTGATGGTCGGCTTTTTCGGACCACATTGGATTGGCGGGTTCACGTTCGTGAAGCAAGGAGTTGACGGTCTCTTCGGCGAGTTCAGATAACGCCCACGCCAGCACGGCCACCTGTTTACCCATGTCGTCAACGTAGTATTCAGCCGTGACCTTGTTTCCCCAGAGGCGATGCAAGCGGACCAGTGTGTCCCCGAGGATGGCGTTACGTGCACGGCCAACGTGAAACGGACCGTTTGGATTGGCGGATGTGTGTTCGATGAGCACCGTTCGTGAATCCAAATCCATGCCGTTGTGTAAACCGTTCTTAAGCAGATGTTTGGCCAACCAAGTTGGGTTCACTTGGAAGTTCACATAGCCATTGACGGCGTGTACAGCCAACAGACTGTCGTGGGGACCCATGGCTTCGCACACCATTTGGGCGATGTCAGTCGGCGAGGCGCCGAGAGATTTTGCAAATGGAAAGCATGGGAGCGTGAGGTCGCCTTGATCGGGTTCACGGGCTGGCTGGAGAAGGCGTTCAACAAGAGCCGGGTCTACGCCAAGGCTGGTCACGGCCTCTTCAACCAATTCCTGGATGTTGGTCTTGAGCAGTTGCACCATCTCACCTCACATCAACGGATATCGAAGGATAGCGGCAATGCCGCCGAAGCCTTGCATTAACTGTGCACCTTCTTCGGTGTCGACGGAGATGTAGAGGACCTCTGAATTGCCCTCTTCAGCGAGTTGTGAAAGCGTGTCAATGATGGAATGACTTGCCAATTCTTTGATGCTATCTCCTGAAGCCTCACAGGCTGGACAGTTGGGAAGTTCTTGTTGGCGAGTCAGACGGACTTCCCAAGATTCGTCGTTTCCTTGCCCACATTTTTTGCACTCGAGGGTGACGATGTTGCCTCGCAAGCCTTCGGAGATCAACAAGGTATCAACGGCACCTTGAGACAACGCATTGCGGATGAGGGCCTCACCGTAGGTGGCTTTAGGATGAGTGCGTATTAACTCCTCAAGGAAACGGTTCATGACTTGGCGTTCAGCATCAAGTTCGATTTCACCCATGAGTTGGCCTGCATTCTCGACCAGTTCACGGACACCAGATTCGTTGGAGTAACCTACATCGAACGTGGTGTTGGCGATTTTTTTGCCGATTTCGTGATGAAAATAATCGTTCTTGACCACGAAATCCTTGGTGGCTCCGGGACCTCCTATGATGACGGCCTGGATGTTTTCCAAGTGAGGCAACCAGTATGCACTGGCGTGCTCCGTTGCACGCTTGAAGAAATTGTGTGCAGCTTCTTCAATCAGTCGCTCAAACCGTTGTGCAGATTGACCACCTTGGCGGTGCTTTCCCATGATGTTCGAAACCAAGTGTTCCTGCACATGGATGCGTTTCCCAGTTGCAATGCCATAGGCCGCTTCAGCACGGTCAATGACGAACAAGGCATACGATTTCTTATCGATGAGCATTTCTTCAAGTTGCGTGAGTTCAAAGCGAGAATCGCAGCGGTATCGAAACGAAATCAGTGGTTGAGGTGGGTCGTCTACGACGATGTTCACCATGCGCGATTTGTTGTTGCCAACGATGATGGAGCCAACAAAGATTGCGAGGCCGTTTTCACCAGGGTTCTTGAATCGAGAAAGGGTAGAGATGGCCGATTCAATCGCCCCTTGCACGTTTTTTCGTGTGCCCTTTGATTTGATGTTCGCAGCCTGACCGTGTTCGTTTTGCAACATGGTGCGTGCATCGGAAATTTGTCTGTCAGGAGGAATAATGAGGGTGACTAACTCGGTTCCAAAGCCCCGCATTTCACTTAAATCTTCTAGCGCCAATTTCAACCGCAGGCGGCGTGCAGACATTTTCGCATCGTCTGCCATGGGCTTCCCTCAAGAACGGGGTCGGTGTGAGGCACTTCAAACCTCGCCCTTATTCTTGAGGAATTGGCCTCTGGCCAACTTCAGCAGGGATAGGATGAAAACATGGCCGCGGTGCAACGTAACCATGAGCACCGTCCATGTGGTCGCACTTGGCGGAAGCCTGCTTCGGCCTGAAGAGGCCGAGGCTCGGTCCATGTGGATGGGCCGTTTCCGCCAACTCGTTGTTCATTTGGAGGGAAACGGTCGGAAAATTGCCTTCGTTGTCGGCGGTGGCCTGCCGGCGCGTGAAGGTATTGAACTCGCGAAATCTAGCATCAAAGACCCGAGGAGGTTGGATGAGATCGGTATTGCAGGAACACGCCTAAACGCTACGGTCTTGCAACAGGTGTTGCTTGAAATCGGGTGTGATGTCGCCCCTTCGATACCTCACACCATTGAGGACGCTCGTGCTTTGCTCGAACGTCATCATGTGGTTGTTATGGGCGGGACGGTTCCTGGCCATACCACCGATACGGTGGCCGTTCGCCTCGCAGTGGCTGTGCAGGCCCGCCATTGCATCGTAGCGACCAACGTCTCCCATGTATATTCAAAAGACCCACGCCATCACGATGACGCCGAAGCCATCACCGAGATGACCCTCGCAGAATTAGCCAACATCACGGGCGTAGGTGAGCCGCTTGAACCCGGTGCTTCGGCGGTGGTGGACCCCGTGGCGGTCAAAGCAGCCATGGATGCTTCGTTGGATTTGGCTGTCTTGGATGGTCGCGATATCACTCGTTTGGATGATGCTTTGGAAGGGAAGTTGTTCGTTGGTACAATCATCAAGGCTTGAGGTGAATTCATGGTGGATGCAAAGAAAGTACGAGATATGGCGGCAAAAAAAGCCACTCAATTCGTGGGACAGGTTTCCGGAAAGGTGCCGCCACACAAGCATTGTCGCATCTGTCACGAACCCATTTCAGTGAACTCTGAGCCAAGGGTTTGCAAAGTTCAGGCTTGCATTGACCAAAACATCCGCGATGAGAAGAATCAACGAAGCGTCCGAATCTGGATGTTCGTGTTTTTTGGCATATTCGTGTTGAGTTTTGTGCTACCAATCTTCTTCCGTTGAAGATCAATCCAAGCCGAACTCACGCACGAGTAGCAAACGTAGGAAGCGTTGTGCACTTTGGAGCACAAGCCCCGTAGCCATGAGGGAAAGGCCGAGGAGGCCAATCCAAACCGCGGAGATGCCCGTGCCGATAATGTTGTCCACTTGCATGGTGAATCCTTGCGCGGTTTTCATGCCCATCGCCGCACCGGTGGCCAAGAGGCCAAAGCCAGGTATGCCTAGTACGAGCAGAGGTTTCTTCTGGGATAAGGACAACATGGCCCATGTCATGACGGTAAATCCATGAGATACCGCTGTGAAGTTAGAGCCTTTGGGGACATCGTAGCGAATGACCGTCGGCACTTCGAGGACACGAAGGTGCTTTTCGTGGGCGTCCTCCAACAACTCAAGGGACAATTCCATACCTTCGGAATCGAACCGCAACCGTTCAAGCGCCCGTCGTGAGAAGGCTCTGTAGCCCGATTGTGTGTCTTTAATGCCCAGTTCGCTTGAAAGGTTGGAAGCGGCTGTGATGACCTTGATGCCCAAACGACGGTAAGCGGGCATGTCCGTGCCGCCGCCACCTTCAACAAACCGAGAACCAATGGTAAAGTCGGCTTCGCCGGAGAGAATAGGATCAAGCAAGTTTGGAATGTCTTCCGTTTCGTGTTGACCGTCCGAATCGAGGAGGACCAAAGCATCTACATCCAATTCTGCAGCTTTGAGAAATAAGGTCTTCAAGGCACCACCATAACCACGGTTGACGCGGTGTCGGATGACCGTTGCCCCGCAGGCTTCGGCGATTCGTGCACTGGCGTCTGAAGAGCCATCATCAATGCAGATGACCTCGTCAACATGACGTAGTGCACGCACGACGACTGAACCGATCGTCTCCTCTTCGTTGTACATTGGCATGCCTGCAACGATGTACGGCTCGGCCGTATCACGTGCATCATCGCCGTGTGGCACAACTTTTCCGTCCCTTATCTTCTATATATGGCTGATTATAAGATATCTGTCTTTTTTTAGGAAAGGCCCAACAATTCGCCGTAGCCAACCGCTGAGCGGTGTACTTCTCAGAGAGAAGGAAAGGGCTGCCTCACAAGCACCTCAGTCGTGCAACTGGGTGACGGTGGTGACGGCACGCTCTCCAGAAAGCACCTTTTCAAGCGCTCCCATCGAGATGACGAGCGGGACATAGGCTTGCCCGTCGCTGGTCATGTACGTGCTGCAGTCGGCGAAAGCGGCTGTGTTGATGGAGAGTTTGAGGGCTCCACCTGCGTTGCTTCGTCGAACATACCCAACCAAGATGTTGTTGTCTTGGACTTCAGGCTCACTCACGGATTCGTTTTTCTTCATTGTTTCACCTCCTCCGAGGACGGTTCCTCAGGAACCAGAGGGATTACTCTAACGCTAATCAAGGTCTTGGGCGATACCAAGCCGAGAACCATTTCCCTTATACGAAGGCTTTCAGTCGTTGAACCATGCGAGCCTTGGTGACTGGGGGTGCTGGGTTCATCGGTTCCCATCTCATCGACCGCTTGGTGGCTCGCGGAGACGACGTCGTGGTTTTGGATAATCTTTCCAGCGGCGATGTTGCCTTTTTGGAGACACATTTGTCGTCGGGAGCGGTTGAGTTCGTCCGAGGTGATATCTGCAACCCAGAGGATGTTCAACGAGCGATGGAGAAAAACGTGGATTGCGTCTTCCATCTCGCCGCCAATCCAGACATACGCTTGGGTACGAGAATTACGAACACCGACCTTAACCAAGGTACAGTAGCTACGTACAACGTTCTCGAGGCCATGCGACAGTGCGGTGTGAAGAACATCGTGTTTGCCTCAAGTTCAGTGGTTTATGGCGAACATGCCCCGATGCCTACCCCCGAAGATCATGGGCCCTGCATGCCGATTTCGCTCTACGGAGCCAGTAAACAAGCTGGTGAAGGGTTGATCAGCAGTTGGGTAGGCACTTTTGGTATCCGGGCATGGATTTTCAGATTCGCCAATGTGATTGGCGCACGCGGCACGCACGGCGTCATTTTTGATTTTATTCACAAGCTGAAAAAGGACCCTACACGACTTGAGGTCCTTGGAAACGGCTTGCAGGAGAAATCCTACATGGAAGTTGGCGATTGTGTCAACGCGATTCTCCACATCATGGACCATGCAGATGCGCCGCTCAATCTTTTCAATTTGGGTAGCCACGATACCGCTTCAGTGCGTCGAATTGCCGAAATCGTGGTTGAAGTGACGGGGTGTGATGATGCTCGCATTGAATACACCGGTGGTGACCGAGGTTGGGCGGGTGACATTCCAAAAGCGCGCTTGGCCATTGACAGAATGTTAGAAAGTGGATTTGATGTCAGCATGAACAGCGAAGAGGCCATTCGGCACACTGCTACTTGTTTGCTTGAAGAGATTGGACTGGAGGATGAAGGATGAAGAACGATATTGAAGCCGACGTACGAAGCGATACCGCCATCAAAATTGCCGCTCTGTTTTTTGCGTCAATCATGTTCCTCGCGTTTACGACCAACCCCATTCCTACTGGAACAAAGGAAGGTGAACGAGCGCCTCCTTTGGAAGGAAAAATGTACAACGGTTCAGTATGGACCACCTTTGAGATGAGCGATTACATCACTTCGAATTGGACCAAGGGCGACCTTTCTGGCCAATGGATGTTGATTGAATTCATGGACACGGATTGTACCTACTGCCTTCGGTCTGCACCTGATGTTGGTTACGATTCGAGTTACTTCATGAAACAAACCTCCACCCACCCAAATTATCCTGGTATCGGTCCTTGGGATGGGCCCGTTGTCAATTTCATTGCAAGTGCGACCGAACTTGACATCACAGGTCACGAATCAAGCCGAGATGAAATTGAAGGCTTCAGAGACCGTTCGGGCGAGGAGAGCTGTGGAGGGTCATCTTGCTCAAACCGACAAGGTAACGCACACAAATTTGTTTACGTCGATGACCTTGACCAAGACAACATGAAGGCTTGGAAAGTTCCAGGTACGCCCACCTATTTCTTGATTCAACCCGATGGAATCGTGGCATGGGCTTCGGCAGAACATCGCGACGAGTCGGTCTCGGATGCTATTTTCCGTCTTACTGTGGAGGCCTGATTATGAACCAAAACATCATTCTTATCGCTTACATCGTCCCGGTGGTGTTTGGTTTCTTGTTGATGAGTCCCGCTGGCCAATCCATGGCGTCCAGCCTGTTATCCAAAAATCCGCTTATGGCCTACCCTCGACGACGCCACATGCTCGGGATGAATTTGGTGACATTGACGGGATTTATCGTCTCGGTCCACACCTTGTGGATTAGCAATAAAATCAGCGAGGGCGGAAATGTTTGCTCCAGCGCAACGGTGTTCTCCTGCGATGATGTCTTGGGCAATGCAGCCTACAACACCGACCCGTTCTTTGGACTTTCATGGGGCATGATCGGCATGTTTGTATTTGGTGCCTTGCTCTTCATCACGACCTCGGTCTCAAAAGAGCCAGACGCGCTTTGGGCAGAACGTTACATGAAATATGGGATGTACATGACAGGCGCAGGGCTTCTTGTGATTGCCCTTTTGGTCTCCTATGAGGTCCAAATGGGGAAAATCTGCCAGTTTTGCACCATGGCTCACATATCGAACGTTGTGGCCTTGTTTGGTTTCTGGAAAGCCGGTCAAATGCACGAACGTGGGGTTTGGAAAGACGAAATCTCCGCAAAATCATCTGAAGAAGAGGTGTGAAAGGGATGAATAAAGAAAGTCTGTTTTGGTTACTCGTTACGATTTCCGCCATTGCAGCCATGGGCTACTTGCTCGGGCAAAGCGACGGTGAGCCATTGTACAACACCGCTGATGAGCGGCATGCCATCGCAAACGAGTGTATTGGTAGCCATTCAGGTGTTAAAGCCCATTATCACCCCATCGTGAAAATTTCCGTATTGGGTGAAGAGGTCCAAATTCCCGGTGATGTGGGCTTGAACGACGGGGATTGCACCATGCGTCCACTTCACACGCACTCTCCAGATGGGAAAATCCACGCTGAATTTGCAGAAGAAGGTGTTGAAGCCCCATTGGAAGCGTTCTTTGATACATGGGGGAAACACATGGATTCTTCGGGCTTTGATGAATACAGGGTGGACGACACGCACGAATTCATCATGTTCCTGAACACCTATACCGTCGAAAACAACCAGGTTGTTGTTGATTCAAGTCAACGACAGCGAGTGTATGACTTCGAAGAACTCATCCTTGAAGACATGCAATACATCGAATTGGTGTTTCGTGAAATCGCTTGATCATGGCGTGAAGGCGCCGCTGAACATGGCTGCGTTGGGCTCCGTTTCAATTTCTTCCATACGAAGCACGGTGACCTCGATTTCTGCTGCCTCGCGGTAGGTGTGTCGCAGTTCCCTCATCAGGTCTTGTTGAACCTCTTCCATCGTTTCGCCTTTGAGGATGGACAGATGATGTGTGGTTTCCGCACCAACTTTGGCAAAGTATTCAACAGCCCATTCTTTCTGAGGTGTTTCTTTTTCCCAAGTGATATCCTCCCATGTGTTTGACATGGTAATACATTGATTTCCCCGTTTATCAAACCTTGCCCTTCCTGTACGCTATTTTTCCGAAAAACGGGGGCAAAAGGCGTGTTCAAAACTTCAAGGCGCAGAAACATTCAGATTTTGTTACTTTTTACGGATGATGGATGATATGGCGAGGACAACCGCCAACCCAATCAACCACGGACCAAGGCTAGAGATGGGTTCTTGGGTGGCCCGTTCTCGAAAAGCCAGTTCCACCGCCCCGTAACTCATCAGTCGTTCTCCTTCATCAATGGATTCGTTGACCTGTTCGTGAACCAGAATTACGCTCCACGATGCATATGGTTGGAATTCAACGGTGAACGAATCAGCACACGTAGAAGGAGCCGAACTTGAAAGTAAATCAATGCTAGAGATAATGGTGTTGGAAGAGAGGTCGCACGCTGCACTGGCTACCAACACCCTGTCACGAGACGGGCCTCCCGGATTGAAGGCACCTTCTGGCATGTTTTTGTGGTGCTCAATCACCATGAAGGTGAGTTGGGCTTCTTCTTTGTTGATGAGGTTCGCTTGGGTCACCGTCGCCCGATAGCCTACTTCGGTGCGTTCAACGGTGAAGGCGAGTTCACTGACCTCTTGGCGGATGAGTTCAGTGTTCAAAATATCTTTTTGCACGTCCTGCCAGGCATCGTATCCAATGCGAGGTTCACCGCCTTCAACAACAAAAGTGGGTGTAGAATAATTGACCAGTGCATCGTTTGCAAGGCGGTGACGCTCAAGTCGGTGCTTTGCGGCTGGAGGCTGAAAGGCATCTTCTCCGTCGCTTGGGTGTAGAGCAATCATGGCGATTCGAGAGCCGTGGCTGTCAGCAACCTGTGTCAATTCAGGGTCGACCTCAGCGCAGGTGGGGCACCATGTTGCTGTTATTTCTTCCACCAAAAGGCTCCGGCCACCTGTGCCCGATGAGACCGGTTGCTCAAAATCGCTGCTGAGGTCCACGACTTTTGCCTGTACGGGGAAAGCGAGGGAAAGGATGCACGCAACCAAGAACACAGAAATGGGTGTGCGCGTGTTCACCATACGTGCTCGCCTCTTGGTGTGGCGAGTTCGTGGATAGCCTTGATTGCTTGCTTTCAGCTGCTGAATGAGAAAAGGATTGATGAGGGCGAGGCAAGCAGGAGAAAGCGGAGGACTCGTGCATGGCTGACCATTGGGTTGAGAATCACAAGCGCGATTCTTGGCGACGTCAAGCAAAAGCGAGCGGGTATCGTGCTCGCTCCGCCTTCAAATTGAAGCAGATTCAAGAACGCTTTGCTCTGATTCGGGACGGCGATTTTGTCCTCGATGTGGGCTGCCATCCTGGCGGTTGGGCTCAAGTCGCCGTCGAATTGGCTGGCGAAGATGGCAAGGTCATCGGTGTTGACTTGCAACCTTGCGCGCCGGTAGAAGGAGCGGTCTTGCTCACTGGGGACATTACCGACCCCTTCACGCAAGAGCGTATTCTTAGCGAACTCGATGGAGAATTGCTCAATGTCATCGTTTCCGATATTTCACCCCACATCACTGGGAAATGGGACATGGATCAGTCCGTGGCGATGACGCTGGTCGCTGATGTACTGGATTTTTCACTGCCATTGTTAAAGAAAGGAGGTGCCTTCACGACCAAATTGTTTCAAGGCGTTGGCGTTGAAGAGCTGATCTCAGCCGTCCGTCCTCACTTCTCAAGTGTTCGGCGTTTTTCACCGGATGCCTCACGAAACTCTTCCTCAGAGGTGTATCTGGTTTGCAAACACCACACTCCATGGAAAGCACCGAAGGCGACCATCCGGGAGCGGTACGAACATGACTTGGACAAAATCTTGGGGGGAGAAGACATTCCAGATGACCCTGAACCTATGGCCTCGACGTTTTCCGTTCGGAAAAAACAGGTTGACCATGGCTTTGAAGAACCTTGATGATGTTCTCTCGGGGCATGAAACCCCACTTCCGCTTAGAATGGCCCACGCCAGCCAACCGAATCGAGAACCTCAGACCCAACACGCCAGTACGTCAACTGGAGATGGTGGTGTTGCGAATGTACCCAAAGCGACTCATCGTATCTCCTTCATACACAGGTTATGTGGCCGCAGCCTGCGGACGAGATGAAACTGGTTTGGTAGGTTTGGTGTTATGGGGGGACCAAATCAGCAGCGTCAACATCGGTGATATCATACGTCTTGAATCGGGTTGGTGCCGGTCGCGAGACGGGGCCTTGGTGGTCAGCACCGGCAAGCACGGACGATTGACCGTCGTCCAGCGTTTTGCGGCCGAACATCGTGGCTGATTCTCACGCAACCATAAAGAGGGGGAGGCCTTGGGCAGAAGCATTGCGAGGCATCCACATGAGTGAACGAGCGAGCGTTTGTACATCCTCTGGCATCCCACTGGCTGAAGAAGGCTCCACCACATTCCCTTGTCCTGGTTGCTTCAACCCCATTGGACGAAGCCCCCGTGTTCGCAACCAAGGCGTGCTGTACAAGTGCCCGAACTGCGGCTTCGTTGGACCTTGAGGTGATACCATGGGCATGGTAGTAATGACATACAAAGTGAATCCTAACTCGGAAATGGAAGATGTTGACACCGACGCTATCGCAGAAGCCATCGCAGGCCTACGCAGCGACGATTACGATATTCAAGCCATTGAAACCAAACCTTTGGCCTTCGGACTCAAGTTTGTCCAAGTTCACGTCAAAATGAACGATGGTGAAGGACTGGCTGACGCCTTTGAAGCCCAAATGGCTTCGATAAACGGTGTCGGTGAAATTGAAGTCCTTTCAATGGGCCTCATCTGAAGGTAGATATCACTACCTTGGGCGGCCAATGCCCTCTTTTCGGTTCATTCAACCGTATTCACATGTTTGAAAGCGGGCCTTGGATGAACTCTCGTAGCAGAACCGTTGCGTAACTGCCGGAACTAAGCGTAAATCGGAACCGAACACATGCTCCGTCTGGATGCCAGCGGTCGCCTTCCGCAGGCCCTGATTCCCACCGTGCCCCCATCGTACGCGCGTCGGCAATGGGCACGATGTCGACGGAAAACTCGTCAAATTGAGCGACCAGGCCACGCCTTGTGCCGGTGGTTGAAAGGCGAGGAATGGCTTCCACCGCCCAATCTACACCGTCCAATTCTTCGGAAACCAACGCTTCGTGTTCGACTTTTCCAGGCTCGCCGGTCGCCATAGCATAGTCGCTGCCCGGCAGGGGGCCCGTTGTCATCAAGCGGCCCATCTCGCAATTTCGAGCAATACGAGAGAGGGTTCTGGTATCGACAACCACACAGGAAGGTACATCCAATTGACCTTTTTCATCCACGCGACCAACGATGTCGCCAACGACGGGTGTGGTCAGCGGTAAGGCCGCTTGAATGCGTTGATGCAAAGATTTGTTGAACACGATTGATTGCAAGGCGTGTACGGTCATCAATTGCAAGTTCGCAGGTAGTTTTCTGAAAGCACCTACATGGTCATCGGGATGAGCCAACAAATGTTCGATCATGGTGCGTTCAAAGCCCATCCAGCGTGGTAACTTTTCCAACATGGCCTCGTTGAGACCATGCTCTCTGATTTCTTGTCGAATGGCATGTGCTTCTTCTTCCTCGTTCGGCCCTTCCATGGAGAGGTAGGTCATGACAGCGGCCTCCCAATCGCCCAACACCACATGACGGCCAACGTACGGTGTGACAGGCCGACCAGAGCCAAAGCGTTGCGGCCCGATCCAATTTGGAAATCGCTGAGGTCCAAGCGCATCTTCCATGTCCGAACGGATTCGTTCAACTTCCGCTAAAGCCTGCTCTTCAGTGAGGGGTTGACCGTCTTTATCGCAGCAACCACGGACCACGATGGTGAACCGATTTCCTCGATGGTTTCCGAATCCGATTTTCTGATGGGTTCTGCCGAGAACTTCAATTTCAACATCGGGCAGTTCAACATCGGCCACCTTGTTCATTGGTGCATCGATAACGAAAAGTTGAGAGGTGACGGCACGCTTGTCTTTTGTTCCTGCAAAGAAAATTCTGTTACGAGGAATGCGAAGTTTCGCCGCCAATTGATTGCAAAATCGGTTGGTTTCCCAATTGGTCAAGGTAATTTTCGCTACCGTGAACCTGCCCTTGTTGTCAAGGTGAACAGGCGTGGCGATTTCCTCAACTCGAAAATCGGTCACCCTTGATTTGATGATTCCACCAATACCATCGTTGTTGGTAGCAAACCCGACCAAGCCGATGGATTCGGCTAATGGGTCGGTCATGCAATCGCCTTGTTCAGAGGCTGGCGTTTTCAAATTCGGAGGCAACGCCACCGATGATGTCGTTCAGCACTTTTTCTACACCGGCTTTTGATGTAGTGCGAATGTAAAACTCAGGGTCGTCCAGTTCAGGGTGGCCTGGGAAGTAGTTGGCATAATCAACGTCCTTGTGGGCATTGAGCCGCTCGCGGAGCACTTGAAGTGCTGTGTGGCTCTCGCCAATGATGCGAAGTCGGAGCTCGTTTTTCTCTTTCTTGAGGACCGTTACTGTCATGTTGACCGGCTTTGCGACCAACCCTCTTGTTTTGAACCTTCGCCTCAATCTCTCCCGGTTGGCAGACAGCCTTGGACGAAGGGCCTTCTAGACAAACGCCTCACCTCTTTCTTTTTATGCCCGATTGAGCGAGACGAGCCATGGATACGGCGGGCCTTGAGGAACGCCTCGCCAAAGCCGCCCCGATGTTTGAACGCTCGGCACCGCTCATCGTCGGTGTGTTTACGCTCGTCACGCTGTTGTTGGCGACCAATCTGTTCCTATCTCCCCCAACCTTCCAAACCGACCTCAATGATTTCGCTCCCAATTCTGAAGATACCAAAGCGCATGAACGCATTCACCAACACTTCCCGAATGAAATTCGGCCGATGTTCGTCCATGTCACGATGGACGACGGCTCAAGCGTTCTTTCAATCGCAGCATTGCAGGCCATGAGCGACGATTTGTCACACTTCGAATTGGAATCGGAAAAGCGCCAAAACATGGTGCAAGTTTGGACAACCGCCCCAGGCATCGTACAATTGGCTCTAGACGAAGAAGCCAACGGTACCTCTATTCAATCCGTGCAAGATTGGCCTGAGTTGTTATCGTTGTTGTTCACAGAAAACGAAACCTGCGGGCTTGGTGCAGATGACCAACTGCTTTCTGCAGCGACCTATGCATCAGCCGCATTACTTCACACCGATTTGAATTACGACCCTGTCTGCGATTATCTTGAGGACGGCTCTGGAACAGCCACGCCGACCTCAAGTTCGACCTTGTGGGTATTGGAGGTTGACCCAGACCTCGAAGAAACTGCTCGTCGCTCCCTCCAAGACCAATTACGCGATGTCTTTGAGCAACGTTCGGAGCAATCTCCGTTGCAATACGAAGTGATTTCCAACGACCTTCTGGCCCACGATATTGACGAAGGTACGTTTGACAATTTGTTGTTCTTGGTTGCTCTAGCGTTCATTGTTGTCGTACTCATGTTGGGTGTGGCCTTCCGTTCTATCACGCAAGTGGCGTTTCCTTTGGTTGGCCTCTCAAGCGCCCTGATTTGGACCTACGGCATTCTGAACCTCTCAGGAGCGGTCTTTACGGCGCTTGAAGCGACGGTTGCACCACTCGTCCTCGGTTTGGGCATTGACTACGCCATTCACCTCCAGCGCTCACAACGGCACTATTCGGAGGAATACCCCAACCAGTCTGAATCTTGGTTGAGGGCGGTTGGACATCTCTCAATTCCTCTTTCGTTGGCTGTTGTGACCACTGTTGCAGCCTTTTTGGCCAACATCATCTCTCCCCTGCCGCCGTTGGCGACCTTAGGATATGCACTCTCGTTGGGTGTCCTTTCGGCTTTCATTTCCTCCACTTTGTTTGTTGGGGCCCTTCATGTCATGTTCAGCAAGAAAAGCGAGACCACTCAAACCCCCCCTGTCTTGACCATGCCGAAACTTTCCGAGCAAATTCTTCGGGTGCAACAAAAACAGCAACTCGGCGTCTTGTTGGTGACCATTTTGATTTCCGGCCTCGCCATTTACGGAGCCGCCTCACTTGAAACGGATTTTGATTTGGCTGACTTTGTCAACGAAGACATGGAAGTCATGTCCGTTCGTGATGATTTGGCCAACAGTTACGAGAGTGCGGGCTGGAAGGTGATTTACGTGCTCATGGAGCCACTTGAGGGCGAGTCAAGCATTCCAGGAGATCAAGTCTTACTCACAGAATTGAATTATTTCCATTCGGACCTTGAGTCCAACAACGATGTTGTTGGCGTCCCCAACCCGTCCTATGAAGGGCCGTTGCCGGTCATCCGAGATGCGATTTTGAGGAATGAATCGCTTGGGGCAGACCACAACCTCAAAGTTGACCGTGGCGAGGTGCTTCGTTACGACCGAGACAACAGGACCGTGGACTTAGGCGCCTTCTTTGCTGTCCTCTCGTTGAACACCAGCGTTGCAGACCCGCTTACAGGCGAAACATGGCAGGAGCGCGTTGCACAGACCGTCCACCTTGAGGGCACCAACATCGTCCATCTGCGACATGAAGTACGCGTTGAAGCATCGACCTCGGTTGAATCAAGTCGCGTCGTGGACAACTTTGTTGAAGTTCTTGGAAGTGTAGACGATTCTGGAACGCTGAAGTTCCAACTCAAGGACCACGCAACGGTCCATGTGACCGGTGATTTGGTGGTGTTGGAATCCGTACTTGACGGGTTGAGTTTGACCCAGATAGAAAGCACCACCATTTCCCTCATCGTTTCGTTCTTGGTGCTCTTCGTCCTTACGCGCAGGGTCACTCCAGCCATCATTGTGCTCTTCCCAGTGGGTGTCGCCTCGTTGTGGGTGGTTGGGTCGATGGCGCTGATCGGGCTCAAGTGGAACGTGTTAACGGTCATGGTGACCGCCCTCACCCTTGGAATCGGTATTGACTACTCGATTCACATGTGGCGTCGATTTGAGGTTGAACTCGCTAAACGAGGAGACCACTGGGAGGCTTTACGGGCAGCACTTGACACCACCGGTGTGGCACTCATTCTCAGTGCCGTGACCACGATGACAGGCTTTGCTGTCCTGCTGTTTTCACCGATGCCTATTATCCAAGACTTTGGTTTGATCACCGCCATCACGGTGATGTATTCCCTCATCTTGTCGTTGATGCTTCTGCCTGTGTTGGTTGAACTCGCCGCCAGAGGACAAGAAATTCTCGTCGAAGAGTGACGATCAAACCACGGCCAAGGCACCAACGATATCGTCCATCGCCAACCCTTGTTCGCGCGCCACCAAGGCATAGGCCAACCATGGGGTGATGAGATGAAAGGCTGCGATCTTTCTCTCCGCTCTACGCTGAAGTTCGTCTACGGAGAGGCCACTTTGGCGAGCGACAAATTTGACGACCCGTTTGGTGAGCACGGCTCTGGGGTCGTCGCTTGAACCCGTATTCCCATCCTCCGAGAACTCTTCCGTGTGTATGGTCTGTTTTGTGATGTTCGGTTCTTGAGCAGTATCCTTTGCAACGGTTGAGCCGTGTTCTTCGGGAGCAACGGGTTGGAGCAAACGGTTCGGGCGGGGAAACCAACCAAAGGGAACATGCACTTCACCGAGCGCAACGGCTGGACGAAGGAGACTGTCTTCATCGGTGAGCCACCCTGCTTCGAGCAAGGCAGATACCACATGTTCGGCTTCGTGTGGTGCCACCCATTCCATATCAAACGAAAGCGTGCGTTCAAGGTCGGCTCGTCCAAGTGTCCCTACACTGCGAAACACGATGGTAAGCACCCTACGGATGTCCACCTCTGCTTCGTTCATGGCGTGCGGGCGTCGTGGAGATTCATGAAGGTAGGCTTCACGAATCATCTGGGAGGCGAGTAAATGATTTGTCTTCGTTCAGAATCCACCGACCACAGGATTCTCCAACGTAATAGGTGGCGTCAGGGGTGTATTCGTATTCGCCGCCACCGGGGAGCTTAGAATAGTCGTCTGCATGGTTGGGGTTGGTGGTTTTTTCCACTGCGGGCACACCCAAGGCGTCCATGTATTGAGCCGCCATGGCCTGCGGTGATACCTCTGGCTCAGAAGGTGGTGCTGATTCGGAGGTCGGGGGTTTGCGAGGCGGACCCTTGGGCGGGCTTTTCGGGGATTGCTCACCAGTCTGGCTGGCGATTTTCCCACCAGGGGGGCCTCGTCGCTTTGGCGGGGGGGTTGCCGGGGGAGTTGGTGCATCAGTGGTGGCCGAAATCGCAGCCACCAATTTGGTTTCGTCCACAGCCGCTTGAGACCTCTTCCTCAGCAGCACTGCTCCGCCCAACAGGGCCATCAAACCGATGCTGCTCACCAAGACAACAGCGCTTAATCCTCCTCCGTCGGTTGTGATGTCCTTTGAATAGACATTGTTCGTTTCGTCGATTTCCCAGATTTGTTGTTCCAAGTCAACCGTAATTTCGAGGGTCCATCGGCCTTCTGGGGCCGTAAACGAACGCTTCACAGACTTGGCTGTGTTTTGGTCCATTGAGGAAAAGATGGAACGCCCGACAAGGGTGCGTTGGTCACCTTGAACGATTTCGATACTTGCATTAAACGGCGTGGTAAGACCTTCACCTCCGTTGACGACGAAAAAGGACAGGCGGACTTTTTCTCCTGCCTTGACATCAGCAGAGATCTCAACGTTCTCCAAAGCCAAATCAGGCCCAATGTTGTTGAGGGGTGCTTCCAACCATGGGTCGAGCGCAGAATTGCCGGTACTGGAAGTGAGCGACCAACCAGCATCGTCGAGACCAGTTGCCCAACAGGCGAGCATGGCTTGTGGAGAGAGCAACGATGGGTCGCCCATCTGACTGAAATCGTAAGTGAAACTAAACATGGTGTTGCCGTTGAAGACGGTCGTTGCATTTCTCACGAGGGTCACAGGCTCCCATTCAACGGCCATTGAACGTACTTGACAGGTCAGCGTGAGTGGGCTGGACCAAGCCTGTTCCTCATCGATGTTCACGCCGATTTGAACTTCGTCCAAGTGATACCGAGAAATTGTGTCAAGAATAGATGAAGGCAGCAGAGCCGGGGGTTGGTGATCAATACGGAAGGCCACGACATCATAACTTGACAGTTGTTCCAGTTCCAGGGGGTCCCACAACGAGAGTTTCAAATCATGAACCAGTCCGGAGGCTTCTGGTGTTGGAATAGAGGCCTGCAAGAGCCCGTTCTCAAGACTCACTGTGGCCCCACCTCTCCATTGTTCATTCTGAATCATTCCCTGCCACCTCAAGCGGAGGTCGCCGGTGTACGGGGTGGAGCTGGTGAGGTGGGCGATGGATGCAGAGAGGTTGAGGTGGTCGCCGGACATCACAACAGCATCTTCGTCGATGGCTTGAACAACCACGCCGTCGTCGTCTCTAAGACTGTTCATGGAGATGGAGAGCGCCCGTTCCAACACCCAGGCTTCGCTGTAATCAAATCGTTGCGTTCCGTCGTAATCTTTGACGAACACATCGACCTCTCCTTGGATAAGACCGGCCTCGGTAAAACTCCACTCCACCATGGCGGTAATATCGAGTTCTAACACACCGCCGCTTGTGTCAACAACACAACCCGAAGGCAGTACTTGCAGACGCTCATCAAGCGATTCACAGGTGTTGTCCAAAACCGTGTACTTGATGCCCAAACCATCATCGTTGCCCAATTCAAATCGGACCTCCATGATGTCGCTCAATCCATTGAGGTCTTCCACAACCAAGGACCACCCGACTTCTTGTGAGGGCTCAAATCGCATCAAAGTCTCTGTGAGCAAATTTTTGGTCGGTTCAAAGGATACCAAATGACTCTTGGTAGGGGTTCGGGATTCCCACCGAGCATGCCCGTCTGCTGCGCTCACTGCTGGAAGCGGGAAGCCGGCGATATCGTATCCTTCAAGCAACACACGAGCCCATTCGTGGTCGTCGTTGACGGTGTCGTTGACCGTGACGTTCACCGTCCATCGGTTACCGAATTGGTGAATATAGTTGGATGCGGGTTGGTACTCTGCTCGTTGAGGGATGCCGTCCTTTGGCTCACCGTTTGTACCATCGTCTCTCCCCTCCAACCACGCAAAGGATTGCAATGTTTCATTGGTAAAACCACCAACGTCGTAGAACGTGAACGAGGCCGTTCTGTAGGCGTCTTCGTTGATGTATGCGTCCAGCGCAGGCGTACGACTCAACAGCGTCGGGCCATTGCTGTTCACAATAAAGTTCCAAGGTTCTGTTGAGAATGAGAGGTCCCAGTCCTCACTGGTTCTTGCTTCAAACCACAAATCGACTTCGCCAGAAAGCGTCTCGGGCACATTCAGGATTGCATGGTATGGTTGTCCAGAAGGGAGGTTAAACCACTCGGAACTTTCGTTGGACCATATGCGCTCGCCAAAGGCATCCGTGTCATATGTTTCCATATCCAAATGCAACCTTGCCTGAATGTTACCTCCAAGCAAGTTCAAACCGCTGTTGGTAAAGTAATGGTCAAGTGTTACGTTGAGCTTTGTATTGCCGGGGAGCACTTCGCCATCCCCAAGGCTGCTGTCGCCTTCGCTCGATGCGTCTGCGGTGATGGTATCAATCTCAACGGTGACGTTCCGGTCAATGCTCACGATGTCAGGGTGAAGGTACGTGACGTTGCGTTGAGCATGGGTTGTGGTCTTGACTCGCAAGTAATCTGAAGGCATGGTTCCGCCAAGCGAAAAGGTCCAGTTGACACGTTGTCCACTTGTTGTCCCAGGCTCAAGTGATACACTTGGTTGGCCGAAGAGCAAGCCATCCGGGTCATCAACCATCAATGAAGATGTGGTGCTGTTCCAAGTTAGCTTCATCCAATTGCCTCCGCCCGTGAGTCCCCCAAGCGCATTGCTAGGATGCAACTGCAACGTGTAGGTGCCGTCTTGGGTCACCGCATGATGATGCGTGCTGATGGTCAACGGTGCTGATGTTGGTTGCATGAACGCAGGCAATGTTGAGTCGAAGGATACGGTATCTGCTGCGAGGGAAACCTCCAGCAGGGTTGGCGTGATCCAATCCATCAGGTTGGTGGTGGCGTAGCGCACCCTGTATTGGAGGTACGGAGCGTCCTCAAGAACGCTGGTGAGTGAAGTGTTCCCGGCGGATAAGTAAGTGTTGATGGGAACGGTGGTGGGCAACCAAGAAGCGGAAGCGATGCCCTGCAAACTTTGGGCCGTTCTGTATTGCAGTCCAATCGACGTGTCGGTTGGTTCGACCGTTGAAAACGTCATCCACAGGAGGCTTGCAGCTCCATGTTGTCCGCTTCGCAGGTCTTGAATCGGTGAGGTCAACAGACCGTTTCGCTCGCTGGGATTCACGCTGTATTCGTTCTCAGCGAGGTATTGCATGCTCCATGTTCCAAAGCGAATGTTGCTGCTGTCGCCGCTGGCAAAAATCAGCGTATCGTTGGCTCGCACCAAGGTAGAATCGTACATGCCGATTTGCAGGGTCGCATAGGTCGACCATTGGTTGTTGAACGGATCGTAACCGTAGGTTTTGTCGTTGGCTGTACCTTGCCAACTGACTTGCTCGTATCCTCCGTGAATGATGATTTCATCGTTGTACACTTCGGCGGCATAGGCTGACATGTGATGGGTGGCGTTCGGCAGTTGCGTCCATGAATTGGTGATGGGGTCGTAAGCCTCGGTGAGGTTTGAATCGCCCTCAACGGTCGTGTTGGCCTGTGGGTCAAAAAAGGTCGCTACACCTCCATAAGCGATGAGTTTTCCTTTGAAGGAAACCAAATCAAACGAATGCCGTTTGTTGTTCATGCTGGCGAGTTGTGTCCACGAATCGTTGGTGGGGTCGTACCTCATCAGACGGTCGGTGACATCCGAACGGTCCTGTGCAGACACGCCTCCTGCAACATAGATCATTCCACCGTGTTCGGTCACACCAGCAAGGCCTACCGAGCGGTTTCCGGGCATGGATGTGCCGTAACTCCAATTCCCTTGGGCAGGGTCGTAAACCTGCACCAAGCCAGAGGATTGCATGCTTGGGGAAGCAAAGGGGTAGTAGTCACCTATGGCGTATATTTTCCCTCCTGCAACCGCACATCCGTGGTACTGTTGCACTTGCTTCAAATCTTCCGTGGAAGGCGACCATGTCTTGTTGGTCACATCAAAGATTTCAACCATTTTTGTGCTGGATTCATCTCCGGTTTGTGTGGGGTCAACATCCACGCGGCCACCGATGAGAAAGACTTCGTTCGTTGACGGCAAGTAGGCGGAGCAAGCACCCGTTCGCAAGGACGTCAAGCCCAATCCACCGGGAGTTGTCCAAGCCATGCTTGGGCGTTTGAGCGTTGTTAATCCTGTGACGGGGTCAAGCGTCAAGTTGACGAAGGAGTACCCTTGGGTGGTGGTGAAGGTTTGAATGTTTGAAACGGTATCATGAACAGGTTCTGATTCATCCATCTGGGCAGGAGGCGCCTCAAACGAAAGCGTGGGTAGCCAAGCCACCGTGAGCATCATGGTCGTCAGCAACAAGGCGGTAGCACCTCTACCCCAAAAGACGGCCATGTTCCGCCGATGCGCAAGGGGGTTGTATATGCTTCTCGTTGCGGTGTTGTCAACTGGGTTTGGCGGTGAACTTGAACCGTTGAAGGATGTCATTGAGGCCTGCGAAGTCGTTCAACGGTCTGCCAGGACCCCCCGTTGTGCGCTTCAATGCCTGCTTGGCGGAGCCATTTCGCTGCTTTGGCCGAGCGCATACCGCTTGCGCAACACGTGACGACGACCTTGTTTTGTTTCTTGAGCGAGTTGATGTTGTTTTGCAGGCTTTGGAGCGGGATGTTTTCACTCTCCGTTCCATGCCCGGTGCGGAATTCACTCGGTGTGCGAACATCTACCACAAGGGCCCCTTCGGTCAGAAGGTCTTGAATCGAAGGGCCTTTGCGCGCAAAGATGGACCGAAGGAAGCTGAACATGGTATCGCCTCAGTCGTACACCACGGACTTTCCGGCATTCTTCCAACCGGTGATGCCCGATTCAAGTTCCATGATGTTGGTGAAGCCCATTTCCTGCAGGGTGTTGGCTGCATCTTGCGAACGGTTGCCGCTACGGCAATAGAGCAGGATGAGAGCGTCTTTGTCATCGGGTAATTCGCTTTCCCGGGACTGAAGTTCTGTATGTGGAATGAGCGTGGCATCTTGGAGGTGTCCGTCCTGCTCCCATTCCGAGGAGGTCCGTACATCCAAGAGGAGCGCATCGGGATGGTCGTTGATGGCTTGCTCAAAGGTTTCAACATCCACTCGCTCCCATCCAGTGGTGCCTGAAAGACAACCTGAAAGCAGGAGCACCACAGCGAGAGGAAAAAGCCGGTCCATGAAGGTGGGTGAGCGGCTGCTGGCTTTGTAGATTTGGGGCGTCTGGAGGCTGGTTGGTCCAGCAGAGGCCGACAGAGATTCGGGTTGTCAAACGAATGACTGCGTGGCGTTTCTGTTTTGGGTCATCCGTCGCTACGGAATAAATGTATATATATCGCCGATTTCGTGAAAGGGAATGGAGATGTGCAAATGAACAACAAGTTCCTGACTCTAATTATGGCCCTATGCTTCGTATCGGCAGCCCTCGCAGGATGCACGAGCAACGAAGCAGACGATGATACGACCGATGACACCACCGATGATACCACCAGTACCTCGGTCAAGATTGGGTTCTTGAACCCCTTGACAGGCCCATTGGCCCAAGATGCTGCAGGTTTCACCTACGGTGCAACGGAAGCGATCACCGACCTGAACGCAATGCAGTCGGACGTCACGTTCGAACTCGTCGAAGCCGACTCTGGCTGCGACGGTACGGCTGGCGCTGCTGCTGCCCAAACGGTGCTTGACGCCAACGTCGTTGGTGTGGCTGGCGCTGCTTGTTCCGGCGCATCCATGGCCGCCAACGCCGTTCTCTCGGCTGCTGGTGTCCCCATGATTTCCTACGCATCCACCAACCCAGGCTTGAGCGACGCAACGGCCTACCCCAACTTCTTCCGTGTGGTCCCCAGCGACGCCATCCAAGGCCCAGCTGCTGCCGCCATGATGGAGAAAGTCGGTGTTGAATCGCCTGCTATCCTCCACATGACCAACGACTACGGCTCAGGCTTTGCCGACGCCATTGAGGGTGCTTGGGAAGGCGACCTCTGTGCCAAGATCGGCTACGCAGAAACAGCCACGGACATTTCTTCTGAAGTGACCCAAATCGCTAATGCTGGCTGCGACGCCATCTTCATGGTCTCCTACGTGACCGACGCTGCCCTTATCCTCAGCGAAGTTGCCTCCGAATCATTGGATGTTATGCTGTTCAGCGGTGACGGCCCAGCCGGTGAAGGTCTGCTCGAAGAGTTGACCGACGATACCGCTGCTGATGGCCTCTTGGTTACGGCTCCTCGTGCAGGCACCTCCTACGGTGACTTCGAGGCCCGCTACGACGCCTCCGGCGTTGGCAGCATCAAGCAATATGTCTTGACCTCCTACGACGCTGTCTCCATCATCGGTAAGGCCTACATCGCCGATTCCACCGACATGGACGCTTCCATCCGCTCCGTGGGTACCAACTACGAGGGTGCCAGCGGATTGCACACCTTCCTCGCCAACGGCGATGTTGGTGGCGACGGATACGACATCTGCGAGTACTCCGCTGACGGTGCCGCTGACGGCGAATACGAGTGTGTCGCCTACTGGACGGTCGCTGACGGCGTCGTCATTCCAACGGTCAAGGTCAAGTTGGGCTTCATGAACCCACTCACTGGCCCACTGGCCCAAGACGCTGCTGGTTTCACCTACGGTGCTACCGAAGCCATCGCTGACCTCAACGCCATGTACGCAGACTGGGGCTACGAATTTGAGCTCGTTGAAGTGGACTCCGGCTGCGACGGTCAAGTTGCTGCTACGGCTGCTCAAACCCTCCTTGACTCTGGTGTCTGGGCTTCCGGCGGCGCTGCTTGTTCCGGCGCTTCCATGGGTGCCAACGCCATCCTTTCGGCTGCTGGCGTGCCCATGATCTCCTACGCTTCCACCAACCCCGGATTGAGCGATGCTGATGCTTACCCCAACTTCTGGCGCATTGTCCCCAGCGACGCCATCCAAGGCCCCGCTGCGGCTGACATGATGGCCGAGATGGGCGTGACCAACCCTGCTGTCCTCCACATGACCAACGATTACGGCTCCGGCTTCGCTGACGCCATCGAAGGTGCATGGAACGGCAGCCTTTGCAAAAAGATTGGATACGCTGAGACCACCACCGATGTATCCGCAGAAATCACCGAAATTGCCAACGCTGGTTGTGACGCCATTTTCATGGTGTCCTACGTGACCGACGCTGCGCTCATCCTCGACGAGATCGCCACCCAAGGACTGAACATCTCGGTGTTCAGCGGTGACGGCCCAGCCGGTGAAGGATTGCTCGCTGAGTTGTCCGACGACATGGTGGCCAACGGCCTTTACGTGACGGCTCCTCGTGCTGGCACCTCCTACGGTGACTTCGAAGCACGCTACGACGGCTCCGGCGTCGGCAGCATCAAGCAATACGTCTTGACCAGCTACGACTCCATCATGATGCTCGGACACGCTGCTGTTGGTTACCTCGACGGCGACTGTGACACGTCCTCGGACTGTATCAACGAAGTCGGCACGGGTTACGAAGGCGCCAGCGGCCTGCACACCTTCCTCACCAACGGTGACGTTGGTGGTGACGGCTACGACATCTGCGGCTACGCTGCCACGACCTCGGACGACGGTGCCTACACCTGTACCAAGTACTGGACGGCCACCGACGGCGTGCAAGACGCTTGAGCGAACTGAACAACCGTTCACCAAACGACGCACAAAGCCCTCCTGAGGGGTCAACCCTCAAAGAGGGCCGAGGCGAAGCGTGAGCAAGGTGCGTGAGTCTATGGATGGTGTACGAGCGTGGTGGGGAGTCCTTCCTCGCCTCCAACGGCGGTTGCTTATCGCAGCCGTTGTTGGCCTCGACGCGGTCCTGGGCTTGCTCTACCAAATGGGCATCAGCAACGGCATCGATGCTGTGTTGGGGGGAAACATTCCCAACGACATGGTGTGGTTGTCACAATCCCTCCAACTCATCTCCATGGGATTCTTGCTGGTGAAGGTGGTCTTTGATGACCTCCCCACTGGTTGGGCACGTTCAGGACTGATGGTGCTTTCACCCTTGTTCCTGCTGCTTATCGTGTTACTCACCATTGAGTTGCTGATGCACGGCTTGGATACCAAGGCGACGATTTACTTCAACCTGACATCCATCGGTTTCAGCACCCTGACCTGGTCGGCAACCTACCTTGCGATTGCCGTTGGCTGTACACTGACCTACAGTGTACAACGTTACGGAAACTTTGCCCAAAGCGAGTTCTTCATGCTCGGCATGTACGTGGCTGTCATGCTCATGTGGATGGATTTCTTCTATCCGCTTCATGCCACGCCGAAGGACGGTGTGTTGGTTTGGTCGTTGTTGGTGTGGACGCTCATCGGAGCCTTTGTGCTCACGGGCATTGCTGGTATCATCATCGACCGCTTGGTCTTCAGAGGTTTTCGCGACCGCAAGTCGAGCCCCGATGTCATGATGATCGCCTCGCTCGGTGTTGCCTTGGTGCTTCGCGCTATCGTCTACCTTCGCTTCGGAGCAGGAACCAAACTCTACGAACCAGATGTGGATTGGCGAATCGCACGTGAACAACGGTTTGAGGCTTCCACCACCATCACCAAGGTAAATCTTGGTGATCGCTCTTTGGAAAGCGGCGAGGTCTACACCTACGGGGCGTGCGAACAGGTCGGAACCGACCCCGCCACAGGAAATGCAGTATATGAGAAAATCACCACTGAGGGTTCCGTTCCAGTGACCGATGTGTACAATGTTGGCGCTGATTGCGTGACGGAACTGACGGCGAACTACACCTACTACAGCGCCGCCATGCCCTTCGTCATCTTTGCATCCGTCGGGCTCTTGCTCCTGTTGCTCACCAAAACACGCCTCGGCCGTCGCATGCGTGCTGTCGCCGACAACCCCGAATTAGCCGCCTCGTGTGGTATCAACGTGGAACGAGTCCACATGACCAGTGCCTTCCTCTCAGCGGGCATCTCCGGCATTGGTGGGGCCATCTTCGCCATGACCGTCAGGTACAGTCCGGAGACAGGATTCACGTTGCTGCTTCCAGCCTTTGCCGTCATTGTGCTCGGCACCATTGGCTCTGTACCTGGCGCCATCGTCGGAGCGCTCATCATCGGCTTCGTCCGTTCTGTTTCTTCTCCCATTCTGATGGGCATCGGTTCTCCGCTCGAACGGTCCAACTACGCCAACCTTGCTGAGGTCATGCCTTACGTGCTCATCATTGCGATACTGCTCATCATGCCCAAAGGAATCGGAGATGCGTATGACCAATGGAAGATTAAGCGTATTCGCCAGCGGGCCGAAGACGACTTTGAGCCCAACCCCAAACGTGCTGCATGGTTGGGCGTGGTGGCGGCCCCAACCGGCCTGCATCATTTCAGTTTGCGAAACTCGCTGAGCGGCCAGCGTTACCTTCTAACGACATTCTTCGCATACATTGTTTACCGATTTAGCGGATTTGTGCGAGAACATTCCATCGCTGATGAAGGCCTCTTCAACACTCTGACAGGTGGCGATACCGCCATCTCGCTGGCTCATGCGCCTGCTGCCTTGTCGTTGGCTGAACAGAAACAATGGCTTTGGTTGATGAACGGTGAGGAAGTCCTCATCTCCCTCTTGTCAAACATCGGCTTTGTGTTATGGCCCGCTGTTCCTATCATCCTCTATCTCATTGCCTGGCGAGAGGCATCCTATGTCTTGCGCGACCGAGAGATGAAGCAAAACGAAACCATTCCGAATCTGCTCGCAACCCTCTCTACGAAGTTCCATCGTGTCAACCAAGCCATCTCTTCTCGATGGAATGCATTCGTGTTGTGGTTGGGTGACGCCCATGTCTCTCTTCTCAATCGTGTGAAAGAAGGCTACAACTCAAGGTTCCCTTCCTTGAACCTCGCCTCTTTTTCAAACGTCGTATCCTCAAAATCAACGGATGCGTTGGCCAAGTACAAGATGGCGTATGGCCGAGAAAGCGAGCGAGGCTCATGGCTGCTGTTTGTGGTGCTCGCCTTTGTGATGGCGCTGTTCATCAATTGGCTGCCCGTCGCAGAATCCGACCAAGCCGCTTTCGTCAAGGCCCTTCAGGTGTCCAATGTTCTGGTCACGCTCTCGATTTTCGCTATTCTTGCAATGTCACTGAACCTTCACACGGGTATCACCGGTCAACTGAACTTCGGTGTGATTTTCTTTGCCTCCATAGGGGCTATCGTCGTTGGATTGCTGACAGCTCCAAAAGACCTGCACGGTTATGATTGGCCCGTAATCCCAGCCGTCTTGGTCGCCATGACGCTTGGAGCCATTGCTGGCTGGTTGCTTGCTTACCCAACGGCGCGTCTTCGCAGCGATTATTTCGCCATCATCACCATTTCACTTGGCGAAATCGTCCGTGTGCTCTTGAGTGGTGAACCACTGCTCAGAGCAGGTTCTTGGGGCAGTGCTGTCGGCATTTCTCGCTATACATTGCCTCTTCAAGAATGGTGGTTCTGTGGCTCATCCACGCCTCTGGACAGCAACGGTGAGCCCCTATCTGCCACGGCGTGTTCCAATACCGATGGTATTGACAGCATGGCCGTGACCGTGGGCGAATGGCTCAACTTGGGGCAACCTGCTCCTTACCTCACCGTACTGGCGGTGATCGGTATTCTCGGAACATTGTTCACCTGGTGGCTGCTCAATACATTGCTCGCCTCTCCTTGGGGCAGGATTCTTCGCTCCATTCGTGAAGATGAAATGGTTGCTCAGCACCACGGCCATGACATTTTGCGGCACAAAGCAGCGAGTTTAGCTCTTGGCGCCGCCATTGCCGCCTTCGCTGGAGCCTTGTGGGCATGGAAACTCAACGGCTTCCAACCCAGTTTCATGTCCCCCTCCAAGACCACCTTCCTCGTTTGGGCCGCCTTCATCATCGGAGGCGTTGGGAATAACCGAGGCATGCTCATTGGTGCGAGCATCATCGTTCTCATGGAGTTCGTCTTCAACGTGCTCGTAGCGGCTCAAGGTAGCTCAGATTTGCCCCTGCATGAAACGGCCGATACCATTGACAGTTGGTTTGAGTGGTTGGTTGTGGACACGGTGGAAGTCATGTGGATTTGCATCGCTATCATGGCAGTAGCAGCGCTCATACGTTGGCGGCCGATACAAGAAACCTTCATGCATTTCACCATCATTCTCGCACTCGCTGCTTTGTTCTTTGACCAGCGCTCTATCGAAGAGGTCTTCCTCGGCGGCGATATTCGCGCTGGTATGGCCTATGTCAAAGTGCTCTTGGTCGGCTTGCTTCTCATCTTCTCGCTTCGGTTCAACCCGAAGGGTCTGTTGCCCGAAGTACCGTATCGTCCTGACTATCCACATGTGGGAGGTGAGGAGCAATGACAGAGAACACCGAGCAGAAGTTGGAGAGCACCCAACCTTTGCTTTCGGTCAAAAACTTGCGAAAAGAGTTCGGCGGCTTGGTGGCCGTCAAAGATGTCTCGTTTGAGGTTGGCCCCGGTGAATTTGTTGGTCTCATCGGGCCGAACGGATGCGGCAAATCGACCACCTTCAACTGCATCAGCGGGCTTCTTGACAAGACCAGCGGTACTGTGGAGGTCTTCGGTGTTGATGTTTCAGACAAGCGGCCAGACGAAATACAGAAACTTGGGATGACGCGAACCTTCCAGCACACCCGCTTGTGGAAGGACATGACCGTGATCGAGAACTTGCTGGTGCCTCCTCGAAACCAATTCTCGCCCAACCCGTTCCTGTCGTTGTTCAGAGGACGTTCGAGGCCTGCTGAAAAGGAACGGCTTTCGAAGGCCTTTGCCGTGCTCGAACAGTTGGAAGTGCCGCACATGGCTCACAATTTAGCGGGCGAACTTTCCGGCGGCCAATCCAAATTGGTTGATATTGGCCGCTCCATGATGGGCGACCCCCAGCTCCTTTTGCTCGATGAACCGGTGGCGGGTGTGGCCGGTCCTTTGGCGATGAAAATCTTCTCCAACCTACGGGATCTGGTGGACACCACTGGGATTTCTGTTTTGGTCATCGAACACAACATGGACTTCATCCTTCGCCAAGGCGTGGACCGTATTGTGGTGATGAACGAAGGGGATGTGTTGATGGTGGGCACGCCCGATGAAGTGCGCTCCAACCGTGCTGTGATCGAGGCCTACTTGGGTGCGGCTGGCGATGATGGGGGTGAAGAAGAATGACACGTTTGTTGGATGTCAAAGGGCTCAGCGGCGGTTATGGTAGCGTGCAAATTCTTTACGACATCGATTTGTATGTTGATGAAGGTGAATTCGTCACCATCATCGGTCCGAACGGGTGCGGAAAATCCACCTTCATCAAGACGCTGTTCGGCATCGCCACCTACTACGGAGGCGAAGCCACCTATCGGGGTGAACGGATTGAAAAAATGCGCACCGACCAACTTGTTCGCAAAGGGATTGCCTATGTGCCTCAAGTGAACAATGTCTTTCCTACCTTATCGGTTGAAGAGAATCTGCAAATGGGCGGGAATGCCTTGCCTTCGCCAGTTCTCAAAGAGCGCATAGAGCGTGCTTTGACGATGTTCCCAGACCTTCGCTCTCGAGAACACGACCTTGCAGCATCGCTGTCCGGCGGAGAGCGGCAAATGCTCGCCATCTCTCGTGCACTCATCTCCGACCCATCGTTCCTATTACTTGACGAGCCAACGGCAGCCCTGTCCCCTCTCTATCAACAACAGATCATCGAACGGATTGATAACTTGAGGAAGGAAGGCATCACCGTTCTCATCGTTGAACAGAACGCACGATTAAGTCTCGCTCGGTCGGACCGAGGGTACATTTTTGCCGGTGGTAAAGTGGTACATACGGGTGATGCGGACTTTATTCTCAACGACCCCGAAATTGGGGAGTATTTCCTTGGTTCTCACGACGATTAGGCTTCACCATGTCCTAACACCGTAAGGAGGAAAGGATATAATTTGATTTCCTGAGGGCTGAACATGAAAGGCATCGGTAGACTGATGCGCTTGGGCATGTAGCACATCTTATTGAACGACCCGGAATAAGCAATTTTTTTTCACGGTTCTCACGTCAATTCTTTGGTTTGCCAAAATGGCGAAACATGACGGACAGCCAAAACGAATATAGCCGGGGCAGAGAGAGTGTGGTCAAAGAACGCTCGGGTTGTGCATTCGCATCTTTGAGTTGCTTCTGACTGGCAGCCAACATGGTGGGAAAGAGATGCCTTCACCATCCGACCTCTCGTCTGGTCTGCAAGGACTTCCACGCATAGCACTTGGATATGTGTTCAAGGATTTGAGCGAAGTTGAACCTCCAACGAATGAAGAGGAACGTCAGGAATTGCTCAATCGTTTGGAATTTTATTCCGCCGTAGAAGCTGGGGCGCTTGGCTTGTTCTCTGGGTTACTTTTGGTACTTGTAACGGCGGTGGTCGAGGCAAGGAAAGGCACATTTTCGGCAGACTCAACGATTGACCAGTACCTGAGTCTCGGAATAGTCCTGTTGTTGGGGACCGTTATCACCGTGTTGGAATTGGTCGTGATGTACTACCTCTCGCTGCGAAATGCGCGTACCATTGCCATCATCAATCAACAATCCACAAGCGAAGAGGAAATTGACGAGCAGGTCATGTTTGCTCTCGTTAACGCGGGTCTACAAACACCGAATTTGCGCACATCCTTTCACGGGATTGACCCCCGAGCCGATTTACCACGCTGGAAAGTGGTGCTGGCTGCCGTGTTTCTCAAAACCAAGGTGTCTATCTCGCGCACGGTCATTAAACTGATGTGGCGAAGGTTTGCGATTCGCGTACTCGGGCGGTCCCTTTCGAGAGGTGTTCTTGAATTAGCGTCCCTGCCTGTGTTTGTGTTCTGGAACATGTGGGTTATCCGGCAAACGGTGTCAGAACTTCGTTACAGAAGTGAGTTGCCTCTTCGTGAGGACGACGCATTATCCTTCATGCTTGGCAATGATGGTGCAGCAGATGCAGACGTGGTTCTTCGAACCACAGCCGAACACATCTACATCGTGGGTGATGTCCATCCAAACGTTGAGAGGTTGTTTACAGGCGTGTTGCGGACGAAGGGCCTTGAGGATGCCGAAATGCGTCAACGAACGCGTCTCAGATCATCGGAGGTAGCCATGTTGACCAAAGAGCAGCGCCTTGATGCTTGGCGAACGCTTTCGATGCTGATGGCCGTTGACCCGCGTCACCGGCGTGCGCACACACGACTTCTTCGTGCCTTGTTGGCCACGATTGAAACCCAACCAATGTGGAGCGTCAAAGACCTTCAGAAGATGATTCTGAAAGGACAATCGTTTCCAACATCAGAGGCCTGAACCCCTCGCTAGTGGATTGGGGGCGTGTGCGCTGAACCACATATTGAAAATGGATGTGCAATTGCTTCGTCCATGGGCAAGAGTTCCGTATTGAGCAACAGGCCCATGGGTTTTGTTCGCACAACACTTGACCCCTTCCTCTTTTGTGTTCATCATCTTGACCTCTACCCGGAAGGAAACGAAGTCATGGGGCCCGATGAACCTCTCGTGGGCCGTCACATCGGTTCTGATTTTGATGAGGACAACGAATGGAAGATGTACCACGGTCGCACCGTGCCTGGATTTCCAGCGCATCCCCACCGTGGGTTTGAAACCATCACAGTGGTCTTGGACGGGCTTGTTGACCATTTTGATTCGGGCGGCGCTACCGGGCGCTACGGTTTTGGTGATGTGCAATGGATGACAGCTGGCTCGGGTCTAATGCATTCGGAAATGTTCCCCTTGGTCAATGCAGACCGGCCGAATCGACTTGATCTGTTCCAAATATGGCTCAATCTACCTGCAAAGGATAAGATGACCGAACCTGGATATGAGATGATTTGGGCCGACCAAGTCCCTCATTTGGAACTTGAAGGAGGCGATGTACGGATCATCAGCGGCACCTGGGGTGAGGTGGCAGCTCCTATCGCACCGGCTGCCTCATGGGCCAACGACCCCTCGCATGAAGTGGCGCTCTACATCTTGACCGTGAAGGCAAACGCCTCTGTCCAACTTCCAACGGCCTCGAATGGAACGAACCGTATGATGTACCACATCGACGGTGGTGTTGGGTTGGTGGAAGGTCATCATCTAAAGCCTCGATACGGCATGGAATTGGATGCTACTTCAGAAACGGTGCTTGAAGCAAACGATGAGGCCGTTCGTGTCTTGGTTCTCCAAGGCCGTCCTATCAACGAACCCGTTGTTCAACACGGCCCGTTTGTGATGAACACAAGGGAGGAGATTTACCAGGCCTTTGCAGATTTCCAGCGAACAGAATTTGGCGGGTGGCCTTGGGGAGCAAGTGATGTGGTTCACCCACGTCAACAGGGACGCTTTGCTCAAATGGCCGATGGCTCC
>JAYPCE010000017.1:0-37683 GCA_038124565.1 Candidatus Poseidonia sp.
GTCAAAATTACTACAGAATCCAAGGTGAATCAACATCTTGGATAATTTGGGAACAATCGGCATGAGCCAGCGGACGAGTTAAATTCCACGTCAAGCCTTACCGGCCTTTTCAACCTCTGCCCAGTCGCGCATGAAGCCCTCAATGCCTTTGTCCGTGAGCGGGTGACTCATCAGTTGACGGAAAATCTTAGCGGGCATGGTGGCTGTATGGGCGCCCAATTGAATGCACTGTAAAACATGGGTTGGATGGCGAATCGAGGCGGCGAGCACCTTGGTGTCGAGATCGTAATTGGCCCATGTGTTCATAATTTCAGCGATGAGTTCCATGCCGTCATGTCCTGTGTCATCAATGCGCCCAACGAACGGCGAAACATAGGTGGCACCGGCTTTCGCCGCCATCAAGGCTTGGGATGCAGAGAAGATGAGCGTCACATTGGTGTCGATGCCGTCCTCTGTGAGAATTTTGGTTGCAGCAAGCCCTTCAGGTGTGCAAGGGATTTTGATGATGACATTGTCAGGGAGGTCGGCCTTGAGAGCACGACCTTGAGCCACCATACCCTCGGCATCCATGGCCGTAACTTCTGCTGATATTGGGCCCGAACAAATGCCGGCGATTTCACGAACAACTTCTTTGAAATCGCGACCGGATTTTTTGATGAGGGAAGGATTGGTCGTAACACCGTCTAAAATGCCCCACGCTGCAATCTCGCGAATTTCGTCAACATCGGCCGTGTCAAGGAAGAACTCCATGATTGCCCGCTATGACGGGGTTCTATGAACTCTCCCATGCAGCACTTGAGCCCATTCAGGCCTTGCGCGCCATGACTTTTCGGGCGGCTTCGGCGATAAACGGGGCTGAAATTTCCATCAAATCTAACATTTCGTCGGATTCACCTGACTCACCGAATCTGTCCTTCACGCCCACCCGTTCAAGTGGTGCGTAGGTGTTGCTCGTGATATGCTCGGCTACAGCGCCCCCCAATCCACCGATGATGCTGTGGTCTTCTGCTGTGACCACCGCGCCGCATGTGGCAACAAGCTGGTCAACCAATGCACCATCCAAAGGCTTGAGCGTGTGCATGTCCACGACAGTGGCGTGAATGCCGTCAGAAGCAAGGCTTTCAGCGGCCTTCAACGACTCTGAGACCATCACGCCACAGGCGATGATGGCCACATCGCTTCCTTCTCGCAGTACGATACCTTTTCCAATTTGAATCTCAGTCTCCCGGCCTTCATAGAGCACAGGTGTTTTGTTGCGTGCCGTTCTCATGTACGAGGGCGATGAACTCGTGGCCAATTGTTTGGTCAATTCTTTTGTTGAAACTGTGTCACTTGGATGCATGACGATCACGTTGGGCAACGTCCTGTAAATGGCCAAGTCTTCAATGGACTGGGCTGAGGAACCATCGGTCCCCGTATGGGTGCCTCCGTGACTTCCGCAAACATGGACCGCCAAATTAGGACGAGCGACACCGTTTCTCATTTGCTCAAAGGCTCGCTCGGTAAAAATAGCGAAGGTGCTTGCAAAAGGAATGTAACCCGAAGCGGCTAAACCTGCTCCGACCAAGAGCATGTTTTGTTCTCCGATTCCGCACGAAACGGTGCGGTCTGGGTGCGCCTTCCGAAAATGAAGCGATTTGGTGGACTTGCCTAAATCCGCTTCTAGAACAACGACCTTCGGATTGCTCGCAAGTTCGAGAAGGGCGTCTCCGTAGCCATCACGGGTCGCAGCCATCTTGCTCATGCACTCACCTCTCCAAGTTCTGCCATAGCTTGTGCATATTGTTCATCGTTGGGTGCAGCTCCATGGAAGGCAGGATTGTCGGCCATGAACGAGACACCATGACCTTTCACGGTGTGTGCTATGAGGACGGAAGGCCCATCATTGGACGTGGTCAAAAAATTGAGACCGTCCATGATTTCATCCATGTCATGCCCGTTGATTTCTTTTACATTCCAACCGAACGCCTTCCATTTTGCTGGAATGTCAAACATGCGCATTTGCGCTTCGCAGAAGTCATCGTTCTGTATTCTGTTTCGGTCAAGGATGACATTCAAGTTTCCCAATTCATGGTGTGCAGCAGCCATAGCGGCCTCCCAAACACTTCCTTCTTGGATTTCGCCGTCTCCGAGCATCACGTAGACTTGGCGCTCGCTTCCCGCCAGACGGCCAGCAATGGCAGAACCCATGCCAAAAGACAGACCCATGCCCAACGAACCGGCCGAAAAATCAACGCCTGGGCACCATTTCATGTCAACGTGTCCTTGACAAATCCCTCCAAGAACCCGATAGGAGAGCAAGTCCTCCACCGAAATAAATCCCATCTCTGCGAGAATGGCATACATGCCCGGAGAGGCATGACCCTTGGAGAGAATAAAACGGTCACGGTCCTCCCAGTTTGGTTCATCGGGACGAACACGGAGGGTTGTTTTGTAAAGCGCCGCAAGAAGGTCGATTTCTGATAGAGACCCTCCGGGGTGACCGGCTTGAGCACGATGGACCATGTTCACGATATGGACACGGCATTTTCTGGCGAGTTCTCGGAGTTCGTCGGATGAGGTCATGTGTGCACCTTTGCATCAAGGCCCGCATGGATGGCCTTTGATGGTTGTGTCACGCTCTCTTGTGAGAACACATCGCCGTCAGTCCTTTTTGGGTTGTAGGGCATCCAACATATTTCGAACTGCATCTGCTGTGACCATGACGGCATCCCCAGCAAGCGTGCCTCCTTTGGGCAAGGCTCTTGATGCTAGCCAGATGAACACTCCAACAAACCAAGCAAAAAAGAGCAAGGAGAGCACATTGTTGAGAGTCCCAATTCCAAAGAGTTCCGGGAGGTCAATTTTTGCGACGATTAAGACAGCGATTAACACGCCCATGATGGATTCTCCAGCAATGAACCCTGCACCAATAAGCACTCCGCGACTTTCCACTTCTTTGGCTGCTTCAACGGCACGCTCGGACGGCTCCTCTCTCAGCACACCGTCAACTCGTAGGTGCGCACTTCTCAACAAGACGTGTGAGATGATACCTCCCGTCATGATGGGGACGGAGAGGCCCAATGGAAGGTAAATGCCGATGGCCACGCTCATAACGGGCATTTGGAGGCGAATCAACGCCACGGCTATGGCGGCACCAAGAACGACCATCTGAATGTTAAGGTCGCCTCCAAACGCCCCCTGTACAATGGCCCCAATAAGCTCTGCTTGTGGAGCAAACAAGGCCTTGGAACACGTTGGGTCACCTGGAAGTGGGTTAAGTTGACACGCTGTTTGCGAGATTCGAAACGCATCATGGAGAAGAGATAGGACGGGTCCAATGACAACTGCTCCTGTGAGGACACCGATAATTTCAGCCACTTGCTGTCGCTTTGGTGTGGCACCAAGCATATGGCCAGTTTTCAGGTCTTGCATGACGTCGCCTGCAATGGCCGCGCTTGATGCAACAATGGCAGCAATGAGGAGCGTTGCAAACATCAGATCCTGGCGCGCCATCCCAAGCATGACATCTCCTACAATGTAGACAAGACCTACCGTGAACAGCAATGTTGCAATGGTCATGCCTGAAACGGGTGAATTCGACGACCCTACCACACCCGCGATGTATCCTGCAACAGCGGCAAAAAAGAAGGCGACAAAAGCAAGGAACAACGCTCCTGCGAGTGCGAGAACCATGGATTCCGTAGCCCACCAATAGAAGAAAAAGGTCAGAAATACCAGGACGCTGCACACGATGAAGACCGTGTTCATAGGAATGTCTTGTTCGGTACGGGGTAAGATCCCCTCAGTTTCATCGTTTTTTACGAATGCTTTGGAGAGGCCTGTGATGATTGTTTTTCGCATTGACCAAAGTGTGTAAACACCTCCCACCACCATCGCTCCAACGCCAACATAGCGAACTTGAGTCGACCAAATGCTGTAAAATCCGTCGACCAAGGAATCGGTTGCTGGCCAACCATAGATCAAACCGTACATCGGAACGAGTAAACCAAATCCGAGCACACCTCCGAAAAAGATGAATGAAGCGATTCGTATGCCGACGATATATCCAACCGATAACAAAGCGATGGAAAGGTCCATGCCAGCATACAGGCGTGTTGAAATGAACGATGCAGCGCCTTCAACCGTGTGGTGCGTGACTTCAAACCCTTTCACCATAAGGCCATAGATGCCGCCGATAGCGAGAGCATAGAGGATGGCGAGTGCTCCATCTCCTCCTTCCTCGCCAGCAACCAACACTTCTCGACAAGCGACGCCTTCGGGGTAGGGTAAGGCTTCCTCCACGATGAACAAACGGCGCAAGGCGATGGTAAACATCGTTCCAAGTAAACCGCCAAGAGTAGCGATGATGAGTGTCTCCATCCAATGGATACTCGTCCAGAGATTCATCACAAGAAGCGCTGGTACGGTGAAGATAACACCAGCGGCCAACGACTCGCCCGCTGAAGCCATCGTTTGCACGGCGTTGTTCTCGAGAATGGAGACGTCTTTGAACATTGAACGGAGAATAATCATCGACATGACAGCCGCTGGAATACTGGCTGAGACCGTCATCCCAGCATAGAGTCCGAGGTAGGCGTTGGCTGCGGTCATTAAGACGCCAAGCACAATGCCGACAAGAATCACCCGAGTCGTCAGTTCAAGCGGAGATTCATCTGCTGAGATGTAGGGGTCGCCTAATCCGCTCATGGTTGTTCCAACCGTTCCGAGTAGGTATATCCTGCGATGCTTATGACTCAGCAGTCATCACGTGTTCATGGGACCCCATGCACCAACATAATAGGCAAGTGTTGAGTGGTTCCTCTGTTTTCAACCCTCGGGTTGTCGTTGAGCGTGAGTCGAATGACGATTGCATGGCATGAATTGTCGCCCAAAGAAAGCCTCATTGAACAAGACAGTTCTGAAAGCGGCATTGACATGGATGCTGTGCTTCAGCGGCAAGAATCGTATGGCCTCAACAAGTTAGCGGAACCCGAAAAGACACCGGCCTTTCTTCGCTTCCTTTCACAGTACAACGACCCTCTCAACTATCTTTTAATTGGTGCAGCGTTGGTAGCGTTGGCCATTCATCCTGACCAACCAGGTGATGCCATCTTCATTTTCATCGTTTTAACGGCCAATGCTTTCTTTGGATTCTGGCAAGAGGGGCAGGCTGAACAAGCGATGGATTCATTAAAACAAATGTCCATTTCAACATGCGTTGTTATTCGTGGTTCGTTTGAGAGTGAGATTCCAACATCAGAACTTGTACCCGGTGATGTTGTTTGTCTTGAACAGGGGCTCAATGTGCCTGCCGACGTCAGGATGTTATGGTCGCAACAGTGTAAAATTGACGAATCCGCCCTCACCGGAGAATCACTCACGGTGAGTAAAACCATTGACGCTCTTCCGGCCGGAACAGTGCTCGCAGAACGCAGCAATATGGCGTACATGGGTACGACCGTATCGACTGGACGCGGATTGGGTTTGGTGGTTGCGACGGGAATGGAGACCGAATTGGGGAAGATCGCAAAGAACCTCCAAGAATCACAAACTCCCAAAACGCCGCTTGAGTTAAAATTGGAAAGCCTCGGAAAGTTCCTTGGATTCATTGCCTTGATTGTCGCTGTTTTGTTGGTTTCATTGAATCTCATCGTAGCCTATGGACGTCCAGGCGTGGATTTGAAAGAAGTCGCCGTCCAACAATTTATTGTCGCTATCGCTATTTTCGTTGCAATTGTGCCCGAAGGATTGCCTATTATTTTGGTCATCACCCTTTCACTTGGCATGCGTAATATGGCGCGTCACAAGGCTATCATTCGGCGCATGAAAGCCGTTGAAACCCTCGGCTCTACCACTGTCATCTGTTCAGACAAGACCGGTACACTCACGAAAAATCAAATGACAGTGCGCCAAATTTTCACCCTCACTGAAGATTTTGGTGTTTCTGGCGAAGGCTTCGAGCCGAATGGGAATTTGGTACGCCACAGTACGCCACTTAGCGACTCTGATCTCCAAGCGCACCAATCTGAACTTGGTTTTCGTCTTTTGAGCGCATGTTTATCGCTGTGTCATAATTCTACTATCGTGAAAACAGAGGGGCAATGGCAGGCCATTGGCGACCCAACAGATTCGGCTTGTGCCGTAGCTGGTTGGAAAATCAACGGAGATGTGAAGAAATTCTCCCACAGGCATCCCCGGTTGAATGAATTCTTCTTTGATTCCAATCGCAAGCGTATGAGCGTCATTCATGAATATGAAGGTGGAAAATGGGTATTTTCAAAAGGCAGTGTCGGAGGTTATCTCGACTTGACCACATCGAAAGTTGACGGCAACAAATTGGTTGATATCACGGATGAAGATAAAGAACGAATCAAAGAAATGAACGATGCCATGGGTTCACAAGCCATGCGCGTCATTGGCTTGTTTGCTCGTCCATTCAATGATGATGAAGACATGGAAGATATGTCTGCCGTTGAGTCTTCGTTGGCTTTCTTAGGATTGATCGGCATCATGGACCCACCCCGGCCTGAAGTAAGAGACGCGATTGATACCTGTCAACGCGCCGGCATCAAAGTCAAGATGATTACAGGCGACCAACAGATGACTGCGGCGGCTATTGGTCGGGAACTCAACATCGAAGCTGGGCCGATGGGCGCTTTAGATGGAAAGGAATTGTCGGCCATGACCGATGAAGAATTACTCTCTGTATCGGGAAATGTTTCCATCTACTCACGGGTCACGCCCGACCAAAAAATGCGCATTGTATCTTCCCTTCAGGCCCAAGGCGAAATTGTCGCGATGACAGGTGATGGTGTGAACGATGCCCCAGCCCTTTCAGGTGCGAACATCGGCGTAGCCATGGGCATTGCAGGCACAGATGTCGCCAAGGATGCCGCTGATATGGTGCTTCAAGACGATAACTTTGCGAACATCGTTCACGCGGTGGAAGAGGGGCGTAAAATATACCAGAATATCCGAAACTTTGTGCGGTATCAAGTTTCAACAAATGTAGCAGCAGTCGCCCTCCTCGTCTTTTCCACCATCTTGTTCGGCCCTGAATCGATTCCACTTACCGCCACGCAAATTTTGGTTATCAACATCCTCATGGATGGACCTCCTGCTGTGGCCTTGGGCGTTGAAAAGAAACACGGGAATGTGATGCAAAGGTCGCCAAGGCCGGTGGACGAGAGTCTACCTAATGGACGAGATATCTCGTTGATTTTTTACCTTGGAGCGGTCATGGTGACCGGCACCCTCGCCATCTTCTATCTCGCAGGTGGCGGCCTTGCGACATGCGATATGTTGCCTACAGAAACCAGTACGACGGCCTTTGATGTCAGTGCATGCCTTGATGGCAATCAGCAAGCTATCGACGACTGGCAGGAGTATGCAGATGGGCATTTCCAACATGCTCAAACAATGACGTTCACTGTGTTTATTGTCTTCCAATTGTTCAATGTTCTGAATTGCCGCTCGAATGAGCAAAGTGTGTTTGAATTGGGGTTGTTTTCCAACCGAGCCATCAATTATGCTCTGCTCGTTTCTGGCGGATTGTTACTGTTCTTCGTTCAACTGGCCGATGCGGCCATACCTCTGATTGGTATTCAAGTTGGCAATTTACTATCGACAACGACGCTTTCATCGAATGATTGGGGTGTGGTCTTGCTGGTTGCCTCCAGTGTGTTCATTATTGAAGAGTTCCGAAAACTCATAGTGAAATCACAATTCTTTGCCGTAAAATCACGTTGACGAACAAATGCACATCTTCATCAATGAAGGGCCAGTCCATAACCCATGGAAGCCTCCGGCATGACGGCGTTGGCGGGTGAATTCCACGATTGGCCCGAACGTTTGCGTCAGGCGCTCTTAGACCAATCCAATTGGTCCCCAGTTCTCCAACCCATCGTCGTGAAATTGGCAAAGAACACCCCCTTGACGATTGAAGACGGTTTGACCTTGTTTCGCCATCATGATTTGCATGAAGTTGGAGCCCTTGCGAACATCGTGAGAGAGGCACGATTCGGGCGTCGAGCCTTCTTCAACTCAAATGTGCATATCAATCAGACCAACATGTGTGTTCTCGCCTGCAGGTTTTGCGCGTTCCGTAGAGGACCCAAAGCAAACGATGCATATGCCATGTCGATACAGGAATACGTTGACGACCTTGGCGTATATGCACATGCCGTCGACGAAGTTCACTCTGTAGGGGGTTTGCATCCTGAATGGTGCGTGGAACATTACGAGGAATTGTTTCGATCCACCAGACTTACCTACCCACATATTTCCATTAAAGCCCTTACAGCCGTTGAAATCAAACATCTGTCCCAGCGTTCAGACATACCTACGAAGGATGTCTTGCGTCGGTTGAGGGATGCCGGTTTAACTTCGCTTCCGGGCGGAGGTGCCGAAATCTTGGATGACAACGTACGAGCCATTATTTGCAACGGAAAGGAGAGTTCCGAGGAATACCTTTCCATCCACCGTGAAGCTCATGAACTGGGCATACCATCTAACTGCACGATGTTATTTGGCACCATTGAATCATTAGAACAGCGTCTTCAGCACATGATTTCGTTACGTGAGTTAAACCGAAAAACCAGCGGCTTCCAATGTTTTGTCCCCTACCCATTCCTGCCCGACCACACACGACTTCCTGAGGCGCAACTGGCAACCGGGAGTGAAATTCTACGAACCATCGCGGTTTCTCGGTTAATGCTGAATACGATTCCACATATCAAAGCCTACAGAATGAACATTGGCGACCATCTGGCAGAACTCGCTTTGCAATACGGTGCTGATGATATCGACGGGACCGTCCAAAAGGAGTCCATCATGCACTTGGCTGGTTCAACGGCTCCTCTTGACCATGACCGTGTGAAATTGGCTCGTTTGATTCAAGATGCTGGGTGTGAACCCGTGCAACGTAACACGACCTACACAACCTTCACGCCTTACATCCCACCTGATATCAAACCCCAGAGGCGCTTGCGCATGGCGCAATGAGGTGATACGATGAACAATCCGACCTGGATGCAAACCATAGGCCGAGTAGCGTTCATCAACTGCGACCCTTTATTTCACGGGTTGTCTGAAGAGTGGAATGTCCTTGCGGCCCCTCCTTCCTGGCTCACAGGTCATGTTTTGCGAAAGGATTGCATCCTCGCACCTATCCCTGCCGCTGACTATGCGAAACATGCCGACGAACTTGTGTTGCTCCCAGAGATTGGAATTGGAAGCCAAGGAGAGGTCGGAAGTGTCTTGTTGTTTGGGGCCGTTCCACTCAGTTCCATGAAAACCATCGCCCTACCCAGCGATTCAGCGACCTCCGTTGCCTTGCTTAAGTATTTGATCGAAAAGCAAGGATTGGAGATGAATTACGTACAAACGGGCCCAGATTACGAAGCGATGCTCTCGCTCGCAGATGGCGCCTTGCTCATTGGGGACCGAGCGCTGGAGGCGGCGAAGGAATTTCCCGAAATGGTACAGCTTGATTTGGGTACGGCATGGATGGAACGAGAACAACTTCCCATGATTTTTGGTGTATTCGTGGCGCGGCGTGACACGCCACTACCCGTTTTGAAGGAAGCCCACGCCGCTTTACTTTCTAATTTGCATGATTTTGAGGTGAAGGAAACAAAGCGGCATGAGGTGATTGAATGGTCCATGACAAAATCGGCTCTGAGTTTTGAGCGGTTGGACCAGTACTACGGAGAAGTGTTCAACCGACTCAATCAACAACATCTCGATGGACTATTCCGGTTCCTTTCTGAGGCCTGTTCAATGACTTCTTCACCAACGTTCGCATGGACGTGAGCGTTCTTGTTTGCAAAATTCAACGGTTGGTTCTTGAAGGTCGTGCAGGTGGGATGAGCATGGTGGTTCAGTTACCTCTTGACGAACAGGGCAACAAAATCGTCAGAATCGGACACAGTCCCGACCCTGACGATGCATTCATGTTTCACGCCATGACAACAGGTGCCTTCCCGACTCCCGGCTACACCTTTGTCCATGAATTGCAAGATATTGAGACACTGAACCAACGAGCTATGAATCAAGATTTGGAGGTCTCGGCCGTCTCCATTCATGCCTATCCCGATATCGCTGAACATTATGCCTTGATGAATTGTGGGGCTTCAATGGGTGAAGGATATGGCCCCATGGTGGTGTGTAAGGCTGGCGTCTCTGAAGAAGATGCCCGTAGTTCAACCATTGCCGTCCCTGGCCTCAAAACAAGCGCCTACCTCGGACTTCGCCTAGCATGGGGCGATTGTGCTGTGGAAGTGGTACCATTTGACGAAATTATCCCCCGTATTCTTGATGGCACCTACCTCAGTGGCCTCATCATCCATGAGGGGCAACTCACCTATGTTGACCATGACCTTCATGTCCTTATTGACCTGGGCAAATGGTGGAACCAACGAACTGAAAATTGGCCAATGCCCTTGGGCGGAAACGTCGTCCGCAGAGATCTCGGTCAGCAGGCCATGGAAGACATCACCAAATACACCAAAATGAGTATTGAACATGCGTTACGGTCGCCCGATAAGGCCCTTGAATTTGCTAAAGCCTGGGGCAGAGGCATTGACGATACAACCAACAAAAGATTCGTCAGCATGTATGTAAATGACCGCACGATCGATTACAAGGATGAGGGAAGAAAGTCCATACGTCGATTCATCAAAGAAGGACAAGAAGTCGGACTGATTCGACACGATTTTGATGCAGAACATTTGGAGTTCATTGGCGCTCCTTGAGGTGATATCATGGGTGCTACTCACCGCCGTCCAAAAACAAGTCAATACGGCTCCGTAGATCCAGCGCCTCCAAATAACAACGGCTCAGTTTCCGAATGGGTTGAGCGTTTATGTGATGAAGGTGAACCGATGTTTCAGCGTATGCGAGCAGTCTTCTCATTGCGTAATCACCGAAGTGATGAAGCATGTTTGGGGCTTTGTCAAGGATTTTCCAGTTCAAGTGCACTGTTGCGACATGAAATAGCCTATGTTCTCGGCCAAATGCAAAACCCTGTGGCCCTGAGTACCTTGGTCGAGCGTTTAAAGGATGAGGCAGAACATGTCATGGTTCGCCATGAGGCTGCTGAAGCCATGGGCGCTATTGGCGACCGTTCAATCGTCCCTGTGCTTGAGGAATTCGTCAACGACCCATTGCCTGAAGTGGCCGAATCCTGTGTTGTTGCCCTTGATTTACTGGCCTGGGTTGACAGTGCAGAGTTTGAATCAACAGAATGTTGAGCCCCCTCAAGTTCAAAGACTAGGAGCCACCCCCCACTAAGCAGGAAGGAGCCTCATGCCTCACGAACACATTCAACTTGCACAGGCCCCCAACGGCGAACTTGGTCCACGATGCCACACCTGTGGCATGCGATTGACGTTTGGAAACGCAATGGTTCTTGACAAGTATTACATGTGTTGGGAACATTATGTCGAAGCGACTGGAGCAGATACGGTCACCGAAGTCTCCAACGCAGATGAACGGTTCTGGATGAAACAGGATTGAGACGGTGTTCTTCAAGAACCCTCAACCCTACGAAAGGGTGAGGGCACGTCATGTCGACAGGGTGGGCCAAGGTTGCACATCGTTTCGGACAATACTACAGGCATGCTACCCTGTGGTCGCCGCCTCGCGTACGAACCAGAGAATGGATGTTCATTCCATTTGGAAGCGCACCCCCACTTCGCCACAAATCATTCAGTGATGTTGGCCAAGTGCAACACTTTCTTTCCCAGCGGGCCATGCATTCCTGCTTTTACTCAACAGCGTATTGGAAACGTCCGCATGAATTGAAAATGTCAGATAAATTATGGCAGGGTGCGGATCTAATTTTTGACCTTGACGGCGACCACCTCCCCGGTGTAACCGACAAAGATTTTCCAGCCATGTTGGGTGTGATTCAAGAACAAGCGTGGTCGTTGTGGAACGATTTTCTTGAACCCGAATTTGGATTTTCAGAAGACCATCTTCAAGTGACGTTCTCTGGACATAGAGGATTTCACCTCCATTACCGCGACCCATCATTATTCCATTTGGATTCGGAAGCACGACGCGAGTTGGTCTCTCATATTCGTGGAGAAGGCGTTGATGTTCAAGGCGGCCTGGCTCGTTACCATGACCAAGAGGCGAGTGGCTGGACACAGCGAATCCGGGGCGGCATGGACTCGATGATTTCTACACTCCGCTCTATTCATCGCGGAGAAGAGGGAAGTCAAGTACAACTTCGGCGTTTAGAAGCAGAGCTTCAGTCGCTGCAAGACAGAGAAGGCGTGACGTCTCAACGTTCTGCAGCTGCCATCAAGAAACTCGCCGAAATCATGGACCACGACAGCAGGGTTGCACGCCTCAAAGATGGTAAGTTTGACCTTCTCGGAAACTATCAGGGGCTCTTCCTTAATTTGTTGAAAGCCGATGCATCGGTTGTCCTTGGTTCGGCTGGAGAAACCGATGAGGTTGTTACCATTGATGTTCGGCGTCAAATTCGTTGGCCTACTTCGCTGCACGGTAAGTCGGGCATGCGAGTGAGTGAATTCCCGCTCGCAAGATTGGACCCTGATTCCTCGAATCGATACAATCCACTGAACGAAGCCTTCGTCCTCGGACTTTCTGACAGCCATGAATTGGAATGGACCGTTGACGATGCCGTTGCTCAGTTTGGGGGCCTCCGTTTGGAAAGCAAAGCAGGCACCCGATTTTCTCTGCATGAAAGTGGGGCAACCTTCCTGGTGTTGAAGGGCTGGGCAAAGTTGGTTTGAGAAAAATAGTATGATGAGGAATGGACCATCCTCAGTTGCAATCTGCAATAAGGTTCAAGGGTGGTTTCTCATCCCTTAGGGTGAGGTGAGTCCGTTGGGTCTGCGACGAGGGAAGAAATCCAAAGGCGACGAAGCACCGTTGCCCACCCCCAATCTCCCTCCACCTGCAGGTCTACCCAACCCCTTACCAATGCCCCCGGGAGGTGCCGCCTTGCCTCCGATTCCTTCACCATTGCCGGCACCCGCCACTTTGCCGGTGCCTGCACCATTGCCCGCACCCGCTCCATCGCCCACGGCATCAGCACCATTGCCCGCACCCGCTCCACTGCCAACGATACCAGCACCAGATGCACCCGTCCAAGTCAACGACCCTGGGACAACGTTATCCGGAATTGCAGAAGAGAAAGGGTACAACGACCTTTGGGCAAAGCGGTCAGAAAAACCGCTGCAACAAATCTACGGACACATTGACCGAATCAGTAACAAAGAGGCTGGTTCGTTGCTCGACCGTTACGCCGATCGTTTTGGGCATGCCTTGGACCGCGAAATTATCGTGATGCGTAAAGCGGCCATGGATGAGAAAGTTGCAGAAATACGTGATGCACCCGTGGTTGAGGTCCTTGATGATGATGGAGCCAGCGATGGCTTGAGCGAACTCGAACGAGTTGAGAATGAACTCCGAGCACTCAAACCATTGTACCAAGAAGCAAAATCACTCGGCGACAAAGAGGCGTTGGCGGAACTCACACCCACCCTTCAAGCGCTCATGGCCCAACGTAAAGCCCTCAAAGAAGGGGGTGCACCTTCCACTGATGCTACTGTTACGACGGCAAATGAATCCACCGATGACGATGATATGTTTGTCCGATTTGTCGCCATCGTGGACGACCTCCTCGGTGAACATCTTCCTGAATCCATCGTGAACGAGTTTGTGGCGAGTTCCGATTTTGGAGTCTATCGTGCAGTGTTGGAATCACCTGACACAACTGACGAGACTATTCGGGCCCAATTTTACAACATGGTGGATGACCAATTGGGCAACATGTCAGCCGAATCCATTGAGGCCTTTGTGGCCTCGCCTGACTTTGACATCTACCGCATGATCGGTGAACAATACAAGGATGCGTGAACAACATGGGACTACTTGACAAGGCAGGTGCCAGTACTGAAGAAAAGAAGCCCGTTGCGAAAGCGACTCCTGCGGAGGTCAAGCCCGCACCAGCAAAAGCAGCAAAACCCGCTGCTAAACCGGCGAAAGCGGCAAAAACGGCAAAGGCAAAAGCACCTAGAGCTCGTCCTGCCGGCCTAGGCGATGATTATGAATTGGCTTCGAACATGAATCGGCGCATCTCGTGGTTGGTCAATTTCGTCATTAATTTCGGCGTTTTAATTGCAGCACTGTTTATTGCATCGTCCGATACTGGCATCGTGACCACCATTCTCTTTGCAACAAGTTTCGGTATTATTCTCCTCAACACCATTGTCATACCCATGAAATTCAGCCGAAACCTCGGACAATTCGTCTCGAGAACCAAGTGTGTGCGTGGCGATGGAACCAATCCACTGTTCTTGCATGGCATCATGGCCAACACCGCCGGTTTGTTGTCGTTGGTAGGTCTCATCTTTGTCGCTACTGAATTCCAAAATCTAAGCGAGGAAGACAACACGTCCGCCATCATCATGTTTTCACTCGGCGCCTTGTTCATGGTGCTGTGGTTCATAGACCGTTTCTTGAGAAATGGCAGCGAGATGGGACAAGGCCTGTACGACCTTGTGTTTGGTGCATACTTGGTCAAATATATCCCAAGCGAAGAAGAAAAAGCGACTGGAATATGGGCTCGCTTGGAAAACATGGGAAATTTTGGCGACCAACTCATGCAGCGGTCTGAAGAGCGTAAAGCCAAGAAAGAGCAATCCAAATCCGAATCTGGTGACGATACAACGGCTCAATAAGAATGAGTGACGACAGTGCGGTGAGCGTAATGCTAGCACCGTTGCGAAGGCGTAATCATGTTCTTCCGTTTGTTGTGTTGCTTTCTTGGACATGGTTGGCCTTCGTTACGACTCCCTACTTGTCCATCATCCTCGTGGTGGTTGGTGGCCTCCATTTCTACATCGAATTGATGACACAATTTGCCTTTAGGGCTCCAACACGCCGCAAACCACCCATCGAACATGAAGATTGGATTTCGACACCATTCAAAACAGGGCACCATCACATACAGTCATATGTTCGTCTTGGACGTCCCGACGCCCCTACTGCTTGGATTTGTCACGGTTGGACCTCAGGTGCTCAGCGAATGCTCGGGAGAGCCGAAGTCTTTGTTCGGGATGGGTGGAATGTGGTCATGTTTGACCTTCCAAGTCATGGGGGGTCTTCTCGTCTCACAAAGTGGACGGCAGAACACTCAACGACATTGTTGATTTCAGCGGCCAATCAACTCGCCAAGCAACGCCCTGAGCTCTTTTCAAATCGACTTCTCTTCTATGGACACAGCATGGGGTCATTCATTGGTTTGAGATTGAGTAGGCGCCGTAATGAATTGGAGTTTGATAGTTTCGTATCTGAATGGGTCTTCGAATCACCAATGACAGGATATTCAGAAATCTTCCGTGAAACCTGCAATATTTTGCGAATACCTTTGATCTTGCGCCCCTTTGTACTTGCCAATACCCTCCTTCATGTGAATGCCATTATTGGGCCTTCTCGGTTCATTGGAGGGTTGGAAGATGTTGATGTACCCGCTTGGGGCATGCCGGATGAACCAACCCTCATCATTCAAGCCAACCCAGATGAACGGCTCGGCATCAGTCATTTTGAACGACTTAAACAGGCTATCTTAGATGAAGATAAAGAGGGGCTTTTGGAAGACTATCTCGTTGATGGATTGACTCACAATGGTGCAAACACGCACGCTGAACGTGATAGAATTGTCTCCGGCTGGGTGAAGAGAAGAGCGACTTATTCTTCTGACTGAGCTGCCTGCTCACGTGCAAGTTCACGCATATCTTCGACAGCATCGGTTTCGTCGACAATTTCTTTCCCAAGCAGGGTCTCCATCACGTCTTCCATTGTGATGATACCCGAGGTGCCGCCGAATTCGTCACGCACAAGCGCAAATTGTTGCTTGTTTGAAAGAAACACATCCAACACATCCTCCATGGTTGATTGTAAAGAGATGGTATGAATCGGTTTCATGATATCGTACAATGTTGTATTCCATTCATCCCGGCTCGCAGCCATCAAGATTTCTGAGCGAATGACCAAGCCTTTGACGTTGTCAATGTGTTCATCAAAAACAGGAATGCGCGAAAAGGTAAGAATCGTGTTTTCATCCAGGATTTCCTTGATGGTGGTGCTCATGTCGTAGGCACTAACCACAGTACGTGGCGTCATTTCCTTCTCGACCATGGTCTCACGGAGTCTCAACAAATTATGGATGATGGCTTCTTCTGTCTCCTCCAAAGCTCCTTCAATTTCACCAAGGTCGGCCATAGCGATGACATCGTCACGTGTAACGCTTGCATGTCCAGATTTTGGTAGAATTGATTTCATGAACTGAATGGGTCCAATCAGGAAAAACATAGATTTGGTCAACCATGTGAGCAGATATGCAGCAGGCGTGGACAAACGCTTCCAGTAGGCTGCACCCAACGTTTTCGGGATGATCTCTGACAGGAAGAGCACAGCGAATGTGAGGATGGCCGATGCGATCGTCAAAGCCCCCACGCCCCATATTTGTTGAACCTGAGAACCAACGCCTGCAGCCCCCATGGTGTGCGCCACGGTATTGAGGGTCAGAATTGCAGTAAGTGGGCGAACTGAGTCGTCGTCTTTGAGATGCTCCCAAAGAGGTGCAGTTCGTTTTCCTTCGTTTTTTAGAATGTTCACATGTGTCTGTGGCGTCGACAATACGACGGCTTCCAAAATGGAACACAAAAACGAGACGCCCAAGGCGAGAGTGATGTAAAAAATTAGGAGACGCATGTCTCCTTCGCCTGTCGTTTGTGCAACGGTAACCGCTGCAAGTGCGTCAATGACCATGGTGTGTCCAAGACCCCTGCCCGTGTGGGCGTAGTATAACCGACGCGAGTAGGGTTCTTGAAAATGACGCATGAGATGTGAACCACCGTAGCGATGCAGCCAACATGCGTGAACCTCAAGAGCAAAAGCGGTTTAGGCCCGCTGTAAGGGATTGGTATGAGCGGCGAATACGTGTTGATTTGCGTCGCTTGGCCTTACGCCAACGGCCCTCTTCATCTCGGCCATGTGGCAGGATGTTACCTGCCACCTGACATTCAATTCCGTTTTGAGCGTGCATTAGGAAATCGTGTCCTCATGGTTTCAGGCTCTGATGAACATGGGACGCCCATCACCGTGACGGCAGAACAACAAGGCGTGTCTCCACAAAACGTCGTTGATGAATACCATGCGGTGAACACCAAGGCCTTGCTGGATTTAGGTTGTCGTTGGTCCATGAATGTCGACCCACGTGGTGTTGAATATGGAGGGGCGCTGTTCAATCGAACCAGCGATGAACGCCACAAGGAGTTGGTCCAATCAAATTTCTCTGCCCTTGAGAACGCTGGTTTTTTTGAGCGAACATCCATGGAACAATACTTCGAAATCAACGAGGAAGGAGGCGGTCGTTTTCTTCCCGATCGCTATGTTGAAGGCACATGTCCAGCATGCAACGAATCCGGCGCTCGTGGCGACCAATGCGATGCGTGTGGAGCAACATATGAAGCCGTTGAATTGAAGCAACCTTTCTCCAAGATGAACCCCAATGCAAAGGTAGAAATTCGAGAAACTGAACACTTATTCTATCGTTTAGACCTCTTTCAATCTGCCTTGGAGAAACATTCTCTTGAACGTCAAACTGTATGGAAATCCAACGTAAAGGCCATGACAAAACAATGGCTTGACATGGGCTTAAGGCCCAGAGCAGTGACCCGCGATTTGGATTGGGGAATTCGCGTCCCCATTGAAGGCGAAGAATGGAGCGGGAAGTGCGTGTATGTCTGGTTTGAAGCAGTCCAGGGATACTTCACCTGTGCCAATATCTGGGCAGAGCGTTACGCCCGTGACCATCCAGATGGAAACGATGCGTGGAAGCACTGGTGGGTTGTTGGCGACGATGGAACACACCCCCGGCACCTTTACTTCCTTGGAAAAGACAACATCCCTTTCCACACTGTCATTTGGCCCGCCATTATTTTGGGACTCAATCAGGTTATGAAAGGACAATCCGCCGGAGACGAAGTGTCGCTTCCCGGGCCCGGTGAGTATGCTCTGGAGGCCAATGTTCCGGCAATGGAATATTTGATGCTCGCTGGAGGTCAATTCTCTAAATCTCGTAAGCACGCTGTGTGGCTTCCGTCTTTCCTTGAACGCTACGACCCCGATACGTTACGGTATTATTTGAGCATCAACATGCCAGAAAACCATGATACTGATTTTAACTGGCCGGACTTTGTTGAGAAAGTCAACAGCGAGTTGATTGCTGCGTACGGTAATTTTGTCCACAGAGTCCTTACCCTGGGCGCTCGATTACCAAATCCAGACGGGACTTCACCGTTTACCGCGCACGATGGTCATGAGTGTGTGAAACCCCACCAAGAACACCTTGAGCAGGCCCTTCAAAACATTACGGAATCACTCCAACGACACCGGTACAAAGAAGCGTTACGCGGTATCATGAGTGTCGCTCAATACGGAAACCAAACACTACAAGCCGCTGCTCCTTGGAAGCACCTGAATGAACCACAAGAGGGGCATGAAGAGAGCTTGGCAACCCTGGCTTTTTGTTGGAGAATCGCCCGTTTTTTGGCGATCACAACCCAACCGTTCATGCCATCAAGTGCTCAACGCCTCTGGCGATCTCTTGGCTGTCAGGGGGAAGTAGAACATGTTCTCTGGTATGAATCAGTTCACTGGGAAGCACCGCTCTCGTGGAGCGAAGAACAACCCACGCCGTTGTTTGAGCGCCTTGAACTCAAGGAAATTCTCGCCGTTGAAGAATCACTGGTTGAAGAAGCAGGTGAAACAGAAGAATCAAGCGTCCACGGCGTGAAAGGTGGAAAGAAAAGTGGAGGAAAGAATATGAAGACAGATACAGAAGGAGTTGTTTATCTTGATTTTGAGACTTTTATGAAAGTACATCTCAGGGTCGGACGTATCCTCACCGTAGAAGATCACCCGAATGCAGACAAACTGTATGTCGTCACCCTTGATGACGGGACTGAAGCGCCTCGTACGATCTGTGCAGGTCTCAAGGAATTTTATTCACCAGATGAGATGGTAGGGAAACTCGTTGTTTTTGTTGAGAACCTGGCACCGAGGCCTCTTCGCGGTGTAACTTCAGAAGGGATGATGTTGGCTGCAGACGATGGAAATGGACACGTTCGCCTCATCACAGTTGACGGTGATGCGACGCCGGGTTCAACCGTTCGCTGATTTAGGATGCCATACGCTGTCGCACGGCTTCCATAACTTCTCGAGAAGCCTTCTTCATCGAATCTTTCATCACGGGAACCGCCTCACGAAGGTGAGCTCCATGGTCTTCTGGTAGCGAATCCAAATTGATTTCCACATTGAACATGGCACCCTTTGCGGCAGCACTTGCGAGGAGACCAGCCACGCCGATGTCGGAAGCGGCGTTGGAATTGCCCTTCAACGCCAGTTCAGGTAGAAGGTTGAGCAATTCAAGAGCATGTTGGGCCGTCTGGAACGGAACTTCCGCTGCATGGAGTGTGGCACTTCGGATGGTTTTTCGCCGGAGGTCAGTTTCATCCTCCGTATTTTTTGGTAGTTTGAAACTTTCCATGACTGCGTCGAACGCGTCACTGTCCTCCGTGGCTAAAGAGCCTGCCCGATGAAGCAATGGGATGGCAACATGTTGAACTCGTTCCGCGATGGGCCACCCCTCCTTCCATTTCTCATTGTTCAGCGTCAAATCACTGACCATGATGGACAGTGAGGCGGCCTGCCCCAGTGCGACAGCAGCGGCTGTACCTCCGCCTGGCGTTGGTGACGAGGATGCCAATGCCGCCTGAAAATCTCGCAAACTCATGTCCATCCAATTCATTCATTTTCCTCCTGTTTGAGCGCCCATTCAATGACGTGAATGTTAGGGTCAAAATGGTGATGGGCATTGAGGCCCAACTTCTCGACGGCCACATACACCAAAGTGGTCTCGTCATCTTCATCTGGTTCAAAAAAACGACCTGCCGACAGCATGGCTTGAAGTGGGGCGAGGCCGACAATTTCACTTCCGCACACGTTTACTCCATGGTCGCGTGCTAAACTTTCGCAGGTCTTGAAAGCAAGATGGAGTGGACACAGATCAACATCAAGGAGATTCATTGAAACTTGAGAGATACCCATTTCTTCCAAAGCAACACCCATGCCTTGCACCTTGGGCAACATCCCTTGAGAGCGAACTGAAGAGCCTGATTCTGACTTGAGTAATCGTCCACTGCTCCTGACAATTGATCCGACCATCTTTGAAACTCGACCGTCTCGCTCCTCGAGATTGACGTTGTACGCCACCAAGATAGGGCGTGCGCCAACGGTGATGGCCCCCGTACGGGCAATCTCTTCTCCCCAAACTTTCGGACCGGCATCGGGCCACCGAGTACCTTCTGAATGAACACTCTCTGCATCAGAGAATCGTGCCTGCAAGCCCTCATATTCTCCTTTTCGTAACGTCGAGAGCGTGCTGCGTTCAGAAGATGATGCCGCGGCGCCGTACAGATACATCGGAACTGGAATCGTAGAGGTGACTCGTTCTACCACACGCCGGGCCATCTCAGCACATGCCTCCATCGAAACATCACGCAATGGAACAAACGGGCAGACATCAACAACGCCCATCCGGGGATGTTCTCCAGTATGTTGGCGCATATCAAGGGCTTCTACACTGGCGAGGATGAGTGCGATGGCCCCTTCCTCAACCGTTTCTGGTGCACCAGCGAAGGTGATTACCGTGCGATTGTAATCATGGTCGGGCTCTACACCAAGGACAGTGCACCCATCAACAGCCCGTACTGCATCCACAATTTTATTGATGATTTCCAAATTTCGGCCTTCGGAGATATTTGGGACACACTCGACGAGAGGCGAAGGCATACATTTGGCCTCGCCACACAGTCTTTGAATGTTGGGCGATATTGGTCTCAAGAGTACAAGGCTTCAGGGGACCTCATGGTGGTTCCCTGACTTCGCTTCTTGTCAAGTCTTGAGACAGCATCCAACATGTCTTGTTGTGTGACCGATGAACGGTTGTCTCGAATTGCAATCATACCTGCTTCAACACAAGTTGCCTTCAACTCAGCACCGGAATATCCCTTTGTCCGTTCAACAATGCGTCCAATACTGACTTTCTTGGTGTTCATATTGCCGAGGTGAACGCTCAAAATGGCCTTCCGAGAGACATCATCGGGAATGGGGATTTCAATGATACGATCAAAACGACCGGGTCGCAACAATGCATCGTCAAGGATGTCGGGTCGATTCGTGGCTGCGATGATCTTGACATCATGCAAGGCATCAAAACCGTCCAATTCGGCAAGGAGTTGCATCAAGGTGCGCTGAACTTCGCGGTCGCCGCTGGTAGAGCCATCCAATCGTTTTGCACCTATCGCGTCAATCTCATCCAAGAAGATTACACTTGGAGCTTTTTCTTTGGCGAGGGAAAAGAGTTCCCGGACCATGCGACCGCCTTCACCAATGTATTTTTGCGCTAATTCACTCCCTACCATGCGAATGAACGTGGCGTCTGTTTGGTTGGCTACAGCCTTAGCGAGCAACGTCTTCCCACAACCTGGAGGTCCTACGAGCAGTACGCCTTTGGGCGGGACGATGCCCACTTTTTCAAACAGTTCTGGTTTAATGAGTGGCAATTCAATTGCTTCCCTGACCGATTCAACCTGCTCATCAAGACCTGCAACATCCGCATAGGTGATGGTTGGTTTTTCCACCATTTCTGCTCCACTGACCATCGGATCCCATGCCTCATGGAGGACTTCAACCACGGATAAGCTGTCTTGATTGAGGGCCACTCGGGTCCCAGGTTTCAGCCGTTCGGGCTCCAGCCGTTGGTTTAATGACACTTGAAACACCGTTCCATTGGATGAGCGTACAATTGCACGTTCATGGTCAAGCACATCTTGAATATGGCCAATAATCAGCGGCGGCATTTTCAACAAATTGACATTTTCATCCAGGCGGTCTATTTTTTTGCGTAAACTGCGTACTTCAGCTTGCAGCGTCGTCCGCTCATTGATGAGTTGCTGTGTCTCATCGCGTAGCGAAGCAAAAGCTTCTTCCAATTCCTTGATGTCATCGTCGGCATGACTGGGGAGTGGGGCATCGTTTCGTTCGACATCGGTACCCATTCTTATCAACCTACGCTACAGGTTACCGTTTTTATATGTCGTTGTCTTTTTCCGTTATCTGATTCATATTCACATCAGAATACGCAACAAAGGGTTCAAAGAGCGTCATGGGAAAACAAGTTCATGGGCGAGTGCGAACTCTGTGGGGCCGTCAAAGTTAGCGTCAGAAGGGTGCAAACTGGAAAAACCGAAGTCGCTGCGTGTACTCGTTGCGTCGACAAAATGAATCTCGCTCCAAAATCCGAAGCGCCAGGCCTTTCACGGGCTCGGAACTTCGCAACGGCCCCAACGCAGCGGAAGAAACAGGACCTGATGTCAAGGGGTTCGAAAGAACTCGCTGAGGATTTCCATAAGAGAATCTCAAACGCAAGAAACAGTAGACAATGGAGTCAACAACAACTTGCCAAAAAAATGGCTGAAACTGTCAATGTCGTGAAATCCGCAGAATCGGGCAAACAGCCGACAGATGCGGTGATTCGGAAATTCGAGAGCATCCTTGGCATTGAATTGATGATAGAACGAGAACCCTCAGAGACCCGATTCATAAATTCGGGACCCTCGAGGGGAATGACCTTTGGGGATTACTTGAACGATTTGAGGTGAGTCTCTGCGGCCAATTTCTGTCCATGCCCTTTGGCTTGCACAGGATGACCCGAAAAAAAACACGGCCGTTCTTTCCAGCAAGCGCGGCGATATGAAGTTGCACAAAACGGTTCGGACTCTTCCCAAGAAAGGGATAATTCTTGAGCCACTTTGCGGGAAAGTGTTTGGTCCAGAAGACCACGAACTCCTGTTGGAGAAAAACGGTTCCATCGTTGGCCTTGACTGCAGTTGGGCCAACATTGAGTCCTCGGTGCAATCGGTCATGAAACTAACACGTCTTGTTCCGCGGATGCTTCCTTTGTTGCTGGCTGCTAATCCCGTGAATTGGGGCAAGCCAGGTCGGTTGACAACCGCTGAAGCGTTGGCGACTGTGTTGTACTTGGTTGGACGTAAGGAGCAAGCAAGGGAAGTACTTGGCGCTTTTCGGTGGGGAGTTCGCTTTTTTGAATTGAATCACGAGCCCTTAGAAGCATATGCTGCGGCCTCTACGAGTGCGGAACTTGTTGCGCTCCAATTCGAATTTTTTGATCTTACGCCCGATGAGGTGGAACGTGCATGAGTGATGTTCACCGTAGGGTCGTTCAGCGGTGGAACGGTCAAGAATACACGTTGGAGAATGATCATCTCGCTGATGAAAGCGTGGTACATTTACTCCTCAACGGAACGCATGTGACGACCTTGCTCGCAACCGGTGCCGACCTTGAAGACCTTTGCACAGGACATTTTGTAACGGAACACAACCTTCATGCCGAAGACGTTCGCCTATGGCCTAAAGTTTCCGAAACTGATGGCGTTTTTTCTGTGAATATGGAAGCCAATGTTTTGCATCAACCAACACCTCGCGCCACCATTGTCACGACCTCATGCGGCGCTTGCAATCTCGATGGACTGCCCGACCTTGTGGCTCTGCAACATCGTGTTTCTGAGCCAGAGCACATGCTTGAACTTGAACAACTCACGTCAGCGATGCATGAAATGAGAAACATGCAAACGGTTTTCTCGCAAACCGGGGGTGTGCATGCAGCTGGTGTGTGGTACCCCGATGGTACACTTGTCGTGCGCGAGGACATCGGCCGTCACAATGCGGTTGACAAAATCCTTGGCCACCATATTGCCACCTCGCATGTGGAAAAGCCTCTCGCACTTCTTCTTTCGGGACGTTGTGGTTGGGACATCGTCGCTAAAGCCTCAAGGATGAATATCAGCATCATCGCATCCATAGGTGCTGCATCCCACTTAGCAGCCGATGTAGCAAGAAGTACCAACATAACGCTTGTGACATTTTTGCAAGAAGGAGCAGCGACGATAATTGGGCCTGTAGAAGGGCGCTTCCGTGGGAAGGATTGAGAAGGGTCAACGCGAGCCACGGTTGAGGCAGGCCCTATGCGAAACGATTCCAGCGCCCGCACACCTCCCGACCGGTCGGGCCTTACGCTGAAAAAACCAAAGAACAAAGCCGCTGGCATCCCAGCAATTGTCTCATCTGCGGTTCATGGTTTGACCAAAATGGGCCCTGTCAAAACCATCAAGACCCTTGCGATGGTTAACCAAAAAGAAGGCTTTGATTGCCCAGGATGTGCTTGGCCTGACCCCGACCATAGGACCACGTTCGAGTTTTGCGAAAACGGGGCGAAGGCGGTTGCTGATGAAGCAATGAAAGCACATGTCACACCGCTTTTTTTCCAAAAACACAGCATTCAGGAACTATCCGAATTAAGCGACTATGAATTGAATCGGAAAGGCCGCATTTCCCACCCCGTGTTTCTTCCAAAGGGCGAGTCGCATTATCGTTCAATCACTTGGGAAGATGCATTCAAAAAAATCGGTAGCGCCCTGCAATCGTGTACATCGCCCCACCGCGCAGTGTTTTACACATCAGGACGCACCAGCAACGAAGCGGCCTTTCTCTACCAAGCCTTCGTAAGAGCTTTCGGCACCAATAACCTGCCTGATTGTTCAAACATGTGTCATGAATCCAGCGGAAAAGGTCTCGGCCAGACCATTGGAATTGGAAAAGGAACCGTCTCGTTAGAGGATTTTAACCATGCAGATCTTATCATGGTCATTGGTCAAAATCCTGGAACAAACCATCCACGAATGCTCACAGCACTACGTGATGCGAAAAACAACGGTGCGAAGATCATCCACATCAACCCACTTCCTGAAGCGGGTCTGACGAAATTCAAACACCCTCAAGACTACATGAAAGGCGATTTACGAGCGACCACCTTAGCCGACCTTCACCTTCAAGTTCGAATTGGCGGCGATGCAGCGTTGCTGAAAGGGCTTATCAAGACACAACTTGATTCCAACGCCATAGACCGTCACTTCATTGAGGGCCATACCTCGGGATTTGATGAGATGAGCGCCAATGTTGGTGCAATTGATTGGGGTGTCATTGAATCTGATTCAGGCCTCACGCGCTCCGAAATTGAATCAGCCGGAAAACTCCTTTCAGCATCCAAAGCCACCATCGCTTGTTGGGCCATGGGTTTGACACAACATCGTAACGGCGTTGAAGTTATTCAAGAAGTGGTGAATCTTCTGTTGATGAACGGCCATGTTGGTCGCAAGGGCGCAGGTTTCTGTCCGGTCCGTGGGCATTCAAATGTGCAGGGAGACCGAACGGTCGGTATTTGGGAGGCTCCTTCGGATGCGTTCCTTGACACCATGCAACAAGGTCTTGGTTTTGAGCTACCTCGGGAACATGGCTACGATGTTGTCAACGCCATTCAAGCCATGATTGACGGTCAAGTCGACGTGTTTTTCTGCATGGGCGGAAACTTCCTCTCCGCTACGCCTGATACCGATGCTACCGCTCGCGGCCTGCGCAATGTACAACTTACGGTGCAGGTCTCAACCAAGTTGAATCGGTCGCATCTCGTGACAGGACAGGAAGCCCTCATTCTGCCATGTTTGGGACGGACAGAACAAGACATCCAGGATTCGGGTGAACAATTCGTGACGGTTGAAAACTCAATGGGTATTGTTCATCGTTCGCAGGGGAGGCTAACGCCTGCATCACCACATCTTCGCAGCGAACCATGGATTGTCAGCCAGCTTGCGAATGCAGTTCTTGATGCACCTTCGTTGAATTGGGGAGAACTGTGCTCAAATTACGACCACATACGTGATCTGATGGAACGCTCGCTCAAGGGATTTGAGGATTATAACGACCGTGTTCGTCTGCCTGAAGGATTTGCTCTCCCTAACGCGCCCCGGGATGAGAGACGGTTCGATACCAGTGACGGAAAAGCACGGTTCACGACCCACGTCTTGCCTGAGATGTCAATAGAGGGTGATCAATATGTCATGATGACGCTGCGAAGTCACGACCAATACAACACAACCATCTACGGTCTCCACGATCGCTACAGAGGGATACATGGTCACCGAAGGGTCGTGCTGATGAATGCTGAAGATATGGTACAACGCGGATGGAAAACCCGGCAAATCGTGAACATCACGAGTCATTTTAATGATGAAGAACGGCATTCTGAACGTTGGATGGTGATTCCATACGATATTCCTCGGGGAAACCTCGCAACCTACTTCCCTGAAGCAAATTCTCTGGTGCCACTTCATTCCACGGCGGCCGTTTCAAACACGCCTACATCAAAGTGGATTGTTTGTTCATTGTCCGACTCCACGCCTTTCCAAGGCGAGGAGGAAGAGTGATGGCAGCCCGTTCTTATTGGGCCTTGGTTCGCGACAATCGGGATTTTCGCAAACTTTGGATTGCGGCCGTTATCTCCATGATGGGAGAGTGGTTCAACACCATTGCGTTGTTTTTCCTCATTTTGGAGTATACCGGTAGCGAGTTTTTGCTTGGCTTGTTATTTACGGTCCGAATGGCGGGCTTCGCACTCCTGCAACCCTTCATTGGGTTGATGGCAGACCGATTCAATCGTAAATGGTTGATGATTTCGTCGAATCTCGTACAAATGGTCCTCGCTTTGTGCTTCCTTCTTGTAAATGATGCGGGTGACATCGTTTGGATGATTGGTCTATCCGGCTTGATGATGGTGTTGCATGGCGTGTACATGACCGCAGAAAGAGCCGCACTGCCAAATATAGTCCACCCGGATGATTTGACCACAGCCAATGCACTCGATGCCGCTTCGTGGTCCACAGCGCTGTGTATTGGCGCCATGCTGGGTGGTGTGGTCGTGTCATACTGGGGCACAGATGCAGCGTTTATTGTTGATTCATTGACTTTCCTCGTCGGAACGTTGTTCCTCGTTAACCTCACACTTCCTCAAACCATTGAAGAATCTATGAAAGGGCCTTGGATATCGACCGCTTTTTCAAACATCAAACGAGGGTGGTTGCGTATTCGTATGCAACCGGCATTGTTTCGCATCGTCTTCGCCAAGGCATCATGGAATATTGCCGGCGGCGGGCTGGCGGGAGTCTATCTCGTTCTTCTCGGGGCGGATGTCAAAGGCTTTGGCGCCGCCTTTGGCTTTGGCCTCTTCTTTTTTGCACGTGGAGTTGGAACAGGTTTGGGCCCCATCCTCGCGCGAACGCTCTTTGTCAACGAAGAGCGCTGGCCAGCTCTGGTTGGCTATCTCATCGTCTTGTCTGGTTTATTTTATGCCCTCGTCGGTCTTTCGCTTTACTTTGGCCTGTGGCTTACTGTTTGTCTTGTGATACTGGCTCATTGTGCAAGTGGTGCCAATTGGGTCCTTTCCACCATCATGATGCAACGTTGGGTTGAGGATGAAGTGAGGGGCCGAGTCTTTTCCACCGACATGTTGATTCTGTCCGTTGCGTTTTCGTGTTCCACCAGCATGGCGGGCTACCTCATGGAGTCCACGAGTTTGACTATTCAACAGGGCATTCTTATGTTCTCCAGCCTCATGGTCATTTCTGGCATTGTCTTTTCACTTTGGAGGCCTGAAGACGAAGGTCGCCAAAAGATGAATGTAGCCTAAAGACATCGCTCGTGCGTGCATACAGGTGGCGTGAAGTAACGACGTTCAGCAGGGTCAAAGGTGTCGAGTTGGAGGGTCGATGTGGCGCCTTCTTGAACGAAAACGACGGATGATGTGCTTGCTGGAAGGTAGTCTTCTCCTGTTGACGACAGCGTCAAACGAAGTACATGACCTGCTGGGACCTCAACATCCATCGCAAAGAACTCCATCTTCGCATTGATGGTTTGCGTGAGGGGCGCCCATGTTTGAACGACGTCACCACCTTCGTGATAGCGCAGATCCATGATGGCGTGTCCGAGATGAATGCAGTTGCTTTGATCATCACAATCTTCCAAGAGAGCATACAGTTGACCTCCAACGGTGGCCGTCGTAACGTCAACATGGAGTCTCGGTAAACCCGCAATGAACAAATCTTCTACAAGTACTTCAGATTCGTAAATAGGACCGGATGAAGCGTCGGGCAACACCGTGTTAGAGCCCGATACCAACGAGAGACTTCCTCCGAGGTCAAACGAAAGCGTGGTGATGTCGGAAGGCGGATAGCGTTCTTCAATGCGCCAAGAACCTTGGTTTGATTGGATTTCTACCCACTGGCCAGGTTGTGGTCCGATACCTCGTAAATAGTAATCAAACCACTCTAACATGTCTTGCATCCAATCAAAGCGAATCATTTCGGGGAAAGCCTCGCCTCCTCGACCGCCAATGTCGGAACGGTCATCGAGTTGGATTGGGCGGTCTGGGTAGTCGTGGTCCCACTGACCAAACAACCCGCGAGCCTCAATGCCGTTGTCAATGAGGGTGTTGATGGTCGGAACGGCCATGTGTGGGTCTACATTCCAATCGTGCATGCCTTGAATTAAGTAGACGCTGCCCTTGTAGTTCTCAATCACTCGGTCCAAGAAATACCGCTCGGCCCAATACTCGCCAGCCGCTTCACCGCCCCATGCCCATGCACCGACGCCAGTGCCAGGGCCGATGATGTAATCGGGGCACAGATTCTGATAATCCTCTTCGTCACCATCGATGCCGTATGAGCCGTACACGCCATTATGCATGATTGGAGCTCTTGCTTCAGATGAGCCGTTTTTCCACATCAGTTCTTTTACACCAATAAGGCCGGAGATAGGGACGATGGTCTTGAGGTAATCATGCTCTGAACCAAACATCGCGGCCTGCCAGGGTGTGCTTCCATCGTATGATTTCCCAATGAGTGCAACCGCTCCATTAGACCATGGTTGTTCTCCAAGCCAGCGAACAGCAGCATCGTTGCCAAGTTGCTCAGCGTTGCCCATCAAATCCATGCAGTGGTTGGACCGGCCAGTTCCCGAGACCGAAATCTGGGCAAAGGCAAAACCATGAGGGAGAATTTGGTCAATGAACATTTGACCTAACCATGAACCTGGAACTTCGATGCTTGGCGTCCCGACACTTGCTTCTTGGAAATATGGTCCACTTTCTGCGATAACTGGGACCTTTACGCCATCGGGAACATCGGGGAGCCAGACAGCGAGGCTGATGAGGCCGTTAGGAGCAGCCCCGCCTTCCTCCAGCGGCAGCGTATATTCCACAAAGTAGTGAGTAGAGTTCCATTCGTTTTCCGTCGGAAGCAGTTCGTAAGGACCTACCTCAAGGGCAACGCCAAAATCCCCATCGGTTTGGTAGGGCAATTTGTAACGCTCCCAAACTGGAACTCTTGTGTCCGACGATGCTTCGTCCTCTAGCAGGGCATCCATCAATGCCTCTCCAAAAACAGCAGAGAGGAACAAAAACACCAACGAAATGGCGAGTGTAGCACCCAAGACCACATTGAATTCCCGGGTGGTGTTTCCCGTTTGAAGTTCAGAATCCTGCATGTTGGCCCCTCCCGCAGTATGTTGTGGTGTGACTGGGTCCATTGACATGTTTTTGATGTTATGCACGCCACGAAAATCCCCTCCTCACGAGAACAAGGCTCAAAGACATCCAACCATGACCTCAAATCATGGAGGCGGGATACGAAGCATTGCGTGCTTCTATTGTCGAAGGAATCCCCGACACACTACCCCCTCATCCTGGCGTGGATCCGACCGTCGACCATGCCCCCAATCGCCGACAAGTCCTTTCTGCGGAAGAGAAGAGTTTGGCTGTTCGTAATGCATTACGCTACCTTCCTCCTCAGCATCATGAAACCATGATACCAGAGTTGTGTGACGAACTCAATACCTACGGAAGAATCCTCATGCGTCGTTTGCGGCCGACATCCTTTGAAATGAAGGCTTACCCCTTGGAAGCCTATCCAGCGCAATGTCAACAAGCCGCCGCCATTATGCTGATGATTCAAAACAATCTTGACCCTCGTGTTGCGCAATTTCCCCACGAACTCATCACCTATGGCGGCAACGGCTCTGTGTTTCAAAACTGGGCCCAGTACCGTTTGGTCATGAAATATCTCTCGGAGATGACCGAAGAACAAACCTTGGTGATGTATTCAGGTCACCCACTTGGCTTGTTTCCATCCGGAAAGGACGCCCCACGAGTGGTTGTGACCAACGGCATGGTGATTCCCAATTATTCAACACAGGATGACTATGAACGTATGAATGCACTCGGCGTGACCCAATACGGGCAAATGACTGCTGGCTCTTACATGTATATCGGTCCACAGGGCATTGTTCACGGGACGACCATCACGCTGTTGAATGCTGCACGACTGCATCTGAACATTGCTGAAGATGCGAATCTTGCCGGCATTACCTTTGTCACAAGTGGGCTTGGAGGCATGTCGGGTGCACAGGCAAAAGCAGCGACCATTGCAGGTGCAGCCGCCATCATTGCTGAGGCAAATGCGCATGCTGCACACAAGCGGCATGAACAAGGATGGTTAACAGAAGTTACAGACAATGTAGACCAGGCCATCGACATGATGATGCAAGCCGCAACCAATGGCGAGGCCATCTCCATAGGATATGTGGGCAACATCGTTGAGCTCTGGGAACGTTGTGTGGAGCGAGAAATACGTGTTGACCTTGGTAGTGATCAAACCAGCCTGCACAACCCCTATCAGGGCGGCTATTTTCCTGCAGGACGGACCTACGAAGAGAGTACTCGCATGCTGTCGGAGGAGCCTGAACAGTTCAAACTCGAGGTCCAAGAAACCCTACGGCGCCACGCCAGCGCCATCAATATCATGTCTGGACGCGGCATGTATTTTTGGGATTATGGAAATGCTTTCTTGCTCGAAGCCTCACGCGTTGGCGCCGAAGTCATGTCCAAAACCGGTGACTTCCGCTATCCATCGTATGTTGAGGATATCATGGGCCCCATGTGTTTTGACCTTGGTTTCGGCCCCTATCGGTGGGTCTGTACCAGTGGTAATGAACTGGATTTGCAGAAAACCGACGCCATTGCCTATGCCGTGCTTGAAGAAATGGCCGTCAACGCCCCCGATGATGTCAAACAGCAAATCAACGATAATCTCCGATGGATTGCACAAGCGGGAGATAACCGTTTGGTTGTAGGTAGTCAGGCCAGAATTCTGTATGCTGATGATGTAGGACGGCGAGAAATCGCTCTTGCGATGAATCGGGCGATTGCTCGGGGAGAAATTGGGCCAGTGGTCCTCGGCCGTGACCATCACGATGTTTCAGGAACGGATAGCCCATTTCGTGAGACTGCAAACATTCGTGATGGGTCAATGTTTACTGCCGATATGGCCGTTCATAACGTCATAGGTGATGCGTTTAGAGGGGCCACTTGGGTGAGCTTGCACAACGGTGGTGGCGTAGGATGGGGCGAAGTTATCAACGGCGGGTTCGGCCTGTTGTTAGATGGCTCAAAGGATGCGGAACATCGCTTGCAATCCATGCTTCATTGGGACGTCAATAACGGGGTGGCTCGACGCGCATGGGCGCGAAACCACGGCGCACGAGCAGCCATCCGACGGGCGATGGATGCCGAACCACGATTGTCCGTCACGCTTCCAAACGAAGTTGACGAAACCTTGGTTTCTCTTATTGAGGAGAGATTGTCATGAGTGCGCAACCCGTGGTTCAAGTTGATGGCCGAACTCTAACACTTCAAGAAATTCTGGCCGTGGCTGAAAAGCGAGCCACGGTTCAAGTTTCAGAAGATGCTTGGCCAGCCATTTATTCTTCGCGAACCGTCGTTGAACGAATTGTTCAATCCGGCGAAACCGTATATGGAATTAACACGGGTTTCGGCTCTCTTGTAAGGGAGCGCATATCGATTGAAGACCTCGCCAACCTTCAAGTGAATTTGATTCGCTCCCACGCCACCGCCCTTGGAGAGCCAATGAGTGAACGAGAAATACGAGCCATGATGGTCATTCGCGTCAATTCGCTTTGCAAGGGCCATTCAGGAATTCACCCCGATTGTATCAATCAACTCATCACGTTCCTCAACGAAGGAATCTTTCCCGTTGTGCCGCGAATTGGAAGCCTCGGTGCCAGCGGAGATTTGGCTCCTTTGTCTCATCTTGCACTGGCCTTGATGGGCGAAGGGAATGTATGGGTGGAGGGTCAACAACACCCTACCTCTGATGTGTTGTTTGAAAAGGGCCTGCTCCCAGTTCAATTGACAGCGAAGGACGGGTTATCGCTCATCAACGGCACAAGCCAAATGTCATCTTTTGCCGTTGTAGCCCAACAGCAATTAGAATCACTCCTTTTGATGGCGGATGTTATTCTCGCCACTTCAATGGATGCGCGCTCGTGCAGCCTAGCCCCGTTTTTCCCAGCCGTCCACGAGGCTCGCCCACATGTTGGCCAACAGGTCGTTTCCAATAGGATTCGAGAATTATTGGCGACATCAGAAATCCTCAATGGACATCGGGATTGCGACCGTGTTCAAGACCCCTATTCCTTCCGATGTGCCCCTCAAGTCCATGGCGCCGTCCACGAAGCCTTCTCTAAACTGAGCCAGATGTTGACCATTGAAGTGAACAGTGCGACCGACAATCCGTTGATTTTTCCCGAGCCGAGCAATCCTGGTTCACACGAGGTTGTTTCTCAAGGGAATTTTCATGGCGAAATCGTCGGGTTAACATGCGATGCAATGAGCCTCGCTTTGTTTGAGTTGGGCTCAATTTCGGAGCGGCGTATGGATCAACTACTTGACCCGAGTAAAAGTGAGTTGCCTGCATTTTTAGCGAAGGATTCAGGTCTTGAATCAGGTTTGATGATCGTCCAATATGTGGCGGGTTCGTCGCTTGCAGAACTGCATGGTCAGTGCACGCCCCGTAGTGCATTTTCGACTTCCACTTCAGCTGGCCAGGAAGACCATGTGAGTATGGGTGCGACGGCCGCATGGAATTTACTCCAAGGCGTGCAGCGTCTGTCCGAAGTATTGGCCTGCGAGGCACTCATCGCTGTGGAAGCACTTGAGCACCACGCGTTAAAATCTTCACCCCATGTGGAATGCTTCCGTAAATTGGTCCGGAGCATCAGTCCAGCGTTGACAGGCGATCGGTCAACATCCACAGAACTCCAGCAAATTGCAAGCGAACTCTTGAACGGCTCATGGGTGGCTCGACTCGAGGCTGAATGCGGGCGCTTGCCTCGTTGAAACAAGCTCAAGAAGTTCCGCTGTCGTTTCATCAATATGGAGAAGATGCATGAAACGAAATTGGTATCGGTGCCGCTCAGTCGTCGTCAAGATTGGCTCATGGGCGTTGATGTAACGTAGTCCATCGATGGCTTTGACGACCTGTGTTTCCGTTGATTGATACAATGCAAAAGCTTCACTCAAATCCTCCATTGACATAGCAGGTTCTAATTCGGACAAATCAAATCCCATCCGCTTCCATTGAAGCATTCGCTTGGCAAGGAGGACTTTGTTGAAACCAAGCCGAGGTAATGAAACCAAATGCACCAGCACTTCATCAATGGGTGACTTTTGTTCAGTGGGTATACCTTCGAGGGGAACTGAGTCCTCTTCATGGTCATCATTGATATCTGGAGACTCTAGCTCGCCTGCAAATTTTGGGGCAAGCGACCGCAAGCGCATCCAAAAACGGACTTCAAATGCGAGTGGGTCTACTGGAAGAACAACTTCGAAGATGTGCAGTTTCGCCAAACCGTCAAGTCGCTGAAGCCATTCAAGGACTTGCGCATCCCCGTTACGATGCACCAACCAGTCGAGTGATTCAACCACAACAACATCATTCTGTGCGGGCAGATGACTGGTCATATGGTCGTATAAAACTGAGCTATCGGGCGAAAGGGAATGAGGAGATGGGTGTTCTGAAATCCACCAAGTTGTGTGTTTGGATGAGAGGAACCTCAGTAATTGACGAAGAGGTAAGCGACTGTAACAGTGAAGGGCACCTCCTGTTTGGTCTACACGTTGTTGAGCAGCATCATAGATGATTTGAGGGTCAACGGATTCGAGCGTGAACAGTCCAGCCAAGTCATTCCCCCCTGTGCAGCCGTGCGAAGTGACGCCCTATGGAATTAATCCCTCGCAAGACCCCAGTCCATCAAGCATTATATTGCCCCACTTCCTGCGAAGTACGGTGGACCAATGAGTGAAGAAGAAAAACAGGATGTGCCAATGGCTGAGTGCGGTGCATGTCGTACCGTCATTCCGCTTGATTCTGAGCAGTGTCCAGAGTGCAACACCAAATTCTCTGGAGTATCTGATGAAGCACTTGGGGAGTGTGGTGCATGTTCGCAACTCGTTCCACTCGACTCAACACGTTGCCCAGAATGTGGGGTGGTGTTTGTAGCTGATGATGTTGTTGATATCTTGCGAACATGGGTGCATGACACGGGCATTAACATCCGTAAATTGTTTGACAAATTTGATGAGAATTCCGATGGCACCATTGATTCCAGTGAATTGAAAAAGGGCTTACTCAGTTTAAATTTAGCCGATCTGCCACCCTCGCAAGTTGAACGACTGGTCGCAGAAATAGATGCGGATGGTAACGGTGTCATAGATTTGGATGAATTTGAAGGTATCCTCATGGGCGAGTCGGGTGAAGGTTCGGACGCAGATGCATCGGAATCAAGTTCGGTAGAAGAAGCGTCGTCTCAAGAAGAAGGTGCCCTTGGATACAACGAAAATGTTCTTGGCGAGGTCATGAAATCCCATGGCATTGGGGAATCTGAAAAAGAAGCATTCATCGCATTCGCTATGAACCACAACGCGGACGAAAACTCCTATCTCAAAAAGGAAGAATTGGAAGCCGCAGCAAGAGGGTGGAATGAGCAAGATGCACATGAACAAGAAGAATCCTCTGTTGAGCAAGCCGAAGAATCTGTAGAAGAAACAGTTGAGGATGATGACGAGGAAAACGATGACGAAATCGAATCTGAAGAAGTTGAGGCTGATACTGTTTCTTCTGAAGTAGATGATGATGATGCCGAAGAAGAGCCCGACGAGGATGAATCCGAAGAGAGTGAGGGCGATGATGAAGGCATTGAGGATGAAGACTTTGACCTTGAAGAAGACAATACGGGCTCAATACATCCCTTACAGGCGCTTGCTGATATGATGGACGAGCATGAAATTTCGGCCCAGCGCATGTTTAATGATTTGGACATGGATGGAAATGGACTGGTTTCTCTCGATGAACTCAAAACAGTTCTCGCTGAAAAATACGGAGACATACTCGATGCAGACCAGGTGGACGCCATCATGGAGGGCGTTGACGCTGATGGCGACGGAATGATTGATGTCACCGAGTTTATTGGATCATTAGAAACGCTTGACGACCATGAAGAAGTCATCAAGGAACCAAAACCCGAGAAGGAATTCCCTACGCCCATGCAAAAGAAAATGATGTCAAAACAGTGGAACGATGTATGGTGGCCGATTATCCACGTTGGCTTTGGCATCATGATTACACTCGTTTTGGTCAATGCTCTTATCGGACCAGTAGACGGCACAGGAGGAACCATTGTTTACGAAGCAGCGGACAATGGAGTCACCCCTCCAAGGAGTATGAATTTGGTTGACGGTGTTACAACATATCCATGTGACGCTGAATATCAACTCGGAGGTTGTTCCAACTCCCTCACACCACTCGCAGGTGAAAACGGGGCGTCTTCAATGCCGAAAGGCTTCTATTGGGATGGCATCGTATTCCTGTTGTTGTCCATTGCAGGCATCGGCGCTTCACTCTTCACTCATCTGGTCCAAGCACCAGCATGGCGAGCGCGTATGAAGGCCATGAAAGAATTTGAAGATGACAAAGCCGATGCTGCTGAATCCATACAAGAAGATGAAGAAGATGAAAGCGACATCGAAGTTGATGACGACGAAGATACCGCTGAAGAAGATACTGAAGAGGGCGAGGATGAAGAAGACGATGAAGAGGGTGAGCCTGAGGATGAAGGGGAAGATGATGAAATCGATATTGGTTCCCACATTGGCTTGACACTTGAGGACGAAGAAGTCTTCGGCACCATCTTAGAATTTGATGACGATGAAGGCACCGTCACCATCGAGGAAGACGGAACTGGAGATCTCATCACGGGTTACCAGGAAGACATGTTCCTAGAGTGAGCACATGGACGAGAAGCCCGACCCACTACGTGCATTTGTAGGTCTCGCCACCTGCCCAGTCTGCGGTTGTTTGGATAGAAAAGGCGTCTATCGTTGTCCGGAATGCGGTACATTTCATGCAGGCTCAATTATGGAAGAGCGAGATGCTCCTCCACCAACACAAGTAATGGAAACAGAGACTGAGCCTCTTGACCCCAGCGTATATTCTCTTGGCCCAAATGCCCCTATTCCTGAAGAAATGTTTGAAGAATCAGAGGATGTCAAATCATGGGAAGGTGGTTCAAGTGACTTCACGTTTGATGAGTCAGAAGATTTGCCCATAAACATTGAAGAAAAATTGCCGCCCGTCGAAACTATCGAAGATGAAGATTGACTTTACTTTTTCTAGGAGACAATTAGTGTTTTATCTATGAAGGCAACAGATAAGCAATATTCAAAAATGGGCTCGGAGAGAATCGAACTCTCGATCTTTGCCATGTCAAGGCAACGTCATAAACCCCTAGACCACGAGCCCCTAGGTAATCTCGCCACCGAACTTGTGTATTAAACGGATTCGGTGGGTCGTTGTTCGGTCAAGAGATGATCTTGGAAATCTTTCCAGTACAGCCAGCTTGTGAACAAAAGCCAGCCATACGCGTTCGGCCGTTTTTCATCAGAATGGTGGTGCCATCTCGAATCGGCCCGTATGTTTTGCATTTCATGCAGAGTCCTTCAACGGCTGTCATCTCACTCAACCTTGCTAAGGGCTGGTCATTTTGAACACTTCCCTTCTTGTTTCTTGAAAAATATCGAAAATGAGCCTTCGAGGGGGGGGTAGGAGGTAAAAAATTGCAATTTGTTTCATCTTCTCTTGGTCGTTAGTTGGAAAATCGTTACACTGCGAGGCATAAATGTGCAATTATGCCTCAAAGACAACTGCCAATTTTTCCTTATTGTCGCATAACTCACATTATGCGACGTAACCGTGCACGGAAATTAAACCTCAAATTAAGGAGAGACTGGGAAATCACCAGGTTCCACCTGAAAGAGGCCAACTAGAGGTGGTCCGAGAAGTAAACTTTCAATCCCACCATCTTCGGTATCGAATGTTGTTTGGATCATTTCTGAAATCGCTTTCCACTCAGCTTGGGATTGATAGATTGATTGAACAAGGAGCATATCTTCATTTTCAGGAGAACTACCGACCCATGCAGCAACACATCCTGATTGTCTTCGTTTGAACTCCTGTCGTACACGCAACAACCGCTGTAGTCGCGCTTGAACACCTTGTCTCCCTGAGCACACAATGGTTTCAACCCAATACATGATTTTCACCTATTCATTTATCAAAAATTAAAAATTAAACGCTTTTTTGAGATGATGATTTCTATTTTTCAATGGGCGATGAATTGGCCGTTCAAAACAGTGGCCTTGAAGGGTGAGCCAGTTGGACGCAAAGCCACAGCTTCCCAATGCGGACCATCAACGATATTGAGATTCGCCACTGC
>JAYPCE010000018.1:0-26726 GCA_038124565.1 Candidatus Poseidonia sp.
ACGAGGTGCCTTGGCTGTTGGTCACCTTTAATCCGGAAACTCCGATGTCCATCTTCGGACCCATGGTGGAATCAACCGCATGGTACACGTGAGGGGTACTACCGCCCAGGGAAACCGTAGAGCCGGACATCAGGACTCCGATAACGATGGCGTTGGAAGTACCGCCTTGGATCAAGGAGGTGGGGACCGTGGTCCAGGAGACCGATTGTGAGACGCTGGTCGGAGAGACGCTGGCGAAGGAAGTGCCGGTTCCGCCAGAGGCAGAGCGGTAGGTGTCGCCGGAGGTCAACCAACCCATCCAACAGTTATACCCGTGAGCGAGCATGCCGGCGCCCATGTTGTTGTAGGTGTGGGTGGTGCAATCCTCTTCCACGATGGCCGCGTAGAGGTTGAGGTTGGACGCGGGAGTCCCTGAGCCGATGTACTGGTAATCAATCGAAATGTCGAACACACCGCCGTTCGGCGAGATGGCAGCGGACATCTTGTAGTCGTTGACCGATGAGTGCATGCCCCCACCGGCGGTGAAGATGCTGTCGTAGTTTTTCCCACTGGTGTCCGCACCGGACTTGGTGTTCGCGCTGCCGGTGCGGTCGCCGAAGTAGGCGATGGGAGCGCCACCTGTGGTCCATGCCCAATTGTAGGGGGCGACATTGCCTGCTCGTGCGGTGTCGGTGTCGCCGTACGAGGCCGACATGTAGGTGAGGTAGACGTATTCGTCTGGATTTGAGACCTTGAGGTTGTGGTGAGACTCCGAGCCACCGCCGTTTTTGGCGCAGTGGGGGCAGTTGTCTGAGGAGATGTACTGGCCGAAGACAACGTGACCTGGTGAAGCGGCGAGTTGTGGCTGAGGTTCTTCCTCAAGAATCTCAACCTTCGGTTGATACAATTCGGCCATCATTCCGGTAGCCAAACTTCCGAGGAAGAGAGCGACGATGACCAAGGCTAAACTGCGGGCGGCGGGTTTCATATGCTCGGCACGCTTTGGAGGGTATATCAAATAGTCGGATTGCTGACTGCTTCTAACTTGTGGCAAACAGCGAGCAGCGCCGCACTGATAGGTCGGAAAAGAGAAACTTAACACCTTGTGGTCTGTGGCCAAAATATGGCCGATGAACAGTGGGCGGTATTGCTGGATGAAACAGGCAAGACCTTCGTGGTTGAATTGGTGGATCGTCAAGAGAAAATCAAGGGTCTCGGCGTCTTTAATCCGGTTCAAACACTTGACCACATCAGCATCGGCGAAACGGTCATCATCGGTCAAAAAGAAGTGCGGCGATTGTCACCGAGGCTGCCCGAACTCAGCCATGGTATGGCAAGACGAGCCCAAACCATCGGCAGCAAGGACGCGGGATTGTTCATCGCCCGGTTGGGGTTGGGACCTGGCGATGCGGTGGTAGAAGCCGGCATAGGAAGTGCAGGGCTGTCACTCCACATCGCAAGGGTATTGGGAAACAGCGGCACCCACATCACGGTCGAACCTCGGGCAGAGCATGCGGAAGTCGGGTTGGAAAACATGCGAAGAGCTCAGGCTTGTTGGCCTGAATTTCCAACGCATCATCACCTCGAAGGTCATATCGAGGAGGTCGTGACTGACATCCAAATCATCTGCCATGGCATTGATGCCATTGTGCTTGACTTGCCCGACCACCCTCCTGCCATTGCGGCGACGGCCCCCTTGCTGGTGACGGGTGGGCGGTTAGCATGCTATTGTCCCGTTTCCTCCCAACTTGAGCGAGCTTGGGAAGCCTGTGAAGAGGCCGGTCTTACAGTGGAATGGGCCGGCGAACTGATGGAACGTGAATGGGGACGGGCCTCAAAGGCGGCATGCGTCCCGTTAATGGAGCTTTTGGCCACACAGCATTTCTACTGGTGGCGCAACGAATCTAACGGGCTATGAGGCGTTCATATAGGCTCACCCGAAGGTTGCCTTGAACACCATGTTGGGATGCAGGAGATGCGGCGCACCGACCACGAGTGGATACTGCCACATTTGTCTCTCCATGCGAGAAGACATCTGCAGGGGATGTGGCCGCCGTATCCATGACGGCATTCGGACCTCCGAGAGATTCGTGTGCCGAAATTGCAACACAGCCTAAATCCGCTGTTCACTCAACGACCCGAATCTTGTTGCTGCACTGTGGACAAGTGAATCGGAACGGTGGTACACTGCCTCGGGGCACGCCCAGCCGAGCCTCGCAAGTGGGGCAGTTGACTTTGCTCTCCCCGTCCAACCGGCATTCGTTGTAACCGAGTTCGGGAACGTCTTTTTCCGGTTCCTCTTCAGGCTCGTCCTCATCATCGTCGACCAGCAAGGCTTCATCGCTGGGCTGACGACGACGCAGGCGTTGAACGGCCAAGAGAGCCACCAACCAACCGATGCCCAACAAGGCGAGCGTAACCGGTTGACTGATGGACAGACCGAGTGGGAGTGCCAGTCCATTCGGGGGCAACTCGGGGCCTTCAACGGTCACGAACAACGGCATTGATTGGTCCGCCGTCAACACGCCTCCACCTGAAGAGGTGGCACGCACGACGATCTCCGATGTTGCTGAGCGAGGGACATTGGATGTCACGGTGAGTTTGAACTCGATGCTTGAGCCGGGTGTAAGCGTGTAGTCGCTTGTGGTCGTTTGGTCGGATAATCGCACCCAATCAAGCAGGAGAACGCCGGTGTCCTGTCCCAGCACATCAAGGGTTCCAGTGACATCGGTGTTGGCCAAGTTTTGCACCGTCAGCACCGTTGACGTAGCGCTGTCCATTCGCAAGGAAATGGCGCTTTCTTCAAAGGTGAGGGCGACCAGAGCATCGCCGGGCCAATCGGGTTCAACGGTGTAATACGCCGCCTGCTCAACGGCCACGTTGCTACGCACTGAACTCACCACGCGGAACACAAGGCCCTGTTGGCCTGCCGTGGCATCGTTGGCGACAATGCAGGACCAACCGAGGGCGTTGGAAGCCAAGCCAGGAGCCAAAGTCACGCTTGTGTCAAGCCCACAATCACGACCTACTGTGGTGATGGAGAAGGTGTCATCGCTGTTCCCCGTGTTGGTGACGATGACGCTACCGTACACCACTTCACCTGGTTTGGAAGATGGAATGTCACTCAAGACCGTGACCTCAGCGTTGGCGACAACGGCCTCAACGGTGATGCTGGTCGAATCGGTCACGCTGGAGTCGGTGGTCGAACTCACGGTGAAATCGTATATTTCACCCGAAGAAGGTGCTCCTTGCTGGGTCTCACGGACACCGATGGTCACAGCTTGGGTGGAGCCTGCGTCCAGTTCAAAGGTGGTTGGGGAAATGGTGAATTCAAACCATGATGAAGGGTTGCTTGTACTCCAATCAACGACGAACACATCCGATTGGGTGCCGAGGTTCGTTACGTCAACCGTGATGGAATTGACTTCGGCAGGACTGGCCAGCAATCGAGACTGGATGCTGTTGACCAGCACTTCAGACCGGTCGAGGAGAATCAGGTCAAACGCAAAGGTTTGGGAAACTCCATTCCCTTGGTACCGAAGAGAAATCGGTGTGCTTGATGGTGTGGCGCCTGTTGCGGCCTCAAAACTGATGTTCACCATGGCCGAAGACGACCGTGGTAGGACCACCTCGTCAAGCACCTCTACCGTGATACCAACGGGCAAGCCCGAGAGTGTCGGGGAGAGCGTAAGGTTGGCCGTACCTGTGTTTTCCAAGGTCACCGTGAGCAGGGCCGATGAGCCAGGAGCGACCAAGACGCGGTCTTCCGAGGGGCCGTCCAACGCGAAGGCTGCGACCTCAAGCACCATCATCGCTACATCTACCGAGGCGGTTTGACCCTCATAGGTGGTGGAGAAACGTTGCATGTAGGACCCATACACACCGGAGGTAGCCCCCGACCGAACGGTCCAGATGCCCGTTTCACCTGAAGCAACCAGGACACCTGAAGCACTTACGATGGTGGTTTGGATGCCGGGTGTGGGCTCAATATCGAGATAGAACATGGCACTGTCACTGCCGTCGTTGTGCACACGAATCTCGTATTCGCTTCCCACAGAAGGCGTAAATTCAACGGCGGAAGATGGACCGCTCAACGAGAGATTCACATTCTCATCGATATTTACAACAAAGACCAACCGACCCAATTCGACCATAGCATCATTCTGGGCAACATGGCCAACCATGGTCAATTCACACGAATCGCTGCTGTCGGCAGATGCATCGATATCAAGTTGCACGACAACATCAACCACATCATCGGGAAGCAGGCCCGTGGTTTCTGCATCCACCATCGAGGCCGTACATACCGAATCCACTGCGGAGTCAATGGCCCATGTCATGTTCAAACCCGTGTTGCCGGTGTTGGTGACCTGGACGCTGGTCTGGGTGCTTAGACCGGGCAAAAAGACGTCGCTTTGCTGCAAAAAGGCCAGCGCCATGGCCGGTTCTTCTTCGACCTCAATCACCAACAGCGCAGAAGAGGAAATGTTGCCGTTGGTTGATGCGATGGTGAGCCTGTAGCCGTAGTAGTCAGGAGCGGCATCGGACGGCACCGTCACCGAGAGGGTCACGGACTCGGCATCACCAGCCCCAACGTTGGTTAATTCATCTTGTGACCACTGAAGGTACCATCCAGCAGGAACAGACGAACCCAACCCGAACGCCCCTGTTCCTGAAAGTTCCCAAGGATAGTACGACATGCCCGATGTTTGGTTGAAGACGGTGTCATCGGCCGCCTGCTGAAGCGCCAATTTCGTGTTGGCGTTTAGACTGACGGCATCGGTACTGCCGACGCAGGCATCTCCCGTGAGGCTCGCATGCATCACGCACGCAGCGAGGTAGGAGCCAGCCAAGGAGGGGTGACTTCCGTCTGTGGCGTAAAGATCGTAGAAGAGGTTGCCTGATGCGGTGGGGTCGTCACCGTCGGCAACCACCGCATCGTGAATGGTCTTGAAGGCCAAGCCGACAGGAGCCACCCACACGGTATTTCCGGCGGCTGAAATGTTCTCAGCGTAGCGAGTATACCCTTCGAGCAACCGTTGTTGCATTGTTGAATAGTTGTTGTTGAAACTGTTCATGCTGTCGCCGTCACGGTAGCCCCAGGTCATGAACAGGACCGTTTCACCACCTTCCGCTTCAATTTCAGTGCTCAGATTGACGGAGGCATTTCGGCTTTGCAACCACATGGATTCGGTGGTTGGGAACGATGGAACTTGGCTTTGGTCCTGCAGGACAACGTAGTCCCAAGAGCCTGAACGAAGGGTGGTGTTCCATTGATGGCCTGAGGCGTCCATGTTCTGCCAGTGTTGGGGCAGGCGCATACCTCCACCAGTAAGGGGCGTGACCGTCCCGTCATAACCGTCAGCGTCAACGATTGAATCGAGCAAAGAGCCTAGGTTGTTCGAACTGGTGTAACTGTTCCCGTACATCAGAACGGAGAGCGTGGATGGCGACGAGGTGTTGTTGGTGTTGTTGGACGACGATTGATTGGCCCACCAACCGGAGAGGTCTGGTTCAACTTCAACATCGAGGAGCAATGTGTCGGTGACGGTCCCAAGGTTGGATGCCGTGAACGTGAGATTCGTGGTGGCGCCAGCCGCCATCGTCACCGCGCCAGTTGCCGCTGAAGCGAGAGAGGGGTGATAGGCTGGTGCAACAGAGACATACACCGTTAGCGAAGATGTGGCGTTGGTTGAAGTATCCGTTGCCGATACACTAAACGAACCGCTGTCGGCTACAGTGGCCCCTTCGTAAAGTCGAACGATGATGGTGGTGTTTTTTGCCCATGTGGGAAACACATTGCTCACGGTGTCATCAACGTTGATGATTTCCCAGGATGCTGAAAGCGAAGCATCGTCAACCGTGAGGTTGTAGGAGGTGATGCTCGAACCGTTGTTTTCAATGGTCAAGGTCACGTTGGTGCTCTGACCGGGTTCAAGCACAACATGTTGTGCATCCGCGCTCAGCAGAATGGAATTGTGGGCAGAGACGGTGCTCAACATGGGAGACAAGCCCATCAAGAGCAAGACCGCAACACAAGCAACGGCACGAGCCGGTCGGCTGGACATGGCTCAACCAAAACGACCGTGTTCAAGAGACTTCGGGCCTAAAGAGCCCAAAGGATTCGTGCTTTCGCAAGCAGACACCATGAGGCAGGTGCTCGCTTCACATCCAACAAATGACCAAAACCGTCTGCTTGCAACGGCAGTTGAGGTCGGTTAACTCCACTGTCTTCGGCGGTAAACCGTCCTGCAAGAATGACCAGCGAATGCTTCATGTTCTTGACCGCAGCCCCCGAACCATGACCACTTGGGTGCCCACCGCATACCGAACCCATACCCTCGGCGAATTGCAAGCCAACGGGGCAGAACTTGTGGACACCGAGGTCACCGTCATCGGGTTCATGGAAGCCAATCGCGGCAAAGGTGCCATTTGTTTTGTGGACCTCAGGGACGGCACGGGAAAAACCCAAATTTTCCTCAAAGCCGACACCGTTGGGGAAGAGGCCTTGGACATGGTACAGCGAATGACCCGTGAGTCCACCTTGCAGTTTACCGGCACCGTTGCACTCAAGCGACCACCAAAGGTGAACGAGGGCGAGCCAACGCCTCCACCGTCCTACGAGGTGCTCGCCAGCAGCGTGAATGTCATTGCCCGAGCCGAAGCCCCGCTCCCACTGGGTGTGACCGATACCGTCAATGCAGAACTTGATACTCGTTTGGACAACCGTTTCCTTGACCTTCGCCGCGCCCATGTGAACGCCATGTTCCGTCTGCGCGGAAAAGTGCTTCAGTTTGGGCGCAACCACTTAATTTCAGAGGGCTTCATCGAAACCCACACACCAAAAATTGTCGCCACCGCTACGGAAGGCGGTGCAGACCTGTTTCCCATGCAGTACTTTGACCGCCCCGCCTTCCTCAACCAGTCGCCTCAGTTGTTCAAGCAATTGTGCATGAGCGGTGGCCTGGAGCGCGTGTTTGAAATTGGGCCTGCCTTCCGCGCTGAAAAGAGCGACACCTACCGGCATCTCGCCGAATTTATCTCGTTTGATATTGAGTGCTCCTGGGCCAACGACGACGACGTGATGGGTGTGCTTGAGCGCATGCTCCACCACATCTGGAAATCCGTGGCCGAGGAAGAAGAATGTCAGGCGCTCATCGCTACCATCAACGCCTTCCGGGGAGAACAAAACGAAGAGCCGATTGAGATCATCGTTCCCGAACTCCCGTTTCCAAGAGTGGAGTACGACGACGCCATTCGTATCATCAAGGAGAAAGGTGGGAAAATCGAGTGGGGCGACGACATTGATGCTGAGAATTCCGACCTCTTGGCCCAAGACCTCCCTCAATTCTATTTTCTTCCGCGCTGGCCCATGTCGCTCAAGCCCTTCTACATCCACCACATCGAAGGCGAGGTGGGGAGTACCGGGGAGCAACTTTCGCGCGGCTTTGACCTGAATTTCGGCAGGGACGAGATGACCTCAGGCGGACAGCGGGAGCACCGTATTGAAGTCCTTGTCAACAACCTTCGTTCAATGGACCTCGACCCCGAGGAATTCGAATTTTATGTCGCAGGATTCCGCCACGGTGTGCCTCCCCACGCTGGTTGGGGATTGGGCGTTGAACGAATATTGATGAAACTCACCGGAGCGAAAAATGTGCGTGAAACCGTGCTGTTTCCACGTGACCTCCGAAGGTACTGCCCCTGAGGAACAGTCGTTGAGCATCACAAGCGTCTTAGCCCACGGCCCGTGGTTGGGTGCATGGCCGTTGACCGCATGCAATGGGGGGCAGAACCCTGGCAAGTGGCGGACCTCTACATGCCCGATGATCCGTCTGCCTACCAGCGGGACGAAGGCATACCCTGCATCATGCTCATCCATGGTGGATTTTGGAAAGAACAGTACAGCTTGGACCTGATGCAACCCATCGCTATGGACTTGGCCGAAGCCGGTGTGGCGGCGTGGAACATCGAATTCAAGCGTTGGAAAGATGGTGACGAAGGCGTCTGGATGGACACCCTTTCCGACGTGCTTCGCGCATGGGGGCAACTTTCGCTGTTGCCAGGTATTGACATCACCCGCTCCATGGTGATGGGGCATTCGGCCGGTGGTCATTTGGCCTTGTTGATGAGCGCCAAAGCGGAACGGCGGCCTTGGCTTGCGATTGCTCAAGCACCCATCTCCGATTTGGTCGGTGCTGACCATGCCCGATTGTCCGATGAAGGAGACGCCGTACGCCGATGGATTGGGTGTTCTCCCGAAGAGAACGAAACCCTGTGGAGGCAACTCAATCCGGTGGACCATCCACCGAACACGAGCGTGTTGCTTTTCCACGGTGAACAGGATGAAGATGTGCCGTTGGAACAGTCTGAAACATATGCTCGCGTGATGAAAGCAAAAGGGGCCGATGTTCAGAAAGTATGGTTGCCGGGCAACCACTACGATATCATCGATGTTGCTTCCGACGATTGGCTGGTTCAACTCAACACCATTCTTGATTGGCTGTGATGCTAAGGCCTATGACCTACGGCGACCTCGCCTCAACATGGACCTGCTCGGCAGTGACTTCCCATACTCTCCCTCGGCTCTTGCTGGTAAGCACGCCTTCGTCTGCGGTGCGAGTCAAGGTATTGGAGAGGCCACGGCAAAAATGCTGGCCAAGGCTGGAGCGAATCTCACGGTGTGTGCGCGCAACGGTGCGGCCTTGACCGACTTGTGCGCCACGTTGAGTGAACTTGGTCATGGAAGGCACCAAGCCATCATGCTGGACCTTGAGGACACGGACAGCATCGCCTCTGCCTTCACCTCCGCCGAGGAGACCTTGGGCCCGGTTCACATCCTCATCAACAATGCAGGTGGCCCTCCTGGTGGCCCGTTGCTGAACAACACTGTCGAAGATTTTGAGGCCCCGTTCAAACGCCATCTTCACGCGGCCCATTCGCTTGTTCAATCTGCTGTACCCTCCATGGAACGAGAGGGGTTTGGGCGCATCGTGCAAATCATCTCAACCTCGGTGAAGGAACCAATTCCAAACATCGGCTTGTCCAACACCTTGCGAGGCGCCATGGCGTCGTGGGCGAAGTCTTTGTCCAACGAACTGCCCCCCTGCATCACCATCAACAACGTCTTGCCGGGCTTCACCGATACCCAACGCCTCGGGAGTCTTTCTCAATCCATCCAAGAACGAACTGGACAATCCGCCGATGATGTTCGTGATAGCTGGTTGAATCAAGTGCCGATTCGCCGACTGATTGACCCGTTGGAGACCGCCAGCGCCATCACGTTCCTCTGTCTGCCGGCTTCTGGAGGCATCCGTGGCGTCAGCCTTGCCGTAGACGGTGGTCGACTTCGTTCCATTTGAGGTGAAACCATGGACGGGGAAGTGTCGCCGGAACGTGCGCGTCAGATATTGGACATGCTAACGGCCGGTGGTTCCATGGACCACATCAACACCTCGCTCGCCCTGCGTTTGATGCCCCTCGCCAAGGAATTGGGTGACGAGGGGCTGGTGGAGCGACTTCTTGACCAAGCCACCTTGGTGGCGACCAACGATGAAGAGCGTGGATGGGCTCGTTTTGAGGGGTTGAAACTGATGAACGCCGGCGTTGACAGTTTTCTCCGCTTGGCTGAAGAAACGGAAGCGATGGAAAACGGCCAAGCGCTGACGGCCGCTGTTCAGCATTACGTTGCCTTGGTCTACCTTTCTGAGGGGCACTTGGATGAGGCGCGCACCACCGCCCAACGCGCCCTCACGCTTCGAAGTGCCATCCAAGACGAAGAAGGAATGGCGTACGGCATGGCATTGTTGATGACCATTGCTAAGCGTCAGCACGACGAAGGTTCGGCCATCGCCATTGGGACCGACCGGCTTGAATTGCTCATCAAACTCAAGGACGAAGAAGGCCAAATGGAAGCCATGGCCGATTTAGCGCACTGTCAAGCAACCATCGGGGAATTTGGAGCAGCCCACGATTTATTCACGCAGTCGCTCGAGCGAGCGGGGGAGTTCGGCAGTTTGTCAGGACAATTGGTGGCCCGGTGGGGCTTGGCGGACCTTGCTGAAATCCAGCAGGATTACGAAACAGCGATGTTGGTACTCTCGGATGCCTTGCACGAATTTATCGGTGAAGATGTTCCCGCACCCGCCCAACTCCGTCAGCGCATCCATGATTTGACAGAACTGATGAATCAACCTCAAGACGAGGGAGCAGCCTAAGGCGCCATACCCATTATGAGCCATGGCTCCGTGGGAGGAAACGGGTGAGCGGCATGGAGCATGACATCTTCTTCTCCATCTCCCAAACCCCCGATGCAGCGGGTCACCTTCCCGACGAAGCCACCATGTTGAGGAATTACTTCCAACAACTGACCTGTGCTGACAAACTTGGTTTTGGGACCGGTTGGATCGCTCAAGCCCATCTGTCGACAGAGACGCAGAAAAGCAACCAGCAACCCGTCGTCCCGCATTGGAAAGGTGAAGTTGGGCTTTGCACCGATTTCCCCCAATTGGCCTTGGAATCCTTCCGCCGAACATCCAACATTCACATCGGGAGTGCTGTCATCTCCATCCTTGCATCAGGTGGCCCCATCGCACAAGCAGAACGCATTGCCAATGTTCTGAGCCTGCACGGCCTTGATGAAGACGAACATCGTTGCCTTCACGTCGGATTTTCAGCAGGTCGCTTTGAGTTCATGGCCCGTCCCTACGGCGTGGTTCCACGAAACGCCATCGAAGAAGCGGCTTGGCCGGCTCTTCGGGGACAAATTTTCCTTGAGGCTTCGGAAATTTTCCTCCGCTTGCTGCGGGGGGACGTCATCAACTCGACGATGGTTCGGCCAACGGTTTTGACCCGTGCCAACTTCAGAAGCGACGACGATTGGGCTTCAGTACAGGATGCTGCCGTTGAATTTGAGGCGTTGAGCGAACGGCCCGATGAGATTCACATACCTTCTCGTTATGTCTTTGAGGACCTCAAAATCGTACCGACCAACTTCCGAAGGGAGTTGCTTCGATTGGTCGCCGGCACGCATGACCCTCACGCCCAGGAGTTTGTCAACACCATTCTGCCCGTGAAGGTGTTCAACCTCTCCATCACCTCGCCTGAAGTCATCGACAGCACGCATGCACGCATGGCGGAAGTTTACCATCCCGATGGGGGAGCATGGCAGCGGAGTGACATGCCCCGAACGAGTTTCGTCTTTCTCAATGCAGAGGAGGGGTTGTCCGCTGAGGAGCAAACACTTGCGGCAAAGCGAGAAGCAGACGAAGCATTGGGTGCATATTGGAACGCCTTGGAGGGCACCATTGACCCCGACAAAGTGAACCGGGCTGCCAACAATGCCCTGATTGGGAATGTAGAAGACGTGGCGCAGCAAATGGTTGAGCGCTTCCATCCCGAAGACCGCATTATGGCGTGGTTTGATTTCTTCAATCACGATTCCGACCGAGTCTGCCGCAACATGACCGCCTACATGCAGCAGGTGGTGCCTCGGGTGGAGCAACTTTTGCGAGGTGAATGAGATGGGCATTCGTCACGACACTTACTCGGCGGTACAACCGGGAAAACCCGGCTCCGCCATGTACCCTCAATCACCGCTGGGTGAGCAGGTGGAGGGCATTCCAACCGGCCGTGAAGTGGCGTGGGAGCCACTGGTTGATTACCGACGAAACGGTGTTTCAGAAACCACGATTCACGGCGCCGTCGCGTGGGCGCATGGGGATGAAGTGATCCACTCCTTTGGTGGCAATGTCTTGTGCTACGGCCGCTCGATGATGAAACCCTTCATGCTCAAGGCCTTCACCGAAGAACTCGAAGATTGCTCATGGGAGCAAAAGGCCATTGCTGTGGCTTCGCACAACGGCGATACCGAACACGTTGCGGCTGCACAATCCTTGCTCAATGAATCCGAATGGCCGTTGATGCTCACGCCTCTTGATGTTCCCTTGATTCAATTTGGTCGGCAGGTTCGTCGTCCACGACGTTGGTTCCACACCTGTTCGGGTGAACACGCCGCCATCTTACGTGGGTGCCGCAAAAAAGGATGGAAACGTGCTGGTTACACGCTGCCCACCCACGAAGTGTTTCACGCCTACATGGAGCAATTGCGCACCTACTTGGGTTCGGATTGGAAGCCTCTCCGCATCGCCAAGGACGGATGCGGCTTACCCACCGTCTCCAACACCGTTTCCGAATTGGCGCAGATTTATGCTGGCCTCGTACGGGATAAAAACGACGATTGGATTTGGGAGGCGATGGTTCGCCATCCAGACCTAGTGGGCGGCTTCAACCGATTGGACTCCACGATTTTGAAGGCCGGTGAAGGAAAGGTCATCGCCAAGGAGGGAGCAGACGGGTTGCTCGGCATGGCCATTGAGCATCCCGATTACCCGAAAGGCCTGGGCATCGTTGTGAAAATCGCACACGGCTGGAATTCCCAAGCGACTTGGTATGTTGCCCGCGCCCTGCTGGGCGTGTTGGGCATCAATCTTCGTAATCCTTACCCGTTGCACCGGCAAAAAGCGTTCATTGTACCGGGCATTGTTCCCGAGCACTATGTGGACGTGCTCGAAACGGTCCCTACTTGGGACGAATGGGACCCTGACCGAGACCGCTGGCATTTCAATCCCGAGGTGGAATGATGGATCCCGTATTGAATTTCATCAACGGAGCCTTTGTCCCCGCGCAGTCCGGCTTGACCCTCAACACCGTGAATCCGGCCACAGGCGAGGTCATCACCACACTCCCGCAATCCTCTGCGGGCGATGTTCAGGCGGCGACCGACGCAGCCACTGCGGCTGCTGGTGCTTGGGGGGCCACGACGCTTGAGGAACGGATTGGATGGTTGTATACCATCGCTGACGCTCTGGAGGCAGATGCCGAAACCATTGCCCAACTCGAGAGCTTGGATACTGGCAAACCGATATCCCTGGCACGGAAGGTCGATGCGGCTCGCTCCGTTGCCAATTTCAGATTTTTTGCCGACTACGCCAAAGAACTCCCCTCGCAGACCTTCACCGACCATGGCGCTATCAACTACGTTCATCGCTCGCCCGTAGGCGTTGTCGGTCTCATCACACCGTGGAATTTGCCGCTCTACTTGCTCTCGTGGAAAGTCGCCCCGGCTTTGTTGATGGGCAACACCATCGTGGCCAAGCCATCTGAACTGACGCCGCTCACGGCCCACTTCCTCGCTCAAACACTGCAAAACATCGGCTTACCCGCAGGGGTGTTCAACCTCGTTCACGGGTATGGACCTGATGTTGGACAAGCCATTGTTGAACATCCCGACATCCGAGGCATCTCGTTTACAGGAGGCACGGCGACAGGCAAAATTGTCGCCGCAACGGCCGCGCCGATGTTCAAGAAACTCTCCTTGGAATTGGGCGGGAAAAACGCCACCATCGTGCTTGACGATGCGCCCCTTGACGACATCATGGACGGTATTGTTCGTGCCTCCTTCACCAACTCAGGCCAAGTGTGCTTGTGCGGCTCTCGTGTTTTGGTGGACGCCTCCATTTACGAGAGTTTCAAAGAGAAATTTGTCTCAGCCGTTGAGCAACTTCATGTGGGCGACCCAAGGCTGGAAACCACCACCATGGGGTCGGTCATCAGTCAAGAGCACAAAGCCAAAGTCGAATCCTACATTGAACTCGGTCTTGAGGAAGGAGGGGCGCTGCTTACAGGTGGCACCAGCCAACAAGCTCCAGTCTCTGGTGTTCCAGCACAAGGGGCCTTTTTGCGACCCACGGTCATCGGAAATCTCAGTGCTTCGTCGCGCACGGCTACCGAGGAAATTTTCGGTCCAGTCGTCACCTTGCATGCCTTTCACTCCGAAGACGAAGCGGTTGAAATGGCCAACATCACCGAGTACGGGCTGGCGGGCTCGGTCTGGACAGGCGATATTGAGCGCGGGCACGCCTTTGCCCAACGCATTGAGACAGGCATCGTTTGGGTCAACACCTGGCTGAACCGTGACCTCCGAACACCCTTTGGTGGCGTCAAACAGTCGGGAGTGGGACGGGAAGGTGGCGCCTGGTCCATTGGTTTCTTTTCTGAATTGACGAACATTTGCGTTCAACAACCCTAAGAACACACCTTCAAAGGCCTCCCCACGCTTGTCGCATCATGGACGAAGAGGGCCTCCCGCTGTTTGTCCTGCCGATGGTCCTGTTTCCCGGAGAATTGCAGGAACTTCGGGTGTTTGAACCACGATATCGTCAGATGCTGGACACCTGCATCCTTGACGAGCGTCCCTTTGGATTGGTGCTCAACGACCCCTTTGAGCCAACCAATGGGTGGGACGGTCCAAGGCGCCACGGCTGCGAAGCCATCATCGTCAACCATGAAACAAGGGGTATGAACCACTTCATCACCATCAGCGGTGGTCGGCGATTCTTCATTGAGGACGTCATTGAACCAGCCCTTCCTCCGCTCAACGACCCCAGTTTGGCCGATTTGGTGGAACACGGTATCGCTCCTGATGTCCACAGTTTGCTTCAGCGGATACCAGAGGACCACCCTCATCATCGCCTGTACATCTCCGCCAACGTCAGTTACCTCAGTGAAGAAGGCGTCCTGAGTCAAGAAGAGCAAGACTACCTTCGCCTCGTCACGACACGCCTCATCCACCGCGCTGGTCAAGGGATGAATGTGGACACCACCACCTTGGAGAACTGGGTCTCGTCCATTTGCGAAGAGCAAATCAGCGAACGGCGGGCCTCTGTCTACAACGTCGCCGCCCTGTGTTTAAACGACCTAGAGGCCCGTCAGCAACTCTTGGCGTGCACCACCGCCGAGGAGGCGGTGCACGAATTACGTCAACAGCTTGAGGGCTTCGTTCACGAGGATGAGTGAGTGCAGGCGAGGATTTGAAAACAGCACGGCCGCTGGCAGGACCATGTCCGTTTACGGCGCCGCACGCAAAGTGACGACGCACACGCTTCAAGAAATGAAGCGAGCCGGTGAAAAAATCACCATGCTCACGGCGTATGATTACTCGCTTGCTCGCCTCGTGGACCAGGCCGGCATCGATGTCATCTTGGTGGGCGATTCGGCATCCAATGTCATGGCGGGGCAAGCCACGACGGTCCCTATGACCCTTGACCACATGATCTATCACGCCCAATGCGTTGAACGTGCGGTTGACCGTGCGCTGCTTGTGGTTGACATGCCGTTTGGCACCTATCAGGGAAACTCTCGACAAGCCCTTGACTCGGCCATCCGCATCATGAAGGAGTCTAGCGGCCATGCCGTCAAATTGGAAGGCGGTGCTGAAATCGTTGAATCGGTGCAGCGTATCTTAACTGCTGGCATTCCAGTGATGGGTCACCTTGGCTTGACCCCACAATCCATTTACAAATTCGGAACATATTCGGTACGAGCCAAAGAGGAAGAAGAGGCAGAGAAACTCATTGCCGACGCCAAAGTGCTCGAGGAAGCCGGTTGCTTCGCCATTGTCTTGGAAAAAATTCCTCGTGACTTAGCCAAGCGTGTTTCAGAAGCCTTGACCATTCCCACCATAGGCATTGGTGCTGGACCCGATGTGGACGGACAAGTCTTGGTTCTACACGATGTTCTTGGCATCACCATGGATTTCTCGCCCCGCTTCCTGCGACGCTACCTCAACCTCGCCGAAGAAATCGATGGAGCGCTGAAAGCCTATTGCGACGACGTTCGTTCAGGTGATTTCCCTAACGATGAGGAATCCTACACGTCGTGATTATCCCAACATGTTGTACGTGAGCAACGACCCCGTTAGTGCGCCGATGTTCACGCCCAATGTGTGCCAGATGGCCAACCGGAAGGGCGGCAAATGGAACCTCCACCACGAGGTGCTGACCCATATCCAGCCCACAATGGCGAGGTAGCCACCACAAATGAAACCGCCATAGCCTGTCATCCAAACGGCGATAAAGAACAATCCAAGGAAGGCGGAGCCACCCAAATATTCCAACCAGCGTGCTTGCTCGTGCGGTGTTAATTTCCAGTGCAGGAGAGGCGAGAGGAGGAGCATCAGCAACAACGCAGCTTGTACGGGATTGGGCAAATCGTAGGTTAAATGGGGCTGAACACCCCACTGCCAGGCACCGCCGACCACCGCCCCGAAGACGGCTGGAAAGCCAACGTTCGTCCATGTTTCACTCCATGTGGCTGAAGTTGGTATGTTGGGTGAAGGGTGAAGTGGGATAGAAACAGGGTTCTCCTCGCCCTCCATGGACTGGCCAAGTCAAGCCTCCGTTTAGGGCTTGGTGTTGCTTTACCGTGCGCTTCAATGCGATGGTGAATTAAACCTCGGCGGTTTCGGTTGGTCATGGGCAAAGGAACGATTGTGGCGGGGTGCATTGCTCCTCATCCGCCTCATTTGGTCTATGCGGAAAATCCCCCTCAAAACGAACCTGTTGCCGAAGGTGGTTGGGAACAATTGCGTTGGGGATACGAACGTCTCCGTGCTTCGCTTGCCGAGATTGAATACGACGCCATCGTTCTGCTCTCTCCTCACTGGCAGACATATGTGGGAACCCACTTTCTCGGCCTGCCCCATTTTGAGGGCCTGTCTGTTGACCCGGTCTTCCCCAACTTGTTTCGCTACCATTACGACATGAACGTGGACGTCGACTTGGCCAAAGCCATTCACGACGAAGCAGAAGCGGCCGGCCTTCCTGTGAAGATGATGGAAAATCCAGACTTCCGTGTTGATTACGGCACCATCACCACCGGCCACCTGTTCAATCCCGATTGGGACAAACCCTTGGTTGTCATTTCAAGCAACCGCTCCACGGCCTACTATTCCGTCGAAGTCATGCAAGAGATCATGATTGAATTGGGTCGCGTCACGAGGAAAGCCATTGAAGCCAGCGGCAAACGGGTCGTGGTGCTGGCCAGCAATTCACTGTCTCACCGCCACTTCACCACGGAATCGGATGTCCCAGAAGACATGAGCCGAGAGCACATCACGAGCCATGCCATGCACCTTTGGGATATGCGCATGATCGAGTACATGCGGACAGGTCAAGCCCAACGCATTCTGGATGAAATGCCAGAATTTACCGAGCAAGCCATCGCTGAAAGCGATGGAGGGGGCTTGTCTTGGTTGCTCTCAACGCTTGGCGTCCCGTCTTATCCAGCAATTTTGCACGGGTACGGCACCATCATCGGAACTGGAAACGCCGTCGTTGAATGGCCTTGCCACGCCCATGAGGTGAGCGAAGCATGAGCCAAGGTGAAGTCGTCGCATCGTTTGTGGTGCCCGTCCATCCACACACCGTGCTCGCACCAGACCAAAACCCCGGTTGGCGCAGACTTCGTGATGCTTTTGACCAAGCTGCGCAAAGAATTCGCGAGTTGGAAGCCGACCTCATCATCGTTTACTCCACCACTTGGCCGTCCATTATCGGGCATCAAATCCAGGCTGACCCCAACCCTGAATGGGTCATGGTGGACCACGATTTTCACGACCTCGGTTCCATTCATTACTCCTTCAACATCGATGCCGAGTTTGCCCATGCATGGGACGATGCAAATCGTAACCGTGGACTTCAAAGTCGTTGTGTGAATTACAAAGGCTTCCCCATTGATGTTGGCTCTGTGGTCGCCCTCACCCTGCTCAATCCTGACAACACCATACCTGCCGTCATCGTCTCGTCAAACATGTATGCCAACCGCAGCGAGACCACGGTGCTTGCAAAATCCTGTTTGGACGTCATTCGGGCTCAAGGCCGTCGGGCGGTCGCCGTCACGGCCATGTCCCTATCCAATCGTATGTTCACGGATTTCATTTCCCCCGGCGACGACAAGATTCATTCGCTTAAGGACGATGAATGGAACCGAAAGATTCTGGAATTCCTTGAGCAAGGTCGCTTGGAGGATGTGGGTCAACTCTCCCGAACCATTCACCAACAAATTCGTGTTCAGAAGGTTGTGGCGTTCAAACCCATGTGGTGGCTCTCGGCCATGAACGGCAACCGAAACGACCTCACGGGCAAGGTGTTGGCCTACGAAGCCATTCATGGGGCGGGAGGCGCCGTAGTATCGCTCGACCCAGTGTCTTCAGGGGTCGGGGACAAAGAATACGATGAGGACGACGTGGAGTACTTCCACGGTGAGCGGGGCGTGCTCGATACCGTAGATGATGCCTCAGCGGAACCCCCTCAAGAGATAAATGAGCCAACATCAAATGCCGGCCCAGACCTCTGGGACCCGACCGAAGCAGAAGGTTCGGTCAACACCAAAGAAGCACCCAAACCGGTCGGCGCTTATCCCCACGCTCGCAAAGTCGGCGATATGCTGTTTCTTTCGGGTGTAGGGCCTCGCCAACCGGGAACCAACGCCATCCCGGGTGGACCAATTCATGACGAAAACGGCGACCCACTCCCCTACGATATCAAAGCACAAACACATGCCGTGGTCGAAAATGTGCGACGAATCGTTGAGGAAGCAGGAGCTACAATGGAACAAATCGTTGATGTCACGACCTTTTTGGTCGACATGAAACGAGATTTCTCGGGATACAACGAAGTGTGGGCTGAGACGCTCGGGAAAGTTGGACCAACCCGCACCACCCTCGCTATTGATGCCCTTCCTACCCCAATCGCTGTGGAGATGAAGGTGATTGTTCACATGCCTCAGTGATTTCCGTTTTTCGGGAATCTCGCTACACTCTGAAACAAACGGCTAATATGATACGGCGGTTTGCCACCAATAAGGAACCATTTCATGGTTGAAATTCGGGGATAAATATGCCAAACAGTTCTGTTGAGCAACTTGTGAAGTCTGTCATTTCAGGCGACATCAAAGGTGCTTCAACGACCTTGAAAACCACCTTTGCACGCACCATTGGTTTGGTTGGCGTGGTCATCATCTCCCTGTCCGCGATGTTACCAGGCATCTTTGTCACGCCAACCTTCGCTGCAGAAATCATGGGCCCGGGTATCTGGTTGGCCTTTCTCCTCGCCGCTTCTGTCGTCTTGCCGGGTGCTGTTTCCAAAGCCGAACTTTCTTCGGGCATGCCAACCAGTGGAGGGTCCTATGTCTTCCTCGAGCGCACCTATGGACCCCTCATTGGAACCATCAGCGGATTGGGCCTTTGGTCGTCGTTTCTGCTCAAATCAGCTTTTGCACTGATTGGATTTTCGGCCTATTTCGTCGTCGTCACGACCTACTTCAATTTGGACATGGACATGTACACACTTTCCCTTTCAGCCCTTGTCCTCATCACGGTGGTCAACATTTTGGGTGTGTCAAAAGTCAAGGCCATTCAAACTCCGATTGTTGTTACCACGGTTGGCTTGTTGGTGTTGATGTGCATCATGGCCTTGTTTTCCGCTGACTTTGATGCTTCAATACCGGTCCAAGGAGCCTTCAACACAGATGTCTGGACCTTAGCTGAAACGGCAGCCTTTGTGTTTGTTGCCTATGCCGGTGTCACCAAAGTTGCGGCGATCGGCGATGAGGTCAAAGAGCCAGAAAAGAACCTCCCTCAAGGCATCTTGTTATCACTCGCTATTGCCACGGTGCTCTACACAGCACTTGCCTTCACGATGATGGCGGCCATGCCCGGTGAATGGTGGATGCAGGATGGAAAGGCGATTGAGAACCCCATCTCGGTGTTTGCCACTCACCTTGCCGGCACCAAATTTGGGGTCGTTGTGGCCATCATTTCGGTGTTGACCATGATCTCCATGGCGCTTGCTGGCGTGCTGGCTTCATCGCGTTTCTTGTTCGCTATGTCAAGAGACAACCTGCTTCCGCAATCGCTGGAAGACGTGAATGTACGCTTTGAAACGCCTCACATACCGATTATCTTGACAGGTCTTGCCATGGGGTTAGCCATCCTCTTTGTTCCATTGAAGGACGTGGTCAAATTGGCTTCGGGCTTCAAAATCATGATTTTTATGCTCATCAATTCTTGCGTCATCGTCCTTCGCCAAACCAGCGAGGAACACGATTGGAAACCTGCTTACAGTGGACCGCTCTACCCTTACCTCAACCTATGGGGTATCATCGCAGGGGCGTTCTTGATTTCGCTGATGGGTTCCAAGGCCTTTATTGGTGGCGGTGCGGCTGTCGTTGCCGGCCTTTGCACCTACTACCTCTATGGGCGCAAGCACTACATTGCCCAACACACGCCCTTCCAGACCTTTACCCAACAATTCGGCACAGCCACGCTTTCCGAGCACGACCGTCGTGTTGCAGCCTTCCATGCTGCCGATTATGGCAAGAAGAATCATCTGACACTCAAGGAATTCCAGAATGCCCTCAAGGCTTTGGGCTTTGAATACACCAACGACGAATCCCGTGCGATTTTCCACAACGCTGACAAGAACGAAGACGGTGTGATTGAGATCGATGAGTTCTTCCTCACCTATGAGAAACTCACAGAGGACTGAATTCACTCATGACGAATCCATTCACCGGTCGGCGTCACTTCCCAATATTGGAGTTCCTCGGAGACATCAACGTACCAACCGGTCTGACCTTGTGTGGTTGAGGGTGTGGCTTGCATGACGCCAAGCCGTCCTGCTTCCTTGGCGAGTTCTTTCATCGATGCTTCGGTCAAACCGTGGCGCTCGTGAACGGGTGTTTCATCCTCCACACTCGTCACGATACGCTCGTGTTCTTCGTCTTCATCCTCATCCTCACCAAAGGCTTCGTCCATCCAAGCCTCTTTTTCGACCTCAGCGGCTTTTCGAGTCAACACCACCAAGACAGCCAACAGCAATCCAAGCAATACCGCTGCCATGGTCATGGCCGTATTGGTGGAGCCAACCGCACCGCCCAACAGGACTTCGTCAACATCGTAGAATGTTTGAGCCAGCAAACCGTTCCAACGGATGGTGCACGACCGGTCGGTGCCGCCGTTTTCCACATCGACCTCCCATGTACCGTTGGTCACAAAGCTCACTTCGCCTGATGTACACGTAACACTGGTGTTGGCGCGTGGGATGGTGAGGGTGTTTCCGTAAACATCGGTGCCAAAGGCGTTCATCAACACCACATCACCTTCTGCGATGAATTCACGGTTCATACTGGCTTGAATACGAATGGGTGTACCCGCCTCGATGGTCAGCGGCAGCACATGCACTGCACCAGATTCTTGGATGACCAAGTCATATTCACCGACCTGCTTGCCGGTGAACTGCCAGAAGCCAAGGCCCGTTGGAGAGGTTTGCAATTCGCCTATGGAGGTATTGAGGGTCGTCGTGACATCTGTGGATTCAGCGATGTTGCCGTTGATGTCCACGACTTGAATGAAGATGTCAAACGGTTGGCCGGCTTTGACAATCAAGCGTTCTTCAACATCCGTTTGAAGGGCATGGGCCGTTCCAGCAACCACCGTGATTCGAACGGTTGCGAAGACACCGTCGGCGTTCACTCTGAGTTCATGACCGCCCAGAGAGGTGGCGACCCAACGGCCGTTGTTGAGTAACATCTCAAGCGTAATATCTTCACCATCAATAGACCAGTTGAGCGTGATGTCGTCAAGCTGATTGCCATGGGCGTCGAAAAAGGTAGGTGCAAGGTCCAACTCGCCATCAGCAGGAACCTGCGCCCCATCACCTGCAAGGGTGATGAAGGCCAACCGGCCTGGTTGCACATCAAACATCGTATCGGCAACAAACATGGCTCCGGTTGTGTTGTCGAACCAACTTCCATCAAATCTCCAAGACTGGGCGGTTGTGGCCTGTATGAGCGTGTACGAAGTTGAGGATGTGACCGCTGCCTCATCGCCCATGGTCATGGTGATGTTGCCGTGAACAACCCAACGATTTCCCTTGATATCTTCGGCTTGCAGTTCAAGCACCACCTGGTCACCTGCAGAGGGGAACGGTGGTGAAGTTTGGAAACGAATGTCGATGGCTCGCCCGTGTTCAACTTGAACCGTAAGGGATGAAGAAACCGTGCCGTCTTTGCCAGAGAGGGTAGCATCACCGGTGGAGGATGGATTCCAGTAGACCCGCATTTCATCATCCACCGATAGACCGCCGGAACTGGCAGTCAGCGTTTCAATGGATGGAGAAACAAAACCGATGTAGCCGTTGACGTCTCGACGTTCAAACAGGACTTCGTAGGATTCGCCTGCGAGGAAAGTCTCAGGATTGTTGGCGAACTGCAACTCGGATGCCACCGCATCTCCGGGAATCACGGAGAGCGTTGTACTACCGGTAATGTTGCCTGCCGTGGCAGAAATCAACCACTTTCCTGTGTTGATTGCATGGTACTCGCCTTGGGCATTGAACGTCCCATTTTGCGCAAACCATGCAATCGGGCCTGCTTCAGCAAGCGGCATCTCGTAGCCGTTGATGTCCACGAGGCGAGGTACGATGGTCGTCCAAGTCCCCGCACGAACATTGAGGTTTGAATCAAACGCAAAGGCGTGGGGTTGACCGGCTCGGACCGTGATCGTGGCGACATCCTCAAGTTGATTGTAGCGAACACGCGCGGTGAACTCTCCGGTCTGGTCAGGCGTCCAGTTCGGTGTACCGTGACCAATGTAATGACCATCGATGTCCCACACCAAGCCCGTTGAACCGGCCACGCTGTTGCCTCGGCCATCAAGCAAGTCGGCAGTAAGGTTAGCGGTTTCTCTGGCACCAAAGATGAGGCTTGTGATTTCAATGCCTGTTGCAACACCGGGCTCTACAGTAATGTTGTGGGTTCCTTTCAGTCCGTTATGCTCAGCCGTGATTTCAACCAATCCAGAGGCCCAAGGAAAGAACATGCCGTCGTCGTTGATACTCCCGTTACTCACGCTCCACGAGATGTCACCCGTGAGAACGTTATTGACGGCGTCGTAAATGAGGGCGTCAAACACCACGACCTCATCGGCCGACATCGTTGCAGGCGGTGCATCGATAACCACACGATCCGGTGTACCTGAACGTTGGACGACGTTTTCATCCGAAAGCGTTGCCAGCGGTGCGGGAAGAGCAGAGCACAGCAGGGTCACGAGGACCAGTGCAAAGACAACCCTGACGTTTGACAATTCAATCACCTCGAATCACTCGGTGTATTCTTGCCACTCTTCAACGCCTTGCTCGCGGTACCACCATGTGCCGTCTTCGTCTTCCCACCATTCCGTACCGTCGTCGTCAAAGCTCGTCTCAAGTGCCTCTTCCTCTTCAGGTTCCTTTTCTTCTGCTTCTGCAGGAGGCCCGGATGGACCGGGTGCGGGGCCCGATGGACCGGGTGCGGGGCCGGATGGGCCGGGTGCTGGACCGGATGGACCGGGTGCTGGACCGGATGGGCCTGATGGGCGTCCATCATCGTCATCATCGTCTTCGTCGTCCCAGTCATCGTCCACGCCGGAGCGCAAGAACATGACCAACAAGACCAGCAACACGACGGCAACCAGCGCAAGCAAAGCCGCACCAACGTAATACAGGGTACCGCCGGCCTCAAAGAAGCCCTTGAAGTTACCAACGACGTTGATTTCTTCGTTGACACGAACCGCACCTACGCTGATGGTGATGGTTTGCGGTCCGTCATCAAGCGTCGTCACAGTCCACTCGTTTGATGCCACCATGCGAGCGGTACCTCGTCCTGTAGCATCCACCTTGACGCTACCGGGGACATCGATTTCGTTGTCAAAGGCATCAAAGGCACGAATACTGATGTCCAAACTCTCAAGTTGCTCGAGACTTGTTCGGCTGAGGTTCACCTCAAGTCGGGCAACGGTGTTCTGTGCAGAGACGGTGATTTCCAAGGTGGAAGTCGCTCCACCTGCTGCGTAGACCAAGGTGTGCAGCCCGGCAACCTCTGCGTCGTAGGAGTAGGTGCCGTCCGTCGTGGTGATGATGTTGAGCGTTGGAACAGTACCGCCGTTTTCAGTCCACACCACATTTTGGGCGAATTGATTGCCATCTGAATCGGTACCCGTGACCAAGATGTCAACACGGTCGCCAGCCGTTGGCGTGGTCACCGAAGCATCAGCAGCCACCGTTACGGCGACACCGTGCAACACGGTGATGGTGATGCTGTCTGAGATGTTGAAGCCGGTTCCACTGATGCTGTAGGCTTGGATGGTCCATTCACCCACCGTGGTGGCTTCCCATCGCATGTCGTTGAGCAACAAATCGGTGGTAATGTCCTTCGTTTGGCCAGTGGCTTCGTTGACCTCAAGCCAAGTCAAGGTTTCTGCATCAATGCGGTTGTTATCTGCATCGTAGAGGTCCGAAAGGAAATCAACGGCGTAGTCAGCGGTCATCTCAAACACGGCACCGGTGGTTGCATCGGGATTGTTGGCCGTACCGCGAATGCTCACCGTATGAAGGAACCCGTGGTCAACGGTCATGTTGATGCTTACTGCGTGGACCTTGGTTCCATCGTCGAACGAGGCTGTAAGTGTGTAATGGTCTTCGCTGGCGAAGTACGGCGTGAAGGTCGTGGCGTCACCGACCAAGACTTCGAGGAAGTTGGAGGAGTCACCCATCGTTGGGTGTGTCAAACTCCAGTTGGCGAGGATAGACCATTGGTTGCCTTTTGCATCAATGGCGAAGACCTCTGCCTCCAACGTTTCGTCAGCGGTCAAGTCAAAGTGCTGCCAGGTTGATATGACATCGTCCACCTCAAGGCGTAGTGTTTGAATCGCTCCTTTGGTGACGGTGATGGTCACCGAGGCCAGCGTTGTTTCATACCGTGCCTCAAGAACCTTCGAGCCTTGTCCAACAGGGTCCCAAATGGCCGGAGCACCGGGGTTCAATTGGCCGTCAGCGATGCGCGTCCAATTGTCAGCGGGCAAAACCACAGGAAGGCGGTTGCCTCTGACATCAACCCGAGTGGTGTTGATGTAAACACGGTCATCAGCAGTGATGGACGTGGCGGAGACGTTCAACTCAAGGTAGGCAATTTGACCGTGACCAACCGTGATCATCAGCGAAGCAGCGGCCCCTGAAACGGACGAAAGGTTCAACCACCAGACACCAACATGGTCTGGGAAGTACTGCTGATTCATTTCCGAGTAATTGCCGTTGGTGGTGGTCCACGTGAGGTTACCGGCTGCGGAAATGTCCAATGGGTTGTCAAATTGGTCGTAGAGGTCAGCCGTGATGTCGCACCACACGCCAGCAGGAACGGTACCGGCACAACCGCTCAAATCAAAGCGGTCAGGGGCACCGGGGTTTACCGTGACACTCACATCAACAAATTCACCCGATGAGGTGTGCTGGACACGTACCACATGGGTTCCAACGGCATAAGGCTGGAACACATTGGGCATCACTGCACTCATGCTGCCGTTGGTTGGCGTGAAGGTGATGGCTTCACCGGGAACAGGGTTTCCGTGTTGGTCAACCATGGATGCGGTGATGGTCAGCGTTTCATCCGCCGTGATGGTAGCCGTTACAGGCGTGACCAATAATTCATCGGGAGCCCCCGGCGTGACCGTCACGTTTTGTTCACCACACACCAAGCCGAAACACGCAGAAACGGTGTGCACGCCCGCTGCTGTGGGCGTGAACAACCCGTTGCTTCCAATACTTCCGCTGGTTGTAAACCACTCAACGGGCGGACTTTGCACCATCGAGAGGTGGTCGTATGCGACTGAATTGAAGTTCACCGTGGTATCAGCGTCGGTGGTGACCGTTCCGGTTGGGGTGATGGAAAGGGTCGTGATGTTGGTGGTGTTGAACAAAATCTTTGGTCGGTAGGACTGAACGGTCGCATCGCTGGAATAGAACGATGCATGGGCATAGCCGTTGTTTGGCGTAGCGATGATGACCCAGGCCTGTTGGCTTGAGATGGTCATACCCGGTGTGCTGATATCAAACCACAACCAACCCGGCGTGTTGGTGTTGTACACCGTGGTTGATACGGCATCGCCGTAATCAAGGCCAGCCTGCAATCCGGGAGCGCCCCACAGCAGGCCACCCGTCGTACCGTTCCATGTTGCGGAAGTTTGGGTCCAGGTGGTGCCGAGCAACGGATACACACTGAAGGATATCGAAGTCGCTCCTGCTGCTGTTGTCCAGTCCTCAACATAGAGACCGAGGGAGGCCGAGTGGACCTGCTGATAGATTGGGAACGGTACTTGGGCCGCATTCAATCCAATGGTGAGTCGGCATTCATCAGCATAGAGCGTACCACAGTATGTACCCGTGGCCATCGTTCCATCACCACCGAAGTTGGTGTCCGGGTATTCAGAGACCAAGGACGTGTCCTGAATGTTCGTATGACCGTAGGCAGGAATTTCGTTACCGGTTTGCATCGTATAGGTGAAGGTGTAATCGTTGTTGTTGACATGATTCGGGTCGCCCACTGCAAAGCTCCAACGTGCTGAAGACGGGCCGGGAATGGTTTGGTTGACTCCTTGAACCCACCACGTGAACATCTGTCCAGCTGTGAGGTTCACATCAAACCGGAAGGTCGTGTTGGTGATTTCCGAATCTTCCCAAGATTTGTACTTGTAAACGCCGGTTTCGTTCGCTATCGTGACGATGTAGCCCGTTGCACCTGAAACTGGAGACCAGGTTAGCACAGGTTGGGTGGAGGGATACAGCAGGCCGCCGTCCTCATCGTAGAGCACTTGACCGTCGCCTGGTGTGATCAACATTGGCTGGGCCGGAGGCACGATACCGTTGACATTGTCAACGTAATCGAAGACGATGTGGGGGTGGAAAATCGAGTTCACGAAGTCCGAGGTGTAGAACGTGTGCGAGGAACCGGTGGTCCCAATGCGCTGCAGCATGAAGGTCATCGTCGTGTTACCATTGGCCAGATTTGATTGTGCAAGGCTCGTGATGTCCCACTCC
>JAYPCE010000018.1:26826-37114 GCA_038124565.1 Candidatus Poseidonia sp.
GGCTGAACCTTTGTTCACACTGGAGTTGGAATCAATCTCAACATCCGGAATCGATGGTAACAACCCGGTGGTGTCAAAGATGGAACCTCGGCTGAGGTTCAGCGTGTGGTTCCCGTTGCCGTCGTCCGAACCTTGGTCCTCTGGGATTCTAAACTTGTTAATGGAGGACCACTCGCCGATTCGGGTTCCTTGCTCTGCACGAACGCGCCAATATGTCCAGAAGTCTCCCTTGCTTTGGTTTTCAACCGTCAAGGTCAACGATGCTGCGTCAAAGGACATGTTTTCAACATCGCCATCTTCAACTTCTCCGATGGAATAACACTCCAAACCATCGACCATTCTTGCATCATAGGCAGCACACGCTACCCAGTTGGTTTGGTTGGAATAACTAGCGGACCAATTGTAATCCGATTCGTTCTGTCCAGATGGACGAGGCTTGGTGGTGTCCCACAAGGTCGCGCCATCCAATGGATAGAGGTTGGTTGGTGCTGCGGCCGTCCACGGCGTATCCGTGGAATAGGTGATGTTCAAACGAGGTCGCACACTGATGGTGCTCGCTTCGCTGCTGGCAAATTGAACACGCCCGGGGTTGCCGCTGATGTCTTCGGGTTGCAAGATAATGTTGAGTTCGGATTGACCGGAGGACAAGGCATGTTGCAGCAGGGCCGTGACGTTGAACGAAGCCACGCCGGTGGCGTTGACCCAGATACCTTCGTTGAACGGAGCATCCGCATCCGCAGAATGGTAAGCGCCAACGCCCAACCAAGCAGTGGTGTTGCCTGCTGGGTAGGCCCATGTCGACGATTCCGTCCAACCGCTCACCATCGCGGAGGCGGTGATGAAGGTGTTTTGGTAGGCGGTAATGGCGTTGAGGTCAAGCGAAGCGTCCACAACTTCGTACACGGAAGGCATGGGAAGGTTCGAGAAATCAATCGAAATCAGTGACGTACTGCGCAAGTTCGTGTTGCTGGTGGAAACCGAACTCAAACCGACATACAACGAAGAACTGCTGCCCACGTTGCTTTGGGTGGTCCCGCTGTCAAGGTAGGTGTCCTGCGTCACGCTGGGGTAGGAAAGCGAAGGTACAAACCCGCCTTCTTGGATGCTGAGACTGGCGTGTGTGGCATTGATTTCTTCACCCAAATCGCTTGGGAGGTAGAAGTTGGTTGAAGCGCTTCGTGGGCCGAGCATCCCGTTGTTCACCGGTTGGACCATCCAGCGGATTTCTTGGGCGAAGGTGATGTCAGAAGCAGGCGTAAAAGTCAGATTGGTGAGGTCAAACGAGGTGGTATTCACCCGTGAGTCAAAGACATACAAACCCGCCATGTCGTTGTTGGCATCAGCTTGCAGGAAGACGCGCCATGCGCTAGAGGGCGTGGTTCCAGAATAGGTCCAACTAAACGTAGGTGTGCGGTCGGCGATGAGGGCGTGGGAAGAAGTGTCCCAGACCAAGGCCCCATTCGCAGGGCCGGTGTTGACGCCGCTCACCGTGGGTGTTGCAACAACACCGTCTTCCCATGTGAGCGTCATGTAGGGGCGTTCTGATGCGCTTCCTTCCGTTGAGGTGATGGTGATAAGGTCGGTCGTTTGGCTCGAGGTGTAGAGCATGATCGATACGTGATTCTGACCGTTAGCCAAAGCGGCCTGAACCGCTTCGGTGATGTCAAAGTCCATCCAACCATCACTGACACTGTCCACCAAATCAACAAAATTGCCGATGTCGGTGCCGATGCCTCGACCACCCAAGGAGGACCAATTGTTTGTGCCGTCGTAGGTTGATGCGTTGGCTGATGTGGTCCAATTTCGCAAAATTGGGCGTGCTGCAACGGTTTCACCAACCACCGAACCATACTCGGCAAAGACGCTGAGTTCAGCATCGGTCACACGCGCTCCAGAAGGCTGCGGGATGTCACTGAGTGGAATTCGCAGCAAGGCTGCCGCTTGGTACCCAGATGAGGTTTCACCGATGCTCAGCGTTGTGTCGTTTTCATGGGTTGAATCGGCACCTGTGCCGTTTTCCATAACGTACGTATCGGTGAAGTGCGGGATGTTGAGGGCAGGAAGGGCGCCATGGTGTTCAATTTCTACCGAGGCTTTGGTGCTGTTGAAGACGACCGTGGTCAAATCAGGAACTTGGAAATGGAAAGTATTGGACCAGTTTCCAATCTGGTTGGTTGTTGAGATGGCTCGGACACGCCAATACCAGGTCAAACCGGTATCAAGGTCGGTGCCTGGCGTGAAGGTCAGATTGGTGACATCAAAGCCCCCATCGTTCCATGAGGCGTAGGTGACGGCATCAACTGAAGCAAAATCGCTTTGCTTGTCAAGTTGCACCAAGTACCCTCCAATGGACATGTTACCGCTGAAATTCCATTGCAATTCAGGTCGAGTTACAGGCGTTAGGTCAACGCCAGAACCGAGTGACCAGGACCCGTTAAGGGGTGTGAGTGGCGTGGGGTTGTTGGGCACAGCATCCGAACCTGGCACATAGACGAAGGTCAGTTCTGGACGGTTGGCTGAAGAGTCCTCTGCCGTGCTAAAGTAGGCGGTGCGAGAACCGCCAGAGCCCACACCGAGCATGCCGACGATGAAGTCCACACGCCGGTCTTCTCGCATGGCGTTTTGGACGGCGAGAGTAACGTTCCAATCAACAACATCGCCTTCATTGTAAGAGGAACCCACCGAAACACTGTCCAAGAGAGAGCCACGCTCGGTTCCTTTGGCTCCAGCCGTGTCCCAAGAATTAGAGCCGTCGTAACTTGACCATGTGGCGTCTTCGGCATTCCAGTTGTTCTGCGAACTTTCCCAAGCGGCGATTGTTGGTGTCCCGAAGGTCGAGGAGGTCAGGGTGAGTTGCAAATGTGCAGATTCTACAGCATAGCCGTTCGGCAACAGATTGGAAACGAGGTTACATCCAACAAGTGCGGTGATTTCACCACCCATGGCGTTGTAGTCAACGGTCATTTCCGTATCGCCATCGAAGTTATCGCTGGTCGCTGAACTATCGATGTACGTGTCCATGCAGGCAGGATATTGGTTGTCCAAGGAACCGTTTCCGTGCTTGAGTCTAAATTCGTAGCGGTCGCCTCCTAACCACGTGCTTTGCAATTGAGAAATCAAGAAACTGGAACTGACCCAAGAACCGTAATGGCCATCCGCATCAACCGTAGCCATACGCCAAAAGTACATGTTACCAACCTCAAGGGTGTTCGCACCCGTCATGTTGAGAATTCCATCGCTCGGAGAGAAGTCGTTGTCAACCCGTGTATCCACTCGCATTTCACGAAGACGGAAATCTTCGTCTGTTGCCAGTTCAAACAGCAAGTCGTCACCCGAACTTGGCTGCGACCAGTTGAGGGAGGGCTGGGTGTTCGCCGAAAGGTTGTGCCCGGTCTGGTTCCATATAGCCAAACCATCAGCAGGCGCCGTGAGGCTGACGGAAGCCGGTGGCGTACCACTGCCCCACTCGTAGGTGATGCTGAAGGACGGCTCACTGCCCGAGGAGGTGGTCTCCGCAGAATGGAAGATAATGCCCTCTGCATTCGTGTACGATTCGTACTTTCCACGAACGGCGATCAGGAGGTCCAACGGGTCATCATCGCCTCCATCAAGGTAATTCTGGACCGCATGGTCCAGGTCAAAAGTGAAGGTGTCGCTGCTTTGGTTTCCATCGACCAACGCTACTGTGGCGGTCCCGTTTGAACGGCCACCGTCGTACCACTGATACCCGTTTGCACCCATGATGTTCCACGTGATTTCGTTTTCAACCCACAGTCCAGATTCTTCCATGCCATGGACCGAAACCACAGGGTCACCGCTGTATGAGGAGCGGGTCAGTTCCAATTCGGCGTTAACGATGGTCAAGTTATCGTGCAATCCGAGTTGATTGAGTGAAGCACGGAAGTGAATGAGGCGTTCTTTGCTCGAGGTCATGCTGGCTTCTGTCGTGGCCTCGTCACCATAGGTGATGGTTTTGCTGACTTCGTTGACGGTCGCATCTTGCATGAAATCTTGCTCAAGACCGGTATCGCTTGGTGTGAGGGTCATGGTCGCTGTTCCATCGCCGTTGTCAACGACATCAAGCGTGGGCAGCAAGAAGGAAGTTTCCTGCCAGGCCCCCCACTGGTCGTTGCTGTCCACCGAGCGAACACGCATGTGCATGGTCGTACCGTTGACCAACTCAAGGCTTGAAGGCAGCGCATATGAACCGGTGGCACCCGAGGTTGAGAAACTGTTCCAAAGCGTCGAGAAATGCCATTCTTTGTCGGTCGAAGACCGCCAATCTTCAGCGTTACTGAGTTGAATTTCAACATCTTGACCTGTATTCGAGTCGTAACTCAGCGTTGGGGTGGTGACAGGCGTGAGCAGGAAATCGCTCTCCATCCATGGGGCGCCGTCATCGATGGGCAAATCGGGGCTCACCGAGCCTCCTGAAGTTGCAGCGCCGGAGGAGGTGTCCAACGTGAGTTGGGGGCGAGCAGACGAATTGGTAGACTCAGACATCTCACAAGTGTACGTGGCGCCAATTGATGCCACGATGACCGACAAATAACTGCTGTTTGAGCGAGCAGCAGATTGAGCCAAAGACGTGACGTTCAACGACAATGTCCCGTTGGATGCAAGAACAACGGGGGGTTCCCAATCACCGCGGTCGGCACTTCCATCGGCACCCATTGAGCCCCAAAGCTGGTTGTTCTCGTGGGCGAGCCAAGTGGCATAAGAGCCATTCCACATCCGTTGCATGGAAGCAACATAGGCGACCATCCGCGTGGTGCCCACATCGTTGGTCGTGCATTCAAGGTCAATGCTCGCTTCGTGAATCGTATCGCTGGCTGAGAAGTTCATCGGGAAGCGTAGCAACAATCGCGACTCGGTCAACTGACCTTCGGCGAGCACCCCGGTGGAAGAGGAGTTGTGTGTGGTGGTTGGGTCGCCTACGGTGATGTAGGTATCTGCATGGATGTCGTGCGTTGACACAACACGATTCACCGTTTGGGTGTCCTCCAATTCGCTCCAGCCGTTCAGCGTGTGGGGAAGCGCTAGGTCGGCAAAAAGGAACATAATGACCAGCAAAAGTGCAGATGCTCGCGGACGACGGAAAGATAGGCTACGCATGGGACTCATCCCTTACACCACTCCCCATTATAGGGACTTTTCCCTTTCAGGGGATGATTGAACCGTTCGGCATGCCTCGGGTTTGGACAGAAGTAGACGTTAAAACGCGTGCGAATGTTCAAGGAGGCTCGTCAACGAGAACCAAGAGCATGAGCGAACTTTGGGTTGAGAAACACCGACCTCAATCGGTCGCTCAAATCAAAGGACAGGCGGCTGTTGTCCAACGGTTAGGGACCTATGCCGGCAACAAGAATTTCCCCCATCTCTTGTTTGCAGGCCCCCCAGGCACAGGGAAAACCACGGCCGCCATGGCGCTGACGAAGGACATCTTCGGCGAAGAGTTTCGTCAAAACCTCCTTGAAATGAATGCTTCAGACGAACGAAAATTGGAAAGCATCCGAACCAAGGTGAAGCAATTTGCTAGAACCCAACCCTACGGGGGGGCGGCTTTCAAAATCATCTTCCTCGACGAGGCTGATGCACTCACTCACGACGCTCAAGGTGCTTTACGACGCATTATGGAACAGTACGCTGAAACCTGTCGTTTCATCCTCTCGTGCAACTACTCATCAAAAATCATTGAACCAATACAATCTCGTTGTGCAGTGTTCCGATTCCGCCCGTTAGCTGATGCCGATGTCTCAGCCCAAGTGATTCACGTCGCCAAAATGGAAAACCTCACTCTACAAGACGGCGCTGTTGAGGCCTTGACAAGAATCTCACAAGGCGATCTTCGCAAAGCCCTCACCGCCCTTCAGGTCGCTGCGGCGTTGAACACGACGGTGTCGAGGGACCTCGTCTATGAGACCTCAGCCACCGCACCTCCGGAAGCCTTGCACCAATACCTGATGTCTTGCAGAGACGATGGATTCCATGTTGCTCGGCGCAGGCTGAGGGAACTTTTGGACCAATTCGGACTGGCCGGAACTGACTTTGTCAACCAACTTCATCGCGAGTTGTACAGCGCCGATTTTCTCGACGAAATGTCAAAATTGGCACTCACGGAATGGATGGCTGAAGTCGACTACCGACTGGTGGAAGGCGGTGGGGAGCAAATTCAATTGGATGCCTTGACAGCCCAAATCGTCCAACTTCTCAAGTGAGTTTCACTTTCACTTTTACTTCATCTCTCATCCGAAGCGAGGTAGAGTTGAGGAACATCCCCGCCTCATGTTGAAGTGGAAAACGCAGGTTGGTGATGCGCTTTGCTGGACCGTTCTGGCCCCGTTGATTCGCGCGAAAAGAAGGCAAGCGCAGCGCCGATGGTTGGCTGAATACCACGACCGCCAGCGCATTGATGCCTTGCTTTCAGAGATTGTCGCCCGATACGGTGACCTACTCGCTTGATGACTCTGGCGGGTGGATAAAGAAGGACCAAACATAGGTTCGCTGATTTTCCCACGGGTCGCCCTGCTCGGTGATTTCCACTGTAATGGTGTGCGTACCAACGCCCAGTTGACCTCCGAGATTGATGGCAAACGGTTGGTCAAGGTCTGCATGTGGAAGCAAAATGGGTGCAGATTTGTTGTTCGCTGTTCGCCATGTTCTGATATCATCGCCGTGCTCGGTCCAGAACGTGTCATTCGAGTCGATGACGGTACGTTCGCCAAGGAATTCGTGCACCACTGTTACGTTGGCTTGATTTTCGTCCACGTTGTCTGCAAGACCAAAAAGCAACCATGCGGTACCATCGAGGCGGTCACCGTCATCAAGCGTCCATTCAACACCACCTTTCACATCGTCGGCATAGGAAAATCCCGCTTCGCTCTCCACGGCGATCCCCCAGTCTCTGGCAAGTTGGGGGGCAACGATGTCACCAAAAGGTGGATTCACCACGAGGAAGGCTAAGGAAAGGAAGGTGAAGGTGTAGAGGAAAAACGCACGAAACCACGTCCCTTTGGTGTAATGTTCTTTGAAGCGTTCAGGCATGACCGTTCGGTGCAATTGTGGGATGAGAATCATCATCGTCAACGGCAGGAGGTACAACACGTCCGTTTTGTCGAGTGTGGTGGAAGGCATGAGCACATAGCGCATCAGCATCGTCACGACAAAGGCGTATACGATAACCAGCCACATGGAGGCGGTGTCAGCTTTCTCCTTGTTGGCGTATTTGACGGGGTCAAAAGGTTCAATGCCCAAATCGGGGCCAGTTCGCCGTTTTTTCTTTTCCTCATTCTTTGCCCCATCACGTTTCATGCGCTCGGCTTGCGCCGCCGCCATGGCCGTTTTGAGGTCCACCATAGACAAAGCGGAGCCGAACAGGTGTTAGAACACTACGGTAGAAATTCACCGATACCGATGTTGAGCGCAGACCGCAGGCTCTGGCAACAATGAAACGAACACCGACCTTTGTTGGCCGATTTGTTCAAAGAGGGAAGGGCTCACCGACAGGTTAGGCCGGGGTGGCGTAGTTGGTAGCGCGTCGGACTCATAGGGCAGCCTTCAAGGCGATCGTATGACGTGCAAAGCCCCTTGTGGTGTCTGAGACATCCGAAGGTCGCGGGTTCGAGCCCCGCTCCCGGCACCAAGCGAGCCTTCCCAAGTGAACACTATAAGCAGGCGACGAGGCCGCTCATTTGAGTCCCATGACGCAAGGCTTGCTACAGATGGACAACATCCAACGTCATTACGAAACACCCGCCGGGGTCGTGAAAGCCCTGGATGGGGTAAATTTCACCATCCACGAGGGCGAGCGCGTGATTCTTCTCGGCCCCTCCGGCTCAGGAAAAACCACGTTGCTCAACTGCTTGTCGGCGCTGGACAGTCCGACCGGAGGAACCTACACGTTCCAAGGGGTCGAAGTCCCACGAAATGCGTCGGAGAAGATGACGGCGTTTCGTCGTGAGAACATTGGCTATGTGTTTCAATTCTTCAACCTCCTCCAGGACCTAACGGTCCTCGAAAATATCCTGTTGATTCAGGAATTGGCCGGAAAGAAAGACCCCCAACGAGCCAAAGAATTGCTCTCGTTGGTCGGTTTGGAGGCTGAAGTGGACCGATTTCCCGGTGAGATTAGCGGCGGTCAACAACAGCGCGTCGCTATTGCCCGAAGCATTGCGAAACGCCCAACGCTCCTGCTGGGCGATGAGTTGACGGGGAATCTCGATACGGAGACGTCAAACAAAGTCATGGAAGCCTTGGTCAGTGCGTGTAAGCAGGAAAACATCACATCGGTGTTTGTCACCCACGATGAGGGGCTGGTGAAGTACGCCACCCGTGTGATTCGAATCGACAGCGGAAAAATCGTTTCCGATGAATCAACAGGAAACGACGAAGAGGCTTGAGGTGAGGTCGTGTCCGCACTCCTCAACAAACGACTGGCACGAAGCCTTTGGCGCACCAAGGTACGCCTGTTGGCCGTCGTGCTGATGGTTTCGGTTGGGGTGTTTGCTGGCATCACCTTTGGGGGGTATTCCCACAATGTCGAGGGCATGTATGACTCCCTTCAAGCGGATGATGAAGAAGGCGCTAACTTGGCCGACCTGTGGATTGACAACCGTAGTGCTTCGTGGTCCGCTGACCAAGTGAACACATTTTGTGCGGCCCTGAAGACATCGTGGCCAACCGACATGGCCTCGCTCGATTCTTGCGAAGGCAGAACCATCGTTCAAGGCACGATGGTCCACACCAACGAAACAGGCACCCACATCATCAACTCGATGTGGCACGGCATCCCCGACGATGCAAACGCAGACAAAATTTGGATGCCAGACGGCCATACCCAAGGCCGAGTCGCCTCAAGTGCTGATGAAATCGTCATTGACGCCCATGTCGTTGAAGCGCTCGACCTGTCCCTTGGTGACACCGTGACCATCGGTGCAGGCAGTGCATCTGCTGCGTACACCATCGTTGGTATTGGCTATCATCCACTTCACGTGTTCATGGCACCGGAAGGTTCTCTTTTCCCACCGGAGGCAGGCAGCTACGTCGTTGGCTATGTTTCTGAAAGTGGTATGGCACGCTTGACCAATGCTTCTCTTGGCGAAAGCAACACCCTTCTGTTGGATGTGGAAGGCACGCCCGCCTTTGACCTCCCCGACACCGAAGCCTACGAAGGCGATGAAATTGACACCGTCAAGGCCCTCGTTTCGGACGCTATGGACATCGCTGGGTTGGACGGTCGCATTCGGGACAGAGGGCAAAACGAACCGGTTGAAATCTTGCGCCAAGACCTTGAAAGTGCAAAACGGTCCACTGTCCCCTTCGCCGTAATGATCACCGCCATCGCCTCCATTACCATCGTTCTGAGTCTTCAACGTCTCGTGCAAAGCCAAGCCAAAGAAATCGCCGTGCTTCGGACGCTCGGTGTGAATCGTACCTCGTTGATGACGGGGTACCTCATCGCTCCTCTCGTCATCGGTGCCGTGGGTTGCGGCCTCGGCGCCTTGGTGGGCCCGTGGGGCGTCAATGGCATGCTGGATTTCTACGAGGGGATTGTTGGTTTGCCAATCACCGAACGAGAGGTGCCCCTTTCGTTGTACACGAGCATCATGGCTCCCACCATGCTTGTGGTGTTTCTCTCTGGTGCTTTTCCTGCTTGGAAGTCCAGCCGACTTGACCCCCTCTCAGTGCTGAGCGGTCAAGACAAGATGCGCGTGGGGTCCAATGTACTGCGCCGCCTCACATCATGGATGCCCACTACCTTGGGCTTGTCCATCCGTTCCAGCGTCCGTAAACCGGTTCGGTTGATGATGACTTTCCTCGCCGTCGGCATATCCTTGATGCTGTTTGGCTCGGTGCAAATGATGTCAGCAGGTTTGGAAGACACCATCGTCGGTGGCCTTGAAGAGAAACAATCATGGGACGCGCAGGTCTACATCAGTGAAGGTGGAGAAGCCGAAGTGGTGGCGTGGGCTGAGCAGCGAGGTGCCACCTACGAATCACTGATTGAGATGCCGTTGGGTTCAGTAAAAGACGCGGAAGGACTGGAACGGGTGTTCACCGTGGTTGGCTTTGATTCCTACGATGGCGGAATGCGCAGCGTAACCGTGCTCGATGGTCAACAACCGCAACGAAGCACCGGCGCCAGCGAAGTCATGCTCGACGAGGGCGCCATGGCGTTTTTGGGATGGAATGTTGGCGAGGAACACACCGTCTTGTTGAACGGTGCTGAACACGAGGTCGCCATCGTCGGTGTCACGCGTGGCGAATTGGTGCGTACCATGTACTTCCT
>JAYPCE010000019.1:0-4969 GCA_038124565.1 Candidatus Poseidonia sp.
CCATTGCACCAACTCCTGCTGTTTATGATGCACACCTGCTCTCAAAAAGTGAACACTCATTCAATATCATGAACGAATTAAAAGATGGTAAATTTCATTCAATCATTGTTTTGAACGCAGAAGAGAAGGATTTTTCAACTCTTGAAATTGAGTCATTCTCCATCTCAGATGGAGTTTTGATTAAAGATTTACTGCGGGAACATGAAAATGTGGAGGGCGTTCAACCGCTAATATTGGCGGTAATTGACCCTTCATGCACCAAGATTCCGATCGAGGACCTCAAAAGGAAATGTCGGAGATTCCATGAGCGATATCCCTGCGTAAACCTGCTTTTCCCGCTTGCAGAATACGATGAGACTTTGTTTGCCTATGAATTTGGAGCAGTAACTCAATTTATTCGAAATATCACCAAGGGAAGCGACGAGCGGTCCTCTCTCTCAGAGGCACAGGAAAAGGTTCAGGAACGAACAGAATCTATGAGTGTTTTTGCATCGCCAATTATCCCTGCAATACGAAATACCACCTTCCTTTACTTTCCCAATGTCACGATCGAGACTGATTTCAGCCACCTTTCGCCGGAATCACTCCATGACAAGATTTTTCCTCAACTCGACTGCTTTCCAAACATCAACGACCTTCTTAAAGAATCGCCTGGGGGTTTGCTGAAAGATGATTGTGCAAAAATTTCCAATATCGGCAGAGCATTCCTCTATCGTTCGTTAAATTTCTACAATATTATCTCCTCTTATGAACAGTTTAAACACAATACAGAGTTGTTTTGCATAGCAATTGCTGTCGCTCAAGGCCTCAATCACTATACAACCGAACTTTCCGAGGATATCGTTCGGAAACTTCACACGATGTTCTCTTCAAGCAGTGATGAGGTCCCTTTTCCAGAGAATCTTCTCAAAATTGTCAAAAGAAATCACTCTTTGCCATCTGAAGCCAAAATATTGGCCCAATTCTCAAACGTGATGGCTGACGAAGAAACAGGACAAGTCTTGGCGGACCTTGCCTGCACATACATGCGAATGCTAAAGCCTGATTGCCGACCAGATAAACCATTTCAAGACCTGAAGAGATGGTACACTCCACTTTCATCTTCTAAGACAAGGATTGAGGCGAGAGAGAATGTCCCCCCCATTATTGATGGCCCCGAGCCATTTTTGGCCCTCGTTCTGGATCGTAAAACCGCAAAGGCATTCCATGAGTTGGTGCACCAGTTCCACAAAGCTCATACAAAAGATACACATGGATTGGACCTCGGGGGGGTCAATCTTCAATTGTTTTTTGATAAAGACAACCCTTACTGTATGCTGCCCAGCAGTATCAACAAAAATTTGCAACCTCTCGCTGAAGTCCAATCTCGTTGGATGAACTGTTGGGCTGATGAAGATTTCTCACCGATGGGTGATCTATCGCTCATGGATGGTATTCGTCCAAGTGCCAAATGGGTCGATCAATTAAGAGAGCACTTACTTGAACTTCTACGGGAGGATGAGAACCAATGAACACGCCCCTCTCCTACCAAGGTGTAAGCAGGTTCTCAAGAGAGGCCATCCTCAACATGAGAGATAACTCAGGTGTGTATTTCCCTCGACTGCCGATATCTTGGATTCAGTTTAATGATGAACATTCCAGTATTCTCAGAAAGCATCTAAATTTCCAAGAACAAATTGTTGCTCTCCTGAAACATGATTCAGTGAACGGGAAGGGTACGCAATTCGTCCTGAAGGGGATGCCATCTGCCGGGAAATCAACAGAATTACGTCGGATAGGCGTGAAGTTGTTGAGCAAACTTGACAAAAGTAGCGGCCATCAACGAAACCTTGTCCATGTTTCATCAGTCCAGAACTTTTCTTCCCAAGGAGCCAACATCTCTAACGCGGAAGGGCTTTGGAGACTTTTACTCAGATGCCATGAAGGCGCAGAAATTGCCGGGTCCGGCTTCGGGCTACAAGCGTTCATGGACCTCCACGCCATCCGTGATGTTAATCCCATTTTTCTCATTGATACCCTCGACCTTCTTGCCTATGGTACTTCTGGGAAAGAGAAGGAAAACATATCCAATGCATGGGTTGAATTGATGGATGAATTCAAGAAAGCAAAGGCTACGGTTCTTTGGTCAGTTCGTCCAGTAGAGTTTGAAGATTTGAAATCTGCAGCGACTCAATCTTCTGGCCCCATTCATGAAATAATTGAGATTGACCTCCCCCACATTCGTTTCTCAGGTATTACGAGTCATCTCAAGCAAAAATGTCAGCAAGAACTCCCGCTCAAGGGAGGGGAAATTGCTGTTGTTGCAGCCCTTGTCCAACAATTTCCGATCATATCTCGGTTTCTACCTAATGGCCATCATAATGCGGAAGTGTCCAAGAGCATAGTTCGCCAAATCATCCGTTACGCTAAGATTATGAAAGACAGTGAGCCTTACGTTGAAGTTCATCCGTTAACATGGGTGATGAAAAAATTAGATGCCAACATTCCGACCGATTGGTGTTATCGGGTATTGAAAGACGAGATACAAAATGAACTATTAAGCGTGTATCCCGATTATACCCCTGAAACATTTGAGACGCTGTTTAGAAATCGAATAGAAAATCCCTTTTTCAACCTCGCTGATGAAAGTGGGCATATTTTTTCAAACCGACTTTCAATTCCACTTTCATTGCATTATCATGAAGGGCAAATACCAGAGGTTGTTCTTATTGTTCATCACGGACAAAAAATCGGCCTTTTTGAGTACAATGAGCGCAACCAAGTACTCACTTTTACCCATCAACTCTTTGCGGAGTTCGCTGTTTACCTTAACGGGAAATTCAGAATCAAAAAGTATGCATTGAACGAGGGTTCTGAGGTTCACCAATTGTTGGCAAACATACCCTCATGCCAATTGAGAAACCGTGTTTTGCCAAACCTGCCATCAACCTCATATGAAGGAAACCTTTCTTTCATAGATTGGTTTGCCCCTTTCTTTGGCATTAATGATGGCTTAAGGAAATCGTTTCAATCAAACATGAAGGAATTCGATACGCTGGAATGGAAGAAAGCAGCTGATTTCGCCAGAAGGGCCGTGGAAACCCAACGGCAAATTCAATCGAATGCCCAAATTTTGAATTCTGCTCCCCATGAAGATGAAAGAAAAAGGGTGTCCGAGGATAAGAAAACGATTCTTGCACGTCACCGGCAAGCGGGGTCAAGGCCTCTTGTTATTAATGGCCCTGCAGGTACCGGAAAATCATATCTTGGCGTTCCGTTCATTATTCAACGGGTTGAGGAACAATCTCAGCTCCTCTCAGAGATGGGTGATAAAAAAATCATGGCATCCTTTCTCACATTAAGCGATAAACTGAGTGAGAGTTTCAAACGAGACTATGAAGAGCGATTTGCGGGGAGTGGAACTCAATATCCAGTGGAATTGCGGACAAAATCTGTTGATGAGCTCCTCCAAGAAATGGAGCGAGACTTGGAAAATGATTCTAGACTTAGTCCCCAACTCTATCAACACCGCCTCCTCAGTGAAGGTCGCTTTGTGCGTGCGCTGGAATCGAGTCAAGTCTACTACGAATCTCTGGGAACATATTCCCCGTACAGCCTTTGGGCTGAATTTACTGGCTTCATCCTCGATGACAAGGGTGAGGCAGTTGCGTTGCACGACTACATAAACCGCGTAAGGGGAGGCATCGACGGCAATCGTTCGCTGTTTAGCGCCGACTTCACAGTGAAGAACATGGAGAAAAAGGCGGAGAAATTTTACACCCTGGTGCAGCAGAAAGAATGGCTTGATCCGAAGAAGTTTAGGACGCGAGGGAAGGTGGCCAGTAGATTGCTTGACCTCATTGAGCAAGATTTGAGTCATCAAGATGAAGATGTAAGAAATCGGATGATGGAGCAAATAGATCCTTATCGTTCTGATATCTTAATTATTGACGAGGTTCAAGACCTTGACTCAGCGGTATTGACACTTTCTCTCTTCTTACACCGGGGCGATCCATCTGATGTCGCGATTATGGGTGATGATGAGCAAACACTTGATTTGGTTGAATTCGATTGGGGGTCTATCCAGCGCCGGGTAGGTAGTAATTTGACAAAATACAGCCGGAAATTACCCAACGTATCAAACCTAAAACTTTGGGCAAGTGTCAATTTCTCCGACGTTATTGAAAGCCGTCACCTCCTTCAAGAGGTTCAAAGAAACGTTGAGCCTATCGTGCAATTTATTCAACGATCTTGGACACAATCTGTAAGCGAAAAGTTACCAAAACAGTCGGGCGGGACGGCAGAAATCATCGCAGGCGATATTCCAAAAAGACGGATGGAAGAAAACAACTATCCAGAGCATTGGGGTGTTCATTGGGATCATGAACGTGTTTCAGAGGATGACTTTGTGAAATTTTGCAATCTCATATCCCGTTCTTCATCTCCTGTCGCTGTCATCATGCCCAATCATCAAGTGCAGAAAGCTGTTGAGCCTCTCCTTGAGAAAGAGGAAATTGACTTGGTACTTTGGAACCCCGTTTAAATTAAAGGTCTTGAGTATAACACTGTCGTAGCGGTATCACCATGGTCAATAGACCGAAATAAACTTCCACTCGAATACGCTTCATGGGATGATTATATCAAAGAGGTCTCAGATAGATCAAACAATTTTAAAAGTCCGCACAGATTGGTGGAGGAGTTGAATCGATTTGGTATGCAGCGTCGAAGGCATGCTAATGTCATGCTTTCTCGACCAAAAAACACCCTCTTTATCGTGCACCTAGATCATGAAATGTACCTTGAAACAGGATCGCCGAACATAGACGACAATGATACGGTGACCAACATCAAGAGCCTTGATGACATAAAACGCCAGATCGACACGTCTGTCAAGACTGCAGACGAGCATGATACTCTTGAGCGAGTGCTTTCTGATATCATTGAAAGCAATCGTGAATTAAGCATTGTAGGAAAACAGGCTGCACAAATT
>JAYPCE010000019.1:4979-6624 GCA_038124565.1 Candidatus Poseidonia sp.
AAAAAATCCAGTTTAAAATCCTCAAAGATTTTTGTAAAATACCCGAATCAAAGGGAATTGATTTCCTCTATACTTTGCTCTTCCATAGCAGTTACCGATGCATAGTTAATAAGAAACCTGACTCTTATGTTGAATTGAAAGACCTCAAGATGCTCCAGAACAAATTTTACACGTTAGCCCAAAAATTTGAATTTAAAGAAAAAGGTGAAGTTGAAACTCAAGAACGTTTTCTTCTATACAATCCTGGAATTGTGAAGCACCTTATTTCCCTTCACAATACGATGATCGATGTTCTCACACGCCGACTTCCTGCAAAGGGATACAAAAAACACAGAGATGCCATTGACAACTTTATTGCCAAAACTATATTTTCAGGACCGCTGGAACCGGACGACCCAAACATATGGGTAAATTCAGCGTTGAATCTCGACCCGTTAGGCCGACAACTGCGTCATGAGATACGTGATCAAGAACGGCTTTCATCACCCGAATCATCTGAAGATGGTGTGATTTACCAGCTCGTCGATATGATGAAATTTTTCCATGATGATTTTTACCTGAATAGAGAACGAACCGAGACACAAGGAAAACTCAAAACAACCAGAGTGAAAAAGAAAAGCATCCTCATTGATAGAGGATTGGAAATTACAGAACATGACAATGTTAACAACACCGGATATGCTCAATACTTCCTCCCCTACAACAAAGTTTCCTTACATAAAGAACTCAACCTTGAACTTGAAGATGAATCCTTAACACTTGACGACTTTTGGGATGAAGGGAAATCATTAATTTCAAAAGACAAGATTAGGCCTGACCATGTTGTAAGTCTGAGGGACGTTTTTTTCAAGGAAAAGAACTCAAAAGAGTTTTTCCAGAATATTTCGTCACAAAAACAGTTGTATGTGCTTTGGAAGATTGCATTTTTGGCTAATTAAAAGAATGTAAGAGAAAACAGGTGTGATTACTTTGCCAGACCCGAGAAGAAGGAAGACGATATCCGGTCCCTTCTCCTAGACCTAACGCTCCTTTACCAAAATTGTCTTCCAGATGTCCGTTCTAAAACACCATTGAATGCATTATTGGAAATCGAAGGGGAGGGGTCTCGCGAGAGTTATACCATCACCGCAAAAGACATATTCAATTTCTTCGTGTCAGAACTCACCGGAACCAGGAAATTACCGAGTGAAATTAACATACTTTTTGAATCAAATGACTTTGGGTTCTATGATGTCCTTGAAGAGGCAGATTATGAAATTCCAAACAGCGAATCGTCAATGAAAGCCGCCTATGATCTGTCAGGATTTTTCAACAGTGTGATTTCAGAGCTTAATCCAAGTTCTGGTTCATCACCCCTTGTAAGCTCATTTGTAAAGGTCGCAACAGATTTTTTGGATAGAAATGCAAAGTCATTTGCAGACTCGACGACATATGGCCCTCCACCACTTCTTTCATCAAAACAATTTCAAAAGATTGGCGATGATTTGAGGCCAAGTTTCTTTACCCAACGTGGATTAAAAAACCGACCGTTTGGGCTCCAAGTTGAGCGATGGCTCGACGAGAGCAGTCGCGCTCACCGTCTTGTTTGTGCGTTCCATCAGATGCTTAAGGTGAGGTATGTGATGATGAAAGGACTTTTCAAAAT
>JAYPCE010000019.1:6634-36656 GCA_038124565.1 Candidatus Poseidonia sp.
TAATAGAGGTGTTACATCAAGACGAACCCACAGAGTCGGAGTGGCTAACAGCTTTGGGTTCCTTGCCAGGTTTGAGGGAACTTTTGGCTGAACGTGATCACATCCTTTCACCTCTCTCTTCATTTGAACAGGGACACTTGAGGACGGGAATAGCCAAGAGAGAATACGATTGGTATGTGCAACTTGAGGCGGGGTTGCAAGACAAAGGCATCCAGTGTATTGAAGGCTTGGGGGCTAGGATGAACATGAACCTTCTCGGGTTGGAAAGTTATTTCACGACTGAATGGAGCGACAAAACAGAGCGAGAGGTTGCCACCCTTTTTGCTGAAAAATGGGTTTTCAGGAAAAAAGATGATTACTCTGGCATGTTGAATCCCATGTATTTTGATTTTTTACGTACGTATCTAGCACAACACATCTCCCAAGAAGAGTGGTTAAACGATGTTTTTTTATTGATTGGCAAAGATGAAAATTCACTTGTGCAACATGTGGTTCCATTTGGGAGAGCCAGCCCAGAAAACATGATTCGTATTGGTCTTCCAGCCTATCTCGCTTTGGTTCGCTTTTCGCTCTTCATGAAGAAACATTTCCACGCTCATTATAAATTAAAGCACGATCGTGAAATCAAGATTCTGGATACGGTTTTTGGTGTTAAGGTCCTTGTAGACCAAATGTTAACGGCATGGGATCACATTTCTAATGAAGAGAGCATTGCGAAGGGTCGCGGGCGTATGTTTAATTCGATTTTTTTGAGGTTCTGGTCTCTCTTACAACTGGCACTTCAAGAGATTAGTCAACCACTGCCTGATTTAAACAAGATTTTCAAGAATGACCCCGACCTTCGTGGTAAGTTCTTGGCTGTGCTTGGGGATTCACCAAAGGAATTAGCTGACCTTGCAAAGGGATATGGATTAAAGGATGCGATGTACCGTGTATTGAAGAGTTGGACTGGAACGAACAAGCGAAATGAAATCCTACCCTTCGACCCCAGTTCTTACGTTCACAAGGCGAGGCTAACCTCGTTTGAGCAATCAAACTTTGTTGAACCCTCTTTCACCCCCAAGCAACTTCAGGGGATTGATACAAACCGTTGGTTCGAGTAAGATTGGTTGCTGAAAAATCTTACTTTGGTGTGTAACAAGATGAAAACGAATTTGGGCTACATTCTTCAACGACCCGCGCCCAGTAGGGGGTATGGGACTGCTTGACCAAGCCGATTGGGGCGTGTTCAAGCAAAAAGCCACATGGCAGGCCTTCGGTATTGCCGTTGTTATGTTTTCAGTCATTTCCTACGCTGCGCTTTCGATGTTTGACAGCATGGATGAGTTGTTTCAATCCGATGCCGAACCCGCCCCTATCCCCGACCTCGTGTTTGAATCCTTGAACCGAGACGGCATTGAATCCGGGTTGGTCAATGAAACGGGTTGGTTCCACCTCAACGAACACCGAGGCAGCGTCATTATTCTTGACTTGATGGCGCGTGACTGTAGCAACTGCCACGCCGTTCAGGAGCACATCGAAGAGAATATGAACGCCTGGAATACGACGGCGAACGCCTCTGGAAAATCACTCAAGATATTTGCCTACGGTGCGTGGTACGGTGAGACCATGGAATACTTGAGCGAGAGTGGCGGAGAATACACGGTTCCCCGTTACCCCACGGGATTGGGCTCTGTCAACGCAGCCGTGCTTGAAGACGGCAGCACCACCGACCCGGTCCGGCTCTTTACAACTGGTGGTACCGGCCAAATTCCAGTCGTTATGATCATCGACGAAGAAGGTTACATCATCGCCCAGCAAGCAACCGGTACACCGGCCGATGGTTGGAGCAAATTTGACGGCACCCTTGAGAAAGCGCTGAAAAAGGATGTATCCGAAACGTACGACGACCGCATCGGTTGGGAAGAGCCCGAGACCTCGTTCACCGCTGTCTTCGTGTTAGGGTTGATTCTTTCCATCTTGGTCTACTTCTCGCCGTGTGCTTTCCCTGTGCTGCCGGGTTTCATTTCGTACTATCTTTCGCTGGGAGCACGTGAAGATGAGCTCATCGAACAGGGCAAACTCAAGACCGGCATGCCGAGTTCGTTCAACATCGGCGTGCTTTCCGGTTTGGGCATGTGGACATTCTTCGGCCTCATCGGCATCGTTGCGCTGTTGATGGGAGAGGCCTTTGCTAAATCAGGCATCATCCATTACATCGCCATCTTCATCGCATCGCTGCTTATCATTCTCGGCACCATGATGTTGCTTGGAATCACCTCGCACCTCATGGGCTTCGTCCAAAATTGGGTTGACAAGTACAGCACAACTGAAGCCGATGAAACCTTCACGCCACGACGAAACATGTATCTCTACGGCATCGGCTATGCAGCGGCTTCTATCGATTGCACCGCAGCCGCCGTGTTGCCCTTCGTGGTGTTCTTGAGCACCTTGGGGACGTCCGCAATTGGGTTCGGTATCGCGGGGCTCATGGTGGGGTTGCTCATCCTGATGGTCGCCGTGACCATGCTCGTGGGCATGGGTCGTCAAGTCATGATCAACTTCTTGCGCCGTGCAACAGGCCACATCAAGATGATTGGTTCGTGGATGATGATCATGGCTGGTGTCGGCCTGACCATTTATTTGACCAGCCCTGAAACGGTCAACGCACTGTTCAGTTGATGTCCGGATTGAACCAGCGGCGCCATACGACCGTAGCGAGAATGGTTGCTGTGATGACATCGAAGAGGTAATGCTGTTTGACCAAGAGGGTCGAGAGGCAAAGCATCAACCATGCACACCACACAGCAACCGCCGGCCCACGGGTCCATCGACCTCCCTGCATGAACCAGTGGCGTCCCATCAGCACCACCAACAAACTCTGCAGCACATGGAGCGAAGGCCAAGCATTGTAGGGTTGGTCAACGACATACAGCGCGTCCATGATGAACCCGAGCAGGCCGCCCGAAGGTTCGACTTGATGGCGCAAATCCACTTTGACAGGAAGCAGTAAAAACAGCGCAAAAGCAATCCATGAGGCTTGAATGAGGCGTTGCGTGAACCAAAGGGCTTCCTCGCGTCTCGTCTCAAGGCTGCCCATCCAAAAGACCACGGGAAAGTAGGCGTAAAAGGAGACATAGATCAGCGCCATCCAAGGAACAAACGGCAACGAGAGGTCAATCGCTGTCTCAACATCCAAAACGGATGCATCTCGCCACGCTGCGACCCGATTGATGATGGTGTAGGGCAAGCCTCCGAGAAGTACAAACATCCCGAGACACCAAGCAGAATACACTGGTCTGCTCCATGCCGCTCGGTTTGGAAACCAACGGTCCAGCAGAGGCCATGCCCGATGCTGACTCACGCCTCTTCTCCCCCGTCAGGCAGGTCTTCGAAGGTGGCGGGTTGCAGCGTTTCCCAAAGAACGATGCGGTCGGAGAGCACCTTCGCTTCACGCTCATCGTGCGTCACATGGATGGCGGTGATGTTGTGTTCTTTGAGATGCATTCTCGCCATGCTCGCTAATTCCAATCGCAGTGCAACATCAACCGAAGCAAAGGGTTCGTCAAGCAGCATCACCTTCGGTCCTTGAAGCAACGCACGTCCAAACGCAACCCGCTGGGCTTCACCCCCAGAAAGTCCAGCCACGCCTCGCTCGTTGAACCCACTCAAGCCAACGGAGGCCAACACGTCTTCAACGCGTTGTTTGCGAATGGACTTCGTCATCTCCCGTGGTGCGCCAAGCCCAATGTTTTGAGCCACGTTGAGATGAGGGTAGAGCACAGGCTGCTGAAAGAGCATGGTGATCTCAGAAATGATTTCACCGTTCAAGACCGGTGTTTGCTCAAGCATTCGCTCACCTTGATTCAGTTGCTCAAGCCCACAACATACCCGCAACAACGAGGTCTTACCGCAACCGCTCGGCCCGAGGATGGACACGATTTCGCCTTCCGCAATAGACAGATTCAGGTCAGAAAAAACGGTGTGGTCGTCCAAGGTTAGTGTTGCGTTCTTTAGTTCAAACATGTTTCCTCAACCTCCAGCTTCGTGCCCGCTCGTTGATAGCCAAGACCAGCAGGGTCACAACCATGAGCATGGTTGCCAGAGCCATGGACGTTGGAAGAACATAAGGGTCAAATTTTGGCCGTGAAGCGACCTGGTCAACAAGAATCGAAAGCGAGTCCCAAGAACCCACACGGACGACCAAATAGGTTGCACCAAATTCGCCGAGAGAAAACGCCAAACAAAGCGAGGCCGCCATGGTTCCCGGAACCACGAGGAAGGCGCCACGGGTGTGCCACCAATGCTGCCAAGCCGTCATCGGTAGGAGGGCGCCCTGCTCACCAAATTTTGGTTCAATACGCTCGATGGCAGGAACGAGGAGTCGTATCACAAAGGGAAGCACGAGCATGACATGCGGGACCACGGGCAAATAGGGGAAGGTAAACATCGCAGGAAACCACCGTAAGATACCCGCCACCATGCCCAGGCCTACCATCACGGCCGACATGGAAAGAGGAAGCATGCATAGGGAATCCAAGATGCCTGCCAAGCGGCGATGCCCCTCTTTACGCAGCGTCACCAAACAGGAGGCAACCGCGTAGCCTAAGGGAAGGGCTATGAGCAAGGTGAACACGGCATAGTTCAGTGAATTGCCCAATGCATCAATGAACGGGATGGTTGACAAATCACCTGACCATGCCCGACGCCAGCCCTCTAAAGTCCAACCTGAACCGTTTTGATTCGTTCCTGTGGAACGAACTCGGAAGGAAGCCACCACCACCGAACATAAGGGCAGAAGTAACGCCACCAATGTGCCGTTCACGAACCATTTCATGGTGCTTGATGCAGGGCCGTGTCGCTTGCGATTCATCGTTTCATGATGCAATGAAAGCACATGGCTGTGCTTCCGCTCAAAGCGGCCAGCCATCGCCAACATCATCAACATCAACAGCATTTGGAAGGTGGCCATGCCCAGCACTGCGATGCTGGTCTCCAATCGGTAACCAGCAATGCCAGCCGTGCCTCCAAGCTCCCCGAGAAGCGATTCTATGGTATTGGATGATGGCGTGAGCCACTTGACCAAAGCGAAGGATGTGAAACTGAAGAAAAAAGTGTAGGAGCCAGCCACCATGCTAGCGGGTCCAAGAACGGGCAGCCACAGATGCTTGATGCGCCCCCATCGGGTTTGGCCTGCTGGAACAAGGGCAAGTTGTTCCTCCCAACGGGGGTCGAGTTGGGCGACCACTGGCTCTACAAAACGAACAACCAACGAGAGATTGAACCACACGTGGGCGAGAACGAGAGCGATGAAATGACCGGGGTGCGCCCATCCCGTGGTCCGAGCCAACCATCCGATGAATCCTGTTTCACCGCGAAAGTCTAAGCCCAAACCATGGACCAAGCCTCCGGAAGAGTACAAGGCAAGAAAGCCAACAGAGGCCACGATGGGTGGCGTGACAAAGGGAAGAAACATCAGCGCTCGCTTGAGTCGTAGATACTTCCATTGGTAACGTCCAAAAGCCCAAGCAAGGGGCAGGCCAATCATCACGGTAAGGGCCGTCGAGAACAACGCTTCGAGCATAGAAAATCTGAACGCATCCATGGCGCCGGGGTGTTGTGGAAACATCGCCAGTGCCTCCAGGGGCGTGACGCCAGTGACCGACCACAAACGAAGAAAGGCGAGGGCGAGCGGCACAATTCCCAACGTGATCACACAAGTCACAGCCAACCATTCTAGCGCATGGACGCCACGGTAACGAAGGGCAGTTCTCCACACCTCTACGCTCACCTCAGACCGTTGCGTTGGACCAAGCCAGTAGCCACGCTTCCATTTCCTGACCAATGCGTTCTGCGGAGATGTTGGCGTTGAGACTTGGTTCGTCCGTGTGGTATCCGTATCCTTCTTCTTCCGGCCAAGTCGCATTCATGAGGACGGATTTCATCAGGTTGTTTTGCGGCATGTTTGCGTTCACATCTTCGCTGAGAAGAAAGCTGAGAAAGTCATTGGCGGCCTTCTGATTGTTGCCTCCGTTGATGAGGGCGCCATACTCCACTTGGTGGAATGTTGACCGAGGTAACACCACGGATGTAGAAGCGGTTGAATTGCCCCCGTAATACGCTTCAACACCGGGTGAATGACAGTACGATACGGTCATGGCGGCGTCGCCGAGGTGGCCGTCCACCCACATCCCGTACCCTCCACTGTAATGGATCTCGTAGGCTTCGGTCCAACCCGAGGTGAAAACGGCGTCGTTTTCTGCCATCGCTTTCCACCAATCAAAGGCATCCGTTGAGGGGTCAGCATCGTTCTCAAAATAATCGACGGTCGCTACCATGAAGGCTCGGCCGGGGGATGATGTGAGTGGAGATGGAAAAGCGGTCTTACCGTTCCACGATGCTTCCGTTAGGTTCCATAGGCTCGTGGGTGCCGAGAGATTCTGGCCGTCGACCACCTGTTCGTCGTAATTCAAACACACATGACCCTGGTCAAAGGGAACGGCGAAGGGTCCGCTGTACTGCTCCAAGACATCGTGAGCCACCTGTGTCGTGTTGACATCATGCGGCGCAAGCAAGCAGAAATCAATGGCTGTTTGGAGGTAGGTATTGTCGAGGCCAACCGCGAGGTCTGCTTGGGGAGCCTGTTGGGTTTGAAGCATCAATTCGAGGATACCACCCGCATCATCTACTCGTATGAGTTCAAGTTGAATCTCGGTTTTTGCGGTGAATGAGGAAAGCATTTCTTCAGAAAAAGCCGCAATATCGTAGGTGAGTATCCGTAAGACTCCATCGCCCTCGGCGTCACCAACACGCACGGAACATGGTTCTCCTTGAGTGATGGCCATGTCCGTTTGCAAGCATCCAGCCAGCGGTCCGAGCAGCAGCAGGCATGTGACAAGTAGGAAACGCATGGTATCACTCCGTGTCCATCGCGTCAATGATTGCATGGGTTCGGTCGATAAGGTCCATGGGGTTGGGTGCTAAGATGTACAACGAGGGTTCCCATCCGAAGGCTCCTTCATCGAGCAGAATATCCAACCGACCTTGATGAGGCTGAATCTCTCCCCGTGGTGCGAGGCCGAGTTTGTAATCCAATTCATCCGAGATGTAATTGATGTCGCCTTGGTCCACCATGCCGTTGAGCGTGGGGGGCCTAAGGTTCAAGATGGCACACTTCTCACCATCGATGGCCTTGGCTTGCAGTAAGACATTGGCCAGATGAGTTGAACCACCCAGTTCTGGTGTTTCGTGCCTTCGCAGCACGTAGTCAACCAGCGTCATTCGACCGGGGTAGGCGGCGACATCCTCGCTGGTTTCCGCATCGGGAAGGCAGGCTGCGATATTCATGCCAACAGCCGGCATATAATTCGCAATCCGCCGCAAATCCAATCGGCCCGTAGCCCATTCAAGACGTCGTAAGAGGGCTCTGGACGCTTGGTCATCATCGAGGTTCACACCCGTCAATGTTTTGTCGTATCGGAGGGTTTGGTTACCTCCGAACTGAAATTCAAACACCAGACGCTGACGAATGACGCTTGCCTCGGGGCCAAATTGATTCAGTGACTGCGCTAATTCACGTGCCCACCCGTCAACGGTGACCTCATCCGCAGAGGCGCCCAGGGCGATGACGGGTTTCATGATGTGGCGAGAAACCGTGCTTTGCGTTGAACCGGTGGCTTTGGCAATCTCCATCTGTGACCAACCGTTCACACGCAATTCCTTAGCCAATTGTTGGTGGAGGCGGTCCAACCATTTGCTTCCAATTTGTCCGAGCATGAAGGTTCGCAAGGAGCATTTCTATTCAAAGTTGCTGAGAACTTATGCAGAATGAATGAGAATTTTAGTCAAAATATACCCCTCGGATGAGGAAGAAACGCGTATTTTCTGCCCAACAATTGAGAATCTTGGGTTTGAGAGGCCGTAGAACTCTGGTCACAAAAGCGGACATAATTTGAATTAAAAAACCAGAAAAATTGGCTCACAAGCGGCTCGCTATATTCTTATTATGCATTATGAATGACTCATATGCAAAGAGACTTCAAGCGTACTTTTCAGGACGCGTACGACTGCAAAACACACCTGCCAGTCCACCGATTTCCTTGAGCCGGTGAATTAGCGGCTCACCACTTCAACTAAGCATACACATGCTCATAAGATTGGCGCGATGACCAACAATTGATGACCAACGATACGGCTGACTTCATTGACGAAGTGGCCAGCCGCTTGCTCAACCACATCCTGTCAAAGGAAAACGAAGGCCGGGTCAACCCTTCTCAATCGATGGCCAGCATGCGTCGCACCGTCGACCTCAAGTTGCCTCTTGAGGGCTACGGCATCAATGGTGTGCTCGATGACCTTGACTCGTACATCACTCACAGCGTCAAAACCAACCGGAGCGAGTTTATGAATCCGCTTTGGGGTGGTCTCTCGCTGCCGGCTCTGGCTGGAGAAATCATTGCATCAGCGACCAACAACGCGATGTATACCTTCGAGTTATCGCCCATGGGCACCTTGATCGAACAAACCGTTCTTGAACGAATGTGTGAACTGGTTGGGTTCCCCGACGGCTTTGGTACATTCACCACGGGTGGTTCAAACGGAAACATGCTCGGGTTGCTGTGCGCCCGTGAGCATTTGCTTCCGGGGTCAACAAAACTCGGATTTGATGGGCGCTCCATGGCGGTCTTTGTCTCAGCCGAAGCTCATTACTCTGTGCTGATGGCAGCGAATGTGATTGGCATCGGTCATCAGAACATCATCAAAGTGAACTGCGATGAACATGGTCGAATGCAACCCGAGAGCCTCCGTGAGGAAGTCGCCTTTGCACGCTCTGAAGGTTTGACTCCTCTGTGCATTGTCGCAACCTCTGGCACCACGGTCCGAGGTGCATTTGATCCGCTTGATGAGTTGGCCAGCATCGCTCACGAGGAAGGGATTTGGTTGCATGTTGACGCAGCATGGGGAGGTGCTTGCATGTTTTCGACCGCGCATGCCTTGCTGATGGAAGGCGTTGAAAAAGCAGACAGCGTGTGTTGGGATGCACACAAGATGATGGGTGTGCCTTTGATGTGCAGCGTGTTTCTAATTAAGCAGCGGAGTCTTCTACGTCGTCTTTGCGATCACTCGAGTGGAGCCCATTATTTGTTCCACGACGAAGCTGCCGATGACGATCTCGGTCGCTATTCGTTGCAATGTGCACGACGCAACGACGCCCTCAAACTTTGGATTGAATGGCGTGTACGCGGTGATGCTGGATGGGCTGCCGTGGTTGACCAACATATGGACGATGCTGACTATCTTGAATCGAGTATCAACGAACACCCAAAGCTTGAGATGATGTCCTCACGTATGTGGACGAATGTCTGTTTTCGCTACACATCGGACACAATCTTGGACCTCAGCGATGTGAATGCACAAATACGTCAGCGTTTGATTCAAGAGGGTTCCTTCATGGTGAGTCGTTCCAATGTGGGTGAAGATGTGGTATTGCGCATGGTGTTGGTCAATCAAAACGTTACGAGGGACTCGTTGAACCGATTTTTGGAGCGAGTGGTCCACCACGGTGACGAAATTTGCCGTGGCATACCGGCTCAGCATTGAGGCACGAACGAACTGATGTTTATGGGGGGAGCCGCCCCCCAAACGCCATGAGCAACCAACCTCCGGTTCGTACGGCCCTCTATGATGAACATCTCGCCCTTGAGGCCAACATCGTCGATTTCCACGGCTTTGAACTCCCGATTTGGTATTCCAACATCAGCGACGAACACGTGGCTACTCGGACGCATGCAGGCCTGTTTGATGTCTCGCATATGGGGTCCTTTCGATTTTCAGGTACCGATGTGGCCACATGGTTGGAAGGACTTGCTACCCAGCGTGTAACCTCCATTCAATCTGGACGATGTGCTTATACACATTTTTTGGACGAGAACGGATTTTTGATTGACGACATGATTTTCGCCGTCGTGAGTGAAAGCGAAATTCTCGGTGTACCCAACGCATCCATGATCGATGTGATGTGGACGTGGTTCACCAAGCATCTTCCTGCTGATGGTTCCGTGACAATGGAAAACCTCTCCGACGATACATCCATTCTCGCTTTGCAAGGTCCAGAGGCCAAGGCCATTCTTGACGCTGCTGTTGGAGAAGGGCAGCATGTTGGTCGTTTCAAGTGGCGTCTGTTGACTGAAAACAGCCTCGGAATGAGCGGATGGATTCAAGGCACGGGGTACACCGGCGAGGCTGGTTACGAAATCTTCGTTCCAAACGACCAAGCCCCTGTCTTGTGGCGTGCGTTGGTGAACAACGGCGCAACGCCAGTGGGACTGGGGGCTCGTGACACGTTGCGATTGGAAAAGGGGTACTTGTTATCTGGTGTCGATTTCTGCTCCCCTTCGCTGGCAGCGGAGGGCGACGATGGTTTCCTTGCTCGGGATTCATGGGAAACCAATGTGCCGTTTGGCCTCGACATTGACCACGACTTCATTGGCAAGCACCGCGTTGTGTCTCATGGCGAAGACGATGCTCGCTGGTGGGGCCTGAAATATGTTGAGAAAGGCCCCTTGCCTCGGCCCGGAAAAGAAGTTCATTCACTGGACGAGCGGCCAATCGGTCGTTTGACATCGGGGGCGCCCGCCCCAAGTTTGGACAACACTGGCATCGGCATCGGCTATCTAAGCGGCGTTAACGAAGGCGACGAGGTCTTGGTTGTCGCCAGTCCTCGCAAATCGGTCCGTGCCGTCGTGGTCCGTCCACCGTTTTACTGAAGTGCGTCAAGCACGGGCCGCATGGCTTCCAGCCAACGGCGGTGTTCTCGTTCACCTGTCGCCGTTAATTCAACCACCGTGTCCTTGCATTCAAGGAGGGCCAAGGCCGTGGCTTCAACATCGTTCCATTGGGCTGAGGCTCCGAGTTGTTCGGTTGCAACGATATCGGCCATGAGGCAACCACCGTTGACAACCGAAGGTATACCTTGGGCCGCAGCATCAAACATCCGCACCGGTAGTGCACCTTCCATGATGTTGCCTCGTTCGGGTGCGTACATCGCATACATGACATCAATATCGGCCAACAGGTCACCGAGTTCGTCAGCAGCAAAGGCACCACTCAGTTCTGCCTCCAACTCGCCTGCCTCAACGGCATCCAACACCAACCGATGCACCTCTTGCTGGGCCACGCCATCACCAGCGATGCGTAGACGAGGGCGTTGGTGTGGTTCGAGATGGCGAACGGCAGCAAGAAGGTGTTCGGCCGCTTTGAGGTCACGAAGGCGGCCGATGCAGCCCACGGTCCAGCCGTCTTCGGAAGGAAGTTTGGGGTCTGTAAATGGCGGCAACGGCCGGTTTTCAACCACAGCCGCAGGAAGGCCATGAAGGGCCAACCATTCGACAAAGCCTCCGCTGCCCTCTGAGGTGACAGCTGCGCTGGATGTGATGATGAGGGCGGCGTGTTGCGCCCTCTGTAGCATCCGGTGCTTCATTCGCCGGCTTACCAATGACCTAGCTCTACTCTTTGGTGCCGGGTAGCGCACCCACATGTGCTGAAGGTCGTGCATGTCGAACACAAACGGAATGGTGCGTTTGCTGTGCAGGGCGATGCCAACGCGCAGGGTGTCGGCGTCGTGACAGTAGACCAAAGCAGGAGGGTCGTGCAACAATGTCTGGATGACTCGGCGATGAAACTTCCTGATGCCTCTGTAGGTTTGCACGGTCCCTCCGTAGGGAGTGGTACCAATGCGATAGCGCATCACGCGAACACCGTTGTGATTTTCGCTCAGAGCGTGGCGTTCCTCTCTGTCAAAAGCGTGAACGGTGACCTCATACCCTGCTTCAACCATCCACGCTGCATGGCGCAAGACCCTTGGGTCCGGTGCGCACGCATTGGTGACAACCATCGCCACTCGCACCATGGTTTGGCCACACCGTTTCGTGTGATAGGCTGTTCCCCTCTCGCTGGTGGAGTGAAGCAATTCATTATGAGCGGGACGCGGGTGGTTTTCACCAAGCCACAGGAGCGCGTGCAGCATGGTAGACCAACTTCCCAACCGAGGCCGAGAATTGGAGATGTTGAAGGAGATGGGCTTTGCCAGCATGGAGGACTTGTTTGCTGACATTCCTGCTGAAGTTCGCTTCAACGGCGACTTGCCGCTTCCCCCTCCTCAATCGGAAGAAGAGATACTCCATGATGCTCGCCGTCTGTTGGGCTCAAACATTGCTTTGGGTAGCCGTCCATCCTTTATCGGAGCGGGGCTCTACCGCAACTATGTGCCTGCCTCGGTCTTTCAACTCGTGACGCGTGGTGAGTTCTTGACAGCGTACACGCCGTACCAACCCGAGGTCAGTCAAGGCATGCTTCAAGCCATGTGGGAATTCCAGACCTTAATTTCTGAATTGGTCGGTCTGCCCATCGCTAATCTCTCGCTTTACGACGGTTCCACGGCGGCCGCCGAAGCCCTCACGTGTGCCGTTCGAGTCCACAACCGCAAAGCGACACAGCCCAACACCGTCTATGTTTCCGCCTTAACCTCGCCTGACAAACTCTCGGTCATGCACAATTACTGTCAAGGTGCAGAAATTGAGATTCGTATGCTCGCTCACAATGAAGACGGAACATTGGACCTTGATGCCTTGACCGCTGCTGCTGGCTCTTGTGGCGTCTACCTGGAGCAACCCAATCCAGTGGGTGTCCTCGATGAAGGACTCACCACGGTGAAGGATATCATCGGGGATGACACGGCGCTCATCGTAGGCGTTCAACCCATCTCGTTGGGCGTCGTTGAAGCCCCCGGTCATTACGGCGCTGACATCGTGGTCGGCGAAGGCCAACCTTTGGGCAGCCCCATCACCGGTGGAGGTCCAATCTACGGCATCTTCGCTTGCACCCAGCCTTATTTGCGCTTGATGCCCGGCCGTATTGTTGGACGCTCCATCGATGTGGACGGGAACGAAGCGTACTGCCTCACGCTTTCAACGCGTGAGCAACACATTCGCCGCCATCGGGCCACATCCAACATCTGCACCAACGAAACACTCATCGCGCTCATGGGTGCCATGCACATGGCGCTGCTCGGCCCTGACGGTCTGCGCGACCTTGCCCATCGAAACATGTTGGCCTGTCAGCGTGCAAAAGAAGCGCTTCAAGACACACCGGGCGTTCGTTTGGTCCATCAATCGGCCCATTTCAACGAATTCGCCATTGAAGTTCAAGGGAAGGCTGCTGATTGCTTGGCCTATCTTGATGCCAACGGTATTACGGGTGGGTTTGACCTCAGCCGATGGTATCCCGACACCACGAACCAAATCCTTGTTACCACAACCGACCAAACCACAGCCGCCGACATCGATGCCCTGTGCGCTCAACTCAGCATGTGGTCCGTTCATGGGGAGGTGGTTGCATGAGCCATTTGTTCAACCACCATGGTGCCGAAAACACGGGGTACAGTCAACCTGCAGGGCTTGCTTGCGCAACGGAGCCCAACGTCCCAGCAGGGTTGGTCCGTCAACAAGCCGCCCGCTGGCCCCGACTTTCAGAACCTGAAATGGTTCGTCATTACACCTGGCTATCCAAGCGGAATTTTGGTATTGACACAGGCTTCTATCCTCTTGGCTCTTGCACGATGAAGCACAACCCGAGAATCAACGAAGTCATTGCTCAACTGCCCGGTATCGCTGACATCCATCCTCATCAACCTGAACACCACCTTCAGGGCTTGCTCTCCATCTTTTACGAGATGCAACACATGTTGGAAGTTTGTGCTGGCATGGACCAAGTCACCCTGCAACCCGTCGCCGGTGCCCAAGGTGAATTTACCGCTGTTCGTTGCATACAGGAGTATTTCCGTCTGCGAGGCGAAACCCAACGCACCAAGGTCATCGTCCCCGACTCTGCCCATGGGACCAACCCTGCCAGTGCGGCCATGGCTGGATTTGAAATCGTTGAAATTCCGAGCCTTGCCGATGGGCGCATGGACCTGGATGCGCTTGCTGCGGTAGCTGATGAAACGACGGCGGCCATGATGATCACCAACCCCAACACGCTTGGGCTGTTTGAAGCTGACATCTCAGCAGCAAGTGCCATCGTCCACAAAGCAGGAGGCCAGATGTACTATGACGGAGCCAACTTCAATGCCATTCTCGGCATCACTTCGCCAGGACTCATGGGCTTTGATGCGGTGCACTTCAACCTCCACAAGACCTTCTCGCAGCCCCACGGCGGTGGTGGCCCGGGTTCGGGCCCCATCGGAGTAAAGGCCCATCTTGCACCGTTTTTGCCCGGACCGATTGCGGCCCGACGAGAGCCGACGGTAGAAGAGCGAAGCATGGCTGTTGATGCGTACTGGTACCACTGGCAGGAGCCCGAACACAGCATCGGCAAGGTCCAGCAGTGGCACGGGAATGCTGGCGCGGTCGTGCGTTGTTGGGCGTATTACCGACGCTACGGTTCGGGGCTTACGACCATGTCGCAACACGCCGTCCTCAACGCCAATTATCTACGCCATGCCATCCACAGAGAGGCGAAGAAAGCGGGTGTGGACCACCTCTTTGTCGATGGAGCAGAGGCGGAGGTCGCGAAGCATGAATTCACGCTTTCCATGCAACCAGCCAAAGATTCCATCGGCGTTTCGGCGATGGATGTCGCCAAAGGCCTGCTAGACCGTGGCTACATGGCGCCAACGGTTTACTTCCCCTTGGTCGTTCCCGAGTGCATGATGATCGAGCCAACAGAGACCGAATCCAAGGACACACTGGACACCTTTGCTGAACACTTTGCTGAAGTGTTGTTGACCGACCCTGAAACACTGCATGAAGCACCGGTGACGACACCGGTTCGGCGTGTTGATGAAGTCTACGCCGCACGTAACCTTTGCCTGCGTCACCCTTTTGATGAAGACTGAGTGGAGATAGGCTTATCCTGCATCGTCGTAAGCCGACATTGTGGAACAAGATGCATCGCTACCTAGGCGCTGGAATGCCTACGCACCAGCCGGCGATTACACCATCACGCTGTTGTTGTTTGCGTGGGCGCTTCTCCCTGCTGCGTTCATGTTGCTCTTGCTCTTCTTCAACCGTTACGAAGAGCACCGGCAAACCTTGGCGATGGTGACGTACGTTTTGCTCGTGATGGTTTTCTTGAGCGGAGTAGGCCAACGTTACAACGCTTCCAGAGACCCCCGTATCCGACTCGCCGGTGTGGTGTTTTTGTTCACCCTCGCCGTGTGGGGATTGACCACATGGTTGGAACTCGAACAGTGGTGGTGGGTCAGTTACGGACTGGTGCTTGGTTGTGTACCGATGCTCTACATCGCGATGAGCCATCTCGCATCCTGCACATCGCTTGGTATCCGTCGTCCTTGGAATGCACAGCATGCGGTTCAGATATCGGCCCTCCCCGGCTGGACGGTTAAGCAGGCTCGTTGGTCAGCCTCGCTCATGGGATGGAATGCCCCTCCCAACGGTCCATGTTGTGTGATGTTTGGGGCGGTGGTGGAAGGACAAACGATGTTGTGTTTTGAGGCCCTCACCCCGGGTTCAACCGTCCCTCTGGATGCCTTTGGAGATGTGGATTGGACCACGCTTTCCTCAGAATTCAGTGATGACCGTGCAGAGGAATGAGGAGAAGGAGTCCGTTCTTACCAACAGGGAACTAAAAGAACCACCCGCGTTGGCCAGCGTTCATGGATGTAACCATTCTCTTAGGGTCGTCTTCCGACTTACCCGTGGCCCAAAAATGCACCAAGATTCTCGAGCAATTCGAAGTCCCATATCAGTTGCGGGTTGCCTCGGCTCATCGCTCCCCTCGTTTTGTTGAACAAATCGTCGGTGATGCCATCGATGAAGGCTGTTCCGTCTTTGTTGCCATGGCAGGGTTGGCGGCCGCCTTGCCCGGTGCCGTTGCTGCTCTCACGACAAAGCCTGTTATTGGCGTTCCATGTGGAGGAAAAGTACCCTTTGACTCTCTCCTTTCCATCGCTCAACTCCCACCAGGTGTGCCTGCCGCTACCGTAGGTGTTGACCGTGGCGACAATGCAGGTTACTTGGCCGTGCAAATGCTTGCCCTTGCCAACCCAAAATATGCCGCTGCTTTGGAACAAAACAAGTTGGACCAAATCGAGCGTGTGAAAGCACAGGACCGGGAGATCAACGGCGGTGCATGAAATGTTTGACGCTGAGGAGTTCATTGCCGAGAGCATTGAATCCCTCAAGGCCACCATCGATGACATCGCTATCATTGCTTGCTCCGGAGGCGTGGACTCTACCGTCGCTGCGGTCATCGCAAACCAAGCCGTAGGAAATCTCCTGCATTGCGTGTATGTTGACACAGGATTCATGCGGAAGGACGAGACCGAACAAATCGAGGCCTTGCTTGAAGCTCAAGGTATCAACCTCATTACTGTGAAAGCCGCTGACCGCTACTTTGAGGCCCTCAAAGGCGTGACTGAGCCGGAACAAAAGAGGAAGGTCATCGGAGAATTGTTCATCCGAATTTTTGAGGACGAACAAGCAAAGTGCGGTGCGAAGTACCTCGTGCAGGGCACCATTGCGCCCGATTGGATTGAGTCTGGCGGTGGTGTCCGTGACACCATCAAATCCCATCACAACGTTGGCGGACTACCCGAAGACATGACCCTCACCGTGGTCGAGCCCCTTCGTGAATTATACAAGGACGAAGTCCGAGAGTTGGCTCGAACGCTCAACATCAATGTGGCTGAGCGCCAACCGTTCCCCGGCCCCGGACTTGCGGTGCGAACCTTGGGTGAATTGACGCCCGAACGAGTGGCCGTGGTACGTGAAGCCTGTGCTATCGTAGAGGAAGAGTTTGAAGCCGCCGCTGAGCGTGGTGAAATGGCCTTGCCCTGGCAGTATTTTGCAGCCTTGTTGCCCGTTCGCAGCGTCGGTGTGCATGGCGATGTTCGGGCGTATGGTGAAACCGTGGTCGTGCGGGCTGTTCAATCAATGGATGGTATGTCCGCTCGTTATTCAGAAATACCTCACAGCGTGTTGCAAAAAATCAGCACACGTATCACCAACACCGTCAAGGGCGCAGTGAACCGAGTGGTCTACGACATCACGCACAAACCACCCGGTACCATTGAGTGGGAATGAATCGTCTCCCTTGAGATGTTGGATTGGTTTTTGGGTTAAAAACGGCGTTCTTCATAGCGAGTTTCTATGAAAAAACGATGTATTGCGAGGCATTTACGCCGATTGTGGGGCTCGAACCCACGACCTTGGGATTAACAGTCCCACGCTCCACCAGCTAAGCTAAATCGGCAGGGTGGGCGACACGCCTCCCCTTTATCACGGCTTCGTTGAGGCTCATTCAATGGTTTCCACCAAACGAACCACAGGTTCAGGTTGCGTGTTTGAAAGATTGACCATGTTGTGGAGCCGTTGCTCATCTTCCTGCGAGAGTGTTTTGGAGTGGTAAAAGGTGAACAGCGGTTGATTGGTGGAGATTCTGTCGCCTTTGGCGCAGTGAAGGACAAACCCAACATGGGGGTCAATGTGGTCCTCCAACGCATACCTCCCAGCACCATGGTCACGAGCAAGTTGGGCCATTTCCATGGCCTCAATTGAACCGACGAAGCCTGCTGATTGAGCCTTGACCGTGGTTTGCAACGCGGCCGTGCCGAGAACCGATTCAGGTTCGTTGAGCAGTTCGGTTGCTGTGGCTTCATCCACGCCTTGTTGGATGCACATGGCTTTGAAAACTGCGAGCGCCTTACCGTTGTCCAACACCCGCTCAACATTGGCCCGTGCTTCTTCACGGCTGATGCCCTTGGACATGGACAACAAGGCCTCGGCTTGAAGCACCACCAACGCCCGCGTATCTCCGGAACCTCTCCCTTTCAGAACCTCGATGCTTTCCACCACCTCAAGGGCGTTGCCGACATGCGTTCCGATGGGTTCGTCCATCGATGTGATCTGCGCCACGGTTTGAATACCGAGTCCGCTGGCCGTTTCCACCATGGATTGCGCCAATTCCTTTGCTTCAGCCAGTGTTTTCATGAAGGCCGCATGGCCGACTTTCACGTCCAAAACCAAGGCATCAAGGCCTTCAGCGGCCTTCTTGGAGATGATTGATGCGGTGATAAGTGGGACACTGTCAATGGTGTCGGTCACATCTCGTAAGGCATAGAGCACACCGTCTGCAGGGGCGATCGCATCGTTCTGAACGGCGATGCAGCAACCAATGTTTTCCACGGCCTTCTGCATCTCATACGGGCTGAGGTTGCAGGAAAATCCCGGTATGGATTCTAATTTGTCAATGGTTCCCCCGGTATGTCCAAGACCACGGCCTGCAAGCATTGGGACGCGACATCCGCAGGCGGCAAGGGCGGGTGCGAGCATCAAGGACATCTTGTCACCGACGCCACCGGTGCTGTGTTTATCCACCACAGGTGGTCCTTTCTCCCATGTGAGTTTCTCTCCAGAAGCAATCATCGCCGAGGTTAAACTCACTTTGTCGTGTTGTGTGCACCCGAATTGATGCACGGCTTTGAGCCAGGAGGTGGCAGCATCGTTCGACACGGTGCCGTCGGCGACACCTTTGACGAAGGCGGCTAACATTTCCGTTGGTTGGGATTCGCCTAATTTAATGGCGTCCACCAGTGGGGTGACGTTCACCTCTTCACCTCAAATCAAGCCAATTTCCTTGAGCCGTTGATGCAAAAAATCGCCTGCGCTGATTGACGGGTAGTGGGCAACACCGCCAGTTAATTTCACAAAATCAGCGTGCGGTGTGAGGTCAACCTCGTTTCTTGGATGGACGAACATCGGCATGGAATAGCGTCTGGTGCTGGCATCCTTCGGATTCACAACACGATGCGTCGTGGATTTGAACAAGCCGTTGGTCAAATTTTGGAGCATGTCGCCTGAATCCACGATGATGGCATTTTGGTCGCCTTGCACCTTGATCCATGTCCCGTCGTGGTCCATCACTTCCAAACCATCGGCCGTGGCCGTGACAAGCAACGTGATGAAGTTGATATCCTCGTGGGCGGCAGAGCGAACGGCACCTTCGGGCATGCTGGCATCAAGCGGAGGGTAGTGAATCATACGCATGATGGTGTTTCCTTCAACCGACATATCGGGTAACCATGAAGCGTCTTTGTCAAGATAGAGAGAGCAGGCTTCGAGCAACCGATACGCCAAGGTTTCCATACCGCTGTACAACGCTTCGGTTGTCACTTGAAAATCTGGAACATGAGAGGTTGGCCAAATGTTCGCGGGATAGGATGGTTGAGCGTCGTCTTCAGGATAGGGGCGCCCGGCCTGCCAGAACTCTTTGAGGTCGGGTGCAGGATTGTCCTTTGCATGTTCTACGCCAAAGGCGGTATAGCCCCGCTGATGGGCGATTTCAGGTCGGAGGTAAGTGCGTTTTGTGGCTTCATCAAGGTCAAAAAACGCATCGCATTGGCGGTATGTTTCATCAATGAGTTCTCTCGGGATGCCGTGATTCACGAGCGCAAAAAAACCGATATCTTTCAGCGCATCGCCAACGGCGTTGACAAACGCGGTACGGTCATGCTCGGACTGAGAAAGTGCGAGTTGATAGTCGACCGTCGGGATGCTTCGTGTCATGCCATATCAATCCTGGAAATGTCGGAGTTTACCGAGCAATCGGAGCGTTTCGATATAAATCCAAATCAACGACATCAAGATGCCGAAGGCTGCGTACCATTCCATATTCTTTGGTGCTCCGTAGCGGGTTCCGGATTCGATAAAGCCAAAATCGGTGATAAGGGTCAAGGCTGCAACCACCAATATGAACGCCGTCACGGCAATTCCTATCGGTCCAGTACTGTGAAGGAACGGCACGCTGTAGCCCGAGAATAACCCCAAGATAAACGACGTCAGGTACAGGAACATGATGCTGATGACCAATCCACCGACGACTTTGTTGAAGACAGGTGTGGGTCGAAGCACCCGCGAAGCGTACATGAAATACATCGTTGCAGTGATACCCACCGTACCAAACACAGCTTGAAGGATAATGCCTGGGTAGGTGGTTTCAAACAGCAACGAGAAGGCACCGATGGCAACGCCCTGAAAGACGGCGTAGAGGCTCATTAAGGCCGCAGGATTCTGCGGTCGCATGAACATGACCATCAGGCCGATGATGAATCCCCCCATGAAGCCGATGGAGGTGAGACCCATGATGACCACCGCACCATTGCCTTCAGCCATCGCAGAGAGGCAGAGAACGGCTGAAACGAAGGCGCTCAGCAAGGTCAACGACAACAACAAGCCAATTTTTTGCAAACTGCCTTCCAATGTCATGCGGTCGGTTCCGGTCACGTTCTGCCAGAACTTCTGGTTCAACACAGGGTTGCTACTCTTCATCTCCACGGTAATCGTATCCGGGTGGGAGAGGTCCCGTTTCAATGTTGCTCTGACTGTGCGTGTTGGGTCACCTGTTCTTCGTAGTAGGCTGCCAACTGGTCCATGGTCCAACCTTGCTTGAGGTAGGCATCCACCATGTCTTCGCCCCACCCCGGAACCCGCGCCAACATCTCTGCCGTAATGGCTGGCGCACTTGCATCGAGGACAGGTTGCTGCCAACCGCCTTGCACTGGTGTCGGCATGACCTCATCATACGAGGTCTCCATGATGTCTGCATGAACCTTTTCTGCATCCGAACGCATGTTTTGGAGCACAACATAGGCCCCTGCGGAGAGCAACAAGGCCAGCACCATCACGATGAGGAAGAAGGATTGAGCGGTATCGCCAGCGGTGTTTTCCGTACTGTCTTTGACCAACGCAGCCCGTTGAGCAGAGGAACATCCTTCGTCGTCGGTGGCCGCTCCAGCGAGGGTGTCGGGACACGTATCGTCTTCGTTCGAGACCCCGTCGTTATCGTCATCGTTGCCTTGGCTGGTGTTGTTTTCTTCGGGCACGGTGATACCTCCGAGGTCGCATCCGAGCTCCTCGGCATCTTCAACACCGTTCCCATCCGCATCCGCCTTGGTCAAGGCGTCCAGCGGTAAGACCTCATCCACGCTCTCGTCCAGGGCTGTCGATTGGGCCCATGCAACCTCGATACCGTCAGGGATACAGTCTCCATCGGTGTCGGCAAGATGGGGATGGCCTCCGTGCAGTTGCTCTGCAAAGTTGCTCAAACCGTCGCCGTCCAAATCCACTGTTGACTCGTCAATCAAAGCGTTCCCCGCTACACTGCGCCGTGTGCGATTCAATCCATACATCACTTCCCATGCATCGAGCAACCGGTCTTGGTCGCTGTCGGTAGTGTCGTCCACACGGTGCCAGTCGTCCCACCACGAGGCTTCGTAGATAGAAGCCACCTCCAAGCTTGAGACCAACAAGCCCATTTCTCGGTTCCGAACGAGGGCTGAATCACCCCAGTTGATGGAGGAGATCAAGACATGTTCGCCGTCGATGATGACGCCTTTGTTGTGCAATTTCGTTACCGATTCATTGGCGCTCATGACAATGGCGGCCGTATCGTAGCCTTGGGTAAAGTTCCAGTCCTCATTGAAGCGGTCAACGACACTTTGGATGTCCTCGTCAAGGTAGGCCCCGTTGAGAATCAATCGTAAGCGTACGCCGCGCTGGGCTGCATCTTCAAGTGCAGAGACAATCGGGTTCTCACCCCATCCATACGACCAGTCCAAATCGAGGTATTGCAATGAGAGCAAAATTTCTTCATTCGCACCATCCAACATTGAGACCAAGACATCGATACAGTTGTCTGGACAAACCAACAATTCAGCGTCGTAGGCACCGCTGATGCTGGTCGCTGTCACTCCAACGACGGCTTCCTTTGGCGGGATGGTCCACCCATTGGGCGCATCTGAAGCAAGCACGGGCGAGATGTGGGTTTTGCCGTCATCCTCGTCAAAGGCGAGGTGCTGAAGCACCAGTTCAGCCAAGGCAGGATCGTCTACAATGACGCCCCAATCCCGGTTTCCAGCGGCTCCTGGTGGAGGTTGTGAAGAACTCTTCCAGTTCCCTGAACCCAACCAGACACTTTGCTCGTCGCGCACAGCCACCTTGCTGTGAATGTAAGCATAGGGATTCTCCCCCTCGTCACCAAACCAGTACACATCAACATCCCCTGAAAGAAGGGTGGTGGCCATGCCGCGTTGGGTGTCCAGTTCGTATTGTGACCACCAGTCATCACCGTAATCCAAGACCACGGTCACCTCGACACCACGTTGCTGTGCGTCGATGAGCGCGTGGGCAAGTTGTGGATGTTGCAGTTGGTAGAGGTGGACTGTGAGGCTGGTCGTGGCGCTTTCAATCCAAGCCAACAGGTCGACCAAACCGTTCTCTGGTGCTGTTAGCGGGGTGATGTCTCCAGTGCTGCTGATTTGGTTTTCATGACAGAAGGTGCTTCCTCCAAGTCGGCTCCATCGCACGTGCCAGTCAGCAACGGTGTTGGTGTCGGGAGCGTCACCGCATCCACTGCCTCTGAGGTAGATGATGTTGTCCAGATACGTAATGGGTTCAACAAGGGAAATGCCACTCCAACCTGCTAATGTTACAGGTCCGTTGCCGTAGACCAACGTGTCAGCTTGCGCCCCGGACGGGTCAAGCAATTGCAAAGCAGCACCTGAATTTGGGAAGTAAAACGCACGGTCCAAGGCGTCGCTGATGTCCACCACGGTGCCGGCTTCATAGCCGGCCAATTGGTCAGCATCGTTGGCTAGGAGCACGGATTGTTGGGGCTGGATGATCAGCGATGAGATGTTCGCTGTGTACGTGCTCATCGAGCCCGTGGTTGACCGAAGCGTCCAGCCGTTCAACACCGCCAATTTCTCCCCAAGATTTGTGATTTCAATGAATTCAATGTCGCCCGAAGAGGAGGTTGTGGCAGCGGGCATAAACCGAGTGAAGATGAGGTCGTCTTTCCCTGCAAACTGGCTCGCATCAGGCTCAGGTGCCCCTGGTGTGGGCCAAAGAGTATGCTCCCAGTCGTCTTCTGGTGAGTTGCCAGGCATGAGTGTTTGACAGTCTGTAATGACCGACCATGAAGCACTGGTAACGATGTCACCATCTGGGTGGAGCAGGTCAAACGAATCGCCAAGTCCGGTCAACATCCACGCTTCCATGAGGAAGACGGCGCGTTCGTCGGGCTGGAGTTCGACCTTCGCCGTTTGATTGGTGTCCACCCAGAGGTCACTTAATCGGATGAAACGCCTGTCACCATCCCCGTTGAGCACCGACCATCGGCTGATGTTGAGCGGCGTAGACCCGGTGTTGAGAACTTCAATCCAATCTTCGGTTGGCGTGATGGAATCGTCATTGCAATACGGCAAGACTTCCGTAAGAGCAAGGGAAGTGGAGCCGGAGTAAGCAGGCCATATCGGGTTGAGTTCGCCAGGCGTTGCCCATGCAGAAAGGAGCCAATCTCCGGTTGCTGTTGAGCCGTTCGGACCGACACCAGCATGGGTGCTGTTGGGCGCAACCAACGATTCACCTTCCACCGTTTCGGTCCATGTGATGGTGTCCACCGTTGAGCCAGCAGCATCCAAGAGGCCGATGGAATCGGCGGATGTGTGCTTGAGGTAGAAGGAACTGGTCCCGTTGAGCGCAATGAGGACCACCTCGCCTGCGGGGAGAATCGGCGTGGATTGAAGCGGCATGTTGTACTCATGGAGCGTTAAACTTCGCGAGGCAGCTTGCAATTTCCAGCCAGTCAAATCAACATCCGTGGTACCGTAATTGTACAATTCAAGCCATTCACCGTTCGGCCATTGTTGGTTGTCGGCTCCAACGGCATCCGGTAGGATTTCGGAAAAGCGGACGGTGCTTGCCGAGGGGGTCGTTCCCGGTTCAGGTTGCCCCGGTGTTTTCCAAGCCGCAGGCGTCCATGGGTCGGTGGGTTGTGTGCTGCGAATTAAGGCGATGTCTTCCCCGTAGTCTGTGGTGTAGACGGCCGTGTCAACGATGACGCTGGAAGCATCGCGCAAGAAGAGATGGTTGTAATCGTCCCACAATTGTGTGTGGCTGGTGAATTGCACCAAACGGCGTTCTCCACCGTCAATGACGGTAGCGCCCTGGCTGCTGTTGAACACCAATGAGCCGGGGTCAATGTGCGTGATGTTGCCCATACCGTCCAGAATCGTCCATCCCATCAAGTCAATCGAGATGTTACCGGTGTTGTGCAACTCAATCCATTCACCATCGGGAAAGTTTGCACCGTCGTTGGTTGCGTTGGGGAGGAGTTCGGAAAATTGGACATCAAAGGTTTGGCGAGGCATCAATTCGATCGCCATGGGGTTGGGGCCCTCCGGGCTTGGATACGCAGCATAGGACCACAAGCCGTTGGGTTGCGTTGAAGCGGTGAGCGAAAATCCTTGGACGGTTGAGGACCACGATACTTCTTGACTGGGGCTTCCGTTTGGCCACTTGAGGGTGAGGGTTTCAGCGCCGTTGTTGAGGACACCGTAGGGACTTGTACCGTTCACAGCCACGATGCGATGTTGGCCTGGTGCGATGAGGAAACTGCTGCTACTCGCCGTTGCATTGACCAAATGGGTGGTGTTGAATTCTAGCGTGTTACCAGCAGCATCGGCCAAGGAGTAGCCAGTGAGGTCGAGGTCAGCGGCACCGGTGTTCATCACCTCAATCCACTCACCCCCGGGCCAAGTTTCGTTGTCAAAAGAAGGCCAAGGGTTCGCCATCACTTCTGTAATGATGAGGTCGCCGGGGATGAGGGTTGTTGGCCCCCCCGCAGAGTTGATTTGACCCGGTGTTGGAGAGCCGGTGGGAATCCAATTTGCCGTTGGGCTAGAGGGGTCTTGTTCGTAACTGGTGCCTGAAGTCACCGCACCCCATGTCGCCGTGTGGAGGTTGTTGTTGTTGTTATCATAGAGCGTCATGGAGAGTCCCGTGTTGGTCAGGTAGAAGTTGCTGTCTCCGTTTCTTGCGATGACGACATATTCGCCGGGGCTGATGGTCCACGTGGAACTGTTTCCACTTTGGTAGCCAACGATGGTATTGGCATTGAAATTGAGGGTTTTACTGGCGCTGGTGGTCACCGTCCACCCCGTAAGGTCTACATCCATTCCACCGCTGTTGTACAACTCAAACCATTCACCATTCGGGTACACACCGGTGTCGGCACCCTGCGGGTCAGGAATCACTTCGTTGATGCACACACTTCCACTGCATGCGGTGGACCGGCCCGATGCATTGTACGAGGGCTCATCGCCTTCATCGAGTACGGCTGGCGTGAGGGGGAAGGCAAGTGAGAAGAGAAAGAGAATCAAGAGGCTGTAGGCGGTCTGTTTGTTGTTGTTCATGCGGGCACGTCCTTGTTCAAATAAAGCCAAAACTGTCGAATTTTTGGGCGAAGGTGTAAATCATGATGGGTACCAAAATGATGCCCATGCCGTGCGAACGTCGAATGCCGATACGTGGAGGGAGCAGGCCAATGATGGTTCCAACGATGAGCACACCGATGCCGACAAATCCCGTGGACAACCAAACCAGAGCGATAACGAAGATGATCACGCCCATGACCATTTGTTGAAGCGGAATTGCGGCATGCAACCTCAGCATACCTTTGCCAACATAACGCATCATCGGCATGGCAAGCAATCCTGCAGCAAGGGTGACGGCCAAGAGTCGGATAAAATCCGAGGTGGGTTCCAGTGAGGACCATGTTTCAATCGGATACATCATTTTCAACGCCAGCGTCGCTCCTGAACGTGAACGGCTGATGATGTAAAGGAAACCCAGCACCATGACGGTCACGGCGGTGTTCACCGCTGACAAAATGGCAATGATTTCCAAATCCTGCTTGGTCTGAGGTCCTTCAACGCCGTCTTCTGCTTCGGCCTTGGCGAGTTCCAGCAATTCTTCATCGGTCATCTCTGTCAAGCGACGGGTTTCCCAATCCATTCCGTATCCTTGGCGACCTTGTGCTTTGGCCGCTAAATTGCGTCCACCCATGACCAACACCGTGGCTTGGGAAGCCGTCATACCGGGAAGGACGCCCATGGATGCACCGGCCACGCTTGACCAAAAGCACGGCACGACCAGTGGTCGGACCGGTGGGAGGGCCCAATTCTCACGTTGCGGCGGTAGATGGGATGTGGTGGCGTAGATGTCGAGCAGGTTGGCCACACCGAACAGTCCTGCGAGACTGGGAAGCAATAAACTCGCATCGGGCATGCCAATTGGAGACCGTGCAGGTAAGGTAAACACGCCCCAACCGTACATGCCTGCGAGCAAAAAGAAAGCTGTTGCGGCCAGGAAACCTGCAAATCGAGAATCGCGACCAAGCCAGCCTCTTGACAATTTTTGCATCCACTTAGGCCAGTCCAATCGGGTTGTTTCCGTCGCCAGCAGAAGCAGGGAAATGGAGAGCAGGAGGAACGGTAGCACAGCACGGAGGTCGTCGTACCAACCCAATTCGGGTCCGAAGGCAATGCGGGCAACGACGATCAGCGGCAGAGAAAGAAACAGACCCAACTGCGAGCCACGGGCCGACCAAGCGACCCCACGCGCCGCGTTTCCTGACAACAGCATGCGATGGCCTGGCAGAAGCGAAAGCGCTGTATCGCCATCGGGCGCGCCGATCAAGGCTGATGGGATGTAATTGAGGAAGGTATGCACGGTGCCGGTAGCTACGATGATGGCGGCAACCGCCGAGAGTGGAATGCCCAAATCGAGAAGTGCGGGTGAGAGAGCAAGGAGAATGAGAGCGACGTTGTTGACGTGGAATCCTGGAATCAGACCTGTAAGCGAGCCGAGAAACACGCCAAAAAACAGGGCGCCCAAGAGCCACGCCAAGTCAACGAAGTATCCTTCCAGCATGCTGAGTCCTCAAGTTTGAGCATTGATGTATTCGTCTCGGTCCGATACGCCGTCGTCGTCGGAGTCCTCCGCTGTGCTGGATGTCCCAAAGGCATCCTCAAGGGTGTTGGCGAGACCGTCGCCATCGCTGTCCAGGGCATCCGCTTGGTCAAGTGCGTAGACCAAACTCATGCCGTCGTCGCTTTGCAACTGGCGCAAGCGCCCCGTCCATGTCATGGATTGGTTAGCATGGAGGTCGTCGGTGCCGATGGCCTGGCCGTGCGGATTGAGGGCGATGGAGTCGTTTGAACCATCACGGTAAAGGCGCCAGTCTCCGTCTTCAAGCACTGCTTTCCCGTTCAACAACACGTTCTGATCCCTTGAGTAACTCCACTGGACTGCTCCGTCGTCCCAAAGCAGTGTTCTGGCAGAGGGCACGGTTCCTAAGGTATAATCATGGACGATGAGACGAATGCGCATTTCTTCGTCATCCCACGTAACGGAGACGTTGCTGATGATGTTCTGGCCGGCCTCAAGCCACATGGTCCGAGGTCCGGGAAGGGTGACGGCTACTGTCGTCCAACCGGGGCTATAGGCGGCCGCATCAACAAAAAAGGCGCGTTCTTGTTCAACGCTTGGTTCAACGGCGTATTTGACATAGGCTGAAAGGGTGTAGGTTGTTTCAGCATCCACGACCATGCCAACAGGGTCGGCCGATAGCATCGCCAACAACCCGACAGGAGTTTGAGGATTCACAAGTGTAGGGTTCATCCCCATCGTGGCGTCAATGCACCAACCAGCCGTTGAGGATGACCACATCAACCGACCTTCAACCGATTGCACCGTGTTATCGATGGACGAAGTTGTCGCTGCCGTTCGGTCTGCATCGGTGGGTTTGACACAGATGCTTTCGCCGCTTGGCCCGTACAAGGCCCAATCTGCCTCTCCTGTGCGAAGCACACCGGTCATGCTGACGGTTTGCCCGGATTGGTAACTCCACGTGGCTTGAGCACTCCAGTCAAGTTGTGGAATGTTGAGCACATGGTTGCGGTCAACCAAAATTTCAGGGCCTTGAACTTGAAGACTCCAACGCAAATCACGTTGTTGATAGGTAAGCATGCCTTGGACTTCAATTTTGGAACTGGCTTCAATCCATTCACCAATGGCTGAACGAATGATGAGGTGCATTTGATGCTCAGAATTACCATAGTTTGGATGGTCGCCAAGGTAGGCCGAGGTAAAGGTGGCATCTGGGGCGATGGACTCTCCGATAAATCCAGTCAATTGCAACACTTTACCCTCGTAAAAGGTCGGGTTTTGAGCGACATCGGCAATGGCGAGGATTTCAACATCGGGCAAATCAGCCGAGGTCCATTCCATGGCCCCTGCCCCCAATGACTGTATCCAAATGCGTCCATCGTACTCAATGACATCGCCCATGACGGTGACCGTTGTTCCAATTGGCGGCATGTTCCCGGGTCGGTACCACCGCGCTTCAACCACGCCCGTGCCATCGTCGATAATGGCATCCACACGGTCATCGCCCGATGCATAAGGGTCATCAACCCATGATATGAGGGTGCCTTGGACCTTGACGACTTCGTTTTTGTACTCCAGAAGCTGTTCAACACGAATCACTTCTGGTTCGCGTACATAGGCGTACCAATTCAAGGTTGCAACGAGGAACATGGCGAGGGCAAACATCACCCACAATTGTTGCCCTCGCGTTTCAGGGTCTTCATTCGTGATGCGGTCCATCAGCCCCTTGACAGCATCGGCCATGACGCTGGTAATCACTTACGGGCTTAGGCCTTATCGCTCCAATTCTATGCTTTCTCAACCGAGAAGGGCTATAAAGAGCGGGTTTGACGGAGGTTCATCATGAACGGGCGAGAACGCGTGATTCGGGATGAAATCCATCGTGATATCTTCGTCCCTGCCGCTCATTCCACCATCATCGACACCCCTGAATTCCAACGGCTGCGAGCCATTCAGCAACTGTCAACGTGCGAATATGTCTTCCCGGCAGCTACTCACAACCGCTTTGCTCATTCTCTTGGGGCCTACCATCTCGCCGGAAAATTGGCCCAACACTTGAACGAGGTGCACCCTGGCTTGATGACCACAGATGATGAGGAATTGGTTCAACTCGCTGCACTCCTCCATGACATCGGCCACCCGCCCTATTCGCATCTCCTTGAAACACCAAGGGTCTACGCCACCTTTGCCTCCCACGAAGCATGGGGGCGTCGGATCTTGGAATCAGAGAATACCGCCATCGGACGGGCCGTGGCTGAGGTTCTCGGCCCCAAGCGCCTTGGACGATTGTTTGCACTGATGGATGGGGACGATGAATACGATGGCGAACCCATCCCTCGTTTCATGAAGGAAATCGTGAGCAGCCAACTCGATGTTGACCGTATGGACTACATGATTCGTGACCAAGCCAACACGGGTGCTCAAATTGGCGGCTTTGACAGCGCCCGTGTGATCCGAGCCTTGCGGGTCGGCGAGGACGGTCGATTGTTCGTGAAGCGATGGGGTCTGCCCGCCATCGAGGCCTACCTCGTGACACGCTACCACATGTATCAGCAAGTCTATTTTCACAAGGTCAACATGTTAACCCAAGCCTACTTGGTAAACATGCTTGAACGGGCGAGAACATTGGCTGAAGCCGGCCTGTTGACATTGTCGGAAGAACTTGAACACATGTTGCTGGATACTGAACTCTCTGCTGAGCATTATGTTCTGCTCAACGATGCCCATGTCAAGGTGGCCCTCCCGCACTGGGCGAACCACGAAGATGCCCACCTCTCGGCTTACGCCCTTCGCCTGCTCTCTCGTAAGGACTATCACAAATCGCTTCGAATTGACAATTTCACCGTAGATATGGCCGATTTGGTAGCACCCCGTGTTCGAGAGGTGTTGGTAGAGCGGGGCTTTGACCCAGCAGTGGACATGATTCAAGCCCGTATCAGCAAACAAGGCTACTTGCCGTATGTTGGTGGGATTTTGCTTGAGGATGGTCGCGACGCTTCCGAGCATTCGGCCCTCATCCGTTCTCTGGTTCAGCCGCATGAACAAAGCCTCATCTTTGTTCCAGAAGAGGTGCGAGATGAGCTTGAACAAAGCGTACGGGAATGGGTCAAACCATCGCAATCGTCGCTCGCTCAGTTTGATTGAGGATGAGAAGGTTCATCATGCGAAGGCCGGACCCAAACGCTGGGGCCTGTAGCTTAGTTGGTTAGAGCGCCCGGCTCATAACCGGGAGGTCA
>JAYPCE010000020.1:0-19546 GCA_038124565.1 Candidatus Poseidonia sp.
AGAACTTCAAACTCCTCGTTGAGCAGGGTCGCTACGACGGCACCATCTTCCACCGAATCATCGATGATTTCATGATTCAAGGAGGCGACTTTACCCGAGGCGACGGTACCGGGGGTCACGCGGCGAAATTCTTCGGCTACTGTGACGGTCAAGCATCAGAAACCGATTGTGCTGGAGGGTCAGCATCCTACACCATTGGCGACGAAGCCGACAATGGTCTGCTCCACGAAGTCTGCACCATCTCCATGGCCAAGACCAGCGCCCCTCACACAGGCGGAAGCCAATTCTTCTTGATTCCTCAAGACAGTAACAACGGCGATGGTCCAAGTTGGTTGGATGGCGTACACACCGTGTTCGGCTCCATAACCAGCGGCTGCGACATCGTGACGGCCATCTCTCATGTGGAGACTGGAGCGAACGACAAACCTGTTCAGGATGTCAAACTGGTTAAGGCGACGTTCGTCGGTTCTGAAACCACGCCATGGTATCAGTTCTGGTGAACAAAGCAGGTGCAGAGAACATCACCCCACGCTAGCCTTCATGGCCTTCGGGGGTTTTCTTCATAGACGGGTGCGTTTTGGCCAGAAACATGGCGACCTTGGACCCCTTCAGTGCACGACGAACGCTTGATGTCGGCGGCGATTTTTTCGCTTTGGATGCCCTTGACGGCCATGGGATTTCCACCAAACATTTGCCCTATTCCATTCGTATTTTGCTTGAAGGGGCGTTGCGCGGCCACGATGGCTTTTTGATCACCGAAGACGATATTCGTACCATTGCAGCATGGTCGCCCGAGGGTGTACGGTCAGAAATCCCGTTCCGGCCCTCACGTGTGATTTTGCAAGATTTTACCGGCGTTCCGGCTGTGGTGGACCTCGCTGCCTTGCGGGACGCTATGGTGGAAATGGGCGGTGACCCGGAGCGGGTCAACCCACAAGTGCCGGTTGACCTGGTGATTGACCATTCGGTTCAAGTCGATGTTTCAGGCGCACACAGCGATGCTTTGGACCTGAATCTTGACATTGAATACCACCGAAACATGGAGCGCTACACCTTCCTCAAATGGGGTCAGCAATCGTTGGCGAACTTCCAAGCCGTTCCACCCTCCCGAGGAATTGTCCATCAAGTCAATTTGGAGTTTTTAGCCAGCGTGGCTCGACAAGAAGATGGTGTGTGGTTGGCTGATACGTTGGTCGGGACAGATTCACACACGACAATGGTCAATGGTTTGGGTGTCCTTGGATGGGGTGTGGGCGGCATCGAAGCCGAAGCCGTGATGCTTGGCCAACCGATTTACATGCTCGCACCGGATGTGGTGGGTGTTCGCCTAACGGGCTCGCTTCAGTCGGGCGTGACGGCCACTGACATGACGCTTCGAATCGTAGAAATGTTGCGCGAGCACGGTGTTGTTGGCAAGTTTGTTGAATTCTTTGGCTCTGGTATGAAAGCGCTGTCTCTCGCTGACCGAGCCACCATTGCGAATATGGCTCCTGAATACGGTGCGACCTGCGGATTTTTCCCCGTCGATGAACGCACGCTCGATTATCTCCGACTGACCGGTCGCGAAGAAGCCGCTGTGGCCGGTGTTGAAGCCTATGCCAAGGTGCAAGGACTCTGGTACGCAGAGGATGCTGACGAGAAAGCCTACACGGCCGTGCTCGAGCTTAACCTCGATAATGTGGTTCCAGCACTTGCAGGGCCAAAACGTCCACAAGACCGTGTGAACCTTGATGAAATGAAAACCCATTTTGTCCACAGCCTGACGCACGACCTTGGCCATCACGGACATGGCTTGACCAAGGAGGCGCTGTCCAATGGTGCCATCGTTGAAATGGACGGTCACATGTTTGACCTCAACCATGGAGACGTGGTGATTGCGGCCATCACCTCCTGCACCAACACCTCCAACCCCGGCGTGATGATGGCCGCAGGGCTGCTGGCTCGAAAAGCACGCCAACGAGGCTTGACGGTGAAACCGTGGGTCAAAACTTCCCTCGCACCTGGAAGTCGAGTGGTGACCGAATATTACGAAGCCACCGGCCTTCAAGACGACCTCAACGCCATGGGATTCCACGTTGTTGGTTACGGGTGCACGACCTGCATTGGAAACTCTGGGCCGCTTCCCGAACCGATCGAAGCAGCGATTGATGAAGCCGGCCTTATCGTGGGTTCAGTGCTTTCAGGCAATCGGAATTTCGAGGGCCGTGTGCACGGGAAGGTCAAAGCCTCGTATTTGGCCAGTCCACCGTTGGTTGTGGCCTACGCCATCGCTGGAAATCTGGAGATGGATTTGACCACCGAACCCATGGGCTACGACCAAGATGGACAACCGGTGATGCTTGCCGATGTGTGGCCCTCCGAGGCTGAGGTGGAAGAGGCGATGAAGGTCATCACGCCCGATATGTTCCGTCAGCGATACGCTGATGCGATGAATGAACCGCGATGGAACAGCATTCCTTCCGAACCCTCTCCGCTTTACCCTTGGGATGAATCCTCGACCTACATTCGCCTCCCTTCCTTCTTCACGGGACTTTCCCCAACGCCAGAACCGATTCAGGCAATAGATGGGGCCCGAGTGTTGCTCAAATTGGGCGATTCCATCACGACCGACCACATCTCACCGGCTGGTTCCTTCCCTGCTGATGGACCTGCTGGGACATGGCTGACCGACCGTGGTGTTGCCAAAGGCGATTTCAATTCCTTCGGCAGCCGCCGGGGCAACCATGAAATTATGATGCGTGGAACCTTTGCTAACGTACGTATCCGAAATCAAATGGCGCCAGGAACCGAAGGGGGCTTTGCCCTGAATCACGAGACAGGCGAGGTGATGTCGGTGTACGACGCCGCTCAAATCGCTGCTCCAAAAATCGTGCTTGCTGGCAGTCAATACGGCACTGGCTCATCAAGGGACTGGGCTGCGAAAGGGACGTATCTGCTCGGCGTACGGGCCGTCATTGCAACCTCCTTTGAGCGAATCCATCGCTCAAATCTTGTCGGTATGGGTGTGTTGCCCCTGCTGTTCAAAGAAGGTGAGTCGCACGATTCTCTTGGTCTCACCGGGCACGAAACGTATACCATCCCGTTGGACAACGAGGTTCAACCGCTGCAATGGCTTACCGTTGAAGCTGTTTCAGGCGACGGAACCGTGAAGACATTCGAAGCCCAGGTCCGCCTTGATACGCCAGTGGAAGTGGAGTATTACCGCAACGGTGGGATTCTTCACACCGTGCTGCGCGAAATGGCACAACGAACATCGTGATGGGCAAGTTCAAGTCATCGTGGCCGGAGGACGTGGTGATGCGCGAATTGAGGGGGAACGTTCGCTACCGATTCCGGTCCGATGACCACGACCTGAACATCGTCATTGAGGGTGATGTTGAATGGGTCGAGATGTACGTTGAGGAACTGGGCTTGAGCGGTGTTGGGTGGACCATGCCTGCAGGAGCTGAAGTGCAAGCGACGAACCTCTCAAGTGTTAGCCAGCAGCGACAGGAAGCCGGCATTGATATCGAGATGCAAGATGAACTTGAATCCCAAAAACCACTTGATATGGGGCCCACCCCCGACCCATCACGTATTCCCGTGGTGCGTCGCCCGATTGGAGAATTGGATTTGAAGGCAAAATTGAACGAAGCGGGCTTAGATCCAGCCGAGCGACCTGACGCCATTGAACTGATGGAGATTCTCGAGGACATGGAGCCACCCCAACCCGTTGCAAGCGCCACAAGCGTCGACCCGATGGCAGAGGCATGGTTGCGTGAGTTGTTACAGGTGGTGGTGCGAGACCACGGCATGAGCGGTTTGAGCACCGAAGATATTGAGGAAATTGCGAGCAGCAAGTTGGGAGGTCGAGAAGGGACGGCGCTTGAGGTGTGGCTTCAGTCGCTGTTCACGGCGGGCAAGCTGGTCAAGATTCACGGGGGGGACGCCACCGGTTGGGGCCCATCGCCCCGATGGTTGGCCGGCCGATTCTAACTTGGCCTATCTAGGCGAACTGCGTCGAAAAAAACGCCGATTTTTGAACAAAAACTGGGGCTACCGCCCTTGATTCACGAACTTCACTGCAAAGGCATTATATTGCAACATGGCCTCGCCGAGCCAAGTGATGTCAATGCTAACCCAAAACGACCTCTCCAAAGCCCGAATGCGTAGTTTGTTCCTGACCCTGATTATGGTCCTCAGCACAACTGCCGCACTTGCAACGACCGCCAGCGCCTCCGTGGCCAGAACCTACACCACCAACCGAGACCCCATGGACGTCGCCATCGGCGATTTTGACTGTGACGGGCACAACGACATGGCGGTCGCTACCGATGGAACGCACAGCATGACGATTCTTTACAACGATGGGTCTGGTAATTTCAACGAACGCCAGGATATTTGGGTTGCTGGCAATCAGAGCCGAAACGCAGACTGGGATGAATTCGCCAATGTCGAAATGGTGGAAGTGGGTGAATTCACGGGCGACAATGCCATTGACATCGTGATTTATCAGAAGAACAACCCCTTCAAGACCAACGACCAAGGCGCTCCCGCTGGTGAACCCGGTAACGTCACCATCATCGAGAACGGTGGTTGCTCCAACAGAGACTGGTCAATCGGTGAGCGGTTTACCCACTTTTGGGTGTGGGACATGGCCGTTGGTGATGCCGATCAGGACGGTAACGATGACATCTTCGTTCTTGATTTGCTCACGGACATCACCACCCAGCGTGTCGTGACCTACCGCAGCCCCATCACGTCCTCAACCAACGGTTTGACCACAACCCTCGGTTCATCCCAATCCAACACCTATCGTTCTATTGAGGTGGGCGACTTTGGTGAAACGCAAACCAGCATTACCGGGACTTCCTGTACCGACGATGACATCTTCTTGTTGCGTAGCGAAGGACTGGACTACTCTACCGGTCAAGTGACAAACCCAGGAAACGACGACAACATTTCCGTGATTTACTTTGATTGTCTTCTCCAGAATTATCCAGTGACCTATTCTTACGGTACCAGCCAACAAGGAACGACGGAAATCAACATGGGCGTCGTCACCACCGAAGACTTCGCCATCGCTGACATCGGTGGCAACGGCTACATCGACACCATCGCTGTCATGCAATCCAACCTTGAGAATGTCAGTTACAAACAAACCACATCTCAAGGCACCTTTGGTGCATCAAAACAAGCCTACTTTGGCCCATATATTTCGTGGGTGATTCAAGTTGAAGACCTCAACGGTGACGGTGAGCCCGACTTTGTGAACCCCACCATTGCCTACCAACAAAACACCACCGACTCCGCCGGTGGCAGCACCTCAAGCTTCTGGCTCAACTTCCCAACCACGGTTCAAGTCACGCTTTCGGATGGGAACGGTGGACACGTCAGTCCACTTTCCTATCCTGCCGGCCGTCGTCCCTCTGCGGTGGCGATTGGTCAACTTCAGGGCGGGACTTCGTCCGCTCTCGATTTGGTTGTGGGTCACACGAACTATTTCTTCGGAGGATGGCGAGACAACTTCGGATGGGAAGGCCAATACGACACGTTGACCGTGGTTGAAATGGACAACAAGGATTTGGCCATTACCGACCTTGAAATCAGCCCAACAGACCGCTTCTTTGGCGTGGTCGGTGAAGGTAGTCGTACCATCAACGTGACCGTCACCAACACGGGCATGGACACCCTCAACGGCCAAACAGCCGATTTGGATGTGGTCCTCAAGGTGGTTGACGAAGCCAACTCCACCAACACCACGGTTTATTCCAACGACTGGGATAACCCCGAGGTCAAGACAGGTTGTGGAAGCGGTTGTACTTGGACGTACGAGGAGTATGTTGATGGCGCAACCAACTGGCACTTGGAGACCAACCACTCCGTTGGTGCTTCCACCGGTAACAACGACCCGAATGTCTCCGCTAACTACCTGAACCCCACCGATTTCATGTGGGCAGGCAACATGAAAACCAACGCCTCTGGCGGTACATGGAGCGGTTACGGCAAGAACTGGGACGACGCTATGGTGCTCAACGATGTTGACCTCACCGGGGCTGACCGTGCCTTCATGAGCGTTGAGTTGTTCCGCCATTTGGGCCTTGGTGCGCTCGGTAATTCCGACGGAACCGGCTTTATTGTCGGCGATGTGTGGGATGACTTGGCCATCGTTGAAGTCGGTAGCGACGAAACGGGATGGAGTCTTATCGGTTGTCCACGTGAAGCCGCCCTTCAGGGCGCTTGTGCCTCTGGCGCTTCGATGTGGGGTGGGTTTGACAACGACCGCATGTTCAAGATCAATTCATGGGGCGCTGCCCCCGAAAACATCGTCTACTACGGATTGTTCTCTTCTGGCACTTATTATGGCTGGGACAATTTCACCGAAGAAGACCTCGGTGCCTTTGACTTGTCCTTCTGGGCCGACCAAACCGTCGACATTCGCTTCCGTTTCCGAACCGGTTTCCAAGGTTCAACGGCTGATGACAACCAGAGTCGCTGGAGCGGTCGAGACGGTTTCGCCGTTGACAACCTCTCCATCTGGAAACAAACCACGGCCTTCATGCCGGGTCAACAGACACAATCCACCACCATCGGCCCCTTGAGCAACCTGCAACCTGGTCAAGACTACACCACATCCATTCAAGCCAACTTGCTCAACGATACCATCTACCGAATATCTGCGACACTGTCCAGCAACACATGGGACCAGCAGCCGATTAACGACGATGTTGTTGGCTATGTTCGACCGTTCAATCTGTATGACCCGACTGTGGAATCCATTGACTACTTCAACCCGGGTGGACTGTACGCTGAAGGTATCTTTGACATCGCCGTGACCACCAACAATTACGGGAACACGGCCGTTGATTTCGGTATTGAAGCCATTGTCTACTCCGCTACGCCATCCGATGTGTACTGCGGTACTCCATCGGCTGTGTGTGAAGAGACCTTTGAAGGTGGTTCTCAGGGTTACCGATACGAAGAGAATCAGCAGCCGAAGGGCGCCATTTACAACGAGAACAGTTGTTCGACCAAGATTTTCAACAACAATGCCTACTGGTTTGGCCACCCCTGTGACACAGGAACCAACGGCTACGACGATGCTTGGGCCAACGAAACGCTCACTATCCCGAACATCGATTTAACCAGTATGAGCGGTGACTTCGTTTCGCTCAACTTTGAGTATTATGCTGATACCTTCTACACCATTGACCAAAACGGCAATGTTGACCCAAGCGATTACGCCGTCATGACTGTTGATTACGACAAAGACGGCACGAGCTACACCGGTCTTGTGTACGCACAATGGAACGACTACAACGAGGACGGTACGTGTCAAAACGACGATGATGGCAACGGAATTGTGAACGCCACCGAGTCGATTGACGCTACTGAACTTCAGTTTATTGGCGACCCAGCCAACACCGACGGAACGGGGAACTACAACGTGTTCTTCAACAGCGATGAACTGGTCAAGACGGCCAGCATTGACCTTACGCACCTGTACATCTTGAACCGTTCATCTTCCGACTCAAGCCAATGGCGAGCCGAGTGCATGTCCTTGCAAGGTTCCATGGTGGATGTGAACTTTGAATTCCAATCTGACGATGACGGCCGTAACGGTGTCAATGATGGGTTCAAGGGTGTCGGATTCAACAACATCTCGTTGCAGGAGTACACCTTCGTTCAGGAAGCCACCTACAGCGATTCGCGAACCAATGTTGATGCGGAAGAGTCGGCCTTGACCACCATTGCTAGCCACGAGTTCGTCTCCGGTGTCTATCGGCTTGATGTCAAGACCGTCTTTGACAACACAACCATGGGCAAGCCGTGGTACAACGACAACGAATTGTCAACAGCCAACAACATTGAACGTGTCATTTTCAACGTTGAATCGGTGGACATTTCCATCGGTAAGCCCGACACGTTGACCTGTCATTCCGACCAGACATTGGCCTGTGTCCTGCCCATCGATAGCGCTTTGACCCACTCGTGGGACTTCCAAGCCACCAATGGTGTGTTGGGTGGCAACTACAAATTCTACATGGAAGTCACCGACATGGCTGATGGTAGCCAAGCCCACCTTGTGGATTCAGGACCTGCGGTGTCGTTGCAGAGTCAGGAAAAGACCTCTGTTTCGTTCACACCTTGGAACGGTTGGCTTGACGGTCACACCTACAACATCAGTTTCTACGGACGCCTTTCAGACGGCAGCGAGACTGGAAACGAGCGTTACTTCCATGCGACCTTTGCCGACCGTGTGGATGTGGCCATCCTCTCGGACACCTCCTCTCGCACGACCGCGATCAAGCAAGACCTAGCGATTTTGGGCATGACCTACACTCAGTACGAGATCAACGATTGGAACACCTACTTTGATGCAGGTTGGTTCACCCATTATGACAAGATCATCCTGCCATGGCAAGAGCAATTGGTGGCCAAGGACACGCAGTTTGGTGGTGACGGATACTACCAATACCTCGGCGAGCCCGCTCGTCGCACCGTGCTAGAGAACTTCATGTCAGCAGGCGGTACAGTTCAAGCCCACCTTGGACCACTTGGTAGTCAAATCTACGGTTTGGACCAAGGTCTTGCAGGACGCTTGCCGTTTGGTTTGGACATTCAAAGCCGTGACACGACCGAAACGCAGGTGACGTTCGCAACCATGGATTTGGCTGACCCCTACCACCCTGTGATGGACAACATCGATGTCAACGCCTTCCAAGGCTTTGACGCCAACTCCGGTGTTGCTCAAGCAGTGTTGAACACGAAGTCGGTCAGCACCAACAATGTTCCAGAAACCTGTGACGGTTACATGGAGGACGGCGGTTACTTCCAGCGCTTGATTCGCTCAACCGAAGATATTCAAGACACGGTTCTTGGCGTCTGCAGTTACTATTCCGGCGGAATGATCATCTCAACCATTGACGTTGCAACCCATTCGGAACGTGCAGACAGCACAACGTTCCCGCTCTTGGGTAACTTGCTGCAATACCAAGTCACGCCGTATCCGGATGGCTTCGGTACTCTCGGTAACGGCCTTGACCTCACCATTAACGGCGAGGTTCCTGGCATTGACCCCAGCACCGGAAAGTATGCGCTCCGCTACATGAAGAGCGATGCGACGCTTGAATTCGGGTTCACTACCACGACCACCGAAACGCTGCAAACCGATTGGATCATCGAAGGCCCAACCAACTGGGATGGCACAACCCTCGCCAACGGTGTAACGGGACACAGCACCGAAACGGCGCCAAGTATGACCTTCTGTAAGGCCGATTTGGCTTCGCAGACCGGTTGCGGTCAAGGTGAACAGTGGGACATCACCCTCATGCTTCACGACGCCAACGGACACGCCCGAATCATCGATGTCACCGTTGAGACCAACGATGTGTACGCTGATGAATTCCGACCGGAGGCAGATGCGACCATCGACATTCGTCCAGAGTACCAAGACAACGTTGAGTTCACTGGTACGAAGACAGTGGCCAATGCAGAGTGGGATGAACACCGCATTACGCTCCAGGGCGATGGTGAGGATGCCGAACTGGTGATTCACTTTGACGCAAGCAACTCCTCTGACGCCGATGCCTTGGATGGAAATGGTATTGAAACCTACGAATGGAAAGTGTTGTTCGACGCTCCATATGGCGACGACTCGTTTGATTTGGACGGCCATACCTTCACGCAGAGTGCTGCAAGCGGAGGCATGTGGTCGTACAAATTCAAGAACGTGACCGTTGATTCCACAGGTACCACAGAGAACCAAATCCGCATTGAACTCGTGGTTTACGACAGTGCTGGAAAGTTCTCTGAGAAGCACCGAATGTACTTCGTGATTGTTCCAGAAGGCTTCGGCGACGAAGAACCTGCAATTCAGTGGGATAACGTCCAACTCAACAAGACGAAGTTCGATGCCGACACCATCACCATCTCTGGTACGGTGCTTTCAGGTGCTGAAACAGGTGAGGTCTATGTTGAAGCCGCCTTCTTCGAGGAGGACTTCTCCGCTTCCAATGTCATGAAGTTCACGTTGAGTGAGCAAGGTTTGTGGCAGCGAAGCGAACCAATGGGCGATAACGACCGCTTTGAACTCACCTTGAATGTGGATGGGTTCTACACCAACAAGTCAACCTCTCAGCGCGTGTACATCATGTATTACGAAGGTCAAGGTCAAGACGCTCGTTGGGTGACCATCAAGTGGATTGAACTCAACCTTCCTGCTTGTCAGGGACTTGAAGCGAACCAATCAGCACTTGCTGCTGGAGGCGAGTTCATCCTTGACGCCAACGGTGATTGTCAGTGGAACGGTGCTTGGTCTTATGACCCAGTCACTGGCGAATGGAAAGACAACACCCAGACCAACAACGGCGGTGATGGAGCAGAAGGCGGCCTCGATTCGATGATGCTTATCATCGGCGCAGTCTTGTTGCTCATCGTTGTCGCTGGAACCTTGATGTTCATGCGAAGGGGTGGCGACAAAGACGATTCCTTCATTGGCATGGAAGGTGGCTTCGGAGCAGAAGCTCTTGACCCAACCGAGCAGTATGTGCAGCAGTTGATCGCTCAGGGTTACCCAGAGGAAACGGCGAGAGCGTTTGCCGCACAATATGTTGGCGCTGCTGGAGCAGCACAGCCTGCTGCGCAGGCTGCTGAACCGGCAGCCGCTCAGCCTGCTGCGGTTCAACCGGCAGCCGCCGCCTTTGACCAAGCCATCTACGAGCAGTATTACCACCAGTTCGTTGGACAGGGTTACGATTCAGCAACGGCGGCGGCGTATGCACAGCAATATGCTATCCAGTACGCGCAATCGCAACAGTAGGATTGAGGTTGGTTCGCCAACGACTCGCGGAGCAACCAATGAGCGTGAGCTCCCTTCGGTCGGTCCTCATGCTCGCCAAGCCCCTAAGGTGAGTGCAAGGTAAGTTGAGCAGACACCCCTGCCCTCGACGGGTCTCATGAGTCCGTAGAATCTATGGCCAGAGATGGTTGAGGAATGGATGAGTAGAAGACTGGAAGTTTGGCGTGTTTTTACACCGACCCACGTTCGTGAGCACTCATTCCTCTTCGTATGCAGAAAGTTGTCCACCGAATTCATACGTTTCAGGTTCTCCATCCACGAGATGGGAAGTAAAATCGGGGAGGCGCAATCGCCAGTTGTTCGGAAGTGGTTGACCTTTGTCAATGATTTTCAGCATGCGCTCCTGCCATGAAGTTGGCTTCCGCTGCATGATGTACATGTAAAGGACAGAGGTGCGGATGTCTTCATCGATGATGGTGTATCCTGTTGCGGCTTCGAAATTCATTGCACGGAGGAGATTGAAAGCCGGTCGGTTGAACAATTGAAACCACCGTTTTGCATTTCGCATCATGATCAAAATTACGATGAGAATAACCAACGTGTTGAGGCAAACGGCCGACCAAGATGGTGCGCTATAACGTCCCAATAGTGTGACCAACAACAACAATACGGGAACGGCCGTGATGAGAAAAATCCAGGATTCAGAAATGGGTGGTTTCCGCATTTTGTGACGAATCGCCACCCAACCGTCGTGGTGTTTTTCATACGGCTTGAAAATCTCCCGCTCTTCTTGGGTCGCCGCTACTCGGACAAGTTGCAACAACCCGTTGATTTTGCGGAATTGAGTGATGCCAACATCCATGTTATCGTCCAAAATGGACTGAAGCCGCTGTTGGGCTTCGGCGTACTCACCCATGTCAGCGAGAATAGAAGCCATTTCAACAATCGGCGTCACCTCCTCTGGGAGGTGCTCGCGACAACGTTGCCACCAATGAAGCGCATCGTGGAGCATGCCGAGGTCATCGGCCATCAACCGTCCACCTCGCAACCACATGTCCATCCTGGAAGGGTCGAGTTCGACGATGCGCTTTACGGCTGACAGGGCAGAAGCAGCTTGCGCCATGGTCGCCTGCATGCCGATAGGAGGAAGACAGGCCTCCACATAGACGCCCAAGGCCTCAAGGTGCTCGGGGTCAATAGCCGTCGCTTTTTTGGCTTCAGCCGCTGCACGTTCTCGCTCACCTTGGTCAAGTGCTTCCAAGGCGTTGAGGTAATGCGATTCTGCCCCCATATCGGACCCTCAATCATCGCGTTTTCTGTCAAACTTTCGTGGCGTTCGGAAATCACGTGGTTCCTGATTGTGTGCGTGACCTGGCCGTTTGCCTCGTGCTTTCCGATAGTGGGTCCCCGATGGTTTTCGAACGGATGATGAAGAACGATCAGCGTCGCCTCTTGAAGCACCTTCCCGTTTTCCACCCTCGTCGTTTCTGTTGCGGCGGTCAGCGAAACCTCTTCCGCCACCATCTCCGGACCTCCCTCGGTTGCCGTCGTTTCTGTTCCGGCGGTCAGAGAAACCTCTTCCGCCACCATCTCCGGACCTCCCTCGGTTGCCGTCGTTTCTGTTTCCGCCACCACGGTCTCTGGGGCCTCTTCCGCCACCACCACGGTCTCTGGGGCCTCTTCCGCCGCCACCACCGCCGCCTGGACGTGGGGCCTCGCATCGATTGCAATGTTCTCGGAATGAAAAATTGGAATTGTTACATGAGGGGCAGGTCCAATCGTTGTTGTTGAATGTGCCTTGGTTGGTTGAACGTGATGAACGGTCATCACTTCGATGGCGTCCTCCTCTCTGCTGAGGGCGACCACCCGAAGGCCGAGGTGCTTGACACCGATTGCATGCATCCCGACGAGCAAAATTCGAATTGTTGCAAGCAGGGCAGGTCCAATCTTCGTTGCCTTCTCGGTGCGAAGAGCGGTCATGACGCTGACCGTTCGAACTTCGGTTGGTTCCTCTTCGGTCATCTCGTCCTCGTTGCCCTCGTCCTTCTCGCCCCTGCCTGTCGTGGCGTGAGTCTGAGCGCTGGCGGCCCTCTGACCTTGGGGACCCAGCGAACGGCTCACGGGGTTTTTTGGCTCGCACAGTAACTGCGATACCAATCAGGTCTCCAAGATTCAAATCTCGGTCCACATGGGCTACATGGGCCAATGGATGTTCTGTGCTGCCAAGGACCCCGTCCACCTTCCCGATGTATGTTCCATCCTCTGCTCGTACCACGACGGCGTTGAGTGCGGGAGAAGATCCTTCAAAGTGTACGAGCAAACCACCTTCGTGGCTTTGAGCCTCTATCGTTCCAGTAAACATACCAAGGCCTGGTGTTTCCTGCCTGCGTCGCTTTTTGGTTGTGTCGGTTTATTCGTCCCCTCGGCGACCAACCAGAACGGCGATACCAAGCATGCACATGGTACCTAGGAGGGATGCAGCGGGAAGAGAGGACCCTTCATCGGGCATGGGAACGGGAGAATCTATTGGAGGCTCGTCAACCGAAGGTGGATTGATGGCGACCAACACTTGGGTGGTTGCACCAGAATCGTCGGTGGCCTTGATGAGCACGTCATAATTGGTCAAACCATTTGCCATGCAGATGGCGGTTGAAACTTCCACATCCCAGTTGATGCCGTTGATGTCAAAGCCTTGGTACTCTGCACCACAAATGGTCAATTGCATGGTTACGGCTTCAAGGTCGGGGTCCGAGACAAGACCGTACATACTGAATTTGAGTTGGCTCTCGTCCCAAGTGGCGTTTTCACCGTTGAAATTGACGGCCACGGTGACCACCGGAGGGGAATTTGGTTTGGTCAATCCCAAATCAAATTCTGCAGTGTAATCCAACATGTTGGTCGCTTGGGCTTCGCCAACAAAGGCGAAACTTCCCGGTCGGATGTTATCAAGTGATACGATGATGTCTGTCGCTGAGGTTCCAGATACGGTTGCTGTGTCACCGGGTGACCCCAACACCCCCTCTTGGGAGGCCCTCACGGTGAACAGGAACTCGTTCACCAATCCTTGAGAAACGATGCTCATGATGGCATTTTTTCCGGTTTCATCCAAGGTGGCTGTTGCCGAAAAGAGGGTTCCAAACGTCCAGGTTCTGGTATCGTTCTCGTCGGATGCGCCCAGAGGGTCCACAGCGTTGCAGGTCGCCGTGGCTTGGTCGCTGTTTGGAGGCTGTGTCACGAAGAAATCACCGAGGACATTGGTCGAAACGGTCCAATCCGCTTGGTCAAAGGCGCACTGCAAAGCCCAGCCATTCTCATCGCTGGCCCAGGCGTTTCCAACTTCAGCCGTAGCAAATCGCCACGTGCCTGCTCCAGAAGTTGGGATGCTGGTGCCGTTGCTTGGCGCTGAAGACGACCAAAGAGGTACATCGTTGCTCGCCGGTTCTTGGGTTGTGAAATCCATGAACATGTTGCATTCCAAATCCCATTGGGTTCGGTCAAATGAAACGAGTTGGGTGACTTGGAGGGACCCGTCGCCGAGATATGTGAACGAGGGCTCGTTGATGTGGTCGCAGGTTTGACCGCTGGCTGGTGCATTGTCGGTGACTCTGAAGTCCGTCATTCGGAGTCCTTGCAAGACAGGGAAATGCACACGCAACGCAGCGTTGCTCATGTTGGTGATGTTCATGGCGAGGGTAAAGTTGGAAACTCCGCTGTTTGGGAGTTGGTCCCAACGAACGTTGTGGGTTTCACCTGCCGTTACATCGAGACTAATTTCCATGTCATCGGTGGTGGATGTGGGGACTTCTTTGCAATCAGCTGCAGCTCCAAAGTTGGTGCAGGTGCGGGCGTCGGCATGCCCTTGTGGAACCAAGTTCACCTCGTCAAGTCCGATACCCTCCTCTACAAATTCAAAGTCGTTCCAATCCACACCACCTGAGTGGGGAATGCCTTCACGCATGCCGAGTCTGGTTTCCATGTCGGCGATACACTTGGGTCCGATGCTGCGCACAGCATCCCGCTCATCGGTGCTGATCCAGTCGTTATCGCCGCCGGGAAGCCCTTCAAACAAACCGTCAAGGTTGTCCCGAACGATGGCCGAGTTGGAACCATTGACCCAAGCGTTGGCGTACATATCACCGGTGGCCCAGTCGTCAAGCACCTTGAGTTCAAAGAGAGCGAAATCGTACTCAAACAGGTCTTCAAAAGAATAGCCGCTACAATCCACATCCAGATCTTGCCGGCCTTCCGCAGGAAGGATTTCTTTGGTGGCTTCAAGCGAGGATAACCAAGGAGTGGAAATGACGCTGAGCATAAGAACGGTCAGGCCGAGAGAGGCGACGGTGGTCAAGAGCGGGCTGCGTGTCATGGTGAACCGTGGCCTTTCGCCTTCATGAACAATTGCCCACATCCATCAAGGTACAAGCGCTTCCATGCGTCGGTGAAGGGCCCACCAGGGCAGGGCAGTCCAAAGAAGAGCAGCCAGCCACGACTGCCACAGTGCAACTCCCCGGTCGATGCTGGGCAATTGGGTTTCCAAAAGATGGTGATAGACACCGTTGGGCGAGAGCAAGTCCAGCATTCCCTCCAAGGCCACCCATGCAGGGTCGTTGGGTTCACCAACGGCAACTCCCGAGGCATAGGCGACCATTGAGGTGACCAAGGCCCACAGGAAGGTGAAGAAGAACCACACGCCCACGCCGAAGGCAATGGCCGTGCCCTGTTCCCGGGCCATGGTTGAAGCAAGCAAAGCGAACAGGGTATACCACACGACGATGAGTCCAGTAGCGAGCATGTAGACCAGCAATTCAGACAGAGCGGGCCATTCGCCCATCCGGTAGCGTACCACGATTACAGCGACCAACAACAAAGCATAGACCGGTAGTAGAATACTTTGGGCATGACCCAAAATGAGTGCTGCCGCCTGATGTTGGCGGGGCATGGGTTGAGCCAATTGGATTTCGAGCATCCCGCTTGCGCGGTCTTTGCTGACGCCATCAAAGGCCATCAACACAGCGCACATGGTGGCCCCGAAGACGACACCCAAGGAGGCGTAAAACAACACTTCCATCGCCGTGTCAGGCTGGTGGCCTCCCGGCAGGACAATGTTGGGGTCTGAAAATCCCCATGCAAGGCCCGGCATGAAGAGCAGCAGGATGGGCAGCATGATCTTGAGGCGAATACCGGCCAGCCGCTCCCTACGAATTCGTTTCGCGACCTTTGCGATTCTCTGCCAGTCACTCATCTTCGCTCACCCCCACCGGTTGCATTGGCAACATCGCCGAAGACGACACTTCCAAACTGATGTCCTCGAGACTCATGCCGGTGGCTGCACACAACCATTCAACGAGGTTTGGTCGGGCCGGTCCCCATGATATGATGTTGATGGAGGCGTTCAAACAGGTTTTCAGGACCGCTTGCTCATCACCTCGAACCGTGAGTTTCCACCCTCCCTCGTGTTCCTGATGGTCAATACACTCCGTATCAGAGGCTGACAACACAGCCTCCAGATTCAAGGACCCGGTCCCCTGAATCACATAACGTCCTGCAAGACCAAGACGCTCTTCCACTTCGTGCAACGGCCCTTCATCGAGAAGTTGGCCACGATGGAGCAAGGCAATTCGGTCGATCAACCCTTCAAGTTGCGTGACCATGTGTGAGGAGATGACGACGCTTACGCCTTTTGCGGCCAATCGGCGCACGAGGCCTGCAAAGGCTTCGGCTGCAACGGGGTCCAAACCGTTGAATGGTTCATCGAGCAAGAGCACCTTGGGTGACCCCAACAAGGCTGCAGCTATGGACAATCGCTGACGCATACCCTGACTTAGGTTATCCAAGGGTTCGTCAACACGTTGTCCCAATCCAACCAAGTTGAGAAGGCCATGCAGTTGATGATGTTGGGCGCCTCGCATTTCGTTGAGTTGTTCAAGCGCTTCAAGCACCGTCATCCGTCCCTGCCAGCGAACTTGTTCAGGCATGTGGCCAACCCATGTACGCAAATCAATGAGCCCGATTTGGTCCTCTTCAGATTGATGCGCGTCAACCTTGCCCGATTGTAAGGGAAGCACACCCGCCATCATTCGGAGTAAGGTGGTTTTTCCTGCCCCGTTGGGACCAACCAATCCGAGCACCGAACCAGCGTACAGGTCCAAACTAAGACCAACGATGCCCGCACCGGGGCGCGTGGCCCAAGGTTTCCAGAGTTTTGGAGCCGAAACAGCGTGGCGGTGTTGGACCTCTCGGAAACGCAACAACGGCTCCGCCATGGACAAGAGGAGGCGAATCCCTTGCATCAACCTTGGCGAGAGGCGAACCTCTATGACGGAATGTTGCTCGCTTGGTAACGACGTTCATGATGTGGCAGGGCGTGCTGCAAACCCTCGCTCCCTTGGTGGGAGGTGCGGCCTATCTTTGGTGGCATCACCGGCGAGACGATGAACGAAAGGACGCCAACTGGCTTTCGCCCATCGGAGTCAACGGTGTACGCTTGGTGGTTTTGGTTGCGATGTTGATGTGGCTTCTGCCTGCAGGTGCGTTGCTGGCTGTCCCGCTGGCGTTGGGGCTCTCGGTGCTGAGTCCTGCAGCACGAGCAGAATGGACGGACCACCGGGGTGTGCGTCTCACAGCCATTTCGGTAGCCTTGCTGTTTCTTGGGCTGACGGGATTTTTACCCGTTGAAGAGCCCGTGGCCCCCGAGGCATGGGGTCAACCTTTGTTCACCGAGAATCCACATGCACCCATCTATCCAGCCAGTCAGCAATACACTTGGTTGACCACCGATGTTGTGGTGTTGCAATCCGTCAGTGTACGCTTGCCACATCAACCCGGTGTGATCGGCGCAGAATGGACCGCCATGGCGCTGGCATCGATTCTTGACATGGAAACGTCGAGAATGCATCAAGCCATACAACTCATTGACGATGAATTGCCTTTCCAACTTGATCCAGAAGAGGTCCACTTGAGTCCCATGCCAGCCCCCAACACCCTTGACATTCGGCTTGATGCAGATACGAAGGAAACGGTTGAATTTCGTCGCTATGAAATCAAGACCACGGCCATTGGTTTGGACCCGAGCGGCACCAAAGTTGGTGAGGTGGTGACAGCCAGTCAGGCCTCTTGGGGTGGCCAATTGGACATGCTCATCGTCGTTCGCCCAATCGCCCATCCAACGTTGGCTACCGACGCAAACGGGGAGAGCTACATGTTCGCATGGTTGAACGCCAGATGATGGGCCAACGGTTCAGTAACGTACTTTTTTGCGTGTGAGCGTCCGCCAAATCCGTTGCAAGGGGTCGTAATAGCGGTCGACGACTCGCTCTTTGAGCTGAATGATGGCGTCATCGGTGATTTGGATGCCTGCAGGACACACTTCGGTGCAACAGCGGGTGATGTTGCAGTACTCCACACCAAACTCCTTCTTGATTTCTGGAACGCGGTCCTCAACATCAAGTGGGTGCATCTCGTAATTCGCTAGACGCACGAGGTTGCGTGGGCCGGCGAAGTCGTCAAACAATGCATGGTCGCGCAAAACGTGGCAGGTGTTCACGCATAAGAAGCACTCAATGCACTCGCGGAAGTGTTGCACTCGGTCCGCCTCCATTTGATTAAACTCCCAATTCAAGTGCTCAGGACCGTTGATGGGTTTGATACGTTGAGCCACATCGTAATTCCAGCTGACGTCCGTGACCAAATCCTTCACGTGGGGGAAGGTCTTCATCGGGCGAATCTCAATGGGTTGGCCTGCTGGGGTTTCAGCAACCACATCGCTCATTCGGGTCATGCACATCAAGCGCGGGCGACCGTTGATCTCAGCAGAGCATGAACCGCATTTGCCCGCTTTGCAGTTCCACCGAACCGCCATGTCTGGCTCTTGTTCATGCTGAATGCGGTGGACACAATCCAACACCACCATGCCTTCGTCCAGTTCCAATTCGTAGGATTCGAGTTTGGCTTCTTCGCCTTCACCGCGAAGGATGTTGAACGATTGCTTGGTTCCTTTCAACGACATCAGTTGCCACCTCCTGCTTCTGCAGCCCGTTCAGCGATCATCGCTTTGACTTCCTTGATGGTTTCTTTGAGGTCGTCACGCATGTCCTCTACGGGCTCTTGCCGGATTTTCACTTCCCCGTTTTCCATCCAAATGATGTTCAGGGTTTTGCCCCAATACTCGTCTTCGGGTGTGGGGTAATCGTCGCGGGTGTGACCGCCACGGCTTTCTTCACGGGTGATGGCCGCCAAGGTTGCAGCATGCGAAACATCAGCCATGTTGATGAGGTCCAACGCCTGGTGCCAGCCAGAATTGTAGGTGCGCGAGGTGCCAGAAGAACACGCCATGGCCCGTTCTTTGAAGGCCTTGATGTCCTCGAGTGCTTCTTCCAATTCGGTCTTTGTCCGGATGATGCCGACTTTTTGTTGCATCATGTCACGCATTTCGTCGTAAATACGACCGGGGTTTTCTCCGCCCTCCCGACGAAGCGGCGCGAGCATGTCCTCGATGGCTTGTTCCACCTGGGCGTCATCAATGGAGGGCTGAGCCAAATCCTTCGCTCGCTTGGCGGCGTATTCTCCCGCTCGCTTTCCAAACACGATGAGGTCGGAGAGGGAGTTGCCGCCCAATCTGTTAGCGCCGTGCAAACCGGAGGCGACCTCGCCGCAAGCGAAGAGACCAGGGACGGTGGTTTCTTGCGATTCAGCGTCAACTCGCACGCCGCCCATCACATAGTGAGCGGTCGGCCCGACTTCCATCGGTTCTTGGCTGATGTCCACGCC
>JAYPCE010000020.1:19646-36177 GCA_038124565.1 Candidatus Poseidonia sp.
TGGCCTTCGCTGTTGGTTAAGCGGCCACCTTCGCCACGAACTCCTTCGGTGACGAGGATGCCACGTACGGAGGGCGGCCAAACCATGCCCGTTGGGTGGAATTGGACAAACTCCATGTCGCGCAGTTCAGCCCCAGCCCACAAGGCCAAGGCATGCCCGTCGCCCGTGTATTCCCAAGAGCCGGAACAGACCGACCAGCACCGGGTGATGCCGCCGGTAGCGAGCACGACGGATTTGGCTGAAAAGGCATGGAAGTCGCCCTTGACGCGAGTGTATGCCACACAACCAGTGACTCGGTCCCCTTCCTTCAACAAGGCACGAACCGTGTATTCCATGAAGATGTCAATGCCTTCGTGAATCCCACGTTCCTGCAGCGTCCGGATGATTTCCAGTCCGGTAGCGTCGCCGACGTGAGCGAGGCGAGGGAAGGTGTGACCGCCAAAGTTTCGCTGATTGATGAGGTTCTTTGGGGTGCGGTCAAACACAGCGCCCCACTGCTCCAATTCTCGAACACGGTCGGGCGCTTCCTTTGCATGGAACTCAGCCATGCGCCAATTGGCCAGCCATTTGCTTCCTTTCATGGTGTCGTGGAAGTGCACCTTCCAACCGTCACGAGGATCGGCGTTTTGTAGCGCAGCAGCGCAACCGCCCTCCGCCATGACCGTGTGGGCCTTTCCAAGCAAGGATTTCGTAATGATGGCGGTTTTTGCGCCACTTCGAGCGGCTTCAATAGCCGCCCGGAGACCAGCGCCTCCAGCACCGATGACAATGACATCGTATTCGTGTTTGGTTACGTGTTCGCTCATCATCTCACCTCAAATCACGAACAGTACCATATCGTTCAGACGGCCTTCCGCCACCGCCAACACCCAGAGGTCCCCAAGGAAGACGAACGCGAGTGATGTCCAAAACCAAAAGCCGTGGGAACGGTTGAGCACACTGATTTTTCCGAACATCTTGCCCCGTAGGCGACTGATCCCCGTGGTCCATCGGTCGAGCATGCCGCCGGCGAGGTGGCGCAGGGCATGGCATGAAGTCACATACATGGTGAGCAAAAAGGCCTCAATCGCCATCACAAAGGTGCCGATGGAAACGCCGTATCCGTTGTAGGCGTTTGATTCAAAATGCATGGTATGAGTGACATCCCACCACTTGATGAGGAGAATCACCATCGCAGCATAGAGAAAATAGCGGTGGAGATTGTTGAAGATGAACAGGCGTTTTTCCCCTTTGTAGCCGATGGCTCTGTTGATGTCGGGCTCGTCCACCCAACAGGCCGTCGGGCTGGCAAAGAAGGTACGGTAATAGACACGGCGCATGTAGTAACAGGTGCCGCGAAAGCCAAAAGGAATCCAAAGCACCAAAATGGCGGCGTTGACCCATTCTGGAGCGTCTGTAGCCGCCCAATTTTTGAGTCCAAAGAGTTCCCATTCAAGCACGTTGGGTGAGAAGATGGGGGACATAACTGTGCTTCCATGCAAGGCATACGAGATGTCAGCATCGTAAAGGAACAGGCGCCAAAAGGTGTAGAGCAACGCCGCCGTCAAGGCGATGCCCATCGCCAAGGGTTGACTCCACCAGCTATCGATTCGGTTGGTGCGCCCAAGTCCATTGAGAACAGGGAGTTTGATGCCTTCGCCCATGCGTTTCACCCGTGTCCCCGTAGGGGACAACACTCCCGAGTTGCGCAGGGTCTTTGAGGTTCACCATTGGCCCACAGCGTTGAAATGAAAGGAAATCAAGCTAATTCAGACCAATTCACTTCGGCCTCAATCATTTCAATCTCGTCAACATCCATTTGCGCAAGTTGCAATTTGCCGGATAATTCGTCGTTCACAGCATGCCAGTACGAGTAGGCCTCAATCACCCAAATGCCCGATTCTCGGGTGCCGTTGCCGGAGCCCTTCACGCCACCAAACGGCAGGTGTGCCTCGGCACCCGTGGTGGAATTGTTGATGCCTGTCATACCAGCCTTGATGCCGGTCTTGTAGCGGTAGGCCTCCAATCGGTCGTTGGTGTAAATCGCCGAAGACAGGCCGTAAGGGCTGGCGTTGGCCAAATGGAGGGCGTGGTCGAAATCGTTGGCTTTGACCACCGTGACCACGGGTCCAAAGATTTCTTCATGGAAACACTCCATGTCTTCGGTAACATCAACAAAGACGTGAGGCCACATGAAGACGCCCTCCTCAGCATTGCCGAGGAACTGTTCGGGTGAATTGTCGTTGGTGATTCGGCCTTCGCCCCAAATTTGCTTCGCCCCACAGTCCTTGGCCATGGCGACACCTTTGAGGAAATCCTTGGCGTATTTTTCTGACAACATTGGACCGTACAACACATCGGTATGAACGAGCGAGTTTCCGATTCGGGTGGCCTTGACCTTGGCCATGAACTTCTCCATAAATTCATCATAAATGTCTTGGTGAAGGATGAGATTACCAAGACTTGTGCAACGTTGGCCAGCGGTCCCAAACGCACCCCAGTATGCACCTTCAACCGCATTGTTGATGTCCGCAGAAGGCATCACGACCAGCGGGTTCTTCCCACCCAATTCAAGCGAACACGAGACGAGGTTACGGCCGCAAACTTCACCGATCATCTTTCCGACTTGGGTTGAGCCGGTGAAGGAGATTTTGTTGACCAAGCCTTCGTCCACCGCATCAACGAGGTATTGGCCCGCACCGCTCCCTTTTCCGTGAACGAGGTTGATGACGCCGTCCGGTAGGCCAGCCTGATGCATAATTCGGGCCAAAGCGAACGAAAGCAAGGGTGAATCTTGAGGGCTCTTCCACACACAGGTATTGCCGCACATGATGGCAGGAATCATCTTCCAGAAGGGAACAGCGGATGGGAAGTTGCATGCATTGATGATGCCGCAAACACCGAGAGGGCGGCGGTAGGTGAACAATTCCTTGTCGGGAAGTTCGGAGTTGACGGTTTGTCCGTACAATCGCCGCCCTTCGGATTGGAAAAACAGACAGGTATCAATCGCTTCCTGTATTTCGCCACCCGATTCCTTCAACGTCTTCCCGATTTCTCGTGTTTCCAACGCCACCAACGCGTCCTTGTGCTCCATCAACAACCGTCCCATGTTGCCGATGATTTGGCCTCGGGTTGGCGCCGGTGTGGCCGCCCAGGCTGGAAACGCCGCTCGGGCCGCATACAGGGCCGCATGGACATCGTCCCTGGTCGAGAGGGGGAATTCTCCCAGACAATCGGCGAGCATGGCTGGGTTGGTGGATGTGAACGTGCCTCCGTCACTAGCGGAGGTCAGGTGGCCGTTGATGATGTTGTACCCTTTGACGGCAGGCTTGCCGTTGGGGTTGGTGGCCGAGAGGTATTCCAGTCCGGTTTCAAGGATGTGAACCATGCCCGCACGGGGTTTCACCCGTCTCTTGAATGTGATGGCGATGGATTTTGGGAGACTGGGGCACCGTCCTCTTTCAACCGTTGCCGCGGGGTTTAAGAAGAGCCCATGAAGGTCGCCGTATGCGCTCGGTCATGGAACCGGTCAAGTTTAGTTAAATACCGTCAACGACACATACGAAGGGAGAGGGGAGAGATATGGCCGACAAAGACAACAGCATTGAATTGAGAGTTTCCAAAGCCATCCCCTCCGATGTGGGCTTTGGTCGGGCCCGCATTTCTTCCGAAATGGGTTTGGATTTGAAGCCGGGTGATTTCGTGGAAATCAGCGGTGAAGAACGCTCCACCGCCGCTATTTATTGGCGAAGCCGTCCAGAAGATGCGAAAATGGACATCATTCGCGTGGACGGTATCATCCGAAAGAATGCCGGAGTCAGTCTCGGCGACCGAGTCACTGTGCGAAAGGTTGAGGCCAAGCCTTGCACCAAACTCACCATCTCTCCGGTCATGGCCAGCAAGCAGAAGGTCAAGTTCGGCCCGGGTATCGAAGGCTTTGCCAAGCGCGGCCTCGCCAAGCGCCCCGTGATGGCGGGTGACCGCATCTTTATTCCAGGCATGACGTTGTTCACAGAAGCGCTTCCGTTTGCCGTCATGCAAACCACGCCCAAAGGTATCGTTGTGGTTAATGCCGACACGGAGATTGTCATCAAAGACGAAGCTGTGGCCGAAGAAGACATGGGCCAAACCGAAGGCATCACCTACGAAGACGTGGGGGGCATCGGTCAACAGTTGCAAAAAGTCCGAGAGATGATTGAACTCCCTCTCAAGCACCCCGAATTATTCCGTCGATTGGGCATTGACCCGCCCAAAGGTGTCTTGCTCCATGGCCCTCCCGGGACTGGAAAGACCATGATTGCGAAGGCTGTTGCAACCGAAGTCAACGCCCATTTCAAGAGTATCAACGGTCCCGAAATCATCTCAAAGTACTACGGCGAGTCCGAGAAACAGTTGCGTGAGATTTTCGATGAGGCCGCCGAAAATGCGCCTGGCATTGTGTTCATCGACGAAATAGATTCCATTTGTCCAAAACGCGAAGAGGTGACTGGCGAAGTTGAACGCCGTGTCGTCGCTCAAATGTTGACGCTCATGGACGGCATGCAAGGCCGTGACAATGTGGTGGTCATTGGGGCCACAAACCGAAGGGACGCTCTGGACCCTGCGCTACGAAGGCCAGGGCGTTTTGACCGTGAGATTGAGATCGGTGTGCCAGACCGAGAAGGACGCCATGAAATCATGGACGTACACACACGTCAGATGCCCATTGCCGATGATTTTGATGTTGGCTGGGTGCTTGACAATACCTATGGGTTTGTCGGCGCAGACCTCGCAGCGCTCGTTCGTGAAGCTGCGATGCGAGCCTTGCGACGATATTTGCCTGAAATTGACCTCGACGAAGAGACTTTGCCTCCTGAAGTATTGGAGAAGATGGAAGTGTGTATGGACGACTTCAAAGAGGCCATTCGTGACATTGAACCGTCCGCCTTGCGAGAGATTTACGTTGAAGTCCCCGAAGTTTCGTGGGATGAAGTCGGCGGTTTGTACGAGGTCAAGGACCGTCTCAAAGAATCGGTTGAATGGCCGCTCACGCGTCCAGAGCAATTCGCTCACTTCGGCATCAAACCACCGCGCGGCATCGTCCTTTTCGGCGCCCCAGGGACTGGAAAAACGCTGCTCGCTAAGGCCATTGCAAACGAAGCCCAAGCGAATTTCATCAGCATCAAAGGACCTGAAATGATTTCAAAGTGGGTCGGTGAATCCGAACGCGCCATCCGTGAGATTTTCAAGAAAGCCAAGCAATCTGCACCCTCCATCATCTTCCTTGATGAGTTTGAGTCCATTGCATCCATGCGGAGTGGCGGCTCCGCTTCCGAGGGCAGCGACGTCGCGAACCGTGTGGTGAACCAATTGCTCGCGAGCATGGACGGTGTTGAATCACTGGACGGCGTCATCGTTGTCGCTGCGACCAACCGTCCCGAAATGATTGACCCTGCCCTACTGCGAAGCGGCCGATTTGAGCGTGTGCTCCATGTTCCGCCACCCGATGCAGCCGCTCGAGAGGCTATTTTTGCCATCCACTCCGAAGGCATGCCGCTTGGGAAATTTTCGTTCAAAGACATCTTATCGGGCATGGACGGATTTACGGGAGCCGACATTGAAGCGGTCTGCCGTGAAGCTGCCTTGATTTGTATGCGTGCTGACAAGAAAAAGGTCACGAAGGCGCATTTCGAGGAAGCGATTTCTCGCGTTCGCCCAACGGTCACACCTGACATGCTCGAGTACTATCAAAAGATGGAGACGCGCTTGACATCGGGATTGACCAACATCAAGCGGAACCGAGACTTCAGCCGCGGCATGGAAACGATGTGATGGTAAGACCGCTACCGACGCATTCATGGGATTCCATCCTCACAGGACTGATGAGGCGAGTTATCCATGGCCATCTTCGGGAGAGAAGTGCTCGGCAGTTCGGTGGTTGACCGTACAGGCGCTCTTCTCGGCACCCTGAAAGACATTCACATCGACCTGAACACGGGTGCCATCAGTGAGTTGGTCGTGGTGGTAGAAGCCACCGTTGATGCCTCGGCTCTACCGTTTGAGCACAGCGAGAATACCGTCAAGATCCCTGCCTCGGCCGTGGCCCGAATCGCCAACAACATTCATCTCAATCAGTGACCAGTGCTCGTCTTTGCATGAGCATTTTCTCAACTGCTTTGGACAACCTTCTAAAGTCAGTGGGGGCCGTAGTCAGACGGGAACCGTCTTCCCAGTGATTTCCATGCTCGGTCTCCCCGCCAACTTCAATGCACGAAGGCTTGTCCTTCAAGCATCGTTCTGGGCGGTCATGGCTATTCTACTGATGACCATCCTCCTCAACTTCATTAATCTGAGTGCAACCAATCAACTTTCGGCCTACGATGATGATTGGAATGATTTGTCGGCCTTCCGTCAAGACATCAAAGACATGGGGATTGAAACCCGCTCCTTGGTCAGCAGCCCCCTTCTGCTCGCCGATATTGAAGACCCCCGAAACACGACCTACGTGCTTGCAGGGGTTGAGCGTGATACGCTGACACTCCCCCAGTTTGATGAGGATGGTTTCATCACCATCGCCTCAGGCAGTGGGTATTCGCCTTCTGAAATCGACGCTATCGTTGAGTTCGTTGAAGCAGGTGGCACCGCGATGGTGTTTGAGGACTACGGCTTCGCCAACACCATCGCTGAAGCGTTTGGTATTCGGTATACGGGCGAGCAGGTCTTTGACACGACCTATGTTGCTGAACTTGATTACAACTACATTTGGATGTGTGTCCAAAGCAACCCCTGCGGCATGAACGGAACCCAACTTGACCCAACCACATTGTCACAGCACGAACGCTGGGCTGATGTTGGTGGTCCGGGTGAACATCCCTGCTCGAAATTGGACGGCCGAACCTTCCCGAACGCCGAGGAAGCGGGCTTGTGCGCCCACCACCTTGCAGGGGATGTCATCGATTACAACGGTTCGTACCAAATGCTGCTCAACAACATTACTGGACTGGAAGTCATTCCTGGTGTTCGCGGGCCGCTCTCTGAAGTAGCGGTGCGGGCCATCACCAGCAACGAAGCCACCGTTGACGTGAACGGCGACGGGGAAATCTGGGTGGGCAATGAAATCACACCCGAAACACCCGACCGTTGGGGGCAATTCAACCTCAGCATTGAGGTGTGTGCCCGAGCCAGCTGCAATCCATCCGACGGGGGGCGAATCGTGTTCGTTGCTGACGGTTCCACGCTTATCAACGCCATGTACGATTACGAGGGCTTCAACAATGGTAAATACGGCCCCACAGACACGATGATGCCCAGAAACGACAATCGCAAGTGGGCGCTGGACTACATTGCAGAATCGTTGATGAGTGAACTCGTCGGCGAAGAAGGCCAACCTGCAGAAAACGCCATGGTCATCTTTGATGAATCCCGGCACCCCCAAAGTGCGCTCGCCGCCGATTCATACAACACCGTGTATTTCCTTCTGGTGTACTTCACAGGTGAAGGGTTGGCCATGCTCTTGTTGTTCCTCATCTTGTTCATCACCTTTGAAGCGGTGCTGATCAAGAAACGAGACCCAGAACCTTGGCGCCATGTGTTCAGCATCATTTACTACGGCTTTGGCGATGCCAATCGCTACGCATATTATTCCAAAATCGAGAAGATTCGCCAAGTGTTCCTGTCCAAGGTACGCAATCAGAACGGTTTGAATCTTGAAGAATTCCAAGCGATGAAAGCGAACGAATTGGTGGCGATGATCAACGATCCTGTGCTGGCCAAATTTGCGGTGGAATCCAACAACAGATACACCCTTGAACAAACGGTGGCCTTGGTGAAACGCATCAAGGCGTGGGGGCGCCAGTGAGGTGAAAGCGATGTGGACTCGGAAAGCAGCCTTTACCTTCACCGGCGGCATTGCGCTGGTGCTGATTGGAATGATGATTTCCAATCAGCAGATGATGATTCTTGGCTTGAGCCTCGTGGCGTTCATCGTCGTGAATTCGTGGATTTCTGGGCACGGCGATGTTGAGGTTCAACGCACCCTTTCCGCCGATAACCTGTACAAAGGCGATGACCTTTACGTGGAATTGTTGGTCACCAATCGGAGCAATCGGAAGACGCAGATGCTGGACATCTACGATAACATACCCCACGAAATGAAGTTGAGAAGCGGTCTCAACCAAATGCAACTCAATCTACGTCCCGGGGAAAGCGCTCGTATTCGTTATGTGTTGCGCTGTCCTCTTCGTGGCCACTATTCCATCGGTCCCGTGTCCTTACGTGCTCGAAATACCTTCAATCTCGGCGTTGAAGAAATGTATGTTGACCATCACAGCGACATCGTCATCTTCCCTCAAATCAAAGACATTGAAGAAGCCTTTTTGCGAAGCCGTACGCCCAAAATGTACACTGGAGCGACGACCTTGCGAACCCCCGGGCAGGGTTCTGAATTCTATTCGTTGCGCGAATATGTACCAGGTGACCCGTTCAAAAACATCAACTGGAAGGCCTTCGCACGAACAGGGGAATTGATGGTCAACGAAAAGTGCCGCGACGCCGTTACGGACCTGTACTTGATTCTTGATAGCAGGGATTTGGCTCGCATTGGCACGGTCTTGAAGAATCCGTTGGAAATGGGGACGGTTTCAGCCGCTAGCCTCGCTGCGTTCTTCCTCAAACGTCGAGATTCGGTGGCGCTGGCGATTTACGATGAGAAATTGTCGTATTTACCGCCCGACACCGGCGACAAGCAGTATTTCAAAATCCTGAGTGCCCTTGCTGGCGTAACGCCAAAAGGTGCCATGCCTCTTCAAGCCGTGACCAATTCCTTGAGTGGGCGATTTAGCCGAGGTAGCCCTGTGTTCATCATCTCCTCGTGTGAAGGTGACGGAACCGTTCCCGCTGCAGTACGTGATTTGGTCGGCCGAGGACATGAGGTCACGGTCCTTTCACCATCAAGTGTTGACTTTGAACGTCTGGTGAGTCGTATTCCTCGGATGTCTTACGAGGTGCTCAAGTTGGAGCGTCAAAACCGATTAACGACCCTTGCTGGGTCTGGAGCACAAGTGATTGATTGGATGCCAGACATGGACTTGTCTCAGGCATTGATGCAGGTGAGGGGGTACTGAGATGGCGGATGAAGTCGGTCTTCAATCGGACGTGTACCTTGAGGGTACGGCCAAGCCTCGGACACTTCACCTCAAGAACCTGAGGAGGCAATGGCAGATTCTGGCCTTGCAGATATTGGCTACGGTTGCCTTGGTGGCGATGTACCTCGAAGTGGCGTCAACCTATGTGGTTGGCTCCATTGACCACACCATTTTGTTCGATACCATTGAATTGCTCATCTCTGACCAACTTCCTTTGGGAGATTGGTTAACGGGTGAGGGGCGAGATGGCATGGGCCGTTTCTTTGTTCCCCTCGTGCTCGGCCTCTCCATCGGTGGCGTCATGGCCTTTATTGCGTTCCAAACGCCAAAAGTTCAGCAACGCATCAAACTCGGGTTTATCGTTGGTCTCATCGTATTGCTCGTTGGGCGACTGGTGCTGTCTTGGTTCGCAGGGATGCTGTTTTCGTTTGACCTCCGACTCCCGACCAACGCTGAACTGGAAACGCTTCAGTGGCCGTTACTGATGATCATGTCGTTGCTGATTTTGTTCGTGTATCTTCTCCCAGTAATCATGGGAACCCGAGGGATATGGGGGCTTTCGCGACGCTCCATTGCTTGGGCGATTGGATTTACCTTGCTTTTCCTCGGCATTCACGCTATCCTTACCTTCCCACTCATCAAGGCTCAATTGGGCTCATACGGCGGAACTCTAACGACGTTGGAGAGCCAAACATCAGACCCAACCATTGGGTTGTTTGGGATTAAACTGGTCACGCAAGAACAATTCAATCTCATTCTCATCGCCATCCTCATCATGGTGTTCCAAGAGGCCAGTTATGGGGTCATCCGTAATCTTGAGTACGCCTTTAGATTGCCCGAATCGTGCAAGCGTGACCCTGAGTATGTCCGTCAAATGGACAACGTTCTGAACACTCACCTCCGTCACACCTTCATGTTCCTCGGCCTCACAGGGATTGCAACCATGGTGGCCCTTGGATTCCACAAGGTCTTGCTGACCATTGTCTCCGATACCACAGGCAGTCAATGGGCAGGCCAAGTCTCTGAATCCATTGAACTCACGTTGACCTATGGGTTGGTGATATCGGCCTTGTTGTTCTTGAGTATCATGGCCGTGCTCCGTTTCTTCATCCCATGGCAGCGCGTCATCGGTTTCATCCAATCTCGAACCAACCGAATGCCCGCGGAATCAAGCAGCGTCAAAGATTTCTCACAACTTTGAGGCGTGAAGGGATTGCACCATTCGGCCGAGCAGTTCAACGATGGCTAACAACACCAGTGGGTAGCCCACATAGGCCAAGAAGGTGGCGAGTATTGGCTGCTCCACGGCAGCGTGCACGCTGGGAGCATAGACGATAAACGCACCCAACGCTGCGAGCAAGAAGATGCGTTCTAACCACAGAGGATACCGTCGCCCATCTGTTTCTTCCCTTCCCATCAACGTGGTGACAGCTGACAAAAGTCATCACCTTCAAAACTCGAGATTAGAAAGCCTGGATTCCAAATCGGCGAGGGCGGCATCTGCTGGAACCGGCATAGCAGCAGGCGTTGCATCACGATGCAGACGCTCTGCATCCAAGCGGGCGAGTTCCGCTTCAAGTTGAGCGCGTTCGTCGTCGTGACCATGATGTTGCACCACCGAGACCGCTTCCATTTCTTCTCCTGCGTGATGCTCCGTGTCAACAGGAGGAGGAAGTGCCGACCAGCCTTCAGCATCAACTTCGTCGGTTGGTTGGACGGCCGTAACAACCTCTGCATTGACCAAAAGGGGTTCAAGATCTTCCATCATCTCCTCGTTGACGGGGATGCGATGTTCGGCTGGTATTGACTCACGCTCAAACGGCAAGTAACCGTCGCGTTGGAAATCCCACATCATCCCGCGAGGCCGACCGTCGGTCAGGCCGGACGCGTCCAGTTGCGTAATCAGTTCTTCAAGGACTCGAGCGGTCTCTTCCAACCCGATGGCTTCACCAGCATCGCGTTGGTCGGCTTCAAGGTAAATATCATCAAGAGCGACTTGAATCAATCGCCGAGTTCCTTGGGCGAGGGTGGGCAATGCCTCGGGCCGCTGGCAGTTGGCCATCAAGGCTTGAACCTCATGCGACGGTGCACCTAGGCGCTCGACCTGCTCCAGAACATTGCGAATGCGGCGAAGCATCGTAATCGAGCGGTCAAAGTCTTCGAGCAGATGTTCCAAATCAAGTACCACATGGTTGACCGTTTCTCCCAATTGGTGCTCAAGCCGTTGTTGCACGGACCATCGGGCCAAACCTCGGACAGCGCCTGCGGTTTGTGGAACTTGACGCTCAAGGAGCGTCATCACTTCGGAGGACAAAAGATGACGCGGCGTGGCAGCCACATGGTCAACCGTGGATTGAATCACCTGAAGGGCTCGTTCCACCGCTCGGTCGAGCAGCGTGACGGAATAGCCGAGGCTGCGGGCATGTTCCAAGCGTTCGAGGACGGGGCCCAAGCCCTGGAAGGTGTTGTTGTCGTCAAGCAATGCCTGCGCCAGTGGTTCTTCGGCAAGACGGGCTCGCAATCGTTCGGCTTCCTGAATATCTGCCAGTGCCTCTTCGTGTGCTTCAGCCAGCGCGCTGGCTTTGTCAACCAGTGACGACAACTCGGCTTCAGCATGACCCCGCCGTGCACCTAAGTCCCCAAGTTCACGAAGGACGGCTCGGCGCTCGTCCATCAATTCACGCAACTCAGCGTGGATGTTGGCTCTTCTCGCCTCTTCTTCAGAACGGCGTTGTCGGTCTTCATCCGTTCGTTGGCGAGCCTGCTTTTCCTCGGTTCGTATGGCTTCGAGCTCAAGGTTATTCACATGCACCTGCTCCTGTAAGGAGAGCAGGTCGGATTGGGCACGTGCATGGCGTTCACGTGTGGTGTTGACCTGTTCGGTAAGGACGCGAAGCCGGCGCTCTTCGTCGTCGCTTTGTTGGCGAATGGTGGTTAGCCGTTCACTGCCCTCAGCGAGATTCGCCTGCAATTCAGCCTCTTTCAGGGCCAGGGACTCTATCATGGCGTGCAAGGCTTCGCTGCTGGCGGCATCTCCGACCGCTTTGGCCAATTCTGCTGCACGTTCGCTTACCTGATGCTCCAATTCATTCACACGGCGAACCAGACGCTCGGCCCTCGCCTCGGCTTCTTCCCATTGGCTGCGCGCTTGGGCCAAGTCCACTTGCATGGTGTTAAGTTGGCTGTGAGCATCCTCCAAGGCAGTGGTGTTCTCTTGACGTGCCTCGGTCGCTTCTCGGGCAACAATTTGTGCTGCATCCTTCTTTTTCTCAACGGCTTTCACTTGACTTTCGAGGACCGCTTTAGTTTTGTTGAGTTCATCAATGGTTTGTTCGGCCTTCTCCAGTCGGCGTCGCAATCCAGCATCGACAGCGCTGACGGCGCCTTCTTGCATCAGAGGTAATGGTTCGGCGATATCCGCTCCGTCGGATTTGAACTTCATGTTGGCTCTGGCTTTCTTCAACGATTCCAAACCAGCTTCAAAGCCGAGCAAATCGCTTAGCATCGCTTTCAGAGAGGCTTGGCGGGCTTCTGACCGAGTCCGGACGGTGGCCAAGTGTTCCATCAATGAAGACAGAGTGAACGCTTCAATCGTACCCGAATTTCCTGAGACGATTGTTCCCGCAGGGAACCGAATCAACTTCACATTCCGCTTGGCTTCCGTGAGCGCAAGCATCGCTTCATCCATGGTTGAGGCCGAAGGCGCCCAAAGCGCGACGGGAACGCCGCGTGAAAGAATCAACGAAGCAGCCTTGCTCGAGGCACCTGATTGAATGTGGCCAGTGACCTCTTCAGCAAGACCGTCCTTGAGCAATGAAATCACCGCATCAGGGCCACCTCGTCCGTCTCTGAGTGTGAAGCCCTCCGGCAGTTTTGACCCATGTGAACCAGCCGCAACCAGTTCGCCCTCCAACGCGATGGAGGCTGAAGAAAGCAAACGAGCATGGTTGGCGTCTTTTTCTGTCCAAACGGCGATGGAGATTTCTCCGCTTTGAGCCAACAACAGCGCCCCATCACCGCTGTGCAGCGTCCAATGTCCTTGGCCACCCATGCCAAGTTCCGACGACAAACGTTGGGTGTTCATGCCGGTGAGCATTTCGTGGATTTCACTCGCTAAAGCCTCTTCTGCACCCAGGCCAGGAAGGTCACCAGCATGGTCGATCAACATGCCTGCATCAATGGCGAGCGCTCCACGCACGGTTGGATGAGAACTCATCTCCCGAACCACTGTAGAGAGGTCCCGAGCCAGCAAGCGTTCTACGATGTTGCCCGAAGACTTCAGTCCTTGACGGTCTGCTTGATGCTCAAACGCCTCTGGGAGGAGTTCAGCAAGACTGCCCAAGCCGCCGAGCGTGTATGAGGTGGCCACGTGACGCACTTTTTGTTCGGCTTCTATCGCCTCAAGAAACGTTCGAGCCTCGGCACCACCCAACATGGTGTTGTCGCTTTCTTCAACCACCCATCCAACGATTCGGCCTCCGCGAACCAACCGATGTCCAACGGGTGTTTTGCGACGGCCAACATACGACGAAATCGCTCCGTGGGCAAAAGGTTGCAATTCGCCTTCGTTGAGGGTAATGGGTTCGTTTACAGGTTTTCCTTGAGGCAGTTCAAACATGGTGCATCACCTAAAATTCTGGGGTCGTGGCCAATTGTTTCCGAAGACGGTCGATGCTGTGTCTCCATCGTGCAGCGTGTCCGCCATCGCCATGAAGCATCAAAATCCGATGGGGTGTTAACACATCGATGATGGTGGTTTCAGAACCTTCAATCCATACTTCGTGGAGATCGCCAAAATCGCAGTCCATTGACGCATCCAACGCGGCAGAGGTCAGTTCTACCGTCCGTTGGACCGGTGGCAAGGCGCCCTTTGGCCCAACGCTTGAGAGCAGCAACCCGCGGTCATCGATCACGAGTGCATGATGCACACCTTCGTGATTGAGAAATTCCGATAGGAGGCGTTGCATCATGGCTGCTCAAAACGGCGGACACCGTCGTAGCCTTCAAGAAGTTTTGCGCTGACAACACCGTAGGAAGGCATTTCGAGACCTTTCATGATTTTCCAACTGGAAATTTGCTTTGGCGCGTCGTTGAATTGTTGAGCAGCATGAGGGTTTTGCAACAAGTCCCGCGCGCAGTAAATATCGGCAGGAATCTTGGCTTTTTCGCCCAAATCGTGGAAGAAAACTTGCAATTGAAAAATTGAAAATGTAATAGATAATTTCAACTCTACAAACGGAGAATTCGGTGGGCCTCCATGTTCCGTTGAATTGAAACAGGAGACAGGCAGAGGGTGGTGCATGGACGACAACAGCAGCAAGGTCCCATTCGTGGTCCCTTCCTGCGATTCGTGTGACAATCCAGCCGTTTTGGAACAGGCGTACTCAGGACGGGTGTTGTGCAACAAACACCTCGCCAAATCGGTAAGGAAGAAAATCAGCAAAGAATTACGCTCACAATTACCGCTTGAAAAGGGGCAGCACACCACGATTTTGGTCGCTGTATCGGGAGGAAAAGATTCCGCTGTGTTGTTGGATGTCCTGGTCGATCTCCTCGGCAAGCGTCAAGATGTTACCATCGTGGCTGGAACGGTAGACGAAGGCATTGAGGGTTATCGGCCACCTTCCATCGAATGTGCTGCATCCTTGTGTGAACGCTTGGGTATTGAACACCATGTGGTCTCTTACCCAGAGTTGTCCTTCATCGAAATGGATGAAGTCGTACGACGTCTACCCCTTGCCATCGAAAAAGACAACGATGCTCCAAGGATGGCATGTTCGTACTGCGGAGTGTTCCGCCGACAGGGCATCAATCACCTCGCTGAACAGGTCAAGGCTGATGTCATTGCTCTGGGTCATAACCTCGACGATATGGCTCAAACCGTGCTCATGAACATGGTCAATGCCGATATTGAACGCACGTTGCGATTAGCGCCCCACACATCCACACCGGTTGACGGTCTTTCTCCGCGTATTGTTCCGCTTCGTTGGGTTCCCGAACAAGAAGTCCACCTGTACGCACTGCATCGTGAACTACCTTTGCATCATGAAGAATGCCCCAACGCAAGAGGTGCATTACGTTGGCGTCATCGTGAAATGGTGGCCCAAATGGAGGCTGATGTTCCAGGAACACGGCATGGTTTGGTTCGGATGGCTGACCAAGTCAAAGCCTTGCGAGACCAAGTGGTTGAATTGGGAGGTGGAGAAACCCGACCTGCTCCTCCAGAACCCTGTCCGAGGTGCGGAAGCCCAAGCTCGGGCGCTCAATGCAAGGCCTGCGACATGCGCGACTTGCTCGGCGTCTCGTTTTAGATAACGTTGTGAACCAGTTCTTCCAAATCTTGGGGACGGCCACAATAATGACAGCGCAGTTCCAACGGTTCCCTTGAAAGAACCTTCAACCGATGGGCAAGAGGTTCCCGGGGATTGGTCGTGATGCAGTTTGAGAATGTGCAACGCACGACGTTGGTGACTTCGTCGCCCAGTTCAATGGTCATCTTTTCTGCCACGCTGTAGGCTCGGATGATGGCGACATGGGCGTCAGGGGCCACCAAGGCGAGACGATTCAGTTCGCTTTGGGTGAGTTCGCGGTCTTCTACCTTGATGATGTCCTTCGTCCCCATTTTATGCGACGGGACATTCATCACCATGGAGACCGGCACGGAACTTCTCTTGTTGATGCCCAACATGTCAAGCACACGCATTGCATGTCCCGAAGGAATGTGGTCAATCACCGTGCCATTCTGAATCGCCGTGACCCGCCGCATGTTGTGTTCTTGTGACATCAAGCATCACCTCCACCAATCTTGGCAGGCACGTCCACATTCAACAACCGACACAGCAGCGCCATCCTCGCAACCACGCCGTTGAAGGCTTGCTCAAAGTAGCGAGCATGACGGGTGGCGTCAACGGAAGGGTGAATTTCGTCCACTCTGGGGAGTGGGTGCATGATGATCATGCTTTCCTTGGCACCATCAAGATTGGAAGCATGCAACTTGTAGGCTCCAGCGACTTTGGCATATTCATCTTCATCTGCAAAGCGCTCTTTTTGGATGCGCGTCATGTACACAACATCGGCATCGGCCAGCGAGCCGAGCAAATCTTCTGTTTCCACGACATTGGCTCCGTGGGCGTTTAGGTCGGCGACGATTTCACTGGGCATTTTCAGCAAACTTGGGCTTGCAAAGACCAATTCACACCCAAAGCGAGTGAGTGCATGACTTAACGAATGCACCGTTCGGCCGTATCGCAGGTCGCCAGCCAAGACGACTTTCAAACCTTCCAATCGCCCGTGCGCTTGCTGTATGGTGAACAAATCCAACATGGTTTGTGTGGGGTGGTGGCCAGCGCCGTCACCGCCGTTGAGAATGGGGACTCGAGCGGCATCCTGTGCGTATTGAGCTGCCCCTTGACGGGGGTGACGCATGGCGA
>JAYPCE010000021.1:0-34323 GCA_038124565.1 Candidatus Poseidonia sp.
CTGTATTTGAAGATAACAAATTGGGACGTTGGTGAAATTCGGTCACATGGGTAGCCATCAATACGACCCACTCAGAGCCCTTGTGAACGGAATAGTTGTGTGCAACGGTTCTATGCAAAACCCTTGTGAATATACGTTATTCACTTATTCATTTCACTGGACGACTCCGTCTAGTTTCGAACAATTGTAATTGAAACTGATATTTCGGAATTGGTGAAATAACAAAGGCACTACTTGCTCGTCGGGTTTGTGTTGTTGAATATACAAAACCCGTTAAATGTGATAGAAATTTCAATTTTCAGGTACCTTGACATTTCGATTCTAAAACTCACTCTTCTTCATCCAACCCATCTATCCATTCATTGAGTGACTCTATCCACTGAGGAGGAAATGGTCCGGCAAGCATCGCAAAAAAGAATAACCAAAGTAGCCAAAAAGTGAACGAATATTTCGGTATACCTTCAATAAAAACACCGAAGTAACCGACCATCAGCAAGTATGAAAAAATGCCAGCCCCAATAAACCAAGTGGTTTTCCAAAACTCAGAAAAATCTACAAACAATTTTTGTTTTGCTTTTTCTATCGTGGTCTTGGTATTTCCTACGAATTCCTTTGATTTGTTTTTCAGTTGTATGTCGGGTGAATTCGGCCACCCTCGTGCCCAAGAAATCCCCATCGATATACCAAGATATAATGAACAACAGAAAAAAAATAACTCCTCACTTTCTTCAAACAATATTGTTCGTGAGATCCCATCTAATTGTGATGGCAAGTTGAACCACTGGAAGTAATCAATTAATACCAAAATTGTTGGAATCGAAAGAATGACCAAAGTACGGTAGAAATCAATTCTATACGCCAAATAATCCTCCTTTTCCATGCATGTGCCACCAAGGCTGTGTTCATTACACTTGCTTTTCAAAGGAAAAACTGTTTCAACCTACTCGACCCCAATGAAGTATCCTCCTTCGATTGGTTTGACTTGAAAGTACATTACCGTATAGAAGGGGCCCCCTTGTATTCGTATACATTAACAACGGTACCCATGTGGCTACGGGCATCTACAAGGGTCCCCTTGTATACAACCTCACCCTTCGGTTTGTTGCTCGGTCGACTCATCAAACATGAGCGCCTCTTTGGGCACACCCAGCATCGCTTGACGCAGGGATGAGCGAAGCTCGGTCAATTCACCATAACAAACCAACACATCGTCGTAGCGTAATTGCAAATCAGGGTCTGGGTTCCAGACCAATCGGTCGCCTCGAGAAAGGGCAAAGACCGGTACCGAGGCGAAGACTTCGTTCAACCGCTTTCCGACCATCTTCGGATGGTTTCGCAATTGAAGGGACAGAACGCCCGAACCAGGAACCGTGCGAAGCAGTTGAGCCACATCCACTTCTGAGAAGGCCGTGTCCTCCATCACGTAGTCCACGATGGCCCCAGCAACATTCACCCCGCTTGCTTTTTCGATACCTTCCAAACCCGGTGACGAATTCACTTCCAACACAAGTGGGCCGTCCTTGCCTTCAAGCAAATCCACACCAGCGATGTTGAGGCCAAGCACGCGCGCTGCACGGCACGCAGCATCAGCGTATCCTTCGGGGAGCTCCACCTTTTCCACCGTGCCGTTGAGGTGGTAGTTGCTTCGGAACTCTCGTCCTCGGGCGCGGCGGCGCATGCAAGCAACAACTTGGTCGCCCACCACCAATGCTCGGATGTCTTTCCCGTGAGATTCTGCGATGTACTCTTGGACCAACACGGATTTCCCCGTCAGCAACAAACCCTGCACGAGGTTTCGAACTTCAAACGCCGTATGGCGCATGAAGACCCCATCTCCTTGAGTGCCTTGGGTGACTTTGACGACCACGGGTAAACCGCCCACGGTTTCGATGGCCTGTTCAACATCCAAGATGTCTCGCACATAGACCGTTTTTGGAACGGGAATGCGGTTTCGAGCGAGAATTTGGGAGGCTTGCAACTTGTCTCGGCTTTGCAAGATGCCCTGTCCGGTGTTGGCGGTCCAAATGCCCAACTGTTCAATATGACGAAGTACGGCCACGCCGTGTTCGGTGATGGAATGACCAATTCTGGGAATCACAGCATCGTGCGTGAAATGACGCCCTTTGTGAAACACGTCCACCGCACCTTGACTCACGACCAGCGAGAACTTCATCGGATCGCAGACCTCGACCTCAATACCTCGCTTTTTGGCCTCATCAACGATACGCTTGGTACTGTATAGCCGAGGCCCTCGGCTGAGTACGGCTAAGCGCAGGCCCATACCGCCCCGCCCAACCGCATTGTTCTTGAGACCATCGGTTGCCATCGGGGGGTGGAAAGCACAACGCGCCTTTCAAGTGCTCGGAAGAAATGGCCATTCCATGACCGATGAGGAACTTGATGCAACAGGTGCGTTGGTTGTCGATGAAGACCAGGACGAGTTGATGGAAGAGTTGTCGCTTGAGGAGCGCAAAGAACGCTTGAAGAAAGCTCGATGGAATGTCTTTCTCTATCTCGGCGTGGCCGCCATTTTCTTTGGTTTCGCCCTGTTCCCCATGCCGTTTTCGGCTGAAATTGACGAATTTAGCAAATCGGCTGAGAAAGACATCGGCTTGGTGTGGGGTTTGCCCTTGGATGGAGAGGACCTGTTTGACGTTCCCATGCGCCTCACGGTGACAGCGGTCAACCCTCCGACCCAACCGGCCATCAATATCGCCGTGTATGTGATTGAACAGAAGGATTGCACCGATTATACCCTCAGCGAAAAAGCACAGGAAGCCAAGTTGGGAGATTCTCACGCCTATCAGTACCAAGAGGCGCAAGACCGAGTGCTCCCCGAGGCGGAATACGAGTTTGAGTTCAACATTGACCCAGGCCATTACTGCCTGATTGTGGAATACATCGATGCCAACGGTGACAAAATCACCGATAGCGGCATGGCCCTGAGCGTGAAAGGAAAGCTGTACCCGAACCAATTCTTTGGCGGCGTCGCAGGTTTAGCCTGCCTCTCCCTCTCTGCGTTTGCCTTTGTCGGCGCACAACGCCACGGGGCAGCCATGAGAAAGATTCTCGAAGGTGAGAATGAAACGACCGAATCAAAGGTCCTTTCCGATGCTTCTCAATCGCGAATTCTCGCAGGCCCCGCGGGACCACCGCAAGACGGACCACCAGGCCCACCTTCAGATGCCGGACCAGCCGGACCGCCAGATTCGCCTCAAGAAGCAACATCGGTTGATGCAGAAGTCACAGCCGAGGCAACACCACAACCTGAATCTGCTCCGCTTGAACAAACAACGCCTGAGGCACCAACCACGCTTGAGGGAACGTTTGAACCCGCCGAAAACGGCTTCTTCTTCCGAAAAATGCCCGATGGCTCATACGAGCAGACCGTCTACGTCCAAAACGAGGACGGGAATTATGTTCCTCACGAGGGTTGAAGAGACATCATTTTGGGGTTTTTTGATGCAATGGACCTCAAATCAACGCCAGCCTTGAAAGGCTCCGAGCCTACGGTTTGTTGAGGTATGACCATGGAGGAAGCGCCAACCACCAACCTCACGGTGGCGAAACTCAAGGCACTCTGTGTGCTCAATGACCTCTCAGCCTCAGGAAAAAAAGACGAGTTGCTGTTGCGATTGCTTGAGGCAGGTGTTGACCGGGAAACCCTTGGGATTGAGGTGTACGATGACGATACGGCTACGTTCCAATCAACTGCAAGCGGCGAGGTGGTGGGACATCCTGAAGATGAAGAAGACGCAGATGAGGTTGAAGAAGAACCCGTCATGCTGTCGCTTGAAGATGAAGATACCATGACGCCAACAACTGAGGCCGAACCGACCTCAAAGGTGGCATCGCCTCCGCCAAAAAAGAGCAAGAAACAGACGAAGCCCGCTGAAGACGTTGTCAGGACTTCCGCTGACGACGATGAGGTCTTGGAGGCTGAGATTCTTGAAGCAGATTTACTGGACGACGAACCAGCAGCGTTGGAGCCGGAGCCTGAAGAGGTCGATGAGCCCGTCCAGGAAAAGCCAGCGGCAACTTCCAAACAGGCCCCGATGACCCTCGCCCAGATGGTTCAGCGCCCGCAAACCGTAGCTGTGCTCTTGGCCCTCCTTATCCTTGGTGCGGGCGGTTGGTATTACGTCAACAACCAAATTGAACCGTTCACAGCCGACTCCCTTCGTTATGGGGATACCATGGGATACATCATCTCGGGTACCGCTGATGCTTACGAAGAAAGCGAGGATGGAACGCTGATCGCTACGGGCGAATACGTTTCCTTGGTGCTTGACCAAATCGATGATGCACCTGAATACTGTAAAGTGCGCCTGATGTACCAAGGAGAAGGAGAAGCCTCCATCACCGAAGGGGCTTCTACTGAATTGTTCACCCAAACCAGTGATGACCGCTTGGGTGCGGTTGAAATCAAAGGTGGGCAGGGCATGTCTTGGCTGTCGGTAGAGAGTAAAAACGACATGACCTTCTCTGCTTTTGACATCATGGGTCACAAAAAGACGTTGCAGAAATGCAATGACCGAGCCGAAGGGACCTTTGGGACAGCGGAAATTACCCTGACAACATGGACTGAATTGCGCGAGCGTGTCACCCTCGCCACCCAACTCGACACCACCCTTGACAACTCCAAGGTGTTGTTTGAAGGAACCGCGTTTACCTATGGTGTGGGCGGTTTGTTTGGTGGCCTCGAGGAACTTTCCCCGGGATTAGGCATGGTGGTTGCCCCCGTTGAACTTGAGGAGTTCTTCGGAAATGCCTTCATCACGCACGACGCAACAGGTACGAGTTCCGGTTGGGAATGGCGTGTAACGGGCTCGGAAAAAGTCGGAACCACGAACATGTGGAAAGTAACGGCGAGCCATCGCGATGTACGGGAATTTTGCTTGGGCTATGCGAACATGAACCTCTGGTTGGACGCAGAGAGCCCGTGGGCGGCTCGCCAGTCGGTTGACATCGCCATCAGCAGCAGTGAATCGTCCCAAACAGACTGCCCGAAATGGAAACAAGACGGCATTGATTTGATTCTTCCTGAAGGCGAATTGGAGTTGCATCATTCGTTTGAGCGGACCTTCCTCACGCGTGGATTCAAATCAGTTGAACTTGGCAAATCCTACGATAATCGGCCCGAATCCAACGAAATGGACCCCGATGACGACGACCTTTCAAATTGGGGTGTTGATGATATCCACCTTCCTGACAACTCCACCTTGCGCACACATCCATTGGACATGGCGATGACCTGTCTGTCTGAATTCAGCGGCGATGCTTCCGGTGCTGTCACGGCGCTTGAAAACGACGGTTATGTTTGGCGTGCCGTCGACAGCAAGAACGGAACGGCCACGGAGTGGAACATTTCGTGGGTGGCCTACGACAGTACCGCAGGTTGGTTGCGTTTTGCCGTTTCCGGTGATGAGACTGACGGACTGACTTGCACGTTCCTCGCCAAAGGTACGTTTGACGACAGCATCACCTATGACCGGGATGCGATTCCAAAGGTCTTGCCTCTGGAAGCGATTGAACAGCGTGTCATGAACGACCAGCGCTTCCCGGCTCTCACCGGCCCAGAAGCGTTGTTTTCTTCCTCTGGTTTCCATGCTGAAACGAGCATCGGTTACTTGGTTGTCGTCCCTGGCTCTGGCTTTGGCATTGACATCTCAAGCATTTTGGATGCCGATGGTGCGACCACCGTTGACCTACAGCGCCAGTGGGAAGAGGGTGCGGTTGACCATCGGTTCTCCTTACTTGTCGATGCAACAGACGGGCGCCTCATCGGTTGGACGGCGTTCGAGGTGGAGGTGTTTTGATGCCCGACGACCACCGAGGTCTTGACCATCTGATGGAGCAAAACGAAGCCGAATTGGACTTCCTCTCTGCCTATGGGGGTGTTGATGACGGACAGGGTTCGGATGGCGAAGCAATTCTTGCTGCCCTTGAGCGCTTTCTCACTGCAGGGGGGGTGGCCTGCAAGGTCTCTTCGGGAACCCTTGACTTCGCCTTTGGAAGTGCCACAGCCGATGAGAATGGATGCCATGTTCAGGCACGTGGTGAGCACCTTCCGCTCGTTGCTAGCGACCTTCACGGGCCCGGATTCAGTCAACCTTACCTCAGCGACGACCGTTCTCAAGTCACGGTCTGTTTGACCCAATGGGCGCAAGACCAGCGCCGCTTCATTGAGCGGTTGGTTGAACACCACCTCAATGTGGTGTGATCATCCGTTGCGAACGAAGCGAGCGGCCATGGCCATGGCGACGGTTGCGAGTACGAGGCCGATGCCGAGCGCAGGCAGGACGCTCTCACGCTCTTCACCGGCGGGAACATTGCACCCGTCGCCTTCAGCATGGATACCGCCGTAGGCTCCGTCGTTGTAGTAGCAGGTGGACCATGTCTTGTACCAGTCTCCGTTTGGAAAGTTCTCCGTTGTATCGTCAGCGTAAAGAGCCTTGACACGCCAATTGACATAGGAATGGTCGCTGGGTGGTTTCAGTTCCATGGTGTAGACCCCGTTTTCACCACCGACATCATGGTCGACCGGTGGGTCACACACGCCGTTGTTCAGACAAATCTGGGTGGTGATGAGGGCGGTGGTGCCGTTGTCTTTTGCCTCTTGGCTCAATTCAACGCTGAGCGACCATGTGGTCTGGTCTTGCGAGGGGGTTGTCCGTTCAAGAACGGTGAACGGCACGTCCGTTCCGGGATTCGTGTCTTCTCCGCCGGTCGCGCCACCAGCAGAGGCGGAACTGCCCATCGAGACGAGCAAGAGGAAGGTCATGAGGAAGGACCAGACTGGTCTCATGGTTTGAATGGGCCGGTGGTCCCTTTTTAGGGTTCTCGGCTCGCCCCCAAAAAATCATTCCATCTCCCAGAGTTCGTCACCAACCCAATGCAACGTCTTGATGCCCTTTCCTTTGGTGTTCTCAACCAAGTCCTCTGCGTTGCTCAACGCCCAGCCCAAGGCCAACGGTCGTTTGTGGGTCATGTCACGAACCCAAACCAGGTCGCCTGCTTCAACTGAGGTTTCTGCTCCATGCACGCCGGCAACCATACAATCTGCACCGTTCATGAGAAATGGGATAGCGCCGTGGTCAACCTCCACCCATTTCAGAGCCTCAAGGTGTTGAAGAAAGCCTCGCAGCGTCAAAAATACACAGCGCTCTTCAGCTTCGTTGAGCAACTCAATGACCAACGGAACGCGATCAACAAACACCATGGTCCACGGCCCGTATTCAGCCATCTCCAAAAAAGCGCCGTCCACATTCAAATCGATGTTGAGGTCATGCTCCAGCGTTTTGAGGAGCGGGGCGATGTTTTTGCGTCGAACTGGGCGCCGTTTTCGGATGCTCCAATCGGACGCCATGCTCATTTCATGTGATTCAAGGCTATCATCCTTCGGCATCGTCGGCTTGATGAGGGGCACTCGTGTGCACCAAGTATGGCCATGTGGTGCACGATCCGAACCTTTGCGAAGCACGCTCTTGAATTGGGCAATCAACCCACTGCAGAACCCATCATTTTCGTGAAACCAGCCGCCTGTCTTCACGAAGCGGGACCGATACCAGTCAGTCAGCATCCCGGTGAAGTACACCACGAGGTTGAATGCGTGGTCAGGCTCAACGAGGCCTTGGAACCGGAATCCATTGCCGTCGGTCTTGACTTGACCGATCGTGAAGCCCAAGCAGCGTTGCGTGCTGAACAATTGCCGTGGGCCAAGGCGAAATGCTTCACCGCCAGTGCCGTGGTTGGGACCTGGTTCGAATGGAGTGCTGGATGGGATGCCTTGGTGGACGAAGCGCACGGGTTACATCTCTCGCTTACGGTGAATGATGAACGGCGCCAATCCTCTCCGCTTCATGAGATGTCGGTGACCCCAGCCCAGCAAATTGGCGCGTTGCGTTCTTGGGCGCCGGTTCGCCCCGGGGACTTGTTGTTCACCGGTACGCCTCAGGGTGTTGGTCAACTGTTTCCTGGCGACACCCTCCACGCCGCTCTCACAGACGGCCAAGGGCGTGTGTTGTCCGAACTCACGACGCGCTGTGCATGAGGGTTGCTTTCATATAGCCCGTGCTGGTCGGTGGCGACGCAGGAGGCATCCTTATGGCTCAATGGCACGGAATTTCACGACGCAAACCCACCGGTGGACGCAAGGTTAAGGCACGCAGCAAGCGGGCTACGGAAATCTCCACCGAGAAGCAATTCGCTCTGGTTGGCGAGCCCAAGCGCAAGATTTACCGAAAAACCGGTGGCAACTCCATGGTTCGTGTCATGGCTGCAAATCAAGTCAGCATCAACGACACGAAGACTGGAAAGACCACCCTTGGAACCATTCACAGCGTGGTTGAGAACGCTTCTGACCCGAACTACGTCCGACGAAACATCCTCGTCAAAGGCGCTGTCCTCGAGACCGATAAAGGCCGTGTGCGCATCACGTCTCGCCCCGGTAAAGATGGTGTCATCAACGGCGTCTTGCTCAACTGAAGCCAAGCGACGGCTTCAAGACACCTCGGTGTGACCGCACCATGAGGCGAGACCATGGACCACAATCCCGACCGACTTTGCGTTTGGCCGGGGTATTTTGACATCAAGTTGTCACGCCGTTCAGGGCGTCGTGTGCCGAAAGATGCAGCCGTGGTCAAGCCTGACCTCGAAGGTCTGTTTATGGCTGCACGCGAAGTGGGTCTGCGAAAAATCAAACGCGAAGACGGAACATCACACCCTAGCCGGCCGCATGCACGCGAAGGGCGCCTCTGGGTGTCCGCTGCAGGTGCGAAGGAAAGTATCGGAGCGTCTAGCAAAGAGGAACTTCTCCAGCTCATCGGTGGTCAGTGGCGACAGATGCAGCGAGACAAAAAACAGGAGGCTGAGGAACAAACGGCACGTGGGCCCAAGGTTGGAGACCGCCGGGCTCGTTCGCAACGAAAAACTGCACAACCACAACGCGCCAGTTTCAAGAAGCGCTCCAATTTCAAAAAGCGATGAAGTCAACACAGGGTTTCATAACCTCAACCACAGACTCTGCCTCATGCGAACCGTTCGCACCCTGCTCATCGTGGCCCTGTTTTGCGCTGTTCAAGGCGATCTGTCGTTGATGCCTGAAGAAGCGAATGAACCGGTCATCATCACGGTGGACAGCACCAATTTTCGATTTTCACCGTCCTCGGTAACGGTCAGCGAGGGTGACACCGTCCGGTTTTTCTGGAGCGGTCAGGCCATCGGTCACAACGCAGTAGAGGAAAACGGTCTGTTTGATACCGGCGAACCGGCTCGTGATGTTGACTATTCGTTCACGTTTGAAGCCGGCATGAACGGCACCTACAACTTTGTTTGCGAACCACACGAAGCCATGGGCATGGTCGGTCAAATCGTCGTCGAACCCGCCGAAGATGGAAACGGCACAGAGCCCGAGACCACCTCGGAATCAAAGGACACACCCGCTCTTTCCACCATGCTTACCACAGGGTCACTCCTCGTAGCAGCCGTGCTGATGGGTCGCCGTCAGGGCAACGGGTGAAGCCAACCAAAGACATCGTTCTCTGTTTCGTTTTGGATACCTGTCAACAGATTGTAGAGTTCCTTGGTGATGGGGCCCGGAGTGCCGTTGCCGTACACCTTCTTGTTCCCGTCGTGCGTGATGGAGCCAATGGGTGAAATCACCGCTGCTGTACCGCAGCAAAAGGCTTCATCTGCGTTGGCGGCGAAATCCGCCATGACCTTGCCCTCCACCACTTCGTAGCCTTTGTGGCGGGCCAATTGTATGATGGAATCGCGTGTCACACCTGGCAAGATGGTGCCGGTCAATTCAGGGGTGTACAGCACCTTGTCCTTGATACAGAAGAAGTTCGCAGCACCCACCTCTTCAATGGCTGAATGTGTCTCTGCATCAAGGTAAATCACTTCAGCATAGCCCAATTCCTTGGCTTCCTTGCTGGGTTTCATGCCGGGCGCGTAATTGCCGATGGCTTTCACTCCGCCCGAACCACCCGGTGCTGCACGGTGATGGTGCTCTGAAATCAACAGGTCAATTGCGTTCATGCCGCCTTTGAAGTACGGTCCTACGGGGGTGACATAGATGAGGAAGGTGTAGGAAGGCGCAGGCTTGACGCCGAGCACGGGGCCGCTTCCCATCAACAGCGGTCGAACATACATCGCACCTTTTCCTGTGGGGGGCACCCAGTGTTTGTTGGCCGCCACCACTTGCTCGACGGCATCGATGAAAATGGATTCGGGAACAGGAGGCATCTTGAGGCGATCCGCACCTCGTTGCATGCGACGAGCATTCTCCTCCGGTCGGAAAAAGACGATTCTGTTTTTCGAGGTTCGGAAGGCCTTCATGCCTTCAAACAAGCCTTGGCCGTAATTGAGAACGCCGGCAGCAGGAGACATCGGTATGTCGCCGTAGGGCTGTAATGCACCGGGCATCCACGGTTCATCGCCTTCTGTGGAAGTGATGTACATCGTTTCCGTGGGCGTGAGTGAAAAAGTGAGGCTGTCCCAATCAAACGATTCGTCCACGCATCATGCCCCCTTTCATCGGAAGCCATTGGAATGAGGCTTTCAAGCATTCCTGTTTCATTTTTTGTTGCTCGGCGGCATTTTTCCATCGGACCCATTCCTTTCCACAGATGGGTTCTAATGGGGTGTAAGCATGAATGCGCATGAGGTCGCACGATGAACGGACGCATGGGCATCGTCAGCGGTCGTTATCGGTCGCTTGACGAAGGCACGGAGGACCGCCCCGTGCCGGTGACGGTGGTGGAATTGTTCGGCCGTATGGATGACGGGCGTTCGGTTTGCCTCCTTATTCGGGGGTTGCGCCCCACGTTTGAACTCGCACCCATCGGTCAGTGGGATGCAGATGAAGGCGTCTCAACCTTCCTATCGGACCGGATTGAGCATGTTCGGGCGATGGAACACGTGGTTGATGTTCAAGGTCCAATCATCAAGTGGACGCAACTCGGCGAGCGCCCTGTTTGGACCGTTGAAATGGAACAACCCTTTCATGTCCCGTCCATACGTAACGCGTTAAAAACGCAGTCTTGGCAGTTGTTTTCTGCCGATATCCCGTTTGTCAATCGGTTGTTTCTCGATGCCGATTTGGGCATGCACCTCGCTTTTCAGGGCGAGGTTCTCGACGAACGTGGTCACGACAAGACCGAGGTGCTTGAACGCCTTGCAGCCGCAGGGGTTGCTGGACGATATGGTGTGGATTTGACGGTGGCCTGCACCGTTGACCAACTTTCAGCCTGCGAACCGTTTCAAGTGCCGTTCAGGCTACTCTCGTTTGATTTGGAGACCAGCATCGAAAAAGAAACCGTCCTCTGCGCTGCTGCCTGCGTCGAAGACCTTGGTTCTGGTGAACGGCATGAATTTGCTTTCCAAGGCAGCGAAACGGACATTCTCGAAGCGTTAACACGCACCGTACTCGAACACGACCCCGACATTATCACGGGGTACAACATTGACAATTTTGACCTCCCTCGTTTGGCCGACCGAACTCACGTGCTCCAACGTGGTCGAGGTGCATCGGGCACGATGTCGCTGTTCGGTTGGGGTCGCGCTCCACAAACGGAGGATGAATTGAAACGGCAACGGGACGCATTGGTACCGAAACGGCAAACCAACCGTGCATGGAACCTCTCCGGGCGGGTCATTATGGATGCCTGGTGGCAGGCACGACAAGCGCTGAACCCTCGACGTGAAACGTTGTCCTTCGTCGCCACCTTGTTGTTTCCCGATGACGAAGAGAAGCACAAAATGGATGTTGACGCCTCCAACATGGACGAGGAATGGGCTACCCGACCCGATGAGGTGCTGGCGTACTGTGTTCGTGATGCGGCGTTACCGTTGGACATTCTGCAGGCCATTCAAGCGGTTCGCCGCAAAGAGGCCGTGGCTGCAGTGGCGAAGGTGCCCTTGGAGACCGCAGCCAACGGCAGCACCAGCCAACTCATCGATTCCTTGGTCATCCGGATGGCGGACCGACAACGGGTCGCCGTTCCAATGACGGGTTCGGCCGACGCCAAGGAAGGTCAAATCACCGGTGGCTATGTTCACGATGTTGAAGCCGGATTGCATCCGTGGATTGCAGTGTTGGATTTCAAGAGCATGTATCCTTCCATCATGATTGGGCACAACATCTGCTACACGACCAGAATCGATGGTTCACAAACATCGGATTCGGTTCGAATCCGCGTGCATGAGGCACCCACCGGTGCGTTGTTCCGCCACCAAGATGAACGCAAAGGGATGGTTCCTGCCCTGCTTGAGGATTTAATGGCTCAGCGTGACCAGCACAAAGCGTCGCTGAAGCAGGCCAAGGCATCAGGAGATACAATGGCGGCGGGCTTTCATGATTCGATGCAATATGCTGTGAAGATCTTGATGAACTCCTTTTACGGGGTCTTTGCCAGTGGTTTCTATCGGTTTACCCACCGAGATTTGGGGTCCTCCATCACCGCATGGGCCCGTCAAAACATCAAGGGCATCATCGCTGCCGTTGAAAAAGAGGGTCATGGCGTTGTGTACTCGGACACCGATTCTATTTTTGTTCGCTGCCCGCTTCCTGACGATGTTCCACGGATGGTGTCGCATGAGCAACGGGCCGCAGCCGAGGATGGAGATGAGGAGGCCACGGCCCATATCGAAGCATACGAAGCTGCCCTGCAGCAAATGGTTGAGTTTGGCCAATCGCTTGCAAAACGCTACAGTAAGGATGCAGCGGTGCTGGAGTTTGAACGGGGGTTGTCGGTGTTTTTCAGTCACGGCGCCAAAAAACGCTACATCGGCCAAGTGGTTTGGCCCACAGAAGAAATGTTGGTTCGCGGCTATGAAACCCAACGCACTGATTCGTTTTCCTACCTCACAACGACCATGCGCGAAGTGTTTGCCTACGCCCTTGCGGACCAAGGTGATGCGCTGGTTGAGTATGCCAAAGAACGCGTTCAGGCTCTGCGAGACGGCACGGTACCAGCGAGGGACGTGGTCTTGGCCAAGTCCTGTAAAGGGCGCGTGGTGAGAACCCCCGTGAAGTCGGTTGAGGATGTTGATTTTTCGAAAGACTACACGAATCCAGACAGCATGGCTCAAGTCCGGGTCGCCAAGCAACGTATCGAGCATGGACTTGGCTTTACGTCGGGGATGAAGGTCTCGTTTTTGGTGACCGATGCGCGTCAACGCCCGATGGCTGTGACGCCTTGGTTGGATACTGAAGAACAGGATGAATCGGTGGCGTACGACGGTCAATTTTACGCTGAACGCCTTGCTGCTGCACTCGGGCGCATCACCGAAGCCTTTGGATGGGACGCAAAGGAACTGATGGCAGGCAACCGTCAAACCACCTTGTTTTCGTTTTGATCGTGGCATCTTGAGGAAGCCCTTTTGATGAACGGGCCATCACCTCACTCCATGGGAAGTCGGTCCAAGCCATTGATGCTGGCCTTGATGATGCTGATGGCATCGTTGTCGGGTTGCATTTTTGAAGACGATTCAGATGGGGACAATGCTGAGGTGCTGGCCGTTTTCAATTTCAGTCCAAGCAAGAACATCAAATCAGGTACAACCGTCACGTTTGATGCCTCGGATTCAACCCCCAGCGATGGCTCCTTGACCTACCGTTGGAATTTTGATGCGGAGGGGTCCATTGACATCGATGCTACGGGCCGAACGGCCAGTTGGTCCTTTGCCGAAGCCAAAACCTATCAGGTCCGGTTGGAGGTTTCCGATGGAACCGATACCTCCGAACAAACTCGAGAGGTGACCGTGTTTGCAGAGAGTGCTGAGCCACCCGCCGCCGCCATCACCCAATACGCAGACGCAGAAGACTGTGAAGACGAAACCATCACGGAGGAGCGAGCGATTTTGGTTTGGATTTGTGCCCGTGATAAATCCCAGACCGACCGAAGCGTGACCGAAACGATCACGATTGAGTTGGACGCCTCCGATTCAACACCCGGTGACGCTACTTCCCAGTACATCCCCACCGATGGTTATGCGTGGGACCTTGACCTCGAGGAGGACAAAGATAACGATGGCGATTCAGAGAACGACGATGACCTGGTCGGTCAAACGGTTCAATGGACCAATGTTCAGCCCGGTGAATACGAGATTGGTCTCACGGTTACCAATAACGTTGACATGGTTGACAGCACGACCATTAAGGTGTACGTCAACTATGCAGGCTATTGGAACGATTTTGAAATCGCTGGAAACAACAGTGGACCTGCGGAAATTGATTTTGACGCCACGATTCACTACAACAAGGACTCCGGCAACACCATTGTCAAGGCTGTAATGGAACTTGAATATCCTAAAGAAGACGATAATTGTACACCAATTCCCGGTGCCAACAATTGCCGTTCCGAATTGAACATTTTTGCCTACAACGAAGAGGACGAGGAAGCCGATAACACCACCAATGTTGACCGAGATGCACGTGATGATGGCGATTGTGATGACGACCAAGATTGCATCCATCTCAGACTATCAGGCTACATGTTTTCCGACACCGAGTCAACCTACGGCGATGGGGAGTGGACGATGACGATTCAAAACGAGCGCATCAACACCCTTCCCATTGATCAATTCGTCATCCGCCTCTATTACAAGTGACGCAGGAGCGTTGTTCATGAGACGGACCCGAATCATCGCGACCATTGGTCCATCCTGTGATGACCGAGCCTCCATCAAGGCCTTGCTAGAGGCAGGGGTCGATGTCTGCCGTTTCAATTACTCGCATGGTGAACCCGAAGGAAAAACAGAGTTGTACCGGTTGATTCGTGACATCGAAGATGAATTGGGCCGCCCCACCTGCATCATGGCCGATCTCCCCGGACCCAAACTCCGTTTGGGCACCTTCTCTGAAGTCGCCATGCTGCACGAAGGCAGCGAAGTGAGGCTTCATTGCGGTGTAACGGACATGGACGAGACCAACGGAACCGACTTTCCAGTGGAATACGGTGGCCTTTCAGCAGAACTGAAACCTGGCGACCCCGTGTTGCTGGCGGACGGCCTCATCCGGTTGACAGTTCGTTCCACCACAGGCGTTGCTAACGGGATTGTGGTGTGCCATGTTGAGGACGGTGGGCCTATCAGCCGTCGAAAAGGCGTGAATGTCCCAGGGACGATGGTCGATCTGCCAGCCGTTGGTGAAAAGGACCAAGCAGCGGTGAAGCACGCGTTGGAAAACGGGGCCGATTACATCGCCGTAAGTTATGTCCGAACGGCTCAGGACCTTCAACCGGTCAAAGTCGCTGTGAAGGAGGCCTCCATGCATGTTCCCGTCATGGCCAAAATAGAGCACCCAGCTGCGCTGGAAAATCTGGACAGTATTCTGGACGTCGCCGATGCCGTCATGGTGGCGCGGGGTGATTTAGGTGTTGAAATTCCTCTCGAGAATGTGCCAGTGGTTCAACAACGCATCATCAACAAAGCCCTCGAGCGAGGTATGCCCGTTGTGGTGGCTACCCAAATGCTTGATTCAATGACACTGCAACCAAGGCCGACACGAGCCGAAGTCAGCGATGTTTCCACAGCGATCCGAAACGGAGCCACCGGCGTGATGCTTTCAGGTGAAACGGCTTCGGGAAAATACCCCCTTGAATCGGTTCAGACCATGGCGAAAATTGCGGTAGCAACCGAACAAGGCTTGGAAGGTCACGACTTGCGGCCCAATGCACACGCACGCTTCCGCTCAACCAGAGCCGTTGCGCATGCAGGTGTGGAGTTGGCCAAGGAATCGGGCGCCGCTCATCTCGTGGTCGCCACCGAGCATGGGAACGCACCTCGCCTCGTATCGGGTTATCGACCATCCATACCAGTCACAGCGGTCAGTGATCGCCTGCGAGCCCTGCGTCGCTGTTGCATGCTACCTGGCGTGGATACCATCCTTTCCAAAGAGCATGACCGGGGCTCACGAACCATGCGCGAAGCGGTTGAGCACTTGGTTGTCAAAGGCCGCATTGCTCCCGGTCAGCGCGTGGTCGCCATATCCGGGAGCCCTTTGGCGATGCGGGGAGCAACCAGCACGCTTCGCTTGTACCGCATTGGAGCGAACGGGGAAATTCTTGACGCTGAATGATGCTCGGCAGGGAGCCAGCGCCTCGTTTCGGCGTCCGCCCACCAATCGCGTTATTCATATAGGGGATAATTCTCGGCCTGCCTGCTGAGGAGCGATTACCATGCCAGGTTCACAATGGGAAGACAGAAACAAGCCACACCGCAACATCGTGTTTATCGGTCACGTTGATCACGGAAAGTCCACAACCGTCGGACGCCTCCTGCTCGACTCCGGTCACATTGAATCGCACGTGATTGAAAAGAACGAGAAACTTGCTGCCGAATCCGGTAAGGCCGGTTTCGGTCTTGCGTACGTCATGGACGGACTCAAGGAAGAGCGCGAGCGTGGTATCACCATCGACGTCGCTCACAAGGAGTTCTTCACCCCTGACTACTACTGGACCATCATCGACGCTCCAGGTCACCGTGACTTCGTCAAGAACATGATCACCGGTGCCTCCCAAGCCGACACCGCTGTTCTGCTCTGTGCAGCTAACGACGGCGTCAACGCCCAAACCAAGGAACACGCTTTCTTGGCCAAGGTGTTGGGTGTCAAGGGCCTCATCGTCCACGTCAACAAGATGGACATTTCCGGTGTTGACTGGAGCGAGGACAAGTACAAGGAAGCCTGCGCCCAAGTGTCCAGCCTCTTGAAGATGGCTGGGTTCAAGCCCGACGACGTCCCCATGATCCCTGCCTCGTCCCTCAACGGCGACAACGTGTTCCACAAGTCTGACAAGTGCTCGTGGTACAACGGCCCAACCCTCTTTGAGGCCATCAACGCCACGCCCATGCCCGACAAGCCTTCCGACAAGCCTCTCCGCTTGCCCATCCAAGACGTCTACAAGATCTCCGGTATCGGTACTGTCCCCGTCGGCAAGATTGAGACCGGCACCCTCAACGTCGGTAAGCAAGTGGTGTTCAACCCCTCTGCTAAGGGCGGTGAAGTGAAGTCCATTGAGATGCACCACACGATGGTCCAACAGGCTGAGCCCGGCGACAACGTCGGATTCAACATCCGCGGTCTCGCCTCTACCGATATTCGCCGTGGCGACGTCGCTGGTTACACCGACAGCGCCCCAACCTTCGTTCGACACGACGAGACCTTCGTGGGTCAAATCCAGTTGATGGACATCCCCAAGGCTGTCTCTGTCGGTTACACCCCTGTGTTCCACGCTCACACCGCTCAGGTGGCTGTGAAGTTCATGGAACTCCTGGAGAAGACCAACAAGGCCGGCAAGGAAGCAAACCCTTCCTTCCTCAAGACGGGTGACGCATGTCTCATCCGCTTCCAGCCAACCAAGCCAATGGCTATCGAGCAAATGGACACCTTCCCTGAGTTGTCCCGCTTCGCTATCCGTGACATGGGTAAGACCGTGGCTGCTGGTGTTTGCTTGAAGATTGAGAAGAAGTGAGCTTGCTCGCTTCACGGTTGATGTTGGGAGAGGATTGAATGGCCGCCGTGACCGTCATCAAGTTGACTGGTGAAAATCACAAGGACATTGATACAGTCGCTGGACATATCAAGACGATTTGTGACAGCGGTGGCATAACCCTTCGAGGCCCCATCCCACTGCCTACTCGCCGATTGGTTGTCCCTGTGCGCAAGGCACCTGACGGTGAAGGAAGTGAGACCTACGACCACTGGGAACTCCGCATCCACAAGCGTTTGTTGGAAATGGACATCACCACCGGTAAGGATGAAACGGCCCTTCGAGCCGTCACGCAGATCCCAATTCCAGACACCGTGAGCATTGAAATCTCAATGCGCAACATCAACTAATGGATGGCAACAGCAAAGGCTGTTGACCCTGCTTACGCATGTTTGTTGAGCCGCCTGTTCAAAGGTCAGCGCGTTCAGCAACACCTGCATCGATCAACCAAGATGCCGTGGATTCCTCAAGAAAGTGGACATCGCCTGCTTCCAAGACAAGCGCCTCTCCAGCGTCATCCATGATGGGTTCGGGGAGTGTTTCAAGAATCCGCACGCGAACATGGTCAGCGATGTTCTGCTCGGTTGTGTTCACCTCGTGTTCTGTTTCTCTCACCGGTTCATCGGTGATTGTCTCCAACGGTGTAGATGAGGGGGCGAGTTCCATCGCAGCTCCGTGTTTTTCACCGCTTTGCTTCAGCGGCGTTGGCGCTATTGACGCTGGCTGCGCTCTCTCGTTTGCGAAATCCGCCATCATGTAGGCTTCTTCATCCACCCACTCGGCATCGTCCATCCACCGCTCTTCATCGTCGTCTTCAACTGGTGGAAGAGGCGGTAGCGGGTCTTCAAAGGCAAGGGCGGGCGGTGGTTGGGATGAAAGGCTGCCCTCCCCGACATAGGCATCAAGTTGCATCGTCCCAGGTGCTGCAATGGGTGGCTCAGCGCCTCCAAGTTCACTGAGGACGCCTTGTTGCATCCCATTCCAATCAATTTCTTTCTTGAAGCGGTCGACGTTGAGTTGCAGCGCATGGTAGAAGGCTTTCTCAGCAGGGTCGTGGCGCTGCCAGTCAAGGGATGGTAATTCATGGGTCATGTTTGGGTTCACGCCGCTTCGCAAGGATTGACTTGCAGCGTGTTGCATCATGGCCACCATACGTTTTCTTGCCAGTTCAGACGCAATCCTACGGATGTTGGTTTGGCGTTTTTGGAGGTTTTGCAACCGCATGTCCGTTGAACCTTTTCGGACCATGGTTTGGATTTCCACGTCGAGGGTCGACAACAAGGCTGCGACCATTTCCCAAAAGTCTGGCCGAGGCAAAGGAATCGGCATATGACGAGGGAGTTGTTGGCGATGCACGCTGAACAATTGCTCTTCGATCTCTTGCGCTTGAGCGCTATTGAGATCGCGGCCGTTGGTCATAATTGAAACGAAACGGTGACGGATATTGAACCCTCTCTTGGAGTCTTGACCTTCATCGTCTTCTACGAAGCAAACAATACACCCTTTCATATCGGTGTGCTGCACCTCGCGAGGCGAGGTGCATTCCCGTGAAGCCGACCGTTGACCATCGTCGTACGCATTCTCAGCGTGCTGGTTCAGCGGTCGGTCTCTGCCTCCTTTTGGTGTTGGTTTCGTGGCTGCCTTTGGTGCAACCACCTCTCACTACCTCTTCTCAAGGACCCTCCCTTTCAACCTACTTTCCTCCATCACTCAACGCTACGGGTGTGAACCTCACGAGCACCGGTATGTTGAGCATTCCTGCGAATCAGACCTTTTCGGATGGACGGTTGGAGGTTACGCCCATATGGTCCGACAGTCATTTGACCGGCCACCGATTTGGCGTTGATTTCAATGCAGGGTGGAACGGCAGTCACAACGGAACGCAAGGCATCGGCCACGGTGGTCAGTTGAGTCTCGCAACGCAATCCACCTTGGCCACACTAACCGATTTTGAAACGCTGGTTGAAACCCTCCCCGACTGGGAAGGGCATGGGGCCAACCACAGTGCGTGGAATGTACAGCGTCTGACCGGCGTCGCTCAAGCATCGGGTCAGCCCGCCAATGCAACCCATGGCCAGCGGGTGTTGGCGACCCAAGGGTTAGGCGGGCTTGAAGCCGACATGGAAGGATGTCTCGCCTCACCCAGTATACCGATTCCTGCCTTCATCAGTCGGTTCAACATGACCTTTGACCACTGGCTTTCGTTCAACGATGACGATGCAGCATGGGTTGAATGGCGGGTCAACGGAGGGGTGTGGCAAACATTGAATCCGCTGGTGGCCTACCCCAATGTCTCGAGTTTGAGCGGCGCCCCTGCTGCGGTTTGGTCGGGCCAATCGGCGTCGTGGGAGCAAGCGGCGTTTATGTTTGATGGGCTTCTTCCAGCCTCAGCGAACCAAATAGAAGTCCGTATGTGTTTTCAAACATCAGCTGCGAGCGGTTCGAGAAACGGCTGGTTCATCGACAATCTCAACATATCAAACCAAGGCGATGAGCCAGGCGCATGGTTCCACGGAAACATGTCGGGTGACTATGCACACAACGCTGATGGTCGCATGTACATCCACGCTGATTTGGCTGGATACAGCGGACCCTTGGAGTTAGAATTCTGGGCGAATTGGGACCTTGAAGGCGCCTTTGCTGACAACATGGTCGTGGCGTTGAGCGTCAACAACGGGACAACCTGGCAGTCGGTTTCGGGCATTCCCGGCCTTCCCGGAAATGGTTTGAGTTACCAAGGCACGTTTTACATGGACGAGTCCTTGGCTTGGATTCCCATTTCGTACAGTTTGCCCAGCAACCTCGCATCCCACCCAAATGCCTCCACAGTGTTGTTTGAGTTTCAAGTGCAAACCAATCACCAAACCGGCTTTGGCGGTTTTGCATCTTCTGGGTGGGAGGGTATCGCCATCGATGACATTGTCGTCCATCATCGTCGAGGAACAGCGCAGGCCGAAGTGATTCCACTGGCGAACTTCACCAATGCCTCAACCGATACGTTTGGTGACGAGAGTGGTTGGCTTGAGCATTCAACATCCATCAACGAATGGATGTGGACGACCGACTTTGGCATGAACGGTCCAGAAGCATCGGTCAATTCTTTTGAAGCCTCCATGATCGCTCCTCCAGGATGGGTGATTGAAGGCACTTGGCCAGACGGGTGGGAAATGGGCCCCACTCGCAACACTTCTGGCTACGGTCCAGGGGTGTTTCATTCGGGTGAAAATGGTGCTGCCATCAACCTCACCACGCGCTACACAAACAATGTCTACACGCACCTTGTGACCCAAGAATACAATGTTCCCCTCAACGCCTCAGCCCGGCTGTCGTTCCGTTCTTGGGTGTGCACGGAAGCGAATTGGGACGGTGGCGGTGTGTCAATTTCCAACGATGGCGGTCAAACATGGTGGTGGTTGCCCACGGATTTGAATGGGTTCCACGACCAAATCTCAACGGTGAACACCAACTCCCCATTCTTTGGGCGGGGTATCATTGACGGCTCGACTCAGCCCAACGGTTGTGGAGCGAATAAAAATCGGCCATTCGACTTGAAGACGTACGATTTGTCCAACCTGTCCGGTCAGGCACTCAAAGCCCGATTTTCGTTCTTCTCCGACACGTTTGTTGAAGCCGATGGATGGTACATCGACGACGCTGGAATTGAAATCGATGTGTTTGAAACCCAAGGTCAGTGGACATCATCTGCACTGGTGCCAGACCCGCTGTTTGGCTACGGATGGCTGGATGGTTGGTACGAACGTCCGGACGGTACAACGCTGTTGGTTGATGTGCTCGATGCTCAATACAATCCAATTTATGGTCATGACAACCTCACGCTCCCGTCCAGACTTGCCTTAGACCCTAAAGAGCATCCAACGGTTCATCTTCGCGTGAGGATGACGACCAATGACACATACGTCACGCCATTGATTCACAGTTTGGTCTTGGGTCGAACGGTGTTTATCGGACCTGAGCATGTGAGAGCCACAAGCGACGGTGCAAGCGCCACCACGGTCAATGGCAACGGTGAGTTGGTTGTGAATGCCCCCTTCTCTATTGGCTTAGCCCCCAATGTGGTGTGCCCTTACGATGGATTCCGCCTCACGTCGTATGGCGATAACTTAACGCTTCAAATGCCCAATCAACAATTGAACTCATATGCATACATCCCTCAGCCACGAGAGACGACCTTCCGTAATTATTCATTGAGTGGCGACATGGCCGTCGTTTCCGGATTCACACTCTCTGCCTTTGGAGGCGAAGTCTTTGAACGAGCCAAGGTTGAGTTTGATTGTGTCAGACCAACTGTTGACCCTCATTTGAAACTCGGTTGGAACAACGACACGGTCTTTGATTGGCCCCCCGATGGCATGGCGACGACCTTTGGTTTGAACACGCAGTGGAGTGAAGTGAACGATGATGGTTTGGTTACACCGTGGAACTCCAGCGTTCCGATTTCCTCGTATGCCTTGACCGATGCCTCCCTTGTCCTCACCTACCGTTCGCTGGAACGAACCGGTTCGCCCGGCACAGGTTTGGGAGCTACGATGAACGTGCTCTTGAGCAACCTTTCGGCCAATGCTTCGGTGTCAATCAACGGCGTCCAACAAGTCGTGAACGGTCAAACAACCGTCCTCACCTACACCGCATCCGATGGCTGCCCTTCCGCAGTGTTCAACGCTTCCTTTTCAACGAATCTTTCTTTGTTTGATTGCCGTCTTTCGATTGATGTGAACGGTTCAGCTCACATCAAAGTGCTCAACTTATTGCACATCGCTCCGAACAAAATCCACGAAATTACCTTGCCAGCATCAACATTGAACGCTGCAAAGCAGGCTTCAGACACCGGTGATGTACGGGCGGTGTTGACCATACCGCTTCACATCCAGACCCAATCCGGCGGCCTTCGCGTAGGGTTGACGGCATCCACCTTGCCGTTGATGGTGGAACAGGTTGACCCCCCGCTCCATACGCGTTGGTTACCTCAGAAATCGGTGACTTTCACGACTCATCACCATCGCGAAAATCCACTTGACCTCGGAGAAGATGCACCCGATATTGAGGTGGTTGATTTCTACCTCGCCACCGGTCCTTCCCTTGGGTCTTCCTTCGTTCATGTTCAACTTGACCGCCTTCAAGACACACCTCGTTTCCGCCAACTGGCGGGTGCTGGCTTGGCCCAAATGGATGGGGCGCAGTCCAATGTGTCATGCACAGTCAACATGTGCAGTGTGACGTGGACGTTCACCAGCACCTGGTTGATGGACGATGTGGATGACCTGCACGTATTGACCCAAGCCACCGATGAAGATGGACTGCAGGTAGGGCCAACTGTCTTCGTTCGCAGAACGCCGTTCAACGAAGTCGAAAACGACCTGGAGGTGATGGATTTCACGGTGCTTGACGATAATCTGAGAAGATTGGATGATTGGACGAATTCGTTCTGGCCATACCACCTTTCTGAAAACGCTTCTTTGATGGCGCAGGGACGGGTGCGTGTAGAAGGTGTTGCCGACCAGTGGGTCATGGCCGGTGAAGCCGAGGCCAGCGTGACCCTTCGTGCTGTTCCTCCAAAAAACAACTCAGGAGGGCCTGATGAATGGCCGAATGAACCGGTCCTCTGGTCAAAGACATGGAGCGGAGAAGTTGGTCAAGACGGCTGGTTTACGCTTCCTCTCACTTCGCCGGGATTGGAATCGGGGGTGCCGAGCAACACGTGGTTGGAAATCACACCAAGCCTCTCTCGTCGAGGACCGAGCAACATCAATGCCACGACAAGCGCAGACCGAACCGTTGTGTTAACGCCAACCCGCATTTTGCACGATACGGTTTCGCCACATGTAGAATCCTTGATGGTGTTGGATTCGGGGCGCGAAGTTCCTGCTGATGGGTATGTGGGAATGCTGGGGCGAACCCTACCGCTTCGATTACAACTCAGTGACCCAGAAGGACTTGACAGCCTGCTTGAGGTATGGACTTGGCTTGAAAAACAAGACGACGATAACGGCAACGGTCTCATGGAGCCTGAGGAATACACCTTGCAAACCGTGAGCCTCAACCGAGGTGTCCACTTCATTGAGGTTGACCTGCCCTTCATCGCCAGCACATCTGTGCTGGATGGAAGTGCGTTTGAGGGAAGGGTGAGTATCGTGCTCAAAGGTCAAGATCTGGCAGGAAATCCGCTGCTTGGCGGTGGTGACTTTGGTTCACAATACGATCTAGCGACCATGTACATCCAACAACGCTCCGACACAACCGTCGATGAGGTGCAACTGGACCGGTCCAACGGCCGTTTGCTTGCGGGCCACGAACATCATTTCACTTTCACACTCGCCGATGCCAACGGTCTTGGTTCGCTTGATGATGTCCGTTTGGCCTTGTTGGGAGAAAACGAAGCCTCGTCATGTTTCATTCATTATGAACCTCGGTTCGCTGATATCACCTACGATGCAGGTTGTTTCATCGAGCAGCCGAAGGTTGAGGTTCAGCAGCGACCGTTGACGACGGTGTACGACATGTCGGTGACGTTCCGACTGGATTGGAATGCCAGCCAAACCATTGCCCGTGAAGGAGGAACTCCATCGTTGAAGATATACGATGAGGGGCAGGATTTGGGCCTCGGCTTGCACCAACTCCCGTTGCTGAGATGGGTGCCGAGCGTCAACCTGGAGATGCGCTGGCTGAACATTTCTGACACCGTTGCGCCCTTCGGTCAACACAATGCGACCACCTACTGGTTCCATCGTGGCGATGTTGTTTACCATCAACTTGGCGTGTTCCATTCAGGAACCAATGTGCTGGCTCGAGATGTTCCTAAGGAAGGTCACTTGACTTGGGAGTTAAACGACGGGGAACGCAGAGAAACTGGAATCCTCCTGCTTGATGCATCGGGCAGCATAGTTCTGAACATCACGATGAACGAGAACATCATGTACCACGATTACGGAAATGTGAGCGTCATCCCCTCCGGTTACCAAAATTATTCACTCAACGGTCTCAGTTATCTCGTGGTGCTGGATGATCGTGCGCCAAAACTTGTGCTCTCTCCCGGGACGCTTGAAAGTCTGTCCTCCAACGCCTTGACCGAAGTGCCCTTGACGGTCAGCATCAACGATGATACCCACATGCCGCCTCTTCCCCTCGCTATGCATTCTGTGTTCTATCGTATGGGACAACCGGTGGAGGGAACTCAGCGTATTGATTTCCTCAACATCAGCGAGGTGATGAATGCGTATACAGTCTATGAAGGAACCATCAATTTCCAACCGGAGAACGTGGTGCTGACGCGAAGCGATATCCTTGTTGTCTGGTTTGAAGCCACGGACCGCTCGGGTCGTTCTCTCACCGGTTTGGGTACAGCCTCCGCTCCGCTGAACATCGGCTTGACATGGGTGGCGTTTGAGCCGGTCTTTACCGACCTCTCGGCCACCCCGTATCGCCCCGAAGTTGGCGATAACATTGTGGTCTATGCGAGGGTGGCCAACGACGGCTTGCTCCCCGGCAACATGACCGTGCTGCTACGGGATGATGAAGGACAAGTATTGGAATCCACCACCCTCTCGCTTTCTACAGGTTCGTGGGTGAACGTCGTATGGAATGTTGAAGCATGGAAGGTCGGTCGTTTAGGCCTGACCGTCCAAATTGAGAACCACACCCCGATGGTGCCCGTGCCGTTGGCTGATATCCAATCCAGGGAGAATGTGAACGCCAACAGCGACATGGCTGTGCTAAGTCTCTCAGTTTTGGCGCTTGTGATCGCCGGCATTGTTCTCTTTATTGTACGGCAACAACGTGCAGAACGGGAAGAAGCCTACCATCTTGAGCGCATTCGACGCATCGTTCAGCAACGCCTTCCTCCCCCGATTCCGTTTGATTTGGCGGAAACAACACAAGAGGAATAGTCAAGAAGAGAGGTCATCACGCCTCAACACGAAGCCGGGGTACCCGAGTGGTCAAAGGGGGTGGATTCAAGCTCCTCTGCATATTGCTTCGCAGGTTCGAATCCTGCCCCCGGCACTATTTTTTCTTCTTTTCATCCGTTGGAGGGCATGCGCTTAAAGGGTCCATCATAGACCTCGGACCATGGAAAACCGAGCGGATATTCAATCTCTCAACCACGGAACCTTCCATTTTCCTCGCCCGAATGCCTTCCAACGTATTGGATACGTCTTCTCAGTCATCCTCTTTCTTGTAGGCCTCTTCCTGTATTCATCCAGCCTCTCCATTCCGGATGTGCCACGTCTCGATGAGGCTGAGCAACTGGCGGTCCTCCCTGAAGACCTCTCAGCACTTGATTTCCAGCCCGTGCAGAAGGGTTACGATCCGGATGAATACGCTGCGGAGGCAGCGTTCATTATCGTACCCATGGAATTGAGAAGCGGGACGGTTGCTGAGGATTCCTGTCGCTGGGTAGAAGATTCCGAAGGCAATGGTGGAAGTTGGTCCTACAACATGGACACGGTCGGTGCCCAAACGCTTGTCATGGTCGATGCCAGTGGTACCGACGTCATCACTGCATTTTCCTTGCAGGGTTCTCTCACTCCAGAAGTGAATCTGCTTGATGTGGAGTGTTCTTCGCATTGGACGAGGAGCATCGAAGGCTATGGCGAGGGCGAAGACAACCATCTCTTTGCGGTGTACTTCTTGGTTGAGCAAGACCCGATTCGCTATCAAGTGCTGTCAATTGGAGAAATCAGCGACATCTCATCCATGGACACGATGCCCGATGAAGTCACACAGCGAGAAGACAGCGGTCGGTGGGCCTTGTTGGCCACGGGCGTGGGCGGGCTTGTGTTTATGCTTTCAACAAGTCCTTCGCTCAAATACGATTTAAGGCGATTGCGAAAGGAAAACAGAAAACGCAGCCTCAACATTGCCTCTTCGGTCGGTGTGTTGGGCATCAGCGGCCGGTTGTTCCAACACCTCGGGCCAAACTTTGAGGTGCTTGAACCTGGGTCGCACCCGTCCCGTGATGCTGCAGATGACTGGATCTTCGGAGCGCCTGCCCTTCCCGAATCCTACGAAAACCCCTACGCACCCGACCCTGATGGGATGTTGATGCTAGAACACCCAAAGCGCCTCGGGACACCCACGCCGGCGACCATTACGCCGTTCAGCATCGGTGCCGTCATCTTTGCATCCTCGTTCATTTGGCTCTCGGCCGATTTGCGAGCGCGGGACGGCTCAGATTTTCACACGACGTTGGGTTGGGCTATGACCATCTTTGTGACCGTCGTGAACTTCATTTGGTTTTACATGGCTTGGCGACAATTCAAACTTGTGCGATTGGTCAATGACTTACCGACCTCCCCGATTCGGAGCGTCGCCGTAGGCCAAGCGGAAATCGTTGGTCAGGTTCGTCCGTCCATTGCAGGCACGCCGGTGATGGAGGTCGGTGGCCGAGCCCACAAAGGGTTGGTTTACTGGGAATGGAGTTCGTACCGCGAGGAGTGCAGCACCGATAGCGATGGCAACACGAGTTGCACTTGGAAGCATGTGGAAACAAGGAACGGAGGCGTCCCATTCATGGTTCACGACGGTTCGGGGGGCATGCTCATCGACCCCGAAGAATGGAAAAATCACAAACTCCAACTTGGACCGATTATGGACCAATGGGACCGAGGGAAATGGAGGTGGCATGTTTCGGGCTTGGGGGTAGGCGACCCAATCTATCTCCTTGGGGATTGCGTCCCTCGCACGCAGCAACACAAGGACGATTGGGGATGCGATGAAACCCTCGGCAATGCCTTGGTCACCATGGTTCCATCAAAGGACACGGGCGATGCCTCGGTCATGCATTACGGTACCGAACTGGATCTATTGAGTAAGAATCGGTCCATCTTTGAAATTCTCATCGTGCCGTTGTTAATCTTCACGTTTGGGGTGTTCATGTTCCTCAATTACACCCCTTGAAAACCGCCCAGCTGGTGAGCAGGGATTTATGCACGCGGGTCTTTCGGCCCCTCTGTGCGTTGAATCTCAACGCCGTGATCCTCAAGGTAGCCCACGCCGTTTTCGCCCATGAAGCCGCCGTCGACGATGACCACGCGCTGAATGCCAGCGTGATGAATCAGTTTCGCACACATCATGCAGGGTTCCCCCGTCACGATGAGCCAGGCGTTGTTGGTCGGCACGCCGTTGGCCGCTGCGTTGCAAATCAAGTTCATCTCGGCGTGATGGCAGCCGATTTCCACTCGGGTACCTGACTCGATGTTCATGGTGTCTCTCAGACATTCTTCGCCACCACAGAGCCGTCCACCTCCACGCGGACCCCCGTTGTACCCGTCCATCAAGACGACGTTCCGCTGCGGGTCAACGAGCAACGCACCAAAGGTTCGCCGAGGGCAGTTGGAGGCTTCTGCTAGGGCCAAGCATTGTTGGATGCGGATGGCCAAGTGCTTGTCCTTCATGCCCTCACCGTCAACGATGAACTCACGGCTTCGTTTCATACCTTCGCTCGTATGGAAAGGACTTCATCGCCGACAGCTCCCAAGGCTTCCATCACGTTGCCTTGCATGTAGAGCGAACCGATGGAGACGACGGTGGTGAATGCTCCCTCTCGTTGTTCGAGCCAAGCCACGGCTTCCCTCGGCTCGTCAACCACCGCCGTAGGCATCACGTCCAGTCGGCGCAGATTCGCAGCCAACACCTCGCCATCAACACCCGGGTATCGCCCCCCTTGGGGCACGCTGACGACAACGGCCATGGGAGGGTAGGTGTGGCACAAGTCGGCCAGGGGTTGCAACATGGCCGTCATGTCTTGTTGAGGCGTGCTGCCCAACAGTAGTGCCCACCTTCCATCGTAGACTTCGGGAAGGTTGGCCAATTCTTCACATGATTTCTGCATCCCGCTTGGGTTGTGTGCCCCATCCAGCAAAAAGACAAGATTTGGTTGATGTTGGCTGGTGATTCGCTGCATTCTCGCTGGCCATTGCAAACCGTGGAAGGCAGGAAACATGCGTTGGTTTCCAATGTTGAGGTGAGACCACGCCTCGCGGGCAAGCACCATCGCTTCCTCCGCTGCGGTCAACTCCTCATCCATGTCCACCCAAATGACATGAGCGGGTAGTGCTGGTTCGTTGAGGACCTCCATCCCTGCGTGAACGGCTTCCTGCTCAATGGCGTCAACCATTTCGCTTGTTTGGGGCCGTCGAACGATGAGCGGGTGGTCTGGTCGAGCAATCGCTGCTTTTTCTCGAGCGATTTCCGAGAGAGTGTTGCCCAATACATCGGTGTGTTCAAGCGCAAGCGCCGTGACGATGCAAAGGTCAGCAGGCACAACTCGGGTCGCATCAAGACGGCCACCCAGTCCAGTTTCCAAGACCACCACGCGGACACGATGCTCGCACGCCAACACCATGGCCACCAGAAAGGTCACTTCAAAGAAGGTGAGGGAGAGGTTTTCCTTTTGTGTCATCTGCCAAATGCGGTGCAGTGCGTTATCAAAGGCATCGGCATCAACGGGCGTTCCGTTGATTCGAACTCGCTCTTCGACGCGAACAAGGTGTGGCGAAGTGAACGATAGATTCGGCACATCGCACAGCGTAAGCGCCGCACATAGTGTGGCCACCGTCGTCCCTTTGCCGTTGCTTCCCGCTACATGCACGATTTCCGTGTCCTTCGGGACGGCATCAAGCGCCATCAAAGCACGATGCGTGTTGCCTAAACCCAGCGCCATGCCACGGTGCTTGGTGGCTTCCAACCAAGTGCGCAGAACGTCGTGGTCCACCATGGTGGTTCGTGCTTGAGGTCCGTCATAGCCTCTTTGCACGTCAAATTCGGGCCGTTTCGCAACGCGAGGCTGATATGAGAGAGTGGATTCGCACCACCATGAGCGATGCGACCGCAAGCAACGCAGGCCGCAAGGTCTCGCAACGCTTTGCAGAGGTGGAGGACGAACTCCGTCAAGGCGAATCCTTGGCCTCGCTGATGGCCGAGCAGTGGCGGGGCATGGCGGGCATGGCGGGTATGTTCGTCGCCACCATCGCTCTAGCGATGTACATCCGCCCCTACTACGACGTGGGTGAATTGCACGCCTTTGGCTCATCAGGTGCGACCCAAGTCCGCTATGTCGCTATTGAATTGGTAGCGATTTTTGCCTTCACGGCGTTGATTATTTTCCTTGCAAAGTGGGGCAAGGAATTCATCATCAAGTACGGAATGTATGTGGTGTTGTCCATGGCCCTGCTTTACACCATGGTGCCGTTGGCCCACATGGTCGTGTTGGATTTTGAACCTGAACCGTTTGAAATGGCCTCCAGCACTGACCTTGAAGGCACGGTGGTCGGGTCTTGGGGCGATGATGGCTTCATTTTGGCCAACGTGAGCGAATATAACAACGGCACCACCGTGGACATTTCTGCGTGGGATGCACGAAACAATTACGCCGCCCCAATCTGGACGATGAAGAACAACCACAGTGTCTACAATCCAAACGCCCCGGTGACGATGACCGTGTCACGCGAGTTGCTGACCTTTGCAAGCGGTGATTATGCGTGGGTCGTTGAATCTGATACCGGCGCCGTTGTGGACCGTTATCCTTGCATTGAATGGACCGAAGACGGAGCCCAGTCAATTCCAAACCTCATCGGTGGTTGCCGAATCGCCATCAGCTCCGGTGAATCGATGTATCTGGTCAACGAGCGCAGCGACATCCTCCGCTACCAGACATTTGAGGAGTTCCCAGGCCTCCTTGTTCAGGAAGGTGGTCGATGGGCCATGCCCGGTTTTGAAGTAAGCGACGGCGTCATCGGCAGCCATTTGCTAAAGGATGACCACTGGTTCTTGACCACGCCCTCCCAAGCAGGTGCGGTGTTACTGGAGGAATCAGGCCCTGCTATCGGTCAAGGTGCGGGCGCTCAATTCAATGCCACCTATCTCTACACGCTTCAACCTGAAGCCAATGCAACGTTTTCAGCCATGGATGTCGGCTATTCACCCTATTTGGAACAGTCGTTTACCGAGGGCACGTCCAATCCGGAGGCAGAACCGCTTTGGCTTCAGCAGATGGTGCTGCTCGGGCAGTCCGGTGGAGAGGTCACCGGCGTGGAGTGGAACGGTTCGGAAGACGATGATACCGCCTTTTCCCTTCAAGAGCGCATGCATCTTGGCGGCTTGGTAGACAACGTCACTTCTGTCCGCTTGACCGACCTCGACCAGTCTGGCTACAGCGACCTCTTGATCGCCGGCGAGGCTGACGTTCACTGGTTGTACACGACCTCCCTCGTAGAGCGAGGTGTTTTCCCCATTCCAGAAGGCACAACCTCCGTTTTCTTCGCCATTGATGAAAACCAAACTGACTTGGTCGCCCTCTCTTCAAATGAGGGTACATACACGCTTCAAACTGGTGAATTGACCACCGAAATGTTCCCGCTCTACGGGCTTCAACTCCTCCTCGGCCCCACGCTTGTTGGTCTGGCATTGACGGTGTTGCTGCTCGTTCTTCTTTGGGTGCACAGCGAATGGTACGTGGTCAACACGACCGGCGTGTTGTTGGGTGCAGGGGTTTGTGTGATGTTGGGCGTGACCTTCGTGCCAGTCTTGGCCATTCTGTTCATGGTGCTCGCTGCCGTCTACGATTTCTGGGCGGTGTACCGCTCCAAGCACATGCTTGACCTTGCTGATACGATGATTGGACTTCGTCTCCCCATTCTGTTGGTGGCTCCACAGGACGCCGATTATTCATTGATTGAGGAGACAGAAGAGCACAAACGGGTCATGAAAGAGGACGCCCCCTCCAACGCAACGCCATCGGCGCAGCGGCCAAAACGGAAAAAGAGCGAAGCGATGTTCATGGGCTTGGGCGATGTGATTTTCCCCGGGATGCTCGTGCTTTCTGCCATGCAGTGGCTGGACCCAAGCGCCGCCTTCCAGGTCGCGATGTCCACGCTTGTGGGTGGTTTGGTTGGGTATCTTGCACTCATGACCTATGTCGCACGCGGCAAAGCCCAAGCCGGTTTGCCGCTGCTGAACGGCGGGGCCATTCTTGGCTACTTGATTGGGGGCATGCTGTTCCTTGGAAGCGAAATCTTGAGTTTCAATATCTCGTGGTGATGGTCATGCTGGACATAACGATGTTTCGAGACCACGCCGATGTCATTCGGGCGGACCACACCAAGCGTGGCTTGCCGCACGACAACATCGAACGCGTGATTGAACTCGACCAAGCATGGCGAAACTTGCTCCATGAAACGGACCAGTTGCGCCGCGAAAAGAACGAAGCTGCTCGCGGCATCGGCGCTGCGAAGAAAGCAGGCGACCAAGCCGCTGCCGATGCAATCCTCGCTCAAGTAGCGGACCTTGGTGAGCGAATCAGCGCCTTGGAAGCGCAGACCGATGAGGCCATGCACACCCGTGACCGACTCCGCATGTCGATTCCCAACATCCTGCACCACGATGTTCCCGAGGGTGCCAATGATTCGGGTAATACTGTGCATGCGGTTCACGGAACCAAACCTACGTTCTCGTTTGAGCCTCGTACGCACAACGAACTCATCGACATGAACCGATGGGTTGACCTCAAACGCGCAGCCAAAATTACGGGAAGCCGATTCTATTTCCTCAAAGGCGACCTCGCTCGACTGGAATTTGCCCTTCAGCAATACGCCGTAGAATTCCTTCGTTCCAGAGACTACACTTTCGTCCAACCACCCGTGATGATGAACCGTGAGGCCTACGAAGGCGTGACGGACCTCGCTGACTTTGAAACCGTGATGTACGGCGTTGAGCCGGACAAGTACTACATGATCGCCACATCCGAGCACCCGCTCACGGCCATGTTCATGGACGAAACCATTCCCGAAGAGCAGATGCCCATGCGTATGGTCGGCGTGTCGCAATGTTTCCGACGGGAAGTTGGCAGTCACGGACAAAGCGACTTGGGCATCTGGCGTGTTCACCAGTTCACCAAAATCGAACAAATCATTATTTCAAGGCCCGAAGACTCGTGGGACCTTCATGAGGAATTGCTGAAGAACTGCACGGACTTGTGGGACAGCCTCGGTATTCACTACGAAGTGGTCAACATTTGTACCGGAGATATGGGGACGGTGGCGGCGAAAAAATACGACTTGGAAGCCTGGATTCCCGGCGCAGACCAGTACAAGGAAATCGTCTCATGTTCCAACTGCACCGATTACCAAGCCAACCGCTTGAGCATTCGCTACGGTCAACCAGGTCACCCAAACCAACCCATCGTTCACACACTGAATTCCACCGCAGTCGCCACGTCGCGTGCGCTGGTCGCCATTATGGAACAGTATCAGCAAGAAGACGGACGGGTCGCTGTTCCCGAAGTGTTGCAACCCTACATGGGTGGCCAAACGGTGCTTGAACCGTGCAATTGGGGTTGATGGTTTGCAACGCCTCAACGCCCTCATGCTCGTTTCACTGTTGCTCATGGTTCCCCTTTCAGGTTGTTTTGGTGAGGAGGATGCCGCACCGGTGGTCGCTAAACTCACCCCCGACGAGAACATGCCCACAAGCGCGACCCGTGGCCAATACCTCACGCTGAATTTTACCAGCACGGTTGATTGGACCATTTCCCGTTCACCTGGGCTGTTTTTCATGGACGAATACGGCGTGCTGAGAGATGATGTGAATTTCACCTTGCCCGCCAGCGCCAATGGCGTGACCATGCTCGTTCTCGATTCGGAACGGGAGAACATCGACCTCAGCGTTGTTGCTGGCGACCAGACTTGGAACGCCACCTTCACGCTTGAAGACAGCCCAGAATGGATGCTGGTGGATGGGCGGCGTGCCTACGATACCATTGACATGCTCACCAGCCAATACAACAACCGTTGGTGTGCCGAAGCCTCCATTCACGAAGGTGGCGCTGCCTACGAAGCCGCAGCCGAAGCCATGGCCCTGAATATGTGGGACATGGGCTTTGATTTTGTTGAAGTCACACGCTATGAAGACGACCCGGCTCAACTCAACGTCGTTGGCTACAATTGGGGGCGGACAAATCCCGACGAATACATCGTCGTTGGTGGGCATTTTGACATCGCTTACGCCTTCACACCGCCCAGTGGTGGTACGAACGAAGGGGCCAACGACGATACTTCGGGCTCAACGGTTTCTCTCGAGATGGCCCAAGCCTTGGCCAAGATGGAGTTTGACCACACCGTGGTTGCAGCGTTGTGGGCGTGCGAAGAGGAGGGGTTGCTGGGTTCCAGAGCCTATGTCGCCCACATGCCCGAGAATGTCACAGTGAAGGCCTACATGAATTTCGATATGGTATCGCTCAACTACCCCATCGTCCCGCTTACCCAACCCATCATTGGTCCTGGAGGAGAGATCTTTGCACCCACAAAGTACGATTGGGACATCAGCATCGCCGGCGCCAATCAAGCCAACATGGACCGCATGATGACATGGGTGGGCACCACCATTGAGGACGATCTTTCGTATTCGCCCACCGAAGGCAACCCCATCAACTGGCAGATTGCTGAATCCTGTGCTTCTGACCACTGTTCCTTCTTTTCTGCTGGCTACCCAACGTTCAATTTCTTCAGTCCCGGCGGCGACATTTCGTTCTGGCAGGAATGGCATTCACCTTCGGACACGCTTGAATTCATGACCGCAAAGGCTGGTGGTCAAGCCGGTATGGCGAGTGGATTCAACAGTCTGGTGTGGACCTCGCTCGACCTCTTCGTTCGGGTGGACAATGCCGAGAACTTCTATGGCAACTGGTACGAAGAAGCGTGACCTGAATGCCACGTTGTTGTGAAGAAGCCTCGACACGACGAGAAATTCCACGGCGTCAATACAGCGGAGTTTTCATCAATGGGTGGCGTTCGCCTCCACGCATGCGTTTCGCCGTGTT
>JAYPCE010000022.1:0-33308 GCA_038124565.1 Candidatus Poseidonia sp.
ATCCCATCCCTGCCCCGTGCTTATTCGTTCATCTTCCCGATGAAGACCGACTTTCAAGGGATGACGCTCTGGTTTTTGTTCGTCAAGTTCTGGCGTATTTGGTTCGACCTACGCCACCCAAGACCATCCATGTTATGGCGGCTCACCTCGCCATAGATGGAGGCCTCCATGTGGTCACACAACGTCCTGTGGGGGACACCGATGAAGGGGCATGGGAGTATCCTGGTGGGAAATGTGAAGCCGGGGAAGCGTGGCACGAATCGCTTCACCGAGAAATACAGGAAGAGTTGGGTTTGGAGGTCAAGCCGGTTCGCCTGTTGGGTACATGGCTGCGCCACCACAATGGTTTGGTGTTTGCTGTCCATCTTGCTGATTGTCAATGGGCTCGTGAACAGAACGGCATCTCCCTCATGGCGCATGACGACTGGCAGTGGGCCGACCCGAGAACAGAGCCAACATGGACTTGGGCGGGTCGTGATGGTGAATTCTACGAATTCATTCGGGGGCTTTCTCACAACCAAGTGGAGGATTCCCCGTCTTGATTCATGGCGAGGTCATCGTTGATTGACCGTGGAACTTGGCTTCGTCCCGCATGCCATGTCGCAGCTTGCAACCATTCATCGAGTCCTTGCCCTTCAAGTTCAACGGTGATGACACCTCCCAGAGGGAGTTCCCCCGGAATAGGAAAGGAGATCTTCCCAGCAAGGGCCGCCATACGGGAGATGTTGAACTTCGTTTGTTCTCCGTTGAGATTTAGCGACATCGCATCAAGGGCCGTGTCAAGTATTCGTTGTTCGTGAAGCAAATTGAGAAAGGTGGCCAATGAAACATCATCAAAAGACCAATCGCATGTGGCACCTTGGCCAAACTTGGGTTCAGGAGGCATGGTCTCCACCGATATCTCGGGAAAAATTTGTATCAAAGCAGAGAGTACCAAATTCGGTGAATCCGCACCACGTAACTCGGTAAGCACGGACACAGCCAAGCCTTCGTCACGCCCGGTTAGGCGAAGACGTTGTTCAACCATACCCGGTGCAGATGTTCACACCACAAGAACATAGGGGAACAGCCCTTCAGTGCCGAAGGGGTGAAAATCCCATCAAGCAACCGAGGACCATGGATGACCGCAAAGGTCCGCGTTTGGCGACGGTTCTTCCAGTCTTCAATGAAGAAGAACACATCCATGGTTGCTTGACATCCATTCTCAATCAATCCTTAGACGCTGACCAACACATGGTGATGGTGCTTGATGGTGGCTCGACTGACAACACGGTGGGTATCGTACGTCAAGTAATGGACGAGCAGGGGGATGGACCTCAAGTTGTGTTCATGGAAAACCCGTTGCGAACCGTTGCCCATGCACGCAATCTTGCCCTTGCTGCTCTGCCGGATTCCGTTGAATTCATCGTTGAGATGATTGGACATGCTGAGGTGACGCCTCACCATCTGCAGGACCGCATGGAGGCTTGGGAGGCCTGTCAAAAGCTGACCCAAAAACCGCTGGCTGGTGTCGGTGTACGTGTCATTGGTCAATCAGGGAGAGGGGGCACCGTTGCTTCGTGGATTGAAGGGGCCATATCCTCGCCCCTCGGCCAAAGTGGAGGACAATTTGCACCGTTTGAGCGTCCATCTGAAACTTCGGTACCCGCATTTGTAATGCATGACCGTGCGGCCGTGACGCAGGTGGGAGGTTGGGACGAGGCTTTCCTCACCAGCCAAGACAGCGAGTTGTCCATGCGTTTGCTCAAGGAAGGTTACGCCCTGTTTCGCCATCCAACTCCGCGTGTGTTGATGCACAAACGTAGCGGTCTTTTGCAGTGGTGGCGCATGGGTCACCGTTACGGGTTTTGGCGAACCAAAGTCCTGCTGCGTCACCCGCGCCGGGCACGCTGGCAGGAATTCCTTCCATGGTTTGGATTCCTTGCGACGGTCGGCATGGCGATGGCGTCTCAAGCCTGGTGGTGGGTGCCTCCTGCGACCTATGCCGGCGTGATTGGATTGGTTGGTGTATCACACGGCCTCGCGAAACGAGATGTCACGGGGGTGGTCGGTGTTCCGTTTTGCCTCGTGCTCTTGCATGTGAGTTTCTCCATTGGCCTGGTCGACGGACTGATTCGCAAGGGCCGTCTTCCTCGGGACCGTGATTGAGAACAATGACCCAATAGATACATCAGTCAGCCAACGTTGAACGGAATGAGAGCCATGTCGCAAGCACGCCCACTGACCTCGAAAGGCGTCGGTCTCTTGCCGATTCTTCTCATGGGCGTGACACATCTCTCGCTTCCCCCTCTTCAGACCATGTTTGAACTCGAGCCACGACTGATGTATGCGTACTACGCGTTTGCCGTTATCTTGGGTGTTGTGTTGCTTCGGCGAACACGGGTTGTCAAAGACCACGAATACAACCGTGTCAAAGCGATGAAAAAAGTACGTCATGTCTACGAAGCTGAGGAACGCGGCATATGGCAGACCGATGTTCACCTTGACGGAACCATGGACGCGGTAACCCAAGCGGGGCTCAACCAGCCCGTCGGAGGATTATCTGCAGAACAACCGGAGATGCAACTCGGCGAAGACGCTGAAGTCGAGGTGCAGATGCTCTCTGAGGCCGCTCATGTCATCAAAGCCAATGCCCGTGTGTCAGGGGAGTCTTCCTTTGATGAAGACACAATTTCCGGAACGATCGGTGCTCAGCAGAAAGCAGGACCGATGGACCGATTCTTGGACGGTTTGTTTGGCCTCTTTGGGATTGATAGTCGAGCCGCCCGAGAAGAGCGAAGGCAAGCGATGTTACGCCAAGCGGCATTGCAATCACCCGTTGTCGCTCAGCGACCTGTTGCCCCACTGCGTATGAACAAATCCGATGACGGCACTGAAGTCAACATGACCTCGATGAGCGACACCGGCGGTGTTGAAACCGTCATCTCAACAACGGGAACGGAAATCACCGCTGGTGAACCCGTATCCAAGGACTACGGAACGGTGAACATTGCTGAATCATTGGAGAGTATGGCCATGATGGGTCAAGCTCCCTCTTCGGCGACAGCCTTCACTACTGCAGGCCCTTCCTGCAGAGGCTGTTCAGCTCCTGTCGGCGACCAAGAGAAGTTTTGTCCTCACTGTGGCCTTGACCTTTGATGTGAGGCGTGAGGTTGAAAGCAGGCCCCATGTCGTCGGTAATGAGGGCGAGTGAATGGCCGACAAACGAGACTACTACGAAGTCTTGGGCGTTGAAAAATCGGCATCGCAAAGTGATTTGAAAAACGCGTTTCGTCGTCTTGCACGAAAATATCACCCTGACCGGAGTACTGAGGCCGATGCTGAGGAACGGTTCAAGGAGATTCAGGAAGCGTACGCTGTTCTAAGCGACGACCAGAAACGGGCTCACTACGACCGATTTGGTCACGATGGACCACAAGGCAACCCATTCGGAGGCTTTGGTGGAGGCTTCAACATCAACTTTGAGGACATCTTAGGTGGTGACTTTTTCTCCACGTTATTCGGAGGGGGTTCAAACCGCCGCCGAAGCCGACGTGGCTCCGATATTCTGCTTCGTCATTCCATTCATTTAGTAGATGTACTCAACGGCACAGAACAAGAGGTCATTATCGACCTTCCCGAACCGTGCACATCATGCCAAGGCACGGGTGCAGAAGGGGGGGATCTTGTCTCCTGCCATCGGTGTTCAGGTTCGGGTCAACTTCGGGTCAGGCAGCAGGTCGGTCCGTTCATTCAAGAATCGGTCCAACCCTGCGATGGCTGCCATGGCCGCGGTCGCATTTCTGACCGTCCATGCGAGGACTGCGGAGGTCAAGGCAGCGAGTTGAAATCCAATACATTGAGGTTCCATGTTCCAGAAGGCGCAGAAACCGGTACGAGGTTGCGAATGCGTGGAAAAGGCGAACCTGCTCCTCAAGGAAGTGGTGAACCAGGAGATTTATTCATCGAACTTGAGGTTGAGCCACACCCTTGGTTCGAACGAAGTGGTTCTGATTTGATCATGTCCCTTCCCTTGGGCTACACAGAGTTGTTGCTTGGAACAACTGTAACCCTTGAGCACATCGACGGTAAACCCTTGGACATCAAGGTCCCATCGCATTCCAACTCCGGTGAAACGATTGAAGTGAAAAAGCGAGGTCTTCCGCGTCAACGGGGAAACGGTCGTGGTGATGTCGTTGTGTTGCTCAAATTATTCATGCCAAAGAAAGTCAGCAAGGCAACGAAAAAGTCTCTTGATACCTTGGCGAGCGACCTCTCACCAAAAGATCGGATGTCAAGCATTCTTGAGGACGCAAGAGAGCGGCGAACGTCCTAAGCCTCAGTCCTTGCGGGCCACCGTGACAGGCACCCTTGCGGCAAACGGGACATTGTCCATTCGGCCATTCAGTTCAACATCAACGGTCAAAGCCTCGCCTTGTAATTCAACGAGCACGTAGACACGATGACCTTCGTTCATCGCATCCAAGAACACTTCCTCACCTTGGAATAAGAAGCGTGGTTCAGCGTGAACCACTTCAAAGCCAGCGCCGCTTGGGGCGTCAAATCGCAAGGCAGCCAGTTCCCATGCTCCATGGAGCACATGGATACCTACCACCAACGGCCACGCCCCATCTTGTTTCGCAAGCCGTTCATCGACCTTCCAGACAGCCATGGCCAAATGTTCGGTACGGTGTTCAATCCGTTGTTCACCCCAAGCGTCAAGCCCTTCCTGCCAGTCAAGTTGTGCGACTGCCTGCAAGGCTTTCGCCATGTCCAAACGTGCTGCTTTGACATCGGATTCGCCGCTGTCGAGTCGCTTTGCGTACCATGCAAGCCGTTGTTTCATGTTCGCAACCTCTTCGGCGTATGCACGTGAACGCCGAAGGCTAATGCCAAGGTAGACCGCTGGGACCAAAAATAGCATACCAAGGAACCACCGTGCAAATGTCCCCCAGAAAACAGCATCATCGCTTGGCGGGTACCATGGCTCCTCGCCTTCATCGATCAATGTGTAAGAGGCTTGGACGACATAGTTGTGAGTATTGACATCCTCGCCCCAAAGATGAGAGGTTACTTCTGAGGCATTTTGAAACCGAATTTGGAAGTAATGGGTTCCCCGTCCGACTTGAAGCCCAATGCTCAATTCGTCTCCAACCGGTCGTGTGATGTCGGTCCCAAGAACTTCTCCCGTTACTTGGTCAATGTCCCACAATTGCAGTTCCAATCCCTCGACATTTCCATCAAGTGAGAATTGGACAAAGTGGATGGAGTCTTCCCAACCATCGACAACGATACGATAGGTGTCGACCGTATCGTGTACGGAAAGGGTGAATTCTCCAGAGGTGGAGGATGTGAGGTTGAGCAGAGGCCAGGTGCTGTTGTTCACCTCCAAATCCACTGGCCTGTATGAGGGCGCTTCCATACTGTCCTGATCGGCGAACGAATCTGCAAGAATCTCCAAGGCGAAGGCCGGCGTGTTCAGCACCCGAAGTTGTCCAGCGGTGGTGCCGGGGTATGGATAGATGGTGCTGGAATCACCCTTCCCAAGCGAAAACGGTTCTCCGTCCACCCACGACCCTTCAAAAAATTGGTCAACACGAAGTTCAAGGCCTCCGAGACGTGCATGAAGATGCAACCTGTCGGTATCTCGCCAATCAATCACGGCGGTGAGACTGTCATGGCCAACGAGTTCTGCGCCATAATGGAGGTCTTGACCGACCAACGATTGTTGCTCGAGTGCAGGGTAGGTGATGACGTGAGCTGCCCATGCTACCTCGGTGTTGTTTGAACCGACACGTGCAACGAACCGTCCGTCTTCATGTGCTGTCCACCACATCGAACGGGGCGGCAGGCCATCGAGTTCGCTGAACGCTTCATGGATGGTGTGGATTGAACCGATGAGTTCCTCCTCTGTTGTTGTTTGATGGTAGAGTTGCACTGTGACATCGTTCGTAGCCGCCAACCACTGCCATTCAATTGTCTCCCCCTCCTGAATGTCAATCACGATGAACTCATCGCTTGAAGAATTGAGGTAGCCCGATACCAAGAAGTCGGCGTCGGTGGAGGATGGTATCCGAGCAGCAACAGTCCCTGTGTCGGTGTCAATGCAATCGGAAAGATTCGTGCATCGGCCAGCATCAATGGTGCTGGCCGTCTCGCTTGGCGCGGGCCGAACGGTCGGTTGCTCTTCGTCCAGTGCCTCAACAACCATGACCGTGACAACCTCGCTGACCGATGAGGTCATCAGCAGGGAAAATGTGGTTGCTTGATGCGCTTCTACCACCATCGTTTTGGCACTGTAAGCGATTGAGGTGATGTGTTCGCCGTTGGCCTCAAGGGTACACTGCTGACATGACCACGCCACCAAGGACCGTTGTTGGCCGTCTGTTTGAATGGAAACGGTGACCGGTTCACCTTCGGAGAGTTCCCACATCGTGACCCGTGATGTCACGAATTCAGAAGTTTGGTCTTGAGCATGGGCCAGAGGAGCACTTGCCCAAACGATGAGGGCTAAGAGGAGAACCGCCTTCGCTCTCATGCGGTTGCTTCCCATGTACCTGCGTGGAGCAGGGGTCTTTCAAATCCACCCCCAAATGGCGTTCAAACCTTTGAAGAAGCCAAGGCGTCAGCCTGCACCATGGCCGATGTGCTTGGACGGACGGTGCTCCATCGGCACCGGTACGCTCGTGTATGGGGCTTGGGCGATCGTAAAGCCCCTTCGTCAAGCACACCTGCCCTGGTCTTGATGGAGGATGATTTCGACCTCCCGCTTCAGTATGCTCCGTTCCGCTCATCCACGACTGCGAACCTTCCTGCAGAATTGAGCCTTCATTCAAGAGGAGCCTTTTCACCTCCGGATTTTGAGGATTTTGGTCCTCATTATTCCGTGGCCCTCGGGCATGTTCTCCCACCATCGCTAGAGGATGCGAATGCAGGCGAACAACATGGAACATCTGCCCTCCTCCCTGTTTCATGGCAGCGTATGAATCACGACCCCGAGTTGATGAATCCTTCACTTTCTCCAGAGATTGTCGTACTGACAGATGCCGTGCAACTGGCCAGTCAACCTGGAAAACTTCCGCTGGCGTTGGTCACACTCAAGCACCGATTTCCAGGGGCCTTGTTGTGGACACCTGGTTTGGGCGGACCGGACAACGTCAGTGCCCTAGCGCTCATGGGCGTTGATTTGTTCGACCTTGCTCGTTGTCGGCAAGCCTCCGCCAGTGGGATGTTGCTAACGCAACACGGTCCACGTTCGCCGCTCGCTCATGAAGAAACAACGGTTGAGGCGCAAGCCTATCACATGATGAAAGCGCTTGATGAAACGCGTGCAGCCATTGAGCAGGACACCGTATCTTCCTTGGCTTACCGAGATTCACTCTCCAGTCCAAGGATGGTGGAACATCTCAGGAGGCATCAACAACTTATGACCGAACAGGTCGGTTTGTTGGCCTCGCATGTCGATGCAACTCGCGTGTTTGAATGCTATTCGGCATCATCGCTGGGCGACCCGTTGGTAGAGGAGTGGGAACGCTTCATGACCCACGAATACATGGCCCCGAAGGCCGTTCAATCGGTGATGATTTTCCTGCCGTGTTCGGCACGGAAGCCCTACCGTTTGTCAAAATCACACACCCAATTTCTTCAATCCATTAATTCAACTGGGTGCCATGAGGTCATGATGACCTCGCCGCTTGGCTTGGTCCCAAGAGATTTGGAAGATGTTTGGCCGGCGGCCAATTATGACGTGCCTGTTACAGGGGATTGGTCGGAAGACGAAACACAACGTGTACGACGCATGCTCACTGCCCTCGTGCAGCGGACGGGATATCGCCGTATCATCAACCACACCAACATGGACCTCTCTTTCCTCGAAGTTGAGGTTGTTGATACACGTCAGGGACAAAACGCAACGCAACATGAGGCTTTGCAGCGTTTGCGTCAGGCTGTTCAGGACGCTATGAATACCTATGACCTCCGCAATCAGAAAAACAGCCATCGGTTATTGGAGCATTATAGGAGCATTGCGCGCAAGACCATGCTCAATGATGACTGGTGTCATGAGCTTACGGTCAAGGGGAAGTTGCCGAGGTGGAGGCTTGAGCGAGAGGGTGTCCAAATGGCTGTTTGGTCCATTGAGCGAAACGGTTTCTCCTTCTCTAAGGCAGCCATTGACCTCCTTTCACAACACAAGGCGCTTCGTGAAGTTCACATCTACGAGGATGTGAAATGGAAAGGCGATGTGTTTTTCCAGCACATTGAACGTGCGGACGCTGCGATAAAGATGGGAGACGACCTTGCTGTGTTTCAAGGCGGCCAATGCATCGGTTTGGCCCGTGCCTTGGCCCCTGGCTGGGAATGGGCAGGTACACCGGGGGCATTGGCGAAATCCCATCAACGAAAGAAGACGCAGTGAGTGTTTTTGATGGCTGATGCCGTGCGGAGTGATTAAGAAGGGGAGATAAGTCGGAAGGCCGCTTGGTGGTGTGATATGGCACGAATGTACAAGTCCCGACGAGGCCAAAGCGGCTCTTCTCGACCGTTTGTGAGCGAAGCTCCGGATTGGTCGCAAACCGACAAGGATGTTGTGCAGGGCCTCATTCTTGACCTCGCCAAGACCGGCCTTTCGTCGGCAGAGATCGGCACAATTCTTCGTGACAAGCATGCTGTCCCCAATGTTCGCCTTGTTCTTGGAAAGCGAATTTCGCAAGTGTTGGCTGAAAATGGTGCGGCTGGTTCATACCCGGAAGACATGATGAATCTGATGCGCCAAGCCGTCGGTATCATCAATCACCTTGGTTCTGGAAACCACAAAGATTTGCACAACAAGCGGGCTCTTGAGATCACGGAAGCCAAGATTCGCAAACTCGCCAATTACTACAAAGGCGAAGGCCGCCTTCCCTCGGAATGGCGATACAAGCGTGACGAACTCCGCTTGATGGTTGAGTGAAGGTCGCTCAACAAGAAGGACACCTTCTTGAGGGGCCTGCTTCTGCAACGATTGGCTGGCCATGCGCGAATTGTTCACCACACCGTTTTTCGAACCTGTTTCCAGCCTGTTGGAACGGCATGTGAAACGAATTCAGGAGGCTGAGTCGGTTCAGATAAGTGCGCCAGCCACGTTGGAGGGTGTGCTTGCATTGGGTCAGCTGGAAGCCGCATGCTTGGATGCAAAGATCAGGTACAGCCGTCGGTTTACACCTGCTCGGAGGCATGTCCCTCGTGACGAATCGGTGGTCCCTTTACCTCCTGACCATGGGCTCGGAGTGTTCTGTGATGTTGAGGGCGAGACATGGCAGCCAGACGAGGTAGAGGACACGAAATTGCTCAACCTTCCTCCTTTGCAAACAAAGATTACCATGGGCGCTCAAGGTCGCCGCCATATCGGTGCGTTGGACCCGGTCATCCAAGCAGCGGCCATTGGGGCGAGTTTAGCACCAAACGGCCGTAGAGTTCGTTCATTGAGGCCGTTTTTGTCTCTAGGTCTCTGGTTTCGTGCTGGGTTGGATACCAGTTACGACCCTGTTCACTCCAAGGCCATCGCCCATTTGCAGGAAGAAGGAAGCGTTCGGACGCTCCCCCTGCCTGAAATTGTAGAACCGGTGATTGAAATGATGCCTGGTCTCTCAGGCCGCCAATTAAAACGGCTGACCAAGGTGTGGCCAACAATGGATGTGGAGCAGCGAACATTGGCCTTGAGTGAACTGGTGCTGCCTTGCCTTGTTCATGGACAACTCTCCACGCCACGTTTGGAAGAATTGGTCTGGCACCGTATGGTGGCCCGAGACCAAGAACAAGATTTGGTCAGTCAAGCTCACCTCGCCCAGTCCTCTTGGCCCGAAGGAAAAGACGAGGCGCGAAAACATGCCTCCGCTCTTCTCGATGCATGGCTTGTCTCGGGTACGCTGAGTGCAAATGGTCAAGCGACGGATTGAAGCCAATGAACGGGTTGGGCATATCATGGCGATTGAACGACTCCTCACCGGAAGCATCCAAACGCAACTCCAAGAGTTGATGTCCACTGAAGACTTGGTCATCGAAGCCTTTCGCGATTTGGTAAAGGACGAACTCAAGGCGCATATCCGTGCGAAAGTTGAGGAAGACCCCGAACTGAAGGCGGAAATCAAGGAAGCGGTCGCCTATTATTTCCATTCCAAGGCCCGTAGCATTTACGCCGAACTCAAAGCGACCCGTGCAGCCACCCGACTTGGATTGCGTTTGTTGCCCGACGAGCTTCAAGGCGAAGTTGGCGATGCTCTTGTGACGCTGTTTGAAAAGGAACTTGGAGCCTTACTTGAGAAGGCACTTTGAGACATTTTACCTTCACACAAGAGTTCATGTTATGAGGCATGGGCTACTGGCAGGGCTGAGAACTGATGCGTCAAGCTTTGCTGTTGAGCACCCTCTTGGTCATCGTTACGATGACCCCGTTTGTCTCTTCAGCGCAAGCTGCCGAAGAAACCGATGTGCTCGTCTGTTGTGATGCCAGTCCAGTTGAACTCTTTCTGCTCGGTAGCGACAGCGACAAGAAATTGACGCCTTTTGCTTCCGAATTGGGAGAAGACCCACAAAGTGTTGCGCTTGAAAGTTCAATTTCTTCACAAGAAAGCATTGGCAGTTGGGTGCTACCTGACACTTGGGGCGGCGCCATTCCCGCCTCCACCTGGACCTTCCGTATGAACTACGAAGTCTCAAACGCCGCTGGCGTTCAAATCAACGCCACCACAACCATCAACATCGGCTCAAAGAGTTTCAGCGCGCAAACGAGCCCCGGTTCGTTTTTGGCTCAAGGCTCTGGTTCCCTCACCTTTGATATTGATATTGAATCCATGACCACTTCTGGGTCGTCCAACATCGAACTTGAACTCACGGCACAAGCCGTGGTCTTCAGCGTACCCGGTTCGGATGCCAAACTTGAGTTCCTTTGGGGAAGCGAAGACGATGCCTCTTCTGTTGAGGCTACGATTCCTGTAATGGACATCATGATGCTTGAGCCTGAAATTGAAGGCTCCGATGTCTATTTGGCTGTCCGTTTGGATTCGCCTTGGGGGCTGTCTACACTTGCGCTGTCAGAATCCATCGCTCTGCGTGTGAACGGTGTCCTCGTCAGTGGCGACCCAATTGAAACGGCCTCAAACAACAAAGTTCGGGTGACGTGGACATGGACAGAAGCTGCGGGCGGCGAGGAAACCATCGCCGTTGAAGTTGAATTGGTGTTCCAGCAAGGTCAACCTGCGCTCAAGGGGTCCAGCAACTTTGACATTGAGACCTTTGATTCAGGCGGCGGCACTGGTACCTATTACCCTCCAGACGAACCATTGCGAACCAACGGCGATGGTAGTGGGCTGGACCTTGAGATTGATATTTCGCTGCGCCAAGATGGAACTGGACTTCTTCTTGAACGTGTGACGACGATGACCATTGACGACGAGTTGGCCTTTTGGATGCGTTGGGGCATGGACCACATTGGTGACGATAACCCTGCGTTGTCCTCCACCTTGCGTGCCTTTTCTTCAGGCTCGGTCACGGATGACGATCGCATTAGCCGAGCAGTGGAAGAAGTTGAACTCGCCGAATTTGAACGCCAATTGGTCACCCTTGGCCCCATGTACATGAATACGGGTCTTGGCCTTGATACAGAAGAGTTGCTCGGGGATTTCCGTTCGTTCAACGAGGTGAAGGTTGAGGTCGATTTGAACGGAAAGAACGCCGTCATCAATCATCCTGTAACCTTGAGGTTTTCAACCACCCAGTTGATTCCCGATGGAGAGCGATTTGACCTCTTGCGCAATTTCATTGTCGTCCAACCAGCACCGCTTTGGGGTGATGTTTCCATTGACCTTGACGCCCGCTCCACTCCCCTCACAGCCCTCAGCAGCAGCATTTTGAGGGAATCCGATGCGTTTGATTTCTCGGTGAATCGGCTTCCTTGGGGCGACAAAATTGCGCTCAGCGGTGAAGGCATCGACCAAAATGAGAAATTCACACTGGCCACTCTTCCAACCTCTTCCGTAGCGTATGCACCGCTTTCGTTGACTGCGCTGACCGTACTCGGCCTGCTCGGGGCTTTCCTTTTGGGCATGCGCCTTACCAAAGACAAGCGGCGTACGACCTTCTTCGTTGAAATGTTGCTTCTCCCTGTCGTGCTGTTGATTCTCTTCTTTGGCTACCCTCCCTTGTTCATTGGAATTGCTTTGGGCGTCGTCTCAACGATTTGGTGGGTGACGGGTATCGCAAGCCCCCGTTTGGTTGGCGCTGCTCAGCGACGTTCTGCAACACATCCGACCATTCCTTGTCCTGCCTGTGCAACCCCCAATGCCGTGACGACCACGGAGCGGCCTCACCGGTTCAACTGCGAAGGTTGCCAGCGAATCATCAAACTCGTGGCGTAATCAAAGGTCTAAATCCTTGAGATTTTGAACCAATTGAACCGCTTCTTGATAATCGCCCGGAGAGAAGTAGCCAACAAATTCTCCTTCATCATCCACGGCAACGACAGCTTGGGGACTGCGAACCTGGATATCGGCCAACACCTGTTTCAGTTGGTCTGAACGTTGAACTGTCATGAAATCCATTTCCATGTGCTCGTGACATGCTGCCTTGCGAGCATCAACACCATCACTAAGGGCCTTGATCAATTGTCGCTGGCCGATGACACCCTTCACCCGCTGGTCGTCATCCAGCACAACCAAAATCCCACCGGGAACGGTCAACAGGCGTTGAGCCGCTTCTTGGAGGCTATCGTTGATGCCTACTGTCATGTGCTCGTCGTCAAGGGTTAGGTCATTCACCGTTTTGCCCATGACAGAGGGACGGTGGTAGAGTCCTTTGTATCTTGCCCCTTAGTTCTCTTGATGTTCTTCATGGCACAACACGAGGTTGTATTCATCGAGAATACGAGCATATCCCACTCTTTCCAATTGAACAATGGTGCCGACTTCGTAATCATGCACTTCGAGTTGGCCGTACACCCGCATTAACTCGTTGTTGTTGGTTTCAATCAGTGTTGCGGGCCGGCTGTTTTCAAGAGCAAGCCAGTGTATCACAGGCCGTGTGTCCTGGCGCTCAAGAGATTGAACTTCAGCCGAGAGGTCGTGAAGCGCCACATCAGCAAACTCCTTCAGGCGTACATCCACCTTGTCAAGGTCATCACGTTGCAACCAGATGAAACCCCCGTGCGATAACGACCAACGGCGAGTCCCCATGGCGTCGTTGTTTGGGTGAACCTCAAGTTCAATTGTTGAGGGAAACTCGCCTGATAACGTGTGCCGAACGGGGTCTCGAATAAAAGAAAGCCGAGGTGCAGTGGCGTCAATGACCTTGGTATTGTGGGCGTACAAGGTCGCAAGCGGCACGGAGATGTCTTTCTGTGTGATGCCGAGTTCAAGCCAAAACGCACGAAGGGCCTCGGCTTGCGTCCCACGTTCCTTTAGAGCTTGTAGAGTTGGAAGACGTGGGTCATGCCATCCTTCATACCGACCTTCTTCGATATCCAACCGCATTTGCGAGGTGGAAAATCCACCCCACTCGTGGACCTTGACCCTGCCCCAGTACATGGTTTCGGGGTACACCCATCCAAAATGTTCGTACAGCAACGTTTGTTTTCGTGTGGAGTCCATCAAATCCTTGCCCCGAATGATATGTGTGACGCCCTGTAGATGATCTTCAATGGCGCTTTGGAAGTCCAGGAGAGGCCAAACACAGTAAGTTGAACCTATTGTCTGACGTGGGTGGGGGTGCGTTTTGGTGTCTTGGATTCTGAGGGCTGGCCAGTCACGAAGCGCTGGATTTTTCAGTTTCATGTCCGTTTTAACTCGGACGACTGCATCACCGGGCTTCAGTTTTCCTTTGAGCATCGTATTCCACAACACGAGGTTGTCTTTCTTGGATTGAGAGCGACAGGGGCAATTGGTCATGGCCAAGCGATGTTCTTTGAATTCATCCGCCGAACAACGACACACATAGCCGTGTCCTTGCTCCAGCATCATCACGGCGTGTTCGTAATACACATCGATACGGTCTGAGGCAATCACCACTCGGTCGGGTTTCCTACCAATCAACCACTCTGTTTCCTCCTGAATGCGTTCGTAGGCTTCAAGCATTGGCGGTTTGACTTTGGTATCTGTGTCGTCAAAACGTAGAATGAATTCGCCGTCGTACATTTCTCGGTAGGTACTGTTGATGACCAAGCCTCTGGCATGACCAAACGATAAGGGGCCGTTTGGATTGGGGGCAAAACGAAGGACAACCTTCCCTTTGGTAGCATTCGGTAATGCAGGCAGTCCATCCCTTCTGGCTTTTGTCTCCCGTTTCTCAAGCAAGTGAGGTGCCTCCGATTCTAAGATCTGAGTGAGATGTTCAAGGCCCTCGCTCGCCGCCAATTGGTTGGCTTCCTTCACTTCATGAGCCACTCGCCCAGTCACCTCCTTGCCGTATTGCTTGAGGTCCTCCCGCATCGCCATGATTCGACCAATCACGGAACCAACGGCAGCCTTACCTTCGTATTCGAGGGCATTTTGGAGAGCGACATGGCGAATCATCGCCAGTGTCGCTTCGTCTGGACTCCATGACATGGTGTTCATGCTCCCGTTGCACCGCTCCTTCAAGAAATGCGTGGACGGTCATCTTGGAAGAGGGATTGTTGGACGGTACGTTTGACGCCTCGCACAGGAACATCACCATCTCTGTGTTGTGCCCAAAATCGTTCAATGGTGGCCCAACTCCACCTCACCTCGGGGTCAATTTCATCTTGCAAACAAAGTTGGAACAGCGCCCGTTGGGTCTTGGGGTCGCTTGGATAGCCAGAGCCGATTGGGAATCCAAGACGGTCTTGCATGGCGTTAACGGCTCGGTCCCGCTCTTCTTTGGCCAAAATGCTGGCCATTGCAACCACGGCATGATGTTGATCTGCTTTGTGTTCTGACTCGATGGTGCTTTCAGGCCACGGCCAATGTTGGAGTCCTGCAACGATTCGTTGAGTGAAACGTTGTGCGTTGACATCGCAGGCATCGGCTACAATGTTGACGTTTGCTTGTTGAGGAAGTGTGTGAAGCGCTTCCTGAAATCCTTGAACTTCAAGGAGATTCAATCCTTCGTGCTGGAGAGCGATGTCAATACGCTCAGGCTGTAGTGAGATGGTGCCCCCATACCAATCGCGGCTCAAGGTTTGTTCAATAAACCAGTCTTCGAGTTCACCCCGTCGTTTTGCAGTGAGGTCTTTGGAATCACGGACGCCTTGCCGAACCAATTCATCAAGGTCCTCGGCTGGAACGGAACAGACGCCCACGACCAAAGGACCGAGAACAGGGCCGCGTCCAGCCTCATCCAATCCAACGAGTCGTTTCATTGTTCAAAACTCCAAGTCATCTTCAGGTACTGCCTTGGTTGCCTTTGGCTGCGCTGTTGGCTCTTGTGGGCGTTCTAATGACGGCTGGGGCTTGAACTGCGCAACAGTGTTGGGTTGTGCAATGCCTTCGGCTTGAATGGAGGCGAGTAAATCGTCGGCCTTGGCTTTGCTGATGTCTTCGGTTCGTTGGTCAAGCACCACACTTGCGGCACCCACCAGTGCAGAATCCACCGGGGCCTGAGGTGCAGTTGGTTCGCCGTGCTCGTGCCGGAACATCGCTTCGTAGGTTTCTTTTGGTACCGGTTGAAGCGGTTCCTTGGGTTCAGTTGAGACCGCTTCCTCCGGTTCTTTTTGGTATTGTTTTAGCCAATCATCGGCCGAAGCCTGTTCCTGATAGGGCATGATGCTGCCTTGTTCCAGTCGTCTCTCTCGGTCAATGACAGCCTTGTACAGAACGATTCCAGCAAGAGCGATGGAGAACAACACACCTGACCACGCTTTGAGATAAAGGACAGCGGTGTTCGCCAATGCCGCCCAGTCAATGGGCTCCTCTTCGGCCACCTTTGGTTGCCATTGTTTACCCAGATATTCACCGGTTGATGTGTAAACGAAGGGGAGTTCGGGGGCGAAGCGTGACCGTATGGTGGTGTTGATGTAGACCGTGCCGTTGTTGATTTGGTCTTGTGGGAGTTGAATCCACGCACGTATGGTGAAGTTTGAATTCAGAGGGATGTCATTGAGTTCGAACGACCTTGGAAATTCAACACCGTCCTCGTAGATGGCTCCCTCGGGTGGATAGAAGCCCATTTCCACCTGATGGCTTGATTGCAGTTGAACGATAAGGCCATCAATGGCGTTCCCATCATTTCGTGCCTCCATGGCGATGGTCATCAAGCCACGTGCGTTCACACGCTCATCTGCATTTCTGAAGGTCCAGATAATTTCAGGTCCGACTCGTAATGGAATGGTGACTTCGGCAAGGACATCGTTGGTATCACCCAACACCTCTATGGTGGCTTCTCCGAGAACGAACGCCACTGCCGTGACCTCCGCCCGCACCGTCACTTCACCAAACGCTTTGATTTGGTTGGCCTGTACGAGGAGGGTCTCGCTCGGGATGGAGACATCAAACCCGTCGGTGACCTCGCCGACACGGAGGAGGAAATAATTGTAGGAATTTCCACTATTCTTCACGCTGAGTGATGCTGAACATGTTTGGTTTGGAAGGATGCCGTTACAGCCGTCCTCGGTATAGGCCAATTCAGCACCAGTTGTGCGTACGATTCGTGCTTTCACATCAGCTGTTTTCAGCATCAGTGCTCCTCCGGTCGGGAAGACGAGGACTCTGACATTCAATTCTCCAGAAAATTCGTTGGGAGCCTGAAAGCCAACCTCAATCGTTCGGGTCTCGTTCGGTTGCAACACGAGATCTTCTAAGCCACCAAACAACGCCACCACCCAACCATCGGTGCTGAATCTGTCGGACGGTTGTGAATTGGCCGCTGGAAGACCCTCCTCATCCAAGGCCTGAAGCGTGATGTTGAGGGTGTTGGGTGAGTTGCCTACATTGCGAACCACAACATCAAGTCGCCCATCTTCGTTGGGCGCTACGATTAATTCAGGTTGCAAGTCATCAATACTCGCGTTTTTCTTTTCGTTCATCAGCAAATCAACGCTCCATTGCGTTGATTGTTTATCGAGTCCAGATGTTGCTGAAAGAATGAACCTCGGCCCGGTTTCCATCAAAGGTTGCCCGTTTTCAACCGCCGGCGTTTGGACCCAAAAATACACGTAAATCAATTGGCCAGGGTTCAAAACCGAATACGCCGCCTCACCCACTGTATTGGGCATGTCCCAACCCCAATCCCAATTGGATGCTGAATACAGCGTGAAGGTGACGTTATCGGCAAAACTCGCATTGTTCGAAATGTTCACGGCAATCGCCGTCTTGACTTTTTCGTCAACAGTCAATTGGGAGATGCCTTCGACCCCAAATTCCAACGCAGACCATGGTGCAATCATCACGTTCATTTCTACGGTTTGGTTGACCTCACTGTCCAAATCGCTCGTGACCAAAAACGATACCGTGACATTTTGGTAGGCTGCGGAAGCGTTGGCTTTGATACCGAACACCATTTGTCTCAAATGGTTGGGCACCAATAATTCAGAAAGCGGCAGCCCAATCAATTCAATGGGAAAGGGTGTGCTCAAGGGATTGATGGTTAATTCCTGATTCTCCGTTGCCGTGTTGTGAACCGTGATGTAGGTGCTCACGGTTTGATTTGGGTGCACCACGACTTCGCTTGGTGCGACCACTGAGAATAATGCAGAATCACGAGCTTCGCTTGGTGCTGCACCATGGACGAAGGGCATGAGCAGGTGAGCAGCGAGAATGACCAGCAGGACAGCCCACCGCATGGCTAAGGCTGGCCAACATCCCCTATGAATCACACCCATCATTGAACATCAACGCTGCGTAGGATTCTTGAGGAGAATGGATTTCGGGAGAGCATGGCTCCACCTTGGCCGTTCAAGAAAAAAGATACCGTGGCTGAGTTGGATGAGGCACCTCCCTCGCCCATGGTGTACAAACGAGGTGAAGATCCCCATGCTCGCCCCGAGGTGACATCGGACCAAGCGGCCTACAAAGACGCGCTTGCACTGTTTGGGGGAGGTTCTCAAACCGTGGAAGCCGCCTCGGACCAATCTGTGCATTATGACGGTGTAACCGGTGAGGCTGAGGCGAACACGGTGCAACCAACTCCAGCGCCAAGCGAAGATGCAACCCCTTCTCACCCTCCTGCTGAACCTGCCTTTACATGGGTTCACCATACGGACGGCTATCACTACAAGCGAAACGCAGACGGTTCATTCGAACCAACACCCCACACCTTGCAAAGCGATGGGACTTACGCCCCATATTCGTGATCGAAAAGGGAAGGCAAGGCGTTGGTTAAGCCAGCGTGGTTTGCAGTTGGCCGATTGACCTCGCAAGAGACGGGATGACGGTCAATCGTACCTGTTTGTGGGGTCTGGGGGAGCACGGCTTGCTTGAGCCACGGTGCGATTTCTTCCGATGTTAACAAGACCGGCATGCGGTTGTGCACCTCAGCGCAGTCTTCGTTGGCTTCGGTGGTTAACAATGCAAAGGATTCGACATGGTTTCCGTCGTCTTGCCATCGATCCCAGATGACGGCGAAGAGGCACATTCTGTTATCAAAACGATGATGATACCATGGCGCCTTACCTTGTGGCGTTGTCATCCACTCGTACCATCCATCTGCCGGCAGGACACCACGGCGGTGTTGGAACGAAGTTCGGAACATTGGCTTTGATGACACCGTTTCAACCCTGGCGTTGATTGGCTCACGTTGCGATGGTCGAGCCCATGAAGGACGGAACCCCCAGCGCATCAGGCGCATGTGTCGAGGGGTATCGGGCTCATCGCTGATTCCCGTTTCTGTTATGATAGGAACGAAGGTTTGAGGTGCGACATTCCACGAAGGAGCAAAAGGTGTCAAATCGGAGAGAGGTTCACTCTCAAACAATTGTGCTACCTCATCAATGGGCCTCGCTAAAGAGAAGCGTCCACACATAGAACCGCCTCAAACTGGATCAATAATCACATCCAGCAGCGCATCCACGTCAAATTCCGCTCCATTCAGTGGAACTCGCAAATCGTACAAGGATGAGATAGCAGGGTCAACTTCTCCGAAACATCCTACCCAACGGTTTTCGATGATGAGTTTTGCACCGCGACCGGCCAACCAAGGGCCATCTCCAGCGTCTAAGGGTTCGGCATACCAGTTGGTCACGCCCAAATCATTGCAGAACGCTTGGATTCGTCCACGGACGGCAGCGAAGCCTCCGGAGCGTTCGGCCGTCAGAAACGCCAAACGGTTGCAGTTGGTGTGATTTCGGACAACAGTGCCCAATTCATACACCGATTGTGGAAGGTCATGGTGTCGGTTTGCGGCCAACAAACGGAGCAAACCCGGGAGCAAATGCTGACGAAGAATGGTGTGGTCCACCGTAATCGGGTTGGTGATGGTGGTGACTGGGTGGCTCATCGTCCAACGCATGTTGGTAAATTGGTCCGTTTCGTTCGAAAGTGTGAGCGATTGAATTTGCATCATACCGAGTCCTTGCAGGGCATCCCGAAGCCGTCGACGAAGGTGGTGGTCGGGGCGAGGTTGGGCCGTCAATTGGGCGCGGGGCAAATCAGTACCCAAGTCTTCGTAACCATGGCCGATGGCCAAGTCTTCAACGATATCAACCGGATGAAGCAAATCAAAGCGCCATCGTGGCATCGTGAAGATTAATTCTGAGGTTCCAGCCCGTGCCTCAGCCATCTTCGTGGGCAGTTCAGGGGCATCAGAAGGTGCAGGTTGGCGTCCATCAAACCGTCCTCCCATGCGATTGATCGCATGGTGGAGTTCTTCATCGGTGAACGCCCTCCCAAGGAGGTCATGCACCAGTTCCTCTGGAACCAGATGTTGACGACCAGCGCCTTGCGGGAGCGTGCGAATCTCACCGTCACATGTGGTGACTTCCACCGTTTGCACTTGACCGCCGCGCTCCATGAGTTGGAGGCAAACGAGCATAATGGCTGATTCACATGCTCGCTCATCCCAACCGGTGACATCGATAAAGAAATCACGTGTTGCAAAGGTGACGGTCGTATGGTCGCCGTTGATGATGGGAGGAAATGAAAGGACATCGTCGTTGGCGTCAAGAATGAGTGGATAGGCATCCATGCCCTCAAGCAAGTGAGCATACTCCAAACCTTTGGGTAGTTGCGTGAGGATTTCATGAATGCTCATGGGGGCCTCGCAAGCGAGCGGAACGAAGGAAGTGCTCCCGGGAACCGAAACGACTCGGAAGGGAGGTTGAAGTTTGGCGAGGTCGTGAACGCCAATAGAAACACGACGACGTCCTCTGCCGATAGCAAAGTGGAGTTTTTCTTGGTGGTCCATGAGGCCCTTGATGAATCGGTCAAGTTCTTCTTCATCTTCTGGCAACTGAACGCCCCGAACAACGGCACTGTGCACAACAGGTCGAATGTGCTTCAGACTCGGGTCCACTGCTACGGTGATCCCGCTGTCCGTTGTCGGCATATCGGGTTGTGCTGGTGCATGGTGAAGAAAATGACCCATTGCAAACGCCAATGTTTCACCACTCAGGAGATCAGGGCGGTCAGGAAAAATTTCAATGTCCAAGGTTTCCTCATTACAGGCATCAATGTCGGTCCCCAACAACGGTAATTCGTCGTTCACGCGTTCAAGGTCGTGTTGAAACCCTTTCTTTTGCATCAAGGATTTCAAGAGTGATTGAGGAACAGAAATTGTAGGCATAGTGATTCACCTATCGTGCAAACCAATGCGGCAATGGTCGGCCGTAGCCAGCAAGCCGCAAACCACTCACTGCCGCCGTTTCGTGGTCGAGGGCGCGGAGGTGTTTGCGGTCGAGGAGGTCAATGCTGCTGAGCCCGATTCGCCGCAAGTGTATCGCCAGGTCGTCTTGTGTTCCCTGCAACCAGTAGGCGATGTCCTCCGCATCAGCCATTGGAGCGACGCAGCAAATGATGTCAACTCCAGAGGCTAACAGCACAGCGAGGTCGTGGCCTGATGCTGAAAAACCGAGCAAGAAACCGGTTTGTATGGCCCCTTGGTCAAGATGTTCTTTCTTTGATCGGCCCATCATAGGAAGGGCAGCTGCTTCGGAAATTCCTGACCCGTCCTCTATTCGTGCGAAGGCAACGTCGATATTGTGGTACGCGGCCTTTGTGTGGAGGGCTTGTATCCGGCTCACGCCCTCAACCAGCGCAACAGGAACATTGGAAGATGCAAGCGAGCGCAAGGCAACGAGTAAGCCGTCCAGTTGTTCTGCGTTGAGGGGCGGCAAATCATCCAAATCAATGGCGAAACCACCGGCCTGCGGGAGATGTTGTCCAGTCTCCAAGAGGTTGTCCAACCCCACGAGCAGCATGTCAACAGCACGCGGTTCGTTCTCGACGAGGGCAGGGTGGCGGTTCAAAATTTGACCGACATTGGCCGGAGTTTTCTTGTCTGGAGTCATCGTTTCTCCACTCACAAGGTAGGGGAGAAGTGGGATCGGGAGTGCGAGCGACTGCACTTCATCGCCTAAACCAAGTAAGGCGACGGTGTCAACGGTTTGGTAGGGTCGGAGGGCTGCTTGTTCTTCGTTGACCAGTCCGATGGCCGAGAGGTCGCCAGATGATACGACAAAACCGGCGTGTTCAACAATCAATTTCTCTTGGGGCGTGAGACAGACAGCGTCGCTGGGTACGTGCAGGCTTTCGTCGTCAAGAAGACTGTTGATTTCCTTCAATTCTTTGGCGTCCAGTGGACGCAAGACTACACCTGGGGCGGGAGTGGGACAACGACCGTTGATGACGATCCGCCCACCTGACATGCCTGCTCCTGGGTCTGGGCCTACATCTCCGTGTACGACGATCAACCCTTCGCTCATGCCGCCTCCAATCCGAGCACCGCTCGCACCTCGAATGATGAGGGTTCCTCCGCTCATCTGTGCTCCTGAATCGTCGCCACATCCATCCATGACCGTGATGGTTCCCGACGCCATGGCGTAACCTGTGTAGTGGCCAGCCATGCGCTCACAAACGATGGTCGTGCCTTGGTTGGCTGCACCCAAAAACGAACCTGCATCTCCCTGAATGGTGAAGGAACCACCTCTTCCAAAGGCAGCCACCCATGAGCCCAGGACGCCAAGAGCGCGCAAGCGGGCACCTTCAGGGAGTCCAGGGCACAACCCCAACTCTCCGTTCTTGGGCACAGGGTCCCCCGCATTGGTCCAGCCGATGCGAAGAATGGCGTTTTGTTGAGCGGCTGCTTCTAGTCTCGGGCCGAGTTTTTCATTGATGTTCAACGAGCGTGCAACGACATCGGAAACATCCGCCATGAGCGGTGGTTGAGACCATTACCCAAATAGAATACTGTTCCAACCATCTCGTTGTTTCCTATTTTCTCTCCTCGCTTAGGGTGGCGGTGGTTAAAGAAGCCTTTATTGACGGCCTTCATGAGCGGCACATGGTGAAGGTCATGACCATCAAAGTCGCCATCAACGGGTACGGTACCATTGGGAAGCGTGTTGCTGACGCAGTGGATGCGCAGGACGATATGGAAATCATTGGCGTCACGAAAACACGACCCGCCTTTGGCTGCGACCTCGCTGTACGGAAAGGATACCCGCTGTACTGCACCTATGATGATGCCGAACGCATTGCTGCTTTTGGCGAGGCTGGATACACCTGCCATGGAGGTTTGAGTGATCTTTTGGCTGTAGCCGATGTGGTCGTTGATTGCTCTCCGGGAAAAGTTGGTGCTGCGAACAAAGATGCCTACATGGCTGCTGGTGTGAAATACATCTTCCAAGGCGGAGAGAAGCATGACATGGCGGGCATGTCTTACACCTCTTCAGCAAACCACGCTGAAAATTTGAACGTTCAAGGTACTCGTGTGGTTTCTTGCAATACAACGGGCTTGTCGAGGACGTTGGTTCCTCTGTACGAGCATTGCGGTTCCCTTTCTGTAGAGTGCACGATGATTCGTCGTGCTGCCGACCCTGGGGACTCAGCCAAAGGCCCCATCAACGCCATTAAGCCCGTACTCAAGGTGCCGTCGCACCATGGCCCAGATGTCATGACCGTGAAACCAGAAATTCAAATCAATTCAATGGCCGTTGCTGTTCCAACAACACTGATGCACTGCCATTCCATCGTCGCAACATTGCCCGAGAACCACGGGCTTACGACCCAAAGTGTGCTTGAATTGTGGTCGAATAACCCCCGCATCATCATCATGAATGGTGCTGAAACAGGAATCAGCACGACCGCTGAAGTGATGGAATACGCACGTGATATCGGACGAAAGTGGGGCGACCTCCACGAAATTTTCGTGTGGGAGGACGGCGTAAAATTGGACGGAAACACCCTCTACTACTTTCAAGCCATTCACCAAGAATCCGACGTGATTCCCGAAAATATTGACGCCATAAGGGCGTTGATGGGGACGGAAACGGACTGGCGCGTTTCTGTGGAAAAAACCGATGCAGCGATATCGGCCTACAACAGGCTTTGAGTTCGTTGTTGAAGCGATTTCAACACACGCGAGAGTTTCCTTCAAAAGAGGTGCTTGATTCCGAGAGGCATGGGTTCAAAGGCATGGCTGTCTGTCGTCTTCTTTTTACTCATTTCAACCCCCCTCACAGCGGCCACTGGTTTGGTAGCGGAACAGCCTCTTGAGGAGGCCGAATCAACGCTTGAGCCTGCAATGTTACTCACAGAGTTGACTCCACTGGAGCGGCTTGAACTTGCACGAGAGCATTGGTCTACCATGCCTCAAGCAAGTCAGCTGCAGACACCGTTGAAGCCTTCAACGGGTTTGATTCATCTCGCTCATGGAAGTTTCGACCCGACCACCAATCCGGGACCCAGCATGCCCGCCTCGCTGACCCGAATTCACGATACAACCCAGACTGGATTGGCCATCGTACAACTCTACGAAAACAATGGAGGCATTCTTTCAGAACTTCAAAGCCAATATGGCTTCACAGTCTTGGATTCGTTGTTTGATGAGGCATGGCTTGTCCGTCTCCCTCCCTCCTCTTCCGCAACGGTACATCACCTTCACAGCGAAGAAGCCGTACGTTGGGTGGGTGCTCAACAACCCGGCTGGCGACTTGCGCCAGAATTGGTCGCACAGCCAGCAAGCACCAGAATGGTCAACATCATTCCAACACCTGATTTGGCCGTTGCGGGCTACGCTGCACTGTCCACGGACTTGGTCCGATACGGCGCAACCGAAGCCCGTTGCGATGCTTGGTTGTGCAGTGTTAGTTATTCGCCCGCTGCGGCTCAGCAAGTGTTAGCGAACATCGCTCATGACGGCAGGATTTTGTGGGTTGAACCCGCCGCCGAACTCCGTGTCCACAATGCCCTAGCATGGTCGGTTGCCGGCGTTCAAGGTGTTGCAAATAATGCGACGTTTACCTTGGATGGTTCGGGCGAGATGATTGCAATTGCAGATACTGGCTTGGACACCAACCATCCAGACCTCACCGGACGCGTTGCAGCCACCTACACTCAATTCGGTCTCGACCCCTCACCACAGGATACGAATGGCGGTCACGGCACGCACATTGCGGTGACCGTGCTTGGAAATGGAACCGGTGATGCCGCCGCACGAGGCGTTGCCCCCTCTGCAACCCTCGTGATGTATGCCCTTGAGCACGACCCAACCGGCACATTCGGGCGAATTGGCTCTATTTACGACATGCTTCGAGATGCCGAACAAATGACGGCAAGGTTGTCAGTGAATGCTTGGGGTTTGAACGGCAACTATGGGCAGTACACTGCCGATGCTCGGTCGGTTGACATCTTTGTTCATGACCGCAAAGATCTCACCCCCGTCTTTTCGGTTGGCGATCGTGGAACTTCAGGCGCATCACAGGTCACCTCGCCCGCCACGGCCAAGAACGTGCTCGCCGTTGGAGCGTCCACCACAGGTGCTTCAGGAACCCCTGCGGCAGGAGAGGTTGCGAATTTCTCCTCGCTGGGCCCAAGCCTTGATGGCCGAGTCAAACCCGATGTCGTTGCCCCTGGTGTTGGAATCTGTTCAGGCCTCGCTGAAGAGGCTCGCTTCCCTGCTGGGCCGTCATGCCTGACAGGATCACATGCGGGCGGAAATTCGTACTACATGACGCTCAGTGGAACCTCACAAGCCACCGCTGTCGCCTCAGGCGTGGCCGCGTTGACTCGGGAGTTTATTCGTGAACAAGCGGGACTCACATCACCCTCAAGTGCGCTCGTAAAGGCAGCCCTCATCAACGGTGCAACCGATTTGGGCACCCCTGACATTCCCAATGCCGCTGAGGGTTGGGGGCAGGTCAATCTGGAACGCACGGTATTGCCCATGGACGGCAGTACGGTACTGGACACCTTTTTTGATGACAAAAAGTCACTTGAACCTGGATTTGGTTTGCTCTATTCATTCTCGCTTGACCCTTCTCACGGTCTTGACCTTACGCTGGCGTGGACGGATGAAGCCGGAAGCGCGAACGCAGCGCAAACACAAGCACGTTTGGTCAATGACCTTGACCTTGTTTTGATTGCACCCGATGGAACGGAATGGAGGGGTAACAACTTCGCTCAAGGCTTTTCCGTCAGCGGGGGAGTTGCTGACGACCTCAACAATGTTGAACGAATCAGAATCGCTCCTGGGACACTCGCTGCCGGTTCGGGTTCGTGGATTGTCAAAGTGCTTCACAGTGGCGGTTCGAGTCAAGATTTTGCCCTCGTGATGTCGGCTGTTGCCACACCCACGCCACAAGCCGACTTGGTCGTGTTTGATGGAAGCATCCTGACCTCCTCTGAGAATCCACTTCGCAACGACTTGATTTCCATTCGTTTGGCTTGGGCGAATCAAGGTACGAGTACGTCGCCGTCTTTTGATATCCAGTTGGAAGATTTGACAACACAAACCACCTTGGCGACATCCAGCCGCCCGAGTCTTGCGCCGGGGATGATCGACTCTTACACGATTTTCCACCAGTTTACCACCACGGGGGTCCATTCTCTGAGACTTTCCATCGACACTGGCAATTCCGTGGTTGAGATGAACGATGCAGTCAACGGGCTCGACAACAATGTTTGGCAGCAGGATGTTGAAGTGATGGCGCTCGGCTTGCGTGTGGTTGTTGAAAACGACGACGGGACCATCCCGTCCACGGCACTGGAACGCGAGGCCAATGCAGATATGGTCCTTGATGTTCGTAACGATTCAGGAATCGATATCCCATTGAGCATCCTCCACGAAGGTACAGGCAATCAATCGGTGAAGCTATCGGCTACCACCGTGCAAATTCCAGTCCCCGGACGTGAAGATTTCTTCCTTCCCAGCCCTGATGCTTGGACCCGAACTTTCAACGAAAGTTCCGTCTTCATGCTTGCACCTCAAGGGACAGAGGGGGCGAACAAGTCCATCAACCTCAGGCTTGAAGACATTGATTCAGACCTTACGTCAGATCCATCCAATCCTCGCTATGTTCGGGCTGGAACCTATGTTGTGGAAATCACGGCCCGCTACGAACTCCAACCCACTGTGGCTCACACACAACGCATTACCATTGAGGTTGAACAACTTGACCAAGTTCAGGTTGTTGCAGCAGGAACAAGTGGTCTGCAAGCAACGCCAGGAGGTTCAACATTCTTTTCCATCTCTGTGAGGAACACGGGGAACGCACCTGCCCAATACAGCATGGAGTGTCTTTCAGAACAACGCTGGCAGTTAATGTTGGGCTCATCCAACTCCTCCCAACTGGACTTTGAACCGCTGAACATTTTGGAGTATCTGCCCATGTCCATTCGTGTCATCGTACCTTTGGTTGCGAACGGTGTACCTTCTGCTGGAGACACAGATACTGTCACATGTTACGTAACCTCCATGACCGACCCGAGCATGAACTTCACCGAATCGGTTACCATCACGGTTCTTGCTCAAGAATCGTTTGAAGTTCATTTGATGGACGATGACGGTCGGGTTGGACCGAATCACCTCTCTCCCGATATCGCTGTTGATAGCGGCCAAAAAGTGCACATGAACATGAGTGTTGAAAACACAGGTAACATCGCCATCGATTTGGATGTCTCGGTGCTCCCTGACAACCCGCAATGGGCCATTCAAGTGAGCCACGACGGTTTGAACGACACGCGGACAGTTTCGTTCATCCTCGGTCCGGGACAAGAAACGATTGTCCACTTCATCTTCGCCGTACCGATGACCGCCGAAGAAAACGATGCCAATTCATTCACCATCCGCACTGAACGGTCCCTCTCTAATTTCCGACAAAACATCACACGCTTGGTCGTGCGTGATGAGTTGGGTATTCAACTAACGCCGCCCCTCAACAGCCACATAGATACCAGCATTGCAAGCACGTTCTCGTATGGTGAATTCATGGTAAAGAACACAGGAAACACAAATTTGGTTCTGAATTGGACCCATGGACTTGCCCCTGATGGTTGGGACGTTGGTTTCGCCAACCCAACGGTATATCTAGAGCCACGAGAGGAGAAGATGGTCCGCTTTGGCTTGGTTCCTCCTCCACAAACCCCCGCGACGGAGAATGCTTTTGAAATGCTCATTAAAGTGAATGCAAGCAATCTAGGACGATTTGTTGAGGCCTCGGAAATGGTGACCATTGGCGTTCTTTCGTCCAGCTACGGCAACATCACGGCAGAGCGTGACGGTGAGCGTCTTCTCCAAGGTATTGACCGAGATCAAGGTCGCACGGAACGCTTCGTCATACGCAACGATGGGAATGTGCCGCTGACGGCCGAACTCAACACGGTCCTCTTGGATAAAGATGGCAAGCAGAAGTCAGATTGGACAATTCAACTTAAACCAAGTACAGTTACAAACTTGGCCGTTGGTGCTGAGACAACGGTTGAATTGACCATCACACCAAAGGAGGATGTTGCAAGGGGGGTCTCCTACTTGACCCTCAACTTGAGTGCAGGGTCCGTCTTTCTGACACAATATGAACTCGAAGTCAGTGTCAACACGGCTACAGGCTCGTCAGGCCTCTTCAGTATTCTGCCACCTGCGGTGAGCATTGGGCTTGTCATCGCCCTCCTTGCAGGCGTCATCGTTGTTGGCTTACGGATGAAGAAATCCGGAGAACTCGTCGATGATGGTGCCGAGCTCGTCGCACCAGATGCTCATGTTGACCCCGACACGCTCGGATTACGGCGGGATGAAGCGCTCAATCTTGGTACGGCTGTGGACGAACTGACCAGTGGAGAGGTCAGCGATGACGAGATTGCTCAAGCCATCATGCAATCGATGGACCTTCCTGTGATACCCGCTGCGGTCCCCAGTGGTCTTCCTCCTTCTGGGTTGCCACCGAAAGCGAACGTACCACTTGGTCGCCCGCCCGCCGGCCTCCCTCCAGCAGGCATGCCCCCCGCACCTGCCGCCAACAAAGCGTTGCCGCCTCTTCCTCAACCGACCCCTGCTCCTCAGGCACCTCCGCCGGCGCCTTCTGCTGCCGTGCCGCCGCTTCCACCTTCTGGACTGCCGCCCGGTTGGACAATGGAGCAATGGCAGCATTATGGACACGAGTGGTTACGCCGTCAAGGTTGAGTCGTGAAGGTTGAAAGGGTGGACCCTTTCCCCGATTTATGGGCAGCATTGTTTTGTTTGGACCACCCGGTGCCGGAAAAGGGACGCAGGCGCAACGCATCATGGAACACACTGGCCTTCCTCAAGTTTCCACAGGTGACATGCTTCGGGCGGCTGTGAAGGCTGGCACCCCGGTTGGATTAGAAGCAAAGGGCTACATGGACCGTGGGGCCCTCGTTCCTGACGATGTGATTTTGGCGCTGATCGAGCAGCGGGTGCGCGAACCTGATGCGAACAATGGTGTGATGTTTGATGGGTTTCCCCGAACCATTCCTCAGGCAGAAGCGCTGAGCACCCTCACCGAAATAACCCATGTCTTAGCGATTGAAGTACCCGATGAACGGATTGTGGAACGAATTTGTGGACGCGTAACATGTGGCTCGTGTGGAGCCGTATTCCACGATACATTCAATCCTGTACCTTCTGAAGGATGTGGTTGTGGAAACTTTGACGAAAAGCGTCGTGCGGACGATAATGAATCAACCGTCCTCAATCGCCTCGGAGCCTACCATGAACAAACATCCCCCCTCGCCGATTGGTATGCAGAACGAGGCGTCCTGTACACGGTGGATGGTGACCGCCCCATCGATACGATTACCGAAGACATACTAGCCATACTTGAATGAGGGTGATTCATTGGTGCGACGACGAGGTCGGTCTGACAAAAAGGAACGTCGCGCTCGTGCCCTTGTTGCCCAAGAACACCTGGCGAACATTCTTCAGAATCCACATCAGCACCCCAAAGAAGTTGTTGAATCTGCTGCGGTGCATTTGATGAAAACATCCCGAAGACACCGTCTCCACCTCTCAGGAACCAGTCGGGATTTGGTGTGCCGTGCCTGTTGGTCAAGCCATGCATTTTCCAATCATTTTCGTGTTCGCATCAAAGATGGGCAGCGAATTAAGACCTGTCTCACATGTGGTTCCATCCGCCGTTTTGGAGGCGGTCCAGGTCATCACCGCAAGCAACGCAAGGTGGAGTCGTGATGACCGGCATTCCCGCTCGTGTGCTTCAACAAGCGAAGTCCAGAGATTTTCAACCAAGCGTTCGAATTGGAAAGGCTGGTCTTACTGAAACGGTGCTGGAAGAAATTCGCCATCAACTGCGAACAAGGGAACTGGTGAAAATTAAAGCGAACAAGGGATTGTTTGAACGGGAGCAGCGCGCAGAGGTGTGGCAGTACCTTGCTCAAGAGACCGCCTCAACATTGGTTTTGCAGCGAGGAAACATCGGTGTGTTATGGCGGAATTAATCTGTTGTAAAGCAAAGGGTCAAAGGGTGCATTCTTGTGGAATGAATGCCGGAGGCTCCTCATTGAACGCTCATCTGTTTTCCAACCGCTCCCGACAAATTTCCTTTGCTCTGTTGTTGTTTGTCGGTGCCATGATGCTCTCGGGTGTTGGTCAAGCAGCAGGCGGAGAAGGCGTTGGCCTTGAGGTTCACATCAAAGATGGGCTTGAAAGCCAAGCAGTTTGGGTGGGTCTCGGAATTTTGCTTGTGGTTTATGCTTTGATTATTTTTGAGACGGTTCACCGAACGCTCGCAGCAGCGGTTGGTGGTTTGGTCGCTGTTCTCGCTCTCAATTACTACGACACGGGTGATACCTTCTCACTGGCTGAAATTACCACGATGATCGATTGGGAGACCATCGGGTTGTTGCTCGGCATGATGGTCATGGTCGGGGTACTCTCAAACACAGGGGTGTTCGAATACTTCGCTGTATTGTCTTACAAGAAAAGCGGAGGGTCCATTTGGTCTTTGGTCGTGATATTGTGCACCGTGACCGCCGTCCTTTCGGCATTTCTTGATAACGTCACGACGATGTTGTTGTTGACGCCCGTAACGATACAACTCGCTAAGGTGCTGGATATTAAGCCGGTCCCGCTGTTGATTGCGGAAGTGCTGTTTTCCAACATTGGTGGAGCGGCGACGATGATTGGCGACCCGCCGAACATCATGATTGGGTCTGGTCTCTCTCCCTCAAAAATAGCCTCAGTAGAGAATGGTGCTTACGCTTACATGTCTGAACATGGGGTGACATTCAACGACTTTGTCCTTGAAATGGGACCGGGTATTTTGATGACCGTTGTGCCGAGTTTTATGCTTCTTCGATGGTTATATGCCGATGAATTTTCAGGCTCACGTATTCGTGATGTTGCCGAACTCGAATCCAAATATGGTATCAAGGACCCAGAAATGCTCAAAGTTAGTGGTTTTATTCTGGCGTTGGTCATCCTCAACTTTTTCCTTCATCCAATCACGCACATCGCCGTGTCGTGGATTGCTCTGGTCGGTGCCGTGTTGATGTTGCTTGCAACAGACCGTCACGAATTGGAGGAACCGTTGCATCACGTTGAATGGACCACTCTGCTATTCTTTGCAGGCTTGTTTGTCCTGGTGCATTCGCTTCAATACATGGGTGTCATTTCGTTCATCGGAGAATATGTGGAACGAGCCATCGCCTTCTTTGGAAGCGATACGCCTGACGGTCAGACGGTGCGCCTCGCTGCTGCAATTTTGATCGTCCTTTGGGTCTCCGCCATCGCCTCGGCTTTTATCGATAACATACCATACACGGCCACCATGATTCCCATCGTGCTGCAAATTGCCGATAATCTCGGCGAATACTTGCTCCACCCGCTGATTTGGGCTTTGGCCTTTGGTGCTTGCTTGGGTGGCAATGGAACGTTGATAGGAGCCTCGGCAAACGTCGTGACCGCAGGTATGTCGGAAGACGCCGGCTATCCTATTTCCTTCAATGAATTCTTCAGGGCTGGTTTCCCCATCATGTTGTTAACGACCTTCATCGTCTCTTTGTACATGATTCTCGTCTATGTCGTCGGTGGAGCCGACAATGGAACGTATGTCAAACTGATTTTGGTGGGTATCACCGTGTTGAGCATCATCGGTCAATTGTCAAGGGGAAGGAGTAAAGGCAAATCTTTCGCAGACGCTCTCGTTGATGACGAATTGGAAGGCATTTCGGAACTCGTAGTCGATGCTAAACAACGTGCAAACCGTTTGATTCGTGGCGAAGAAGAGGAATGAGACCAGGTCCAGTTTGGCGTTGCTTTGAAGTCCTACGGTGAAAACGCAGGGTTGGGCGAGGCCGATGTTTGAGTGTCGAATCTGTGGACTGCTTTCTCTGGGGGGAACCGCGTGTCCAGCCTGCGGCAGTCAATTGAGGACCGATCTTTCAACAACGGGGCCGGTGGATGAGCACCTCCCCACAGATGTTCCGGGACTTGATGATGCGGCTGCTGCCTGGTACGATTTGGAAGGCATTGAACCTCCATCAGATGAAGTTGAAGTTGAAGAGAACCCCGTTCCTCCGGAAGCGGAGGGTGGCTTGCCGTTTGGATTCCAAGGGGCGTCAAATGTGTATGCTTCTCGACTCCCCTTCGGTATCGGCAGTTTCGCTGATGGAATTCCGTTTGATGCACAGTTGAACGAGATTGCAAACGGAACAAGAGGGCAGATCTCCAGTGTTGAGAACGAACCAGAGGATACAACAACATCACCTCTTCCTTCCACAACTTCCGAAAGAGTTCCTCAACCCGAACCTGAAACCACGCCGGACGCTCTAGGAGCATCGCTTGTAGAGGAACCGGTTGAGCCAACGGTTGACGTCGTCTCGACCGTTGAAGAAGTTCCCATAACGAATACGGCGTTAACCAATCTCGTTGTCTCCGATCTTCCGATGAAAGAGAATGAGGTGAAACCGTTGATGGCCGCTGCACCACCCATGGATGTGAGTACGCCAGTTGCACCGGTGCGTCTGGAAACAGCCCGGTTGGTTGAACCTGCTCCCACGGCGCCACAAGGCCTCGTCGCTCGGGTCGTGCAGCCTGCGCCGGTTCAGGAGGAACTCCCTGTTCCTGATTACTGGCGAATCGACGCTCAAATTCCTGATTATGAGGAAATTTACGATCACACAGAGTCCGTCGTGGAAATGCAATACGGGTCATACACAGAAGATGTTGTGGTCTTTGACCATGAAACGGATTCGCCTGCAGCCGTTTTCCATTCCCCGCTTGAAGCGACTCCGGTCGCCGCTACGGCACCTTCCATTTTGCTCTCGCTTCATCCTGCCCAAGCCTTGAACATTGATGTCGGTGGAGATGCCGCTCTGCAAGGCTTGGTCAACGAAGGATTCGCAAGCATGCAACGAGGGGCTTGGTCAGAATCTGCACGGGCGTTTCAGCGACTTGCTGCGAGTTTGCCGACCAGCGCAGAAGTGTTCAACAATTACGGCATATCCCTCCTTCAACGCGCAATTGGGATGCGAGACGGTCAGGACGAACAGCAACGTTCGCTCGCCGATGCACAATTTGAATCGGCTATTCTTGCCCTCCGTGAAGCTGCGAAAGGTGCGCCAACAAACGGTGATATCCTTGTCAACTTGGCGTGTGCATTGATTGAAAGTGGTCGTTCAGAAAAGGCATTGGGAATCATGAATGTTCACAATGCTCGAACGCCCAATTCAGCCAAAGGCGTGAACACGGCTGCCGTTGCTATGTTTAATCTTGGCCAATTGAGCCAGGCGGCGCAGAGTTTGGAGAAGGTGAAGGACGATTCGCTTGTCGCTCAGAACCTCCAAAAACTCACCCCCTCAGCAGGTATCTGAAAACCCCTAGAATTTTCCGAAAAAAGCGCACTGTCTCCACAATAGCGGACTTGTAGATACCGATTTCTTCTTATATGGGGGGAAGGTCGGGTGGTTGCTTAGCACCCTGTCATGCCTGTCATGGTGGGGGAA
>JAYPCE010000023.1:0-33228 GCA_038124565.1 Candidatus Poseidonia sp.
GTTCGGACAGGCCTTTGTCAAAGCGGATGGTGGCGTTTTCGGGGTCGTGGAACCCAAAGCGATAGTCGCCCACGGCCTCGCGTGCTTCGTCGCTCATGATTCGGCCCCCTTCTCGGCCTCAAGCCATTCGTAACCTTGCTGTTCAAGTTTGAGCGCCAATTCGGGTCCACCCGATTGCACCAAGCGACCATCGATCATGACATGAACGAAATGAGGTTGCACGTGGTCGAGTAAGCGCTGATAGTGGGTGATGATGAGGCATCCTGCCTCTGGTGCCACCGTGTTGATGCCTTGAGCAACAATGCGCAGGGCGTCAATGTCCAGCCCTGAATCGGTCTCATCCAACAGTGCAAGATGAGGTTTGAGGAGCAGCATTTGCAGAATCTCCAACCGCTTCTTCTCGCCACCGCTGAATCCGTCGTTCACATAGCGCGAAAGAACCGACTTCGGCATCTCAAGCGAGGCCATGGCTTGGTTGAGCTCTTGGCGGAATTCTCGTCCTTTGAGTTCTTCATCGCGCACAGATTGAACCGACTTCTTGAGGAAGGTACCGACCTGAACCCCTGGAATAATGGCTGGATATTGGAACGACAGGAACATGCCGGCTCGGGCTCGCTCGAAGACGCTCATCTCGTCGAGGTTGCGGCCCGTGTAGAGGATGGAGCCCTGTGTCACTTCGTAGGCAGGATGGCCCATGATGACGCTGGCAAGCGTGGATTTTCCCGCACCATTGCGCCCCATGATAACGTGAATTTCACCACGATTGATGGTGAGGCTCATGCCCTTCAAAATCGGCGTGCCGTCAACGCTCACATGGAGGTCTTCGACGCGCAGGATTTCATCGACCATGGTCTTCCCTGATGATGCGTCTCGTCCCTCCTTTATCAAGGGATGTAGTGGCGTAAGACTCGGAATTCAAGAGCCATCAAGTTGGGAGCCAAACCCATTTGAAAGAACATTGCTGAATCAAGCATTCTTCGGCTCGGCTTTGCTGAACAGGTCAGTGAACCATTCCACAATCGCTGAAGCAATGGCCTTCAGGACTTCAACCATGCCCGATGCTCCATCACCATCGCTATAATCTGCCTCTGGCATAAGAGGGTTCAAATCATCGGGACCGAGGCCGTATCATGGACGACGACTTGGTGGCGAAGTACGCCGCCGAAGCCAGAGCTGCCATGGAGGCCGAGGCGGCACGACGGGTGGCCGAGAGCACCGACCCCCAAGAGGAAGAACGCCTTCGAAACCTGGCCCTTCGTGATATCATCAACACCGAACACTTCGTTCCCGCTCTCTTGTCCCGCCTCGGAGCGGTCCGAGCGGCGTTGGAGGGGCACGGCGGAGGCATCGCTGTGACCTCATGCGATGCGGTTAACGATACATTTGATCTCGTGTTGGATTTGACTGGCGCTTGCCTCTCCTGCGGTGCAGCACCGGGTACGCTTGAAGGTGTGAAAAACGACCTTGAAGCGGACAAGGAAATTTCACGAGTTCGCTTTTCTTCAGCCTTACTGGACACCTTTGACGACCTCGGAAGAGAGTTCATTCTTGCCCATGGCGCCGTTGAATTTGTTGACCAATCTTCTGATGCGTGAGACGCAAAACAAGCCGAGCCTTTGAAAAAAGGCAGGAAAAAGGGAAGCACATGACCGCATGGAAAGATGGGCGTCGCGACGACCCTCTTCCTTGCCGCGACCAAGACTACGGTCGTTTCGAGGTGACCCAGCGTGACGGACGGGCTCGCTTGGGGCGACTTCACACCAAACACGGCGTGCTGGAGACACCCGCCTTGTTGCCGGTCGTGAATCCAAACATCCGGACCATTGAGCCACGTGTGATGTGGGACAAATACGGCATCCAAGCACTCATCACAAATTCCTACATCATCTGGAAACACGATGATTTGCGCACCACCGCCCAAGAGAACGGCGTTCATGCCTTGTTGGATTACCCCGGCGTGGTGATGACCGATTCAGGTACATTTCAGTCCTATGTGTACGGTGATGTCGAGGTTGGCGTTGATGAGATCGTAGCATTCCAGCGGTCCATCGGCGTTGACATTGCAACCATGCTGGATGTGTTTTCGCGCCCAGACATGAGTGCATCTGAAGTTGAGCATGCCGTTCGAGAAACGGCAGCGAGGGCGGCGCAAAGTCTGACTGCTGCCGAGGGTATGATGCTCAATGGACCCGTTCAAGGTGGCTTGTTTCCAAACCTCCGCCACATCGCATCGCAAACGATGGGAGCCCATCCATTTGCCGTCCATCCCATCGGCGGCATTGTTCCGGTCATGGAACAACAGCGCTACAAGGAGTACGCCAAAATCATGATGGCGACGCTCCCGCTGTTACCACCGAATCGCCCCGTCCATATGTTTGGCTGCGGCCATCCTATGCTGTTTCCAATGTCGGTGGCACTGGGCGCTGACCTCTTTGATTCAGCGGCCTACGCCTTGTTCGCTCGTGACGGAAGACTGCTGACCCCTTGGGGCACCGAGCGGATTGACGAGTTGGTCGACTGGCCCGTTTTGATGCCCTGTGTCGCAACGATGACACCCGAAGATGTTCGTAAGTTGCCGGCGAAGGAAAGGGAACAACTCTTAGCACATTTCAATCTTGAAGTCACACTTGCTGAATTAGCAAGATGCAAGCAGGCCGTCCGTGAGGGGCGAATCTGGCAGTTGGCTGAACAACGAAGTCATCAACATCCAGCCCTTCGTGAAGCCTACCTTTGGCTCACAACTCCGCCTTCGGTAAATCGGAATCTGCGCCCTGAGCGCTTCTACAGCGACCGTGATGCGGCCCACGATACAGCGACAGACCAAGGGATGTGGGAAGATGCGTGGGATTGGATGGTCTGGACTCAGCACACTCCTCGCCAAGGCGGTGTGCAATGGGGTGGCGACGACACCTTCTGGCGACCTCAGGTCTCCAAGGCACGACGGATGCTGCACTCCCGATGGACACCTGACAACTCTGCCGGTCCTGCAGTTGTCTTCCACGGGATACGCGGACCCTACAGAGAACGCCTAGGCGAGGTTCTTGAGTGGCTCAAGCACCGATGTCCAGAGGTGCAGGCCATGGTCATCTCACCGCTTGGATTGTTGCCAGCCTCGCTTGAGGACTTGAATCCCTTCGCCCATCTCGATGCCCCTGATTGGGTGCTTCGACATGAACCGGAGCACGTTTGGTTGACCACTGAACTCCAACGACTTGGACTTTCCAACACCTTTGCCACCGTCGATGTGGCAGGAGACGGTATGAAACAACGCCTTGCTGAAGCGATGGTGAGCCTGGGTCTGCCCGATGATGTTCATTCGGCACTCTCGCCAGAACAACGCAACGAAGCACGCCAACGCTTGCGTGTTGACCAAGCGGTGAGCAAACAAATGGTGCTGCTCAATGCCTCCCGGCCAACGGCGGAATCGGTGACGGAAGGCTGCTCGTTCGTGGTCAACCGTGAAGGTCGGGTCAAGAACATCAACGATGCCAACGGTGTGCATCTCTACAGCCCACGATTGCGTGATGGTGGCATGTCGTTGGCCAATGCCGGAGCTGAGGCGTTGTTTCAACACCGTACAGAACCACTGCCGAAGGGCATTCCACAGACCGAATGGTGGGGGCATGCTTCGTTAGGCCCCGCCGTGGTGGTTGTTGACGACGATGCGGAACCTTTTGTTCGCAAAGGTCGCAATGTCTTCCACGGTTTTGTCGTGGCCTGCGACCCGTGGTTATCACCGGGTGAAGCGTGCCTTATCGCTAACGCCGCGGGCACATTCCTTGGACATGGCGTGGCCCAATGCACCTCTACGGAGATGGGGGCGTTTAGCAAAGGCATCGCTGTGAAGACTCGCGGCGGCGTTGAGCCTTGAACAAAAGGCTTCATGGGTCGCCTTGGACCACCTTGAACCGTGGGGCCCATGGAGGATGAACGCATCATCCACACCAAAGGTTTGACCAAAGCCTACGGCCCACATGTTGCTTTGGACGACCTGAACATCAGCGTACCCCATGGCGCTACCGGTTTACTCGGTCAAAACGGAGCCGGCAAATCGACCTTCCTCAAGACCATTCTCGGCTTGATTCAAGCAACCTCAGGAGAAGGAACTGTACTGGGGTACGACATTCGTAACCAAGGCGTGGAGATACGGCAACGCATCGGATACATGCCTGAATACGACGCCTTGAACCCCGATATGGACGCTATTCATCAAGTTCGATACTCCGGAGAACTGCTCGGCATGAACCCCACCGTTGCGCTCAACCGCGCCCATGAAGCGCTCCAATTTGTTGGTATGGGGGAACAGCGCTACCGAGAGATCAGCAGTTTCTCCACCGGCATGAAACAAGCGACGAAACTGGCTTGTGCCATCATCCACGACCCCGACTTACTTATCGCTGATGAGCCCTCAAACGGCCTTGATATGAAATCAAGGGAATTTATGATCTCAACCTTGAATACGATGGTCCACGATGGAAATCGCTCGGTGCTCATGGCCAGCCACTTGATGGACGATGTTGAACGCGTGTGCGAGAACATCATTTTGCTTCACAAAGGAAAATTGGCGGCCCAAGGTAAAATTCAGGACCTCAAAGCCATTGACCGCGAAATTGAGATTCATGTCTGGGGTGGGGCCACACCGCTCGAACAACGCCTGCTTGACCAAGGCTTCCGCGTCCGTCGCGAAGGACGAGTGATGCGCATTGCCCACACCCATGAGGACACCACCACCAACATTCTCCAAGCCGCAGCTGATGTTGGTGCCCAAATTCGGCGAATGCACGAATACGAAGCCTCCCTGGAGGACTTGTTTTTGGCCATCATGGACAACCTCGGCTACTCGGTAAAGTCAAGCGAAGACCTGCTTCGCTCACCGGTTTTGGCCAGAAGTGTTGACGCTCCTGAATCCATGGGAGGTGGGGGCGCATGAGTGAAGGCGAGGAACACACTCCAGAAGCACCCGTCACTGGCCAAGGCCGCATGGATGTGGCGTGGGGGGCCAACACAGGAGACGAAACACAAGAGGATTTGGCCAAGGCCAACACGGCTTCGAGCGGCCAAATCTTTGAGCAACACTACACGCCATGGACCGGCACCTTGAACCCGCGTTGGATGAGAAACTGGTCCATTCTTCGCCATCACCTCCTCGGCATCTTCCGCAAAGGGCACCGACCGTGGACGATGCCGACACGAATTTTCATTCTCATCGCGTTCCTAGCGGCCCTGTCCGATGCGGGCATGACACTGCTTTCCGGACTGGTCGGCAGTTCGGAGTTCCACTCCCTCTTCGGTGTGAGTCGAGACAACCTCTACGGCCACGTGCTCGGTTTTTTCCCTCGCAATGTGTTGTACTACCCTATCGTGGCCGCCCTTTTGGTGGGCAGCGTGATTTCAGAAGATCGGGAACACGGCACCTCCGCGCTGTACTTCTCTCGACCCATCTCTCGCTTTGATTACGTCGGGATGAAATTCCTCTCAGTCGCCATCATCCAGTCGTTCGTGATTCTGGTTACGTACATTCTCTACTTCCTCGCTGAAGTCTTGGCCTACGGGCGTGGCTGGGCTTGGATGGTGGATGTCTTCCCGATGTTTTTGGCTGGGTTCATCGCTGGCCTCCTGCTCATTATCACCTACACCAGCATCGGCTTGAGTCTATCCAGCGTATCGACTGGGCGGTTCTTTCCGGGCATCGGTTTGCTGGCCATTGTCTTTGGTACCAAGACGCTTGCAAGTATCGTCAAAAATCTCTTCGAGCGTGAAATTCTCTACTTGATTTCCCCCTACGATTGCGTGGCTCATGTAGGACAAGCTCTGATTGGCACCCAAACCACCTATGACCAATACTCGTGGACCTATTCCTTGGTGGCCTTGGTCGCCATGAACGCCCTTGCCCTCTATGTCTTGGCGACCCGAGTGGCTTCAATGGAGGTGACACGTGAATGATTCCCGACATCACCCAACAGGGAAGACCACCTGCTCAAAACGCCCCCGTTGCGCCACAGGTACCCGTGGTCTATTTTCAAGGCGTTTCAAAATCCTACGGCCGCATCCATGCGCTCAGCAACATCACGCTTGGCTTGTCAGGTGGCGTGACGGGCATCCTCGGCATGAACGGGGCAGGAAAATCAACGCTGTTCAAACTCTTGATGGGCAAATTGCAACCTTCTTCTGGAGAAGTCAAACTCTTTGGCGTCAATCCTTGGAAAAACCCAGCACCCTACGCGAAAGTTGGCTTTGTTCCCGAACATGAAAAAATGCACGATTGGATGACGGCGCTTGATTTTGTCAGCACGTTTGCGCGGCTGCACGGTATGACGAGAAGCGAAGCCGAAATGGAGGCCATGCGTGTCTTGGAGTTCGTTGGCTTGGCTGACGTGGCGAACAAAGAAATTGGTCGGTTCTCCAAAGGCATGCGGCAACGCACCAAAATCGCTCATGCATTGGTCAACGACCCAGAACTCATCATCCTTGACGAACCGCTTCAAGGATGCGACCCGCTTGCCAGAACCACCATCATGAATGTGATACGAGAACTTGGGAAAATGGGGAGGACCGTGCTGGTGAGCAGCCACATTCTCAACGAAATTGAGCGCATCACGGAACAGATCGTCATCCTCCACCACGGCAAATTGGTTGCCCTTGGAAATCTTCATGCCATTCGCGACCGTTTGGACCAAATCCCTCACACCATCCGCATCGTTGGGGAAGATGCTCGGTCGATGGCCAAGGATATCCTGAATCATCCAGCAGTGTTTGGATTGAGTTTTCCCACCGAGCACGAATTGTTGATTCAAACCTACCACTTTGGCGAATTGCATGCTGAACTTCCCGGCCTCATCGTGAACAACGGCCATCGGGTGAGCGTCATTGACAACCCCGATGATGACCTTGAGTCCTTGCTCAACTACCTTTCAGGGGGAAGTGCATGAGCAGCAACAACGACCTTCCGAGTCTGAGGAGCGGGATGGACCGAAAGGCCATGGCCGTGGCTGAGTTCACCGTGCGTCAATACCGGAAACGACTCTCAACTTGGGTCGTACTCTTGGTCGGTATCGCCGCCATGGGCGTGCTGACGTTGTTTTACTTGGACTCGATGACCCGTGACTACGAAGCCATTGACAACGACGGTGACAGCTACGACTGGGACATGGATGGTTACCCAAACGGACAAGAATTGCTTTACGGCACCGATATTTTTGACCGCGACTCCCATCCTGGAGTGCTTGACCCCAGCATCCTACCCGATGACCCGAGCGTTTGGATTAACGAAGACGATTTTGATTGGCCTGCGCTGAAAGAAGGGAGTGTCGGCATGGACGACAACGGCGATTGCGACTCTGAGCGACGAACGGCCTCACAAAAAGACCGGAACGGAAACGGCATTCCGTGCGACATCAAATTGATTCAGAACTCATGGTCCGGAGAATACATCGTAAGCGCCGATGGAAATGTGGATGAAGACCCTGACGACGAAGCCTATGCTTTGGAATCTATTCACCGGAGTTTTGTTCTTGCTATCGGAAAATTGGGCATTGTCTTCCTGCTCGGCATCTTTGTACCCCTGTTCATGGCCACCGGCCTGATTCGTCAGGAGATGACCTCTGGCACCATGCATTTCATGCTCGCTAAACCCATCGCACGAGGCGAGGTCTTCCTGTATCGCATGTTGGGCTTCCTCGCGATTGCCTGGACCTATCTTACCCTCGTTGTGGTCTTGCTCGCCATCGTGACGGGCCTTGCCGGTCCTTCGGATGGCTTCTTCCGTTTCGGTGACCTTGGAGTTTGGTTGTCGGTGTGGTTCGCCGCAATGCTGGCTGTGATGGTCTACGGCATGTTGTTTTGCACGCTTGGCGTGATGTGGAAACACGGCATCGTACTCGCCTTGCCCATTGCGGCATGGGAGTTGGGCATGATTCTCACAACGCTTGGGGCTCCCGACGCCGCCATCCTGCGATTTTCTGTTATCGGATGGGCGATGAACATCGTTGATGCGGGAGCCATGTTGGCTTGGTCAGACACGAACCTGCTGATTCAAATGGGCCTTTGGGGCGGTGGTAACGGAGCGCTCGAAGGGGCAGAGGCGTTGCAAATCTTCGCTTCATCTCCTGGTCTTGGAACAAGTGCCGTTGCGACCATCGTCATCTCTTCCTTGGTGATGCTGGTCCAAGCAGCAGCCTGCTGGTTGCTTGGCAGTGCCCTGTTCAAATCCAAAGAAATCGATTGAGGTGGTCACCTTGTCACTGAGTAAACCACCATCATTTCAAGGAGATTTCTCAACGATGTGGCGGTTGGGCTTGCGCCAACCGCTCTGGCACATGACATGGGACTGGTGGTGGTGGCTGGTGATGCTCGATGACGAGCAACCTTGTGGAAAGCAACTGATGGTCTTGTGGTCCACCAAGGACAACGACCGCGTCGAAGTCAACGGCTTACCGTGGAAACCCAGTGGACGGCCTGGTGAAGATGGTCAAGGTGCTATGATTCTTGATGGCATGGTCTGTGCTTGGTGGTTTGACGGCACCCGCATGCATGAACCCTACATCAAGCGAACCTGCAACATGATCGCCATGTCCGATGAACACCCGAACTGGCCCTCAAGCAACGGCGAAGGCAACGGAGGAGGGGCCGTCGTGCCGTTGTTACCAGATGACCTCTCCATGGGCCTTCAGAGCGACAAATCTTCGTTTTGGCTCAACCTTTCGGGAGATAAACAAGCCGTGGCAGGTGGGGCGCCAGCGTCCATTGCCCTCACCCTCACGCCTTGGAATCCGGCCATGTCGGTGGCTCGTCCATCCACCGCGACCTATGCTGGCTCGATGGGCTACGATATTTTGCGTGTGCATGGTACCCGAGTATCCGGTAAAGTGGACGGTGAAGATGTGTCTGGGACCGCCTACTTTCAGAAGGTGTGTGTGCAAGCACCGTCGCCGCCATGGTACTGGGGCGTGTTGCATTTTGAGGACGGTTCGTACATGGATTGGTTCCTGCCCCATCTCTCCCCGACCATCACGGCAAGAGACGCCCGTCCCTGGAAAAAACGCGACATACAACACATCGCCCTGTCGCAGGGGGGATTATTCCACGATGCGACCCACCAGCGCACAGAGCGCTTTGCACGAGTCCGAGTCGTCAAAGAAGCCTCTCCGAAGGTGGAGGGCGCTCATGGGGCATCCCCTGGTGCAGCCCTCCCTACGTTCAGCGTTCACATGTGGAACGGACGCACCGATGTGAAACTGACCGTTCAAGCAGTTGACCGTGCTCACTGGCATTTTGACCAACCGACACGCGGTGGCGTTTGGTCCCATCTCACCTACAACGAATACCCGCTCGAACTGACCCGTTTAGAAATCACCGATGAACATGGTCAACGCACTCGCAAGGATTACGGTTGGGCACGTGGAAACGCAGAACACGCGTGGGGCATGCTTCATTGATGTGAAGACGACTCTACGGGGGAAGGTATTTCACTCACCACACGCCAAGACATCATGAGGCCTTTCCATGTCAGAGGACGCACCGGTTGAAGAAATCGAAGAAAAAACGGAAGATGTCGCTTCTGAATCCACCGCCGGCGGCACCGCCTCAAACGACGCAGCCCGCAACAAGTACCGTCTCATCACCGGAGAAGAAATTCTCGAAAACGGGGAAGCGCGACCGAGCACGTTGGCGTTTCTCGGCATGTACATTCTCGGGGCCTTGGTCTTTGGCGTCCACATGTTGTTCCATAACGGACTGAACCCCGCCGATGACGCCTCTTTCCTCCTGAAATTAACGGCGACACTCATTGATTTGACCGACAGCGAGACCGTGCCAATTGGCTTTGTCATGGTCATGGGATTCCTCACATGGGCCAACCGAATGTTGAACATTTCAACCTCTGGCCGATGGGTTACCATTGCTTTGATGCTGGCCACCTTGCTGCCGGTGATCATCACCTTAGACGATTTGGTGAGCATGATCGCAGGGATGTTTGGGGCTGAAGACGGAGCCTACGACTACATTCCCTTCGGCTACAACTACTTCTGGGCTGGCCTGGCCTTCACCTTGATGTTCTGGGCGGCGACGTTCAAGTACCAGCGTAGCTTTTCCTATGCGGTAACGACGAATGCCATTATCTTCCACCATGCCTTCTTGCTGTCTCGGTCGCACCGACGCATTTTGTTTGACCGAATTTCCGAAGTGATGGTGGAACGCTCGCCCATGGGTACCATGCTCGGTTATGCTACCGTGACCATCATGACCGATTCAGGGGTTGGGCTCATGGAAGAAACCGTTGGCGTCAGCGCCGGCACCAAGCCTTCCTCCTCAAGCAACGATGGCGATGACAGCGCGGCCGCCATGGTTCGAAAAGGCCTGTTCAAGTCCTTCTTCGCCTTCCTTTCCTACCAGCGAACCACTCGCAGGGTTGACCATGACCCACGCCATTGTTTCTACAAGATTCGCAAGTGGGAAGACATCAAGATGATGTTGAACGAAATGCACCGCAAGCATTCCCAATCAAACATGCTGGAAGACATCAAGGCCGCTCTTACAAAATCACCCGATGGTGAAGCTTGAACCGTTTGAGGCCGAGCGAGGCTTGAAAAGCCGATTGGCCTACGGCCAAGGCGGAGATGACCACCATGGTTGAAGAATTGTTGGAGAAACCGATTGAACTGTTTCGCAATGGCGATATTGAGGGCGCGTTGGCTGACTTAGAAGCCAAGTTGGAAACAAACGCCGATGTGGCTGAATTGCACCACATGTGGGCGGAATTTGCAAACATGGTGAACATGGAAGCCCAAGACGATGTGATTCCAGGTCGCAAGATCATGAACGCCTACAAAACGGCCATGGACCTCGATGAAGAGAACATGGAATACATCGCAGATTTTGCATCCTTTGCCCTTGAATGCCGACGCATCCCCGTGGCCGTTAAAGAATTCCAGCGCTACGCTCGTCGCCTTGAACTTGAAGACATTCCCGTCGATGAAATCCTCTACACCGCCAGCCGCAACTTGGTGGACGCCATTGAGGTCATGGACCCAAGCAGAGAAGCACCCATGGTCCAACCATGGCTCAAGCAAGCGCTTGAATGGGCGGTTGGTGCTTTGGGATATTCTCCCGAAGAGGCCATTGCCACCCTCAGTTCTGATGATTGAGGAGAGGGTGAGTTGGCCGAGGACAAGGTTCGCTTGTTCTTCCGAATCGGCTACCTCGGAGATGCCTTCCACGGCAGTCAAATCCAACCCGATGTCAAGACCGTGCAAGGTGAGTTAATACGCGTGTTTCGCTCGCTGAATTGGCTGAACGGTCCCGAAGAAGAACAATTGCTTGTTCTGTCAAGCCGCACTGATGCAGGTGTTCATGTCCGCATCAACGGCGGCATTGTTGACCTTGATGCAAGTTTGTGGTCGGCCCTCACCCCGCGCAAAATGATTCGGGCCATTGATGACCGATTGGACCCTTCGCTGGCGTTCCTGACCGTACAACAGGTCGATGCCAATTACAACCCGAGAATGGCGTTGCACCGGATTTATCGCTATCGATTAGAAGGCATGGACTTTTGGAAAGAACCCGACCATGATGCCTTTCGGACATGGCTGAAGTTGTTTGTGGGCACCTACGACGCTCGGAACTTTGCCCGTTTAGAAGAGGGGAAGAACCCCATTCGAACCGTTCTTGACGTCCAACCATGGATGGACCAGGGTCGCTTAGTCGGATTTGAAATCAAAGGCGAGGCCTTCCTTTGGAACCAAGTTCGCCGCGTCGCAAACGCCTTGTTCAGACTCGCAGTTGGAGAATTGACGGTTCAAGAGGTGCGTTCAGCCATTGATGACCCGAACACCCCCGTTGATTTTGGCGTTGCTCCACCCGAATGGTTGGTGCTTTGGGGCGTGGCTTGGGAGGGCATGCCCGTTCCGGATAGCAGCCACCGTGTCGTGTTGACCGCCCCGCCCACAGGCCGCTCGGCTGAACGCACGCGCAAGGGACGCTGGCAGCAAGCCGCCCAACATGAGCTCAAAACCATGCTCTACAACGAATGGGCAACTCTGGGCATGCTGCCGGATGTTCGTCACGTATCATCCGAGTGAAACCGTGATGCGATCGCCGTCGTTGAGATGAAAACGTTCCCGTAGAAATTCGGTTGATATGATTTCAATGACATCGACGTGTCGGGTAAGGTCGGGTATGAGCAGGGCACATTCAATGGTCAAACCGTCGTGTTCAATTCTACCTTTGAAGGCTGACGCCCCACCAAATGAAACGCCATCACGCAGAAAACCACGGATGCGTATTCGTTCGTAGCTCTCCACGTCCAGCGTTTTCGCCATGTTTCTGGCCTCATCCGGCGCATCGAGTGTGTCGATGCCGGCTTTTTGGCGAAGAGCAATGTAGTGGCTCAACATCGATGTATCCACTTGAACATTGAGTGTCCCCGGCCAAGCCTTGGCTCCGAGAATTTCACGGAATTGGTCTTGGTAATGCGGTTGCGCCATGAAGACATGAGCACGCCCAAGGCCACTGCTGACCTCACCAGATAACTCCATGAAACCCTGCTCAGCGTTCTGCTTTATGAGGATGCGTTCATCCCCCGTTCATTGGTTCATATACCGTGATATGATTTGACCCTCATGACGAGCGAGAGAAAGAAGAACAAGAGCGATAAAAATGAACACGAAGCAACCGAAAGCGAAACGGACAGTGAGGCCACGGCGAATGAAGAATTGAGCGAGTATGTCCAAGAATTGAACCGATTCATGCAGTTGGTGTCACAAAACGAGTGGCCCGAACAATTGGACCTAAAGCAAGACACTGAACTCTGCGTTCGGATGTTTCGCGACTGGCGAAGAGAAAGCCGAAGAAGCCGTGAGATGCGTCAACGTCAAGAAGAGGATGGCTTCATTCACATGGGACGTCACAATGAAGAATCCATTCGTCGATTTCTACGAGGGAAATTCCGACATTTCATGGAGTACGAGGACGAACCGATGCACATTGACCCCGAAGACCACCAGCCCGATGAGGAGCATGTGGAAGAAGACGCAAAGGACCGCCAACAACGCTTCCAAGATGAATGGGAGTAGTTTTACTGGCGCAGGCCGGTGGCAAAGGCGAGAAATTCAACCGACGCCTGTTTGCTCTTCTCGTTCTTCGCAAAAGATACAACGCTCGTTTCCAAACGAACATTCACCATTGATGTGCATTCCAGCGCTTCGGCTTGACGCTGAAGCCTCAACAAGGCTTCACGTCGCCCGTAATCCAACACGACATCGTAGGAATGTAACCGACCTCCAAAGAGGGATTTGAACCACATGAAGAAGATTTGACCCATGGATGGTCCGACACAAAGGCTCACATGCAACAACGTCGACGAATGCGCATTGAAGTTGCTTCGTTTTCCGGAGGTGGACAACACTGAAGCGTTCTGCAACATACCTCCCATGCTCTTCTCATTGGCCTCGAGCGCATGGAGCAAGCGTCCCTGATACCAGCGACCTAAGGCCCAAGAGGTGAACGGAAACAACAACGAGAGCAAGATGGGCCCAACAATCCATGTTAGAAGGATGAGGCCCTCGCTCATGGAAACCACTCACTCAACAACAACAGCGGTACCGTAACAGAACAATTCAGATGCCCCAGCCGCAACGCTGGAGGTTGCGAACCTCACATTCACGATGCCGTTCGCCCCCATACTATGAGCGATGATCATCATCCGCTGAAGGGCTTCATTTCTTGATTCGTTCAAGAGTTCAGTATACGCTTTCAGTTCACCACCAACGATGTTTTTCAAACCAGCAAAGATGTCCTTTCCGATGTGTTTTGCACGAACGGTTGAACCAGTCACAAGTCCAAGCGACTGAACGATTTGCTTTCCAGGAATTGTTTCAACATTGGACATGTGCAGGGCAATGGTTTGACCTTCCATGCCCAAGGGATTGCAGACGACTCTATGAACTTCGTCCCGACATTTTGATCTGCCTTTGAAGGGGAGATGGCCGCTCACAAGATGGGCTGATTTCGCAACCATTCAAGGTCCGAGATGTACAGCTGGCGTATGTCGTCCAGTCCAAGAACGAGCATGGCCAAACGTTCCAGACCCATTCCCCAAGCCAGCACAGGAGAAGTGATACCCAACGGTTCGGTGACTTCGGGACGGAAAATTCCAGCTCCACCAAGTTCCAACCACTTCCCCCGCCATTTGACCTCAACTTCCAAACTCGGTTCGGTGTACGGGAAATATGCTGGACGAACACGCACTTCTGGGTATCCCATTTTGGCATAGAAGGTTTTCAAGGTCGTGACCAACATCTGCAAGTTCGCACCCTCCTCAACGATGATGCCCTCAATTTGATGGAACTCAGGTAGATGGGTTCGGTCGATGGCTTCCTTGCGAAACACACGGTCAACAGAAAAGACCCGGCAGGCTTCGTTCGGATGGCGAGCGAGGTACTGCACGGTGTTAACCGTGGTGTGGGTTCGAAGCAGCGGACGTTGGGACACCTCCATCGAGTAGGCTCCGCCCCAACCAGTTGAGCCGGTGTCTCCCCCGTGTTCATGAATCGCCTTCCATGAATTCATCAACGTTTCATCCAGTTCAATGGAGGCTGGTTGGTCGAGGTAGAAGGTGTCCTGCATCTCGCGTGCAGGGTGGTCTTGAGGGATAAATAATGCATCCATGTTCCACCCGGCGGACTGCACGTAATCGTCGACCAACTCGGAAAAGCCCATCTCAAGGAAGACAGCACGAATGCGCTCGATCAGGGCTTGCATAGGATGGCTGCGACCGGTCCGTGGAGTTGCCGCCTCTAAGGTGACGTCAAACGCGCGGAACTCAGCTGATTTCCAAGCATCGCCCTGCAACAATTCTGGAGAGAGGTCGGTGATGACCAGTTGTTCAGCAAGGGCATCGGCTGGAACAGCGCTGCCTTCTGCCGTTATGCTCCAAAAGCGCTCGGTCTTTTCGATGGTCTGAATGAGTTGGCGCCGTGCAGAGAAATGAGACAGCATACCTTCGTCTAACGAGGATGGTGCCGCAGGAAGAGATTGTAAAAACGCCCTGCGCGCATTGATGGCCTCTCCCACCTGCGCTGGATTTTCAGCCGCCAAGACTCCTCCTGTGAGTGCAACACCAAGTTGCTTCAACAAGCCCACGCCAGGTCCTGCTTCATGGCGTTCAAAAGCGGCCTGCAGCCCTTGCATCGTAGCCACATTCTGTCCGCACATCCAATCCCACAACCGCTGTTCAAGAAGCCCTGAATCAACGGCTTTCTGGCCTTCTATGTCCAAACGCACTTCGTTGAGTTGGTGTTCAACCACCGTGACGAAGCCGTGATTTTGAAGGCCGTGACCTGCTCCAACCGCAATCGCCTGGTCGGTCCACTGACATGCTTCAAGCAGTTCTTCAAGCGACCACGAAGTTTTTTCCGAATCTTGCTGCATTGCAAGCAACATACGTCGCTCGGGATTCAACAAATCCGGAGCACCCATGCTCTTCCCAACCAAACACCCGCTTTGAAATCACCGTTCATCGTATGGCCGAAGAGGGCGTTCATTCCTCTTCTTCCCAAAGTTGGCGTTCGCATTTCGGACAAACAAACACCGGTGGTTTGGGTCCTTTTTGCACTGTCACATGCCCGCAAGGACCGCACAGGATGGAGGATGTGATGGGCTCATCGAGGGTCACATCAACGCGAAACATGAACCGTCCTGCATCAGGGAGCATCTCCCCCTCGGGAGTCCAAGCTGCAATGGCTTCGGGGGTCAAGCCCGTTTGTCGCCCCATCGTCATGCCCACAAGGAAGAAAACGATGCCAAACAAGCCCACGGTGAGCGCCATCGGCCCGAGATTTGCAACGCTCATCGAGGCACCAAAGACAATGCAGACAAAACCAGAGATGAGAAAATTTTCTCGACTTAGTCGGCTCATGACCTCGCCTCCACAACGTCTGCGAGGACCTCTGCGACGCGCTCCACCTTTGAGGACGGTATGGCGCACAACCCAATGCGAATGCCTCCCGAGAGCGGCACAAGATAGACATGATGTTGCGCACATTGTTCGGCAATACCAATCGAGTCATCGCATTCGTACCAAGCAAAAAACCCGTCATGGCTCGGATTTACAGCGAGATGCCGCGCTTCACATGCACTGACGAAAGCGTGCCGGCGTTGCGACAAAAGGGTCGCCAAGCGGTCCCGTTCCTGCGACCAAGCAAGCCCTCCCTCTTCGGTTGCATGCAATTCGCTGAGGACATGCTGGGCCACGCGAGGGGCGGCCGACCATGTTTGACGTCCCGTCACACCCATGACGTCGTTGAGACGGGAAATGCAATCTTCCTCCGGATGCAAATAGACCAGGGCACCGGTCCGAAGGCCGTAAATGGTGTGCGATTTTGACAGCGAAACAGCGATGCACATCAGCATGTTTTCGGGCCAAGGCAAGCCCGCTTCCAAGGCTTCAACGAGCGTTTCAGCCCAACCATGAGGCTCATCCGCATAGAGGTGGTAAGCGGCATCGATAAGCAAGGTATGGCCGACATGTTCGTGGCGCGTGGCGCTCTCCATGAAGGCGTTCAGAAGCGCATATCGACTCTCGGCTGGAAGCGATAATCCAGTCGGGTTATGGGCGGGGTCGTTCAACCACGTCATTACCGAAGATTGGGTTGTAGCCAAGGCCTCCAAGGCTTCAGTAAATCCTTCGAGATCAACATGCGGATGGTCGGGACTCTCTTTAGCAGGCAACAAGGGATAGGTGGCAGCCCGGAGTTGACAGCCTCGAAGAAAACCTGTGTAGGGACCCCAATGCCGGTCCCGAAGCAAGACGGCCTCGCCACGTTCGGCGAAGTTGGCGGCAGCCAAATACAAGGCACCTGAACCACCCGGTGTCGCTGTTGCTCCCAAGGACAACCCCAACGATTCGAGGGGTTCACGATGTTCACCAAGTGCAAGGGTCTTGGACAAATCAAGGAACGATGGAAGGCCTTTGAGCGGTGCGTATGATGAAAATTCAGCAGCCGGAGCCAAGCGAAGCGCTGCATCCACGACATGATTGATGGCCAATTCACCCGAATCCTCCAGCAAGGCCCCTACGGTTCCGTTTACCGCATCCGCACCGGCCGCAGCTGCTTGTTGGTAACGAGCAAACCAGCCAAAGATGACATCGTTTCCTGATTTTTCATGCCCGTGGGTGGCCAAGAATTGCATCCCGCCCTCCACGTCCATGGCCGGGCCATTCCCTCGGGCTTCTTTGCTTTGCCCGTCCTCCTTGACGGGCAAGTTCGCCGCTTTCTTCATCAAGGAGTGGCGTAACCGCCAGTCAGAAGCCAACGTAGCACAGTCTGGTAGTGCGTCTGATTTGTAATCAGACGGTCGGGGGTTCGAGTCCCTCCGTTGGCTCTTCACAAATGTGAAAAAACAGCGGTTCATATACTCAAAAAGACACGTAATGTCATGCTTGAATGCAACATTGATGCACGTGGAAAAGCCGCTCGTCTGATGGGAGGGTTGGCCTCTGTCGCCCTTGGCCTAATACTTGCAGCCCTGTTGGTGACCGAAACAACTTCCATTGAATACGGTTGGTATGCGGTGATTGGAGCGTTGCTTGGCGGAGCATTTGCTATCTTCGAGGCACGAGCGGGTTGGTGTGTCATTCGCGCTATGGGATTCAAAACCCCGCTGTGAGCGAGAAGAGAACGCTCAAGAAGACCTTCCCTCTCATCGTCATGTGACAGCCCAGCGTTTGGATGGCAAAGCCTGTGCAGCAGAGGTTGAGCAAGACCTCATGCATCGGGTTCAAGCACTGAACAACCAGGGCATTGAGCCCCATTTAGCGGTGATTATTGTCGGCGACGACCCCGCTTCCCATGTCTATGTCAACGCCAAAGTCAACACATGCAAGCGTCTCGGTATTCGCTCCACGCATATTGAACTTCCAGCCTCAACCGATGAACATGTCCTGCGCCAGCATATTCGTGACATGAATGAACAAGACGATTTGCACGGCATCCTCATCCAATCACCGTTGCCGGCACACATGGACGAGGAAGCCTTGACCGACCTCATTCACCCATCCAAGGACGTGGATGGATTCCATCCACAAAACTTGGGGCGATTGGTCCAAGGTCGCACCGACGGCATGCTCCCATGCACACCCTCTGGCGTGATGCGATTGCTTGATTGGGCTGGCATCTCCCTTCAGGGAAAACGTGCGGTCGTGCTCGGGCGGTCACGAATCGTCGGCATGCCTGCTGCCTTGTTGTTGGCTGCGCGTGGAGCCGACGCCACCGTGACGGTGACGCATTCAAAAACCGAAGACCTGCAAGCAAGGTGCTTCGAAGCGGATGTCGTGGTGGCTGCAGTTGGTCGTCCTGAAATGGTGAAAGCCGATTGGATCAAGCCCGGTGCTGTGGTTGTGGATGTCGGTATCAATCGGGTGGACGACTCCTCCCGAGAACGCGGATGGCGTCTGGCTGGAGATGTTGACCCGAATGTTGGCGATGTGGCCGGTTGGCTGTCTCCCGTTCCGGGCGGTGTTGGACCCATGACCATCGCCATGTTGATGGAAAACACTGTTCGTGCTGCGGAAACTCGCCGTGACTTGACAACCCAATGAATAAAACATGGGGCGTGAACACTGACCCGTGTCCCACGACCCTCGCGCTCCAAGACTAGCGGCCATCGCAACACTGGTGGCTGGTGGCTTGTTGGTGTTGAGTGCGACAAACCTTCAATTCAATTTGGTGGGCCAAGCCGGCATCACACGTGAAGAAATGTGGGCGGTCGTTGGTGCAGCGGTGGCCATTGTTATCGCCAAATTCGCCAACGAAGAGCACGAAGTGCCTGAACTTGGCCAATCCATTCACCGAGACCAGCCGGGAGAAGAGGCGTACACGCGAACACGCGATGTTTCTTCGCTTAACGCAGAAGTCAATCCTACGACGGCTTCCATCATCACCAGCATCCTTGGTGAACGGACCACGACTGAATCCCATCAAGTGGATGCAGCCATACACACATTGTCAAGTGGCGCCTTTGGGGCTTCTGTTCTCGAAACCATTCGGGATGTCGAGGCTACCAACGATCGTAACAGAAACATGCGTGAAGCGCAACCAACCGACGAAGAGACCGGCCAAACACTCAAACGCGTGTTGGTTCAACCCGTTCCGCTCCCTGGTCGAGAAAACGAACCCTTGGTTGACCCAAGCACCATCCCAGGTTTAGACCCCAACCGTGAATTCGTTCGAGACGGGTTGGCCAGTGTTCCTCTTCCAGGGGCTGTCTCGGCAGACCTCCCTGACTTGCCTGATGTATCGGCAGACCTTCCTGACCTACCTGATGTATCGGCAGACCTTCCTGACCTACCAGTTGAGGCGGCAGACATTCCAGAACTACCGGATTTCGAAAATGAACCTGAGGAAGTGGAACTAACAATGCTACCTGAACAAGGTGGGGTGGTGGATGAGGAGGTTGAAACACCAACCCTGCCGTCAATTCCTGACTTGCCCGACCTTTCAGACCTGATGCAGGACGAGATACCAATGGCTGATGAAGCACCCGAGACCGTTCTGAGTGAGGTGGATTCCCTTCCTGAACTGGTGCTACCAGACATTGATGACCTGTTTGCCGATGAGGAGGTCTTCGTGGCGACCGGCCCAGTTCTTGGCGTGCCCGACTTGCCCGACTTGGACGACCTGTTTTGAGGAGAACGCTTGAAAGAGGTGGACAAGCCCGTTTCATCCATGTGGACACAATCGGTGGACCTCCACTCGCACTCCACCCACAGCGACGGCCAACATGATGTGGCCTTCGTCGCTGAATTGATGGCGAATGAAGGCGTTCGGACTTGGGCCTTGACCGACCACGATACAACCGATGGCTGGCTTCAAGCCGCCAAGGAAGCACGGCGTTGTGGCCTCCGTTTCATTCCCGGAGTTGAGATCACCTGCGAACCACTCATGCCGCCCGATGAGGACTACTTGACCGCCGTCGGAAGAGCGCGAGCCTCCTCCTCTTGGCACCTCCTTGCCCTTTTTCCTGAGCACGACCCCGAGCATCCAGACCCTGCTGTTGAAGCCTTCAAAGCATGGCTTGCTCCACGGCAAGGAGGTCGGCAACCTCGGATGATCGCCATGTGTGAACGGTTGGCAGAATTGGGTATGCCCGTTGACGTTGAAGCGGTCTTTCGCCGAGCAAGCGGTTCAGTAGGCCGGCCCCATTTAGCTGAGGAAATGGTTCGGTGTGGCTATGTCTCCACCAAAGAAGAGGCGTTTGAAACATGGATTGGTGACGGCCTTCCTGCCTTTGTGGCCCACAACAAACCCAGTCTGATGGAAGCCGTACAAGCGGTACAACAGGCGGGGGGCAAAACCTCGCTGGCCCATCCACTCTACTACGGCGTACCCACGCCGATGTTGATTGCTGGTCTGAAAAACGCAGGCGTTGACGCCGTTGAAGCGGTGCATCGCAGCCATGTTGACGCTTACCGATATGAGTTGATGTCTGCGGCACAGGAGAATGGGCTGTCCATCACCGTCGGTTCAGACTTCCACGGATTGGACTATCAAGCGCGACCTGGCAACATGCCCGTCCAAAAAGACGCTCTTCTTCACGGCATCATCCGCGCATAAGTCGGTCGACCAACATCGCCGCTTCAAACAAGACGATGACGGGAAGAGCGACCAAAAACAGCGACAGCGGGTCGGGAGGCGAGAGTAAGGCACCCATCACGAAGGCCCCAAACCAAATTGCGCGACGGGACTGAACAAGTTGTTCCCGAGTAACCAAGCCTAACCGAAGCACCAAGGTGGTGACCAACGGTGCTTGAAAGCCAATGGCAGAGGCGGCGACCAGGTTGACCAAAAATCCTGCATAACTTGACAAACGCCACTCGGTGGACAGCCCTGCTTGTTGGGCATCCATCGTCAGGTAATCCAACAGCATGGGAATCAGTCCCTGCCATGCATAGTACATCCCCGCTAAGGCCAAGAGAAGACTAGAGACAATGGCCAGCACCAACGAAGGCCCGGGACGAGGCATCTTCATGTCCAATTCCTGAAGACGGGTTTGGACCGCTTGATGCCGCACTCCATGGAATGCAACCTGAGCCACAAGGAGCATGGAAACCAAGACCAAGCCGAACGAACCGGCCATCCTCAACTGTAAAAAGAGAAACTCAACAGGTGAAACGACGATGATATCAACGCCAGCAGGGAGACGTTCGGCATCGATAAGCCAGGCAATCAATTGACTGGTGACGGGAAAGCCAACGACAAAGCCGAACACGAAGATGGCGAGATAGTATTTCATCCAACGGCGTAAGCCGTCCCGCATCGAGACGAGGATTTGCCCGCCCGATGATTGGGCCAAGCGTTGAACAGTGGCCTCAATGGATTGGTCCGACATACGTTTACGCCTCTTCGTCCGAAGAGACCGATGAAGCCCACACATATGAGGGTGTAGAATCTATCCAACTGCGGCCTTCTTTCTTCAGCCTGTACAATCGGTACACCACAAAACCGGTCATCCACAACGATGGAAGGCTGAGGAACATTGCTTGGCCCATTCGGTCGTCGCCATAGTCGTTCATGATGCGAACTTCCATGATGGGTTCATCCCCGTTGATGTCATCGTAATGCATCACAATGAAATGATAGATTTTCGGAGAGGTGATGTTCAAACTCAATGTGGTTTGGGGCGCCACCTCATACACCTCACCTAATGTCTTCATGACCTCCCAATCGATGGAACCGGACTCCATGGCGGGTACACTCGACTCCACCATCACCACGACCAACTCAAGAGAGGTATGTTCATTCAAATTCGTAATGTTTGATACCACAAACTCGTTTGGTTCAAATTTCTGAATGATTTCAAAGGTGCTGTCCCCGGAACCCAAACGAAACGAAACTCGCTCGTCGACTGTTTCTTCTTGATAGTTTACCGCCATCATCATCGCGGTCAGCAACATCAACATGACAACCCCCTCAACCAAGATGTGGCGTCGAACTTTGTCTCGTGTTACGCCTTTGAACATCGGGCCGTAGTCATTGCGCAATCGGGGTTGGAGGTGGTGAATGAACAAAGCACCAATTCCACCAATGAGCACCCCCAATGGAATATCAACCACCCAGTGGATGCCCAAATAAAGAATCGTGAACATGAACAACACGGTGTTGGCGAGCACAAAGACATGGTACGGCCAATGTCTCCATTCACGTAAGGTCCCACCCGATTCTCGAACATGTAAATAATTGAGCATGAGGATACCGAACGGTATCGCCACATGAAGACTCGGCACAGCATTGTCGAGTGGATCATGGAGGGCGTAAAACACTGTGTACCATCCTTCATGGTACAGCAAGGCATCCATGTTTGGAATCCACGAGGAGGTTACCTCCACGTTGAAAAACAGGTAGTAGGGAACGGCAAGGGCGTAAATGAGGAGGTAGTTGAGTGTCACCTTGTCCGTCATATCACGATCACCTGAGTAGGCGAAATAGACCGTGGTGACATAAATCAAAAAGAGGTAGACAAAGAGGTAGTGGAAGTTCAAAAATTCCGTTAACCAATCGCTTTGGAAGACATCCTGCACCCATTTGGTAAATTCACCCTCAACACCGTACACCCAAGACGTCCAGTGGCCCGTGCGTGCCTTCATCGGTTCGTTCAACTTGTCGGTGACTGCTTTCCAGCGAATAATGACGATGTAACCCATGGCGTGAAGGTAATACCGTTTGTTGTGGAATTCATTGGCCCAATCTCGCCAATGAACTCGATGTTCCCGCTGGTGGCGGGTAAAAAACCAGCAAATGATGGGTGTGAGGACCAAAATCATGCTCATCATGATTTCATAGGGGTCCATGGTTTCGGGGCATTGAATCTTGGTTTTATGCCTTCGGACAAATCGTCACCCGGTTAAGCAGATTCGGTGCGCTTGCTTGAAGGGCAAACCTTGACCAAGGTGGGAACCTTCGCTACCAACATGGATGAGGTGTCGGCTTGGCAAGCACCTCCGGAAAATACGCTGGACAGCTTGCGTCACGCCATGACCATGCTCGATGGTATTGAATTTGACATTCGGGTGACGGCTGATAACCAACTCATTCTTCATCACGATAGAGAAGTCTCAGTTCCGGCAGAGTTCACCCAAGGCCGACCTCACTGGGTCGAAGAATGGGACCTTGACGATTTGGTGGCCCTTGGATTTCTGAGTTTTGATGCCCTGCTTGACGACCCCACTGTCCAACGAGCCTGGGTGGAGCAGGGGAAAATGGGGTGCATCGAAATTAAACGCCCTCATCCGAAAGCCAGCACGGGAGGAGGATACTTCGGCCGTAAGAACCACAATCAACACATTGCTCTCGCTATGGAACTTGCCGAAGCTGCCTTGGATGAGCGAGAGATACCTCCCGAAAACACTGTGTTTTATGCGTTCCATAAGGACATGCCTCGCTCGGCGAGCCTGGCGAACACACAACGTCCTTGGGCGGCATTGATTCCTTACATTCCTCCTTATGGCTCACGACAAACGCAACGCATGCAGGCCTTTCCGCAATACCTCACCACACCGTTTCGTCGCCTTGTAAAACGGCACCGTGCACAAGGCAGTTCCATGTTGCCGTGTGCGGTTGAGTACTTTCAGCCCGGCACACGCTGGCTCCAACTCGGCCACAACGTCGGTCTTCAGGGGAAAAGTTACGACCGTCTGAACCGTGCTCGTCAAGGCATGGCGACCTATGTCTGGCCGGCAAGGCCTTCGCTGGAGCACGCTCTGCTGAGAGCCGGCATGACGGGTTTAACCGATATCGCCGACCCAGCGTTCACTTGGTTGCCTTCGGGACATGCGCGTTGGTTGTTACCAGGCACACAACCGTTGGATGAGGAACAGTGGGCCAGGCTTGAAGCCACTACACCAGAACATCACGCAGACATGCTCAAGGAAGTACGAGCCCAGACGCCTACGTGGGAGGCAAGCGATCCACAACGTCGTCAAGCCTTGGTCAACGATTGGCGCGGACGATGGCACTGGAAACGTACCACGGACGATGTCCTCAAGAGCGCTGAAGGAGCCTCGCCGCCTTGGGAAGCCCCTCGCTTAATCGGTCATCGCGGTTGCGGCAAGACGCCACGACCGGTGTTGCAACCTCACTCAATGTGACGCAACTGCTGCTGTTCGGCGATGTATTTTGGTCGATAGATGGGGATGCCTTTTCCATCCCTCATCACACTTCGCTCATCCAAAATTTGTGCACCAATGCCGGCAACCCTTGCCCAACCAAAGAAGGTGGTGTAGTAGGTTGGGTCCTTGAAACCAACATGGTGCAACAAGGCACCACTGGCGATGTCCACGTTGGCATTCGGGTTCGAAATCTTCTCGTTTTCACTCAACACCCGTGGTGCAACTTCGCGCAGTGTCCGAATTATTTTGAAATTCTCATCATCTGGACACAAGGCCTCTCCCAAAGCAAACTGAACCGTGGCTCTTGGGTCTTCTGCTCGCAGCACGGCGTGGCCAAAGCCGAACACCGGGCGTTTGGCCGCCAATTCGGCTCGGACAAAGGCCTCGACCTCGGCGGGGTCACTGGTGCCGATGCGAAGGACGAATTCCAAACACGATTGATTGGCTCGTCCGTGCAGCGGACCTGAAAGTGCATTCATCGCTCCAGCGATGGAAGCGTAGACCGTGGCATGACCGGAAGCAATGGCCTTACCCGTGAAGGTTGACAAATTGCCCCCGCCGTGATCCATGTGGAGGACAAGGTATGTGGCGAGGATTTTTTCCATCAAGTCCTGGTCAACATCTTGGAAGTCAAGGGTTTGGACAAATCGCTTGACCATGCTGGCGTTGAGGTCATCGGCAGGGATGTTTTCCGTTCGCCCCTCACGAATTCTGAAGATTAAACCCATCAGGCGAGGCATGCGTGCGACGAGATTCAGTGCGTCCTCACGCCAGTCGCCGGTCGTGTCGAGCATGCCCAACGTGTGAATTCCAACGCTGAGCCAATCCATTGGATGGCCGTCCTTGGGCAGGGTATGAAGGACCGCAGCAACGCTTTCGGGAACAGCCCCGCGGGCGGCAAGGTCAGCACGGAATGCCGCCGACTGTTGGTCTGTGGGCAATTCTTTGTTGAAGAGCAAATAGACGATGTCTTCTGGAGCATGGTGAGCCAGTTCTGCGATAGGGTAACCGCAGTAATGCACACCTTCGGTCGGGGTGACGAAGGATGTGCGGCAAGTTCCAACCGGAATGCCTCGCAACCCCGTGTTCAAGTGGGAGGTGTTGACCGTAAACAGAGGTTCATCTCCGGACATCGCTCCTCCCCCACAAGAGCCGACAGCCATACTTCGTATAAATGCGGCTCTTGCATGCGAACCACTGAAAAAATGGTGTTGCGGGCCACACTTGCGCAGCCTATCGTTTCCAAGGAGGTTTACTAACAGGCCACGCTCTGAAGCCTTTGGTCGATGTTCGGTCGGCCAAGATGTTGAGACGAATGGTATCGCTGTCGATAAGGATGGCATCTTGGGCATCAATACCCGGACACATGGCCTTCGTTTCTTCCCACGCGGTTGTCGTTGCGAGGTTTTCAGACCACCAAGGAAACGCCCGACATTGCTGCGGACGAACCTCGTACACATCGCACTGTTTGGCTTCGTTGTAGTGAATGCACACATCTTCTTCGCTGCTCTTGAGAATGTAGCGCCCATCCAGCGTGGTCCGCGCATCGCGAATCAACCACGCTTCAACGCTGAGACCTGCATGGTCCGCAAGACGTTGCGCGTCATCGGGCGAGAGATAGACCAAACCCCCAGGCTGGTCGCAACATCGGCCACAATCAGGCTGGCACTGAAAACGGACGCCTTCCGACCACCACGGCCGCCTCATTCCTCTTCACCCATCAAAACCGTCCGAGGTTGCAGGCGTGCAAGGCGTATTTTTTGTGATGGAGCAGCGGGTTCTTCCAACAAATCATGTGCAGAAATCCCTTCATCATCGATGTTCCATTCACCTTGTGGTTCGTACTCGTCCAACGATTCGACAGGTGGCGTCACAACCTTCGGCCCAGATTTACGCCGGCTAACCGAGCGCCGCCGCTTGGTGGGCGCATCCTCTTCAAACGGTGGAAGCGGCTCACGCTCAGGGTCCAATTCAACCAACCGTTCCTCAAGCAAACGCAATTCATCAGCGATGGTGATCAATTCCTCAATGTCCGCTTCCACCGCCCGTTGAGCCAATTCAACCATTCGCTCCTCAAGATGATGGAGCTCAGAAGAGGTCGTCACCGAAACATGCTCGGATACGCTCAACCGTTGGTCGATGGTTTCATCCAAATCGACGAGAACATCCACCGCCCGTTCTACATCGCTGAGGTCCATCGTGTCGTGGTCACGCAACAAGAAGCGCTCACGTTCGTGAACGTCCAGGACCGAGGGCTTGGCTGGCGTCACACGGTCGATGGTGGCCTGTAATCCGGCCTCGAACTCTTGCGTTTGCTGAGATGCATGTCCACCTTCTTCCCATGCTGGGGGGGTGTAATCATCGTCTCCCCAAGGTTTGAGTTCAGCATAGAGGTCAATACCTCCTGGTTCAACCGAGGAATACACGCTGTCAAGGGCGCCTCCTACCAAGGCTGCAGCGACATCCTCCACGCGTTGTTGTTCATTGACCATGTTCTCAGGGTCGGATGATGGTTCAAGCCATTGGACAATATCATCGTGGTCAAGCAAGACCGCTCCACGTTCAAACGCCATCCGGACCTGTTCCAAACGCTGCTCAACAGAACGCCATCCCGTCGGCGGCATTCGTGCTAACTGTGCCAAATGGGCGTCCGACATCAGGAGGTTCTTTTGGGCACAACGCCAGCGGGCGAAGGCCATCAAACTCGGTACGCTTGGGGCCTGTAAATTCACCGAGGTTGACGTTCGGAGCACTTCCTTCAAGCGAGAGGCAGGGAGGGCTTGGACCGAAGTACGGCCGCCCACAAGAACTTGAATGCCGAGATTTAGCGCATGGTCGAGCATCACGCCAAGTTGATGTCGCCAGCCTTCATGCTGGGCAAATTCATGGACATCGTCAACCACCAGCGCCGTAGCACCTGGCAGGGCCTCACTCCACGAGACGGTGAGCATGTCGGTGGCGTAGGCGTCAGCAGCCGTGAGGTGGAGCACATGACCCTCACTTCGGCGCAACCATGCCTGACCAGTAGCGTGCAAGAGAAGCGAGCAACCCGAATGCGGGGCGGCTTCAATGTACAGTGGATTGAAACGGACGGCTGGTTGGTCAATGGAGGCTTCACAATGTTGGGTAGCCTCAAAATTTTCTTCACACACAAACCATGCTTTGAATGTGCCTTGCGTGGACCACTCCATTCGGTTTGGCCAAGCAGGAACACCTCCCGACACACGGCTCATTTGCTGGGCCACCACGGCTTCCGGGACCGCTAACTCCCCTTCGAGGGCATGGCTGACTCGTCCCCGCTGGGCTTGCAGAACATGACTCCAAACGGGCTGCCCGTCATCTTCTATGCCAACAAATGCAGACGGTGTGCCTGAACTGGACAAATCCGCTGGCGCACCGAGTCGCTCTTGGAGGTGGCGAAGACGTCGGGCGACATGATCGGCATAGTTGGAGCCTTCGTCAAGGAACGTGCGATGTGCGGGGAGGTCAGCGCCCAAGACGCGGTCTGCGATGACATCGTATGTCGGACGCTGAGGCACACCCACGCTTTGAAACATTGACAACGAACGTTTGGGTATGGATTGACGACCCAACAATGTGTTCAACTTTGAACGAGCGGGTTCATGACCTTGTTCGGTGGTTGAAGAAGCGGGTGCTTGTGCTGCATCTTGACGGTGAGCGCCGATGGTTTCACGAAGTTCCTGCTTCGCATCCTCTAAGGCTTGGCGAAGTTTGGTAGGTGAGGTCATGAAGAACCACCCTTATATCGCTTGAGCGCCTCCCCTTTTTCGCTGTACAGCGCCGTAGCATCCAAGCCATCCTGCTCCTCAAATGTTGACCACCGTTCATACATTTCATCGATGGAATCTTGACGCTGTGGAAGCGCTGAAGATTCCCGAGCGGGTTGTTGCTTGCTGTCGTCAACGACATGGAGGGTATTGGGCAAGGCTTGGTCGTCGGTAGTACTCGGCAGTTCAACCGTCCGAGGTATTCTGGTTGCCGGGAGGGTCGCATCGGTCAAGTCTCGTGATGTGGCCACATTATCGCGCAAGGCTTTGGCTTGGAGCGGGGTTTTGATGGATTGACGCTCAACGGCTGAAATTTGTCGCTCGGCATAGCCGTCCATGTTCTCTTTTCGGTAGGCCTGCGGCACACGACGCACTTGAGGCCAGTCCGGTAACTCATGTGAGGCCTTCGCCACGGCAGAACTTCGTCGACTAGTCAGGCCATGCTGAATGTCTGGGAGCGTGGGCGGGGCGCTTCGCGCCACCATTCGCTGAGGTGGGCGCAAGGTTGGTGGACGATGGGCAACCTTGGTCTTTGGTTGCACCGTCCGCTTCAACACCCGCTCCTCCACAACGGTCACCGGTGCTGAGGTGATACGAGGTGAATCGCTGATAAAGCGACCCTCATTGATGACGGGTTCCGTTTCCGGTCGCCAAGGTGTTCCTCCAACGGCAGTGGTCTGGCGTTCAAGGTCAGAACCAGTTTCGGGAGAGGGACGCTCGTCAACCCACGACGCGACGACAGACTCCAACTGTTCAGTCGCATCTATTCTCGTGGCTTCATCAACTTCGGTGCTTCCGCCTTCCATCACCGCTTCGATTCCTTCCGCCCCAAGCAAGGAGCCTTGATGCCTGATTTGAGCCTCGAGCCATTTCTCTTCCTCTTCGTCCGGTGCCAGCAACACAGGATGGTCCCACAGTGTATCGGGCTCATGGAGCCATCCTTCGACCGTCGTTGTACGCAATACGCTGGCTTCGCCGGTCAAAGCGTGACGAATATTGGTTTCAAACATCTCAAGGTCCGTGGTACACAACACAATGTGGTCGTTGAACCGAACGCCATCGCAAATGGAACGGAACACATCAAGCATCACGGCATCACCCATCGCATTGCCTAACCGGTCAAGGCCGTCAAGCAACAACACGCTGCGTTCGTTGCCCCATTGGAAGGCATTAACAGTGGAGAGAATGCTGTCGCGGTCGCCCAACACTTCAAAGTCGCCGTGCGGGGACATTAACGCATAACATTGAGGCGAAGGCAAGCGTTTGGTAGCTTCAGTTTGAGCGTGGGGTAGGCCGAACAAGCCAAGCAACGGCATGCCACGTTCAGCCAATTCAACCCCAAGGTGAATCAGAGGATGTGGGTCTGGTGAATCAAGGATGTAGACACCCCCAGGCAACAAGCCTTGCTCAACTTCACTGGCCATCCCTTCACGTCGGCGGTGTTCTGTCGTGAGCGCCATCTCGTCGATGTCCTCCAAACGCGCAGCCCTTCGCCATGATGTCGATGGAAGCCTGACGCTTGACCACCACGAATCTCCCTCTCTCGCTTGAGCCTGATGCTCAAGATGCAAGACGCTTGAAGGACGTTGGCTCATGACCGAGCGCAAAGCATTCATTGACAGCTCGTACAATTCAACATGGTTGTTGACATCCATGGCGTCCTCCTCAATCGATAACAACGCTTCAAGCCCTTCTTTCTCAGCCGTTCCGGTGTGGAAGGCCATAACAGGGTGACCCAAACGAAAGAGCAACCAGCCCGCATGCGATTCATCGTTCCCTGCGGTTCGGATTTGCACCGCTCCGGACTGCTCGTGAACAGCGAGGTTGCGAACCATGGTTCGTAAAACATCAACGCCGCCGCGCCGCTGTTCCAACAAATCTCCATGCTGGATATCAACCATGCATCCGCACCCTACAGCACGGCTTCACCGAACTCCCTCTTGAAAGGTGCGGCGTTTGGATGAAGACACGAACTGTTTCAAGGTTCAACCTCCACGGCCGACACATGGCCTTTGAAGCAGGGGAGTTGTCCCTTGAGGAAGCGGCTTTGCTCGAGGAGGGACTCGCTCTGTTCGATGGTGGCCATTTCTGGCATGCCCATGAAGCCTGGGAGACCATGTGGAACGGATTGAAGGCACGGCAAGCCCCTGCGGAAGAAGTGCTGTTGATTCAAGGCCTGATTCAAACGGCTGCTCTCTTGCTCCATCACCAGCGCAAGAACGAATCCGGTGTGGCAAAACAGTGGGAGAAATTGCAACCAAAACTCGTAGGCTGGCATATCGCTTGGGGCTTGGACATCGCTGCGCACTTGGAAGCGATCGCTGCTTACGCCGAGGACAACGGAGTATGGTCGTTGGAGGCGAGCGAACACCAAGTTCCACGGGCGTGAAGTTCAAGTGAACCCGGCGCCTAAAACGGATATGGGTGGCCCATCAACGACGTTACCCTCGGACATGATTCCATTTATTCGAACCTCGGTTGCCCAACCGTTCATCGCAGGAAGAAATGCAGGTCTCGGCGTCAGTGTTGTTGTCGCCGCCCTCCTTGTGGTACTGCTTCAATGGCTCAGTGTTGCCCCACCCTTGGCGTTCGCCGTGGCCTTGCTTACTTTGGCGGTTAACACAACGGTTCTGCTGCTTCGTTACCAAAGTCACGCCACAACTCCGCTTGCGGTGAACCTCAACCACCCGTTTATGGAAGGAGAGCCGATGGGCCAAGCCACCGTGGCGGTTCAACTCTCGGATGGTACGTGGTGTGACCCTGGCCCCCACCGTGTGCGCGTCATTTCTGATGACTTGCTGGGTGGATTCAGCCTCGCACAAGACACCCTTGACTTTCCCGTGCTCGGTCACTTCAGTCAAAAGAGGGAGAAAACTCCCACCATGGTTCGCCACCTTGCCCTCATCAACCAAGCCATTGCCCTGCGGGATGCAGTCAACGAGGTCCCCGACCCCATTGAGGATGCCCGTGAGCGGGAGAGGACCGATTCGGGCTTGTTGGAACGTTCGTGGTTGGAAGAGGAAAAGGAACTCGAGGTCGAAAGCCCCTTGGTGTCGTTTTTCCGCAGAAAAGAATGAACTCTTTCGGCCGAAATGACCCTCTATGTTCAAAACCCATTCACGCAACCCAAGGTCCGTGCCTACCAGCGAAGATTGGACGACCAAGGTCGAGCAATTGGCCACCAATGAGCAAGAAACGTTGCTCGGGACTTCGCTTTCACGCCGCTTTTCACGCCTACCTCTTTGGTTGAGTCATCCCGCCAACATCGGTGCATTTTACGGCGTGTTGGTCGGCCTTGCGCTTTTGCTCCCCTATGCGTTCGGGGACAAAAACAACGATGTTTGGGGCGTTCAATGGCTTTACCATACTTCGCTTCTGCTCGTCGCTTGTGCCTTCACCGGCTTCATTTCCCTCATGCTCGTTTCTTTTTCCAAGCGACTGCCGGTGACGCCGCCCAGAACCGTGCTCTATCCCATGCCATTTCTGGGCTTGGCGTTGCTCACCATCGACCGAGTTGACCTGTTAGCGATGCCTTCCTTCCTCGTTTGGGCGCTGCTGTTGTTGCCCGGACCCGTCTATGTTCACCTTTCATGGGCGCCACGCTGGCGTCTCCTGTGCATGATTGAAGACGGAAAGGACCCATTTGCTGGTATGGAATTGAAGTCCGAGGTCTCCACGGAAGCCGAGGACATGGTTGGCGAGGATGCTGAAATGCTTGAGGTCGTTGACGCGTTTGAATCCGAATAAGACTCAAATCACGCCAACTTTCGGTCCGGCTCGTTCAAAGACGGCCAACACATCATCCAAATCTTGTCGAGTGAGACCTGCTGACATTTGCGTTCGTATTCGTGCCTTGTCGCGAGCCACCATGGGGAACACAATGGCCCCCGCCATCACGCCTTCTTCACCAAGAGCCAGAGTCATGGCCTTGGCTGTGCTTGATTCCCCACACATGACAGGAATGATCGGTGTGGTTGATTCACCGGTGTCAAAGCCCAAGGATTGGAGTTCCTTACGGAAATAATTGGTGTTCTCCCACAACCGAGCGTGGTGTTCTGGTTCGCTCATCAAGACTTCGATAGCGGCTTTTTGTGCGGCGGCGACACCTGGTGGTTGGGAGCCCGACAACAGCCAGGAGCGCGAGTGATTGAGGGCATGGCTGCGCGTCATTTCGGTGCCGGCGAGAATCCCGCCTTGCACACCCAAGGCTTTGGAAAATGAACCCGTTTCAAAATCCACTTTCCCTTGGAGTTTGAAATGGTCAACGATGCCTGCTCCACCCTCGCCAAGCACGCCTTCACCATGACAATCGTCAACGTAAACCATCGCGCCATATTCTTCAGCAAGCGCCGTCACTTCATCCAGCGGAGCCACGTCTCCGTCCATGGAAAACACCCCATCGGTGATGATGAGTTTACGCTCAGAAGATTCGTGGGCTTGGAGCACCGCTTCCAGTTCGCCCATGTCGTTGTGAGCATAGACGCCACGCGAGGCTTTGGTCAATCGGACGCCATCGATGATGGAACCGTGGTTGAGTTCATCGGAGATGATGACATCCTGCGGACCCGTTACCAAGGTGGGAATCAAACCAACGTTCACCGTGTACCCTGCCGAATAGATGAGTGAGGCTTCCACACCTTTGAACTGGGCGACCTTTTTCTCAGCCTCCAAGTGAATGTCCATGGTTCCTGCAATGGCACGAACCGACCCACTACCAGCCCCGTATTTGGTGGTGGCTTCCTGCATGGCGGCAACGACCTTCGGGTGGGTGGTCAGGTTGAGGTAATTGTTCGCAGACAACATGATGGTAGGCTTCCCATCCATTGTACAGCGAGGCTGATTGGGTCCTTCCAAGGTGGGCGGCTCCCACAACAAAGATTTCTCGCTGAGTTCGTCGTATCGCGCTTTCATCCAAGACATGTCGCCGGGCATGGTGCTCCCTCGCCATTCCACGGAAGCGGTTGTTGAAGGTCTTTTGTCCTCCTATTCACGAAACAGCACGGCCTCAAGGTCCATCTGCGTGACCTCAACCATCTCACCCTCATTCAAATCAAACGACCACAAGTTGAGACCACCGATTCGAATTCTCATGAGCGATGTGACCTCGTGGCCCAAGGCCGCCATCATGCGACGCACCTGACGCTTTTTGCCCTCAGCAATGGTCAACAGGGTCATGCCGTTCTCCGTTCCAACCGAAATTGCTGGTTGTGTGGTGTAGAGTTCAAGTTCCCCGTTGGTTTCAAGTTCAATCTCGACACCTTCAGAGAGCCTTTGGCGGTCTTC
>JAYPCE010000024.1:0-33124 GCA_038124565.1 Candidatus Poseidonia sp.
TGTTCCCAAATTATCCAAGATGTTGATTCACCTTGGATTCTGTAGTAATTTTGACCTGATCCTGGCGGATATTCAATCCATTCGTATCCGTTTTCATCCACTGAGCCAGTCAGCCCTTCATCAGGCAATGATGTCGGTGCATCCGTTTCCTCTTCGTCGTTTGAGGCCTTAGGTTCGTCTTCTGTGGAAATGAGACTTTCCGAAACCAATTCATCCGATGCCGGTACCTCTTGTTCCATGACAGGTACGACTGTCATGTCCGCTGTCACCTCAACCGTTGCATCCGGTTCTGGCACAACCAACGACTTAGGTTCTTCAGTCAAAGATTTCGTCTCAAATTCATCCTTTAATTTGTCAAATTCGTCGGACTCCATCTCTTGGTACATGCCCTGTTGTTGGGCTGAAAACGGTATTTGTTTAGGTTTGGAAACCATGAGAATTTGCACGATGAAGATGGCTAACAGCAAGGCTACGACCGCCAGTTCAATGAAGCCCATAGAAGCATCCTCGTCCTTAGAATCCAGAGCAACCTCTCCTCCGTCAGACGCATTGTTCTCTTCACTCGTGCTCGCATTATTCTCAATCATATTCGTGGTGTTTTGGAAAGTCTGATTTTCGTAGGTCGCGTTCTCATAGGTCGTGTTGGCATACGAGTTGTTTTCAAAAGCATAGGAGTTGTTTTCGTACTGATTCGTTTCGTTGAGGTAGGTCGAATTGAAATACGAATCATTCTGATATGTGTTGTTCACATACGTGGTGTTTTGGTAATTATTCGTCACGCTGGAACCTCCGTCGGAGGGAGGTGATTCACCGGTTGCACAACCAGCCGAATCGACATTCAAACCAAGTGCCGTTCGAGGACATTGGTCGGTCAGATCGCTGATGCCGTCACCATCATCGTCCCAATCTTCGTTCCAATCGTGACACCCGTCCCCATCCAAATCCACCGTTGGGTTCGTTCTCCACCCAGGAATGCTCATTGGGCAATTATCATCCACATCAACCACACCATCTGCGTCATCGTCGTTATCTTCGCCGTCGTCGTAACATCCATCGTCATCGTAATCTGTAAAGCGACCTGATGACCACCCAACGGTGCCGTTCGGACACGCGTCATCAATGTCAAGGAAGTCGTCATTATCATCGTTCAAATCCTCGGTCGCGTCCAAACATCCATCTCCGTCGTTATCGGTTGTTGCATTGGACGTCCACCCCAAGGCACCATTCGGACATGCATCCATGGTATCTGCGACGCCATCGCCATCGTCATCATCGTCCTCGCCAAGGTCAATGCAACCATCTCCATCGGCATCGGTGGTGGATGAAGACACCCAGCCAAGCGCTCCATACGGGCAAACATCGACCGTATCGTTGACGCCGTCGTTGTCATCATCCGCATCTTCTGTGAGGTCTTGACATCCATCCGAATCGTAATCGGTTCGACTGCTTGGCGGAGATGCGACACTGGTCCAATTCAGGTCTCCGGTTGGACAAAGGTCGGCACCATCCCAGACCGAATCATCATCGTCATCGTTGTCCTCACTGGCATCCTGACAACCATCGCTATCGTAGTCGGATGTTGAATTGCTTGTCCAAGCCAATGTTCCCATTGGGCATGCGTCAACAACATCCGGAACGCTGTCGTTATCGTCGTCTGAATCGCACAAATCTCCTGTCAAATCAAGGTCGTAATCAACTTGCGACGGATTATACATGCTTGGACAATTATCCCTTGAATTGGTAATGCCATCTGAATCTGAATCCGGACTCATACGCGCAACAAATAAGTCCGTACCATCACTCGTAGTGAGGCTATCAAGTCCAAACACATGGTTTGAAGATTGGTAACCTAAATTGCCAGCGACGAGAATGGACTGGTTCGAAACGATTGATACCGCGTTGAGCGAGGTGCTTCCTTCTGGCTGCTGAGCCCATTCCCATGAGCCAGCAGTTGATGCTACGGCGACAAAACCGGTTCCAGCAGAAGATAAGGTGGTCAAACCAACACTGATGACACCGGTTTTACTGCCCACAACCACGATGCTATCGTTGCCCACAAAGCGCATGGACTGAATCATGTCGTTTGACGAACCGCCAAGCGAAATGGCCCAATCCCAGGCCGATGTGGTGTTGTTCCAATAGGTCATGTAGCCGTCTTTTCCACCACCGGTATTGACCGAACAACAATTCGGATACGAGATGGAATTGTCAAACCAACCGCCCAGTACCACATCCCCGTTGGAATTGACGTCCATGGAAGCCACACGATGTGACCCGCTTAACGCCGATGGTTTTCCAAGGAAAATGGCCGAGTTATTCAAAGGCGATAGATAGGCCAATCCACCCTGGTATTGGTCGGTATGAGTTGTACTACCTCCACCCCAAGCGTTGTACCAATATCCTCCTCGGTCATACACGACAGCCCCGCCGCCGGGATGGCCGCTAATGGCGCTGGCTTGAGGGCCGTTATAGTATCCGTTGGAAGAGTATTGGGTGTCCCAGTCGGATGTACTCACGTTCCACTTTGCAATGCACGTACGCCGACCTGATTGCGTGCTGATATAGGTAGAATCAGCGTAAAGATAACCGCCGCATGTTCCCAACGCGTAGACACTGCCGAAGCCGTCAACAGCAATGTCGTTGGTGAATTTGTAACTTGAACTTTTTTCAAAGGTCAAGCGGGTATAGGACTGCCAACCCACATATTGTTTCCAAGAAATAACACCGAAATCGTTGCCGCTTACCTTTTGGATGACATTCGGAATTTCAAGGTAATCCGACCAGAAAAGGCTGATCCATACCGTTCCGTTCGGTGCCACATCCATGTTGGCGCCCATCCGATTGTGATTGTATTGCTGGTCGTTTTGCCAGCCGTAATATTCAACACGTGAACGACCAAAGGTGAGTTCATCGGCTGAAATCCAATTTCCGTTATTGTCAATGACAGCGAGGATGAGTCGGTTGCCTTCCACTCCACCAACAACATGCTGGTCAAATCTCATGCTTTGAGTCCGCGATTGAATGAGGACAGCATGTTGAGTCGCAGAAATAGGCGCGATGTCAATGATATCTTCGGGCCCTGTCAATCCAATGAAAGACTCCATCGGAGAGGAACTTGTTGGACCAATGGAACTCGTGTACATTTGCCAAAGAGTACGGTGGACAAATCCTCCAGGAGCATCGGATGAATCCGTATACGTCGACGTGGTTCGTGCAATGTTATTCCAACCAGAAGTGACGAAATCCGAGCCACCTGTCGTGTTGTCAACCGCATCAAAATCGTAGACAAGCGTTGTTCCGTAGGAACGATAATTCGACGTTGATAACGTACCAATATTGGTAATTCCAACAATAATCGACCCCCAAGATGTGGATGACCCACTCACTGAAAAACACCCATATGAATTGCTTCCTGAGCGGAATGTCAAGCAGCTATACCCTTTCGTCTGGACGCTCAAACCAAGGTGCGTTCCGACGAGGTCAAGATTTGGCTGAATCACCTGTCGGTAGTAACCATAGGAATTGGGATACAGATAACCCTGTAGTGCCCAGCCGATGGCGCCAACATTGGATATTTTGACTACGTAGACCATGGATTTGTCGGCACCCGTATTCAATTGGATGGACCCCCAAGTGATGGTCCTTGAACCCGTTCCGTTGTAGTGATGTTCGCCCGCAACGAAGATGTTTCCAGCAGAATCAACCACCACTGACATCGCAAGGTCGTGCGCAGAGGCAATGGGCAATCGCACCCACTCGACGCCTGTTTGCGGAGAAACACGGAGCACCACGCTATCGCTGCCCGTTCCACCTCCGTGAGAAATGGTCGTTTGATTCAGTACCAACGTGGAGGATGAAAATTCTCCAACGGCAATGGTTTTGCCGTTGTTGTCCACTTTACAATCATGAAGCATCTCTGTGCCTGTGTTACCAAATACCATACCTTTCGTGACCGAACCGGAGGAAGAAAGCCAGGTCACGACCATGTCTTCGTTTCCTGCAGTGGTGTATTGTGTACCGTTAAAAGTAAGGCTTGGGCTGCGAGTCCAACCGCACAACGCAATATCGCCGTTACTCGTTTGAGAGACACCTGTGAGGTTGTCTACGCCCGTTCCACCAATCCCTGTTAACCAAGAAAAATCACCGGTGCTGCTGTTGACATGGGCCACCCAACCGTCAACTACACCGAGGTTGGTGTGTGTTATCGTCGTTTGTTGATTGGTGGTCACTTGGACTTGTGGTGAATCGGTCGTTCCAACAAGCAACAAATCTTGAGCGTTGTCAAATTTCATATCGTTCAAAAATTCATCACCTGCGCCACCAAATCGTGTGAGCCACAACCATTTGTTGTCGTAATTGCGCTTACCGATGAACACATCAAAGCCACCACCATTCGTGATGTGATGATTGTAAACGCTGACACTGCCTCCTGAGAAAATACCGGCGACGAAGGCGGTTCCATCGTCTAATGCCTCTATCTCACGAATCCAAAGATACCCTGCAAGTTCGTCTTTTTCAACCCACTCCCACCCAAGCGGGTTACCCCCTCCAAGAACCTGGGCAGGGCCAGCGGATTCGTCCTCCAATACCGGATCTGAATCACTCATAGGATGGTCGATGAAGGCGAGGAACGGCGGCGTCAGCAAAAGGAGAATCAAAACTACAGACCGCATGATGTGTACATCGTTCCAAGGATAATAAAAATGTTGGAATTGATTTCTCAACCCACTGAAAAAAATAGAAATCAACAGGTTGACTCAACCTTGGCTGTCTTCAAAGACAGCGGGCGTCCTTGACCAAATCAACGAGATGCCAAGGTCAGGTTCTTCCACATGTCCTCAGGGACTTCCATGGCGAGTCGTAGACCGCCCATGGCGCCCAAACGAACAGGATCATCAACCACGTGGACATTGACATCGCCCATATCGGACAGTCGACGTTCAATGAGGGCACCGAGTCCCTTGATGGAAGAGCCGCCACCGGCGAGGACCATGTTCTTGCGGAACTCGTCGTGGTATTCTGGGTTGGACCCAGCGATGAGCTTCTTGACATTCTCAACGATGGGGTCAACGATGGATTCGCAAGCACGCTGCATGCAGTCGGTGATGTCGAGTGTCATGGCCTTTCCTTCGATGGAGAAGTCAACCAAAATTGGGTCATCAGGCGTTGCGGTTGAGACGAAGGAGTACTCTTCCTTCCACCGTCGAGCCATGTCTTTGGTGATTTGAGCACCGTTGTACTTGGACTGAATTTCCTTGATCAGGGCGTTGTCGACGTAGTCGCCAGCGTAGCCGGTGTGCATTTGGTCGCCGGGACCTGGAATGGTTCCGTAGACACGGCAAAGGTCGGTCGTACCTGCACCGATGTCAATGACCAAGGTGTGGTTGATCATATCAAGAGCGTAAGCAACAGCAAACGGTTCGGAGATGATCATGGCCGAGTTGACAGAGCCAGCTGCCGCATCAAAGATAGCCGTCTTATCCACGTGGCTTGCTTCAGCAGGTGCGCCGATAACAGCGACTACACGGTCGTACTCTTCTGGGTCGGAAAGACCGATGAGGTGGGTGATGAAATGAGCAATGTATTCCCTGTCTTCCGGCGTGTCTTTGATGACACCAAGTTCAAGAGGACGGAAAAGGTTGAGCGCAAGCCTGTTCTTGAGAGCATCGTTGCCGAAGAGTACATCTCGCTTCAGGAAGTTCCGAGCAATGGGGTCTTTGGGCGTACCGATAACCGTCAATTCTTCTTCTTCGTGGCTGTCAGAGGAAACCATCACAGAGCGGAAAGTTCCCAAGTCAATTCCGATATACAACACATCTTTCGCCATAGGCTCACTGGCTTTCGGATACCGCTTGAGTTTATGAAGAGTCCCCATATGAAATTATGATTGAGCACCCAGAAGCCTCAGCAAAAGCGGGTCAATACAATCTATAGAAAGGGTGCAAGGGCGAAAAAAAGAACTCAACACCAGGATTCACAAGGTTGACAATACCAGGCTGCGTATTCAGGATACAATTCAGCCATTCCTCCGCAATTTGTGCATTCCTTGAGTGTGTCTGCCCCGCAAATTTCCATCACCATTTGGATATGATACGCATCGTCAATGTTCAATTGTTCACGCATGGCCCAAAGCAATTGGTCTTCGCTTGGAGAGATGATACCGTCTTCAAGCACCATTTCAACAACGTTTCGATAATCCTGAATCGTTGAAAAGTCTCGGTGGTCAAGCACAACGCCGCCTTTTTCAGCCACGATGTCGGTACCACCGGGGTCGTCAACGAAGATAACGAAGGAGGATGCTTGAAGGCTTTCATCCCGCAACTCAAAAGAAATCCGGACACCCTCAAGGTTGGCATACACCAACTTTGAGGAGCGGTTGATGACATTGGCGATGGACCGGGCCGTCGTTTCAGCATTGGGACCACGTTTCCAACCCGTTGGACTACGCTCGTTGTAGGCATAGAACTCCGTGCCGCGTCCTGGATACTCAAGGCGAATCTCTTCACCACCATCAAAACCATTGGACACGATGGTGATGGCGGCAACTTCCGTTGTAAGGATGTTGTCGTCGTCGTCAAAACTGATCATCAGTGGTTTACGCTCTTCAGCCGCAGCGTTGTAATGACCTTGCATTCCGCTCATCCATTTCTCTTCCAATCGCTTGAGCGATTGTTCTTGCTCTCCTGTGAGGTCCTTCTTGACGCCAAGAACATTCGCCAACTCACCGGCTTGCATCTCTTGCTTGAATTGCTCAATTAATTCTGCATCCCGCCGGTGCGTTGGAGGTTCGGGGCGCTTTTTCGTTTCCACATAATTTGGGTCGGCCCATTCATGGCCACACGAGCCGCATTGAAGATAACCCGCCATGGTGGAATCTTGTGCGTTTCCACCGCAACGAGGACAGTCTCCGCCTTCGGTGTAGCTGAGGTTCTCTTTTGCCGCTTCACGACCCTTTCGCATTCCACCAAAACCCGCCATGCCCACACGGTGAACTTGACTTTCTATGAATGCTTTGTCAAGAATGCATGGTACGGGCTTTCAAACCGTAACGAATGAAGCCTTCTTGGGCATAAATGCGACGGAGGACGAGTTCCATAGACAACCCAATTTCGAGTTCAGCATCTTCATCATCAACCAGCAAAAATACACCTTTCGGGCCGTCTTCAAGGTCGAGTAAAACGGTACTGATACCACCCAAGAGGGGGGCCCTCAGGGCAAATTCTGAGGGGGCACCAGCAGCAGAAAGCGTGGTCCAGGAATGAACAGAACCACGAGGAATAAGTCGACGGTAATCGGGAGTTGAGCCAGCAACGACATCCGAAAATCGTGGGGGCCAAACGATTCCAGATGAGCCATCTTGACCTTCCAACATCAAGCGTGAGCGGGCCCCTTCTTCGTATTGCGATTTTGAAACATAAGCCCCTTGACTCACATGGGTGGTCGACAATTCTCGCATCCATGCATCTTCAAGCGCCGCGTGGAATTCGCCATCAACTTCAACTTCAACATCCATGGATGTTAATTCAACTTCAGCCCCTTGACGGGCGAAAATGAGGGTTGCTTCATCACTGAGGAGAAGGTCCCAAGCAGGTTCTTTCTCATTATCGCCTACCTCAGCGGTCACAGAACACGCAAGTGATACTGTTTCGGCATCAATGCCATCTGGCACGCCAACCGATGTGACGGCTTCGTGTTGCATTCGGTGAAGTATGACTGCAACGGCCAATGTGGTTGCATCGCTATCTGCACCAAAGACACGAACGCCCTCCCTTACAAAGGGTGACTGAATGACAGTCAAATCATCAGTATGGTGAACAAGATACCCCATCCACACTTCGGACGTCATGCACGGTCCCTCCCAAAGACATGAACGGCACAGGTCGCACCTGACCCACCAACATTGTGTGTTAATCCAACCGAGGCATCTCGCACTTGACGCTCGGTTTCCACTTCGTTTCTGAGTTGCTTGAACACCTCAACCACTTGTCCCGTTCCGGTAGCACCCAAGGGGTGGCCTTTGGCCTTGAGACCACCACTTGCGTTGATGGTGGTCTTACCTTGGTTGAGCAGACCTCTCCCCTCACGGGCAAACACACCGCCTTCGCCCCGACGTGCGAAGCCAAGGTCCTCTGTTGCCATCACTTCTGCGATGGTAAAGCAATCATGGACTTCTGCAATATCGATGTCCGAGGAGGTTAAACCCGCCATGGTGTAGGCTTTCCTCGCTGCATGCTGAGTTGCTTGGAGTTGCGTGACTGAGGGGCGGTCATGAAGCGCAAGATGATCTGATGCCGCACCAGAACCCCGTACCCAAACAGGCGTGTCGGTTAATTTCTGAACAACATGGTCGGCTGCAAGCACGACACACGATGCGCCGTCTGAAGTAGGACAGCAATCGTAAAGCGTGAGAGGGTCAGCCACCATGAAACCGCTTGCAGCCTTGTCAAATGTAACTTCTTTTTGGATGTGGGCCATCGGATTGAGCGAACCGTGATGATGATTCTTGACACTCACATGGACCAAATCATCGTGACTCGCACCGAATTCGTGAAAATAACGACGCGCCATCAATGCATACGTTCCAGGGAATGTTAACCCAGCCAACCGCTCCCATTCCGTATCACCGGAAACGCCCAACCAGTACCGTCTTCGGTCTGCTGTGAGGTCGTTCATTTTCTCAATCCCACCTGCAACGACGATATCGGCTTGGCCGCTTTTGATGGCCATCCAAGCATCGCGGAAGGCAAAACCAGAGGAGGCACATGCATTCTCAACACGCCTTACTGAAACACCGTCCATGGCAGAATGTTCCGTCAACAAAGCGGCTGTGTTTCCCAGTTGAGAACCTCCAAACGCAAGACTCCCAATGAAGGCTTCATCGATGAGGTTAGGTGAAAAATCCCCATCAATGCTTGCAAAGGCTTTGCTTGCTGCCTCAGCCCACATGCCTTTGAGCCCGAGAGGATGATTGCCGTATTTTGTCTGGCCGGCACCGACCACGGCCACATCCACCATGAACAAGGGACGAGCATGGAGCATTTCATACCCACGGCTATGTAGCCTCACGAGCGGCAACTTTGCAGACAAGATATCCCGCAGGGTTCTTGAACAGGCCCCTCCCGCATGCACATCATGCTCCGCCAATGCAAATCTCACGGACACTTCTCAGGAACCAACTGCGCCGTGTGCAACGAAGAAGGAAAATTCATCATGAGCGACCGAGAAGCGAACTCGCTTGGCCGTATTCTTGCCTTGGTGCTGCGTCACGCTCCCGAAAAATTCGGAGTGGACATGGACATCAATGGTTGGGTCAACGTTCGCGAACTTTCCGATGCCATTGGAAATCAACGCCGAAACTACCATTGGTTACGAGGTTGGCATTTCGAAGCCATCGCCAATGCAGACGAAAAGGGGCGTTACCAAATTGAAAACGGTATGATTCGAGCCACCTATGGCCACTCCATTGAATTAGACCTTGACTTGCCTACTGACGATATTCCAGAAGTGCTCTATTTCCCATGCGAAGAGGAAGAGGTGAGCACATTACTCGAATTCGGGTTGACCGCTGGAGACCGAAAAAACGTTCACCTATCCCGCTCCATACATAACGCCATGGAGGCAGGTCACGTTCGAATTGACCGCCCAGCCATCTTGGAGATTGATACGGCCAGAGCGATTGCAGATGGCCACACCATCTACCGAGCTGGCACGACCGTGTTCCTCACCGATGAGGTTCCCGGCGAGTACCTCTACAAAGTAGACGATGACGACCCTATGATTCTGGAAATGATCCAAGAATGGGAACGAGAAGAAGAGTGATTCGCTTATTTCTCTGCACCACAAGCCGGACAGAAGGCCAAATCTGGCTCAAGGATAGCTCTGCATGTTGGGCAATGAGCATGGCCAGTCATAAGGGCCTCAACCTTTTTCGGTGCAGGTGCAGGTGACTGGTTCTTCTCACCCTCCACAAGGCGAATGGGGTCAATCCCATGACGCTGCAATTCCTCAACCCGATTCTTGTAGATAATGGCTTCTTGGAGAGCAGATTCCAACTGCCACAAGCGCTGTTCTCGCTCTTTTTTATCAGCGATGGTACGGGCTTCTTCCAGGCAAACTTGGATGTGACGCATGAAGGCGTCCAGTGTCGGTTCATCTCCCATGTCTTTCCCATCCTCGCCTCTGCCTCATCAATCCTTGCTCATGAGAGGAAACGGTAGCCTCATGGAGTTAAGACCCGTGGCAATGCCATGCGTCAGCGCGTCGTGCTCAAATGGGGTGGCGGACTGATTACTGAAAAAGGCCAACTCAAAACCGTTCGGGAAGAAGTGCTCAATGATTTAGCACAACAGATCGAACAGGTGATGGAGGAAGACATTGACGTCATATTGGTTCACGGAGCGGGTTCGTTCGGCCACCTCAAAGCCAAACAATACCGCCTTGCAGAGGGACATGTAGAAGGGGCTACATTTGATGGTCCATTGACACAAGATGAAGCTGTGACCGACGTGCGCAACGATATGTTAGCCCTCAACGAACATGTACTCAATGCACTCACACGGTTGGATATTTCAGCGGTTTCGCTTGCACCCCATCAATGGGCACGTAACACAGGGCCGTCATTTGAGGGTGACCTCTCGCTGTTTAGAGATGCACCCAAAGGCATCGTGGTTGTCACACACGGTGATGTGGTAGACTGTGATGAACCAAAACGGTTTGGCATCCTTTCTGGCGACGATTTGGTGGTGCGGCTCGCCACAGAACTCCCCGGGGTCAATCGCCTTGTGTTTGCCATGGGTGGCGTGGAAGGCGTTCTCTCGCAACCGCCCGGGGTGTCAAGCGAATCATATCTTATAGAACGGTTGACTGAAAACATGTTCTTTGAAGGCGAACACGCCGTTGAGATGGATGTTACAGGAGGCATCGGCCTCAAAGTTAACCGAGGATTCTTGGTTCATAAGCAAGGCATTGAGGTTCTTCTCGTGAGTGGAGAACATGCACAACGAGTCACTCAAGCCTGTCTTGGTCAACAGGTTCGAGGCACAAAACTCGCCTCATGAGCAAGCGGAGAACTCTTCATGTAGCCTCCGCGACTCCACACCACTGGTGAACACATGACAGGGTACGGCATCGGCGATGTTCCACATGTTGACCTCGCCGACATGGACAAATCCTCTCTTGGCTCTGCTGACCCTGTACAAGCTGAACTGATGGCGGAGGCAGTCATTCATGTCACTGAACGTGACGAAATCATCGGCCCAATCTCAAAACTTGAGGCGCACCAAGGTGCTGGTGTGTTCCACCGGGCATTTAGCCTCCTTTTGTTCAACTCAAACGGCGAAATGTTGCTTCAGCAACGCTCAGGCGACAAGGTAACTTTCCCCCATGTATGGGCTAATGCATGTTGTTCACACCCGCTGCACAGTCAAGAGGAAATGGATGAACACGAGGCCATGGGCGTCAAGCGTGCAGCCATTCGCAAGTTGGAACAGGAACTGGGCATTGACCCGTCCAGTATCTCTCTTGATGACATTACCTATATGACGAAAATGCGCTACGCGGCAAGGATGAACCGACAATGGATCGAGCGAGAGTTGGACCACATTCTTGTTCTCTGCGCAGATGTTGAAGTGAACCCAAATCCAAACGAAGTGGCTCAAGTCATGTGGGTTTCTCGAGAGGAACTTGAGGCGATGCTGATTGAAGAGCGCCCGCCAGAGGATGCTGTTGCTCCATGGTTCCGCTGCATTGCTGCACGAATCATGAAGAAAGAATGGTGGGCCGCGGCGAACGACCCTCGTGCTCTCAACGCCCTTGCTGACGAGCACATCCATGATATGGGCGATATCAGTTACATGCTTCCCGAGGCAGAGGGGGCTGATTTACTCACGGCTATCATGGAAGTCAAACCGCTGATTGAGCAGCGGATAGAGAGCAGTCTTCGGGCTTCTCGCCACGAACGTCTCGGCAACGCCATGATGCACCTTATTGAGGGCGGAGGCAAGCGCATGAGAGCCACCCTACCTTGGCTCATCGCGAAAGCGGTTGGTGATTCACATTCAGGACTCCTTGACATCGGTGCCGCCATTGAAACAGTCCACAATTTCACACTGGTACACGACGACATCATGGACGACGATGAACTAAGGCGTGGTCGAAATGCTGTCCATGTAGAATACGGCATGCCCACCGCCATCAACGCTGGAGACGCCATGCTCGCCATTGCCTTCGAACGTTTGGTCCAAGCCGAGAATCTGGAGGCCCAGGACGTGGCGCCTTTGGTCAACCGAATCGCCTGGATGGTTCGGCGAGTCAGCGAAGGTCAACAGTTGGACATTGAATTTGAAGACCGACTGGATGTGTCGGAGGAAGATTACCTGGAAATGATTGAAGGAAAAACAGCCGTGATGTTCTTGATTTGTGCGGAAATTGGTGCTCGTATCTCAGGTGCTGATGAAGAGATCATCGAAGTGATGGCTGAGTGGGGCAAGGCCCTTGGGCTCTGCTTCCAACTCATGGACGATATCATCGATGTGTTGTCCGATTCCGCTACACTTGGAAAGCCAGCAGGCTCTGATATCTCTCAAGGAAAGCGCACCCTCATGGTTATTCATGCGCTTCGCCAACCAGAAGGACCGGTCAAAGACAGGCTTCTCGCCGTTCTCGGGAAGGGTGAAGATGTAGCCCCCGAAGAACTCGCTGACGGACTTGCCGCTCTCGCCGAACTTGGGTCAGTCGCCTATGCCAGAGAAATGGCCGAATCGTTCCATGCAAAGGCTCATGCCTGCCTCAATAGAATTGAGGATGGTCCAGCATTAGTGGCACTACGGGAACTCACTGACTTCCAGTTGGCACGCTTGCATTGACCTCAATACGGTCGCCAAGGTGTACCGTTCCTTCCCGAAGGACTTCGGCATACCAGCGTGTCATACCTGACCGTTGGCGATGACTTAGTGAGGAAAAATCACCCTCCAAGAAAGAGGCACGTATGGTCTTGCAAGGTGGAGCATCGCCAGTGATGCAAAGCAACACATCCCCGATGGTGAGATGCACGCCTTCGCCCAAAACACCTGAGTCAAAGCCCTCCATCAGTACGTTCTCGCCCGTCGATCCAGGTCCAATCGGGTGTCCTGCCTCTTGCAGAGAGGCCAGAACGGCGTGCTCCATCAAACAGACGGCTTTTTTGGGACCTCCATGATGTCGCCGGTCGCGTTGGCGGTCACCTTCGCAGCCATCTACAGTAATCAAGAGTGATTCAACTGGCCATTTTGGAACGCCGCCGTTTGGGTTGACATGCAACCCAACGACCCTGCCTGTCATCCAGACTTCCCTCAGTCTGCGTAGTAGGATTCAGGGTTGGGTTCAGGCTTGAGACCTTTGCGCTGTCGAATCTCTCCAACTACCTTGTCAAACAACATGGGAGGTAGAACCTCAAAGCCCAGGTTTTCCGTATTCCAAACAGCACGACCTTGCGAGGCAGCACGGATGTCGTTGGAGAACCCAAAGGTTTCAGCGATTGGAATGACACCGACAACGGTGGTCACATTGCCGTCTGCGGGCATGTCTTCAATGATGCCACGACGGGTCGTAACTTCACGGGTTACTTGACCAAGCCAGTCATTGGGGACGGAAATAAACGCTTTTTGCATCGGTTCGAGCAAGACTGTGCGTGCTCGCATCATGGCACCCTTGATACCGTTACGAACGGCTGGAATCGTTTGTGCAGGTCCACGGTGGATGGCATCCTCGTGGAGTTTAGCGTCAACGAGGCGGACGAACATTCCCTGAACAGGTTCGTCAGCGATGGGTCCTTTCACGCACACTTCGTTGAAGGCTTCGATGATCAACTCACGGGTTTCGTGGAGGTTCTGGATACCTTTGGTATCGTTAACCAAGACGTTCGTACCGTTAATGGCGTAGATTTTGCGCATCGTGTCCTTGTCCATGCCGTACTCACCGAATCGGTTTCCGACCTCTTTGGCATCGCCGCTGCGCACAGGGCCATCGCCGAGTTCGCCGGCGCGGAGGGCAGCGGTCACTTCTGCAGGAAGGGCTTCCACTTCGAAGAAGAAACGGTTGTGGCGGTTGGGTGATTTGCCTTCAAAGGCGTTGTCGCGGTTTGAACCCTGAATACCCTCACGGTACACCACGATAGGTGGACTGACCTTGACCTTGATGTTCTGTTCTTCCTCAATGCGGTACACTGTAATTTCAAGGTGGAGTTCACCCATGCCGGCAAGCAAAGCTTCACCAGTTTCTTGGTTGGTCGTCACCTGCAACGAAGCATCGGCCTTGGCCAACGAACGCAAAGCGTCAATGAATTTAGGCAAGTCTTTCATGCTCTTTGGCTCAACGGCCACGGTGACCACAGGGTCAGAGTAGTGGCGAATGGCTTCGAACGGTGTGAAATCCTTGTCTCGAGACAATGTTACACCGGCAGCAGCGGAACGGATACCGGTTACAGCGGCAATGTTACCAGCAACCACCTTTGGGACAGTGATGCGGTCGCCACCGACCATCATGGCCACTTGCTGAACACGCTCAGGCTTGGCGGCTCCAATGGCATATACGGATTCGCCTTGATTGATGGAACCGGAGTACACGCGACCCACAGCAACTTCACCAGCGTGTGGGTCCATCCAGATCTTCGTGACCATCATGGCCAATTCGGCATTGGGGTCACAACCGACCATGGCTTTTCCAATCTCAGAATCAAGTGGGCCGGTCCAGATGTTGGGAATGCGATAAGGTTGAGCTTCAACAGGACCTGGAAGTTTTGTCACGGCCATATCAAGCAACACTTCATGAACAGGCGCTTTTTGTGCGAGCGTTTTCTGGTCTTCGTTGTTACAGTATTCGAAAATTTCCTTGAAAGAAATACCCGACTTGGCCATGTATGGGACCGTGATGCCCCAGTTGTGGTACGCCGAACCGAAGGCGACAGTACCATCTTGGACTGAAACTTGCCACTCTTTCTTGAATTCTCCAGGAGCAAATTGTTTGATCAATTTGTTGACTTTCTTGATGGTCTCTTGGAAGCGGGCCATCATGTCTTCAGGCGTCACCTGCAGTTCGTTGATGAGGCGGTCCACTTTGTTGATGAACAAGACGGGCTTCACCTTCTCTTTGAGGGCTTGGCGAACGACGGTTTCTGTTTGAGGCATCGGGCCCTCAACCGCACAAGCGAGGATGAAACAACCGTCAACCGCACGCATGGCACGGGTCACGTCACCACCGAAGTCAACGTGACCTGGGGTGTCGATGAGGTTGATGAGGTAGTCCGTGCCTTCTACGGCGTGAACCATGGAGGCTGATGCAGCGTTGATGGTGATACCACGTGCAGATTCTTGTTCGTCAAAATCAAGAACACGAGCAGCGCCAGCAAGTTCGTTTGACATCATACCTGCACCGGCAATCAAGTTGTCTGAGAGCGTGGTTTTACCGTGGTCAATGTGAGCGGCAATACACAAGTTCCTGATTTGAGGAAGTTTGTGCATCACTTCGGTTGCTTTCTTGATGTTGTCTTCTTTGCGTCCCATGGTCACCACCGTGTTCTCGTTGATTCGCCCCACTGAAAAGGGGTAATTAAGTGACTCGCCAAATGCCTACGCAAAAGCGACAGCAGAACGGCGAAACGGTGCCCTCGGCAAGCCTCAACGAGCAGAAGCCGCGATGCGCTCAACTTCTTCTTTCTTGCTCACAGCATAAGAAGTGACATCGCCTTCGCTGGCCTTTGTCAATTCGTTGATGATGCAGCTTTCAAGCGTACGCTTTGACTTGTGAGTTCCCTTCTGAGCACCTACTGCCAAATTAGCAAGAGCAACATCGAGTCGGCGTGATGGCGACGAATCAACGGCCTTGGGTTGGGAGACGGCCCCGAACTTGATTCGGGTGATTTCTTCCATAGGGGCAGCGGAGCAGATGGCATCGACGAAGACTTGGAGAGGGTTGCTACCTGATTTTTCGGCGATCTTATCGAGTGCACCCTCAAAGGCCTTCATGGCACCCATTTTCTTGCCGGTGTAAGCGCCGGTTCGCATGAGTTTGTTGATGTAGCGTTCAACGACAGAGAGCTTTGACTTGCCAAACCAAGCGTTGGCGTGTCGCCCACCGGTGTGAGGTACACCCACGGTGGTGAGGTTGATGTAAGGAGCAAGCCCAGGGTCACGGCAGGTCACTTCGGAAGCATCCCACTTGCCGAAGACTTTCGTACCAATGCCAGCAATGGGCTGGGCTTCAACAACATCTGCATCTGCGTCGCTCATCATGTTCACCTCAGCGGACTGGCTTCTCCTTTCGGCCACGGACCATTTCGTCAAGTGAAACACCGTTCACTTGAATCACCTTGTAACGGACACCAGGAATGTCCCCATACGAACGACCCATGCGACCGCCGATACCTTCTACCATGACTTCGTCGTGTTCGTCGATGAAGTTGATGGCACCGTCGCCGGGCGCGAAGGCGGTGAGTTTGTTTCCGTTCTTGATGAGCGAAATTTTCACCGCTTTGCGGATACCAGAGTTGGGTTGCTTGGCTTCGATACCGACCTTTTCAACAACGATGCCTTTCGCTTGGGTGGAACCTGCGAGCGGGTCGTGCTTGGCACGAGACTTGAGCATTCGCTTCTTGTAACGGCGGTCGGACCAACGGAATTTCTGTCGGTCCTTGGCCATCTTTGCACCTGCGAAGAGTCCTCTGCCCATGATGTCCACCTCTTTGAAGCATTTCGCCGACTTGCCGCCCCTATTTAATCAAATCCCTCACCCTTGGCGAATCATGGTCGCCGTTGATTGATTTTGATGTTAAGTTCTCCCACTCTAACAGAATGAACAACTCTAAGCAACGCCTCCTCGTCGCACCTTCATGGCCTTTCGTGACCACCTTGGAGCGGCCAAGGTAGAAGAGGATGAAATCAGCCTACATCACGGCATGTTTCACCATTCAAGAGCATCAAATCATGCGATGACCGTTTTCACCAACATCGCAGAGTGTCCCGGACATCGGGCAGCGGTCAACATGCTGACGCGTGACCGTTTGTGCGCTGCGATTGGGATTGAACCGGAAGCCTACATCGATACGCTTGGTTGGGCCATGAGTAACCCCGGACAACCCGTCGTCGTCGCCGCCGAAGATGCACCCTGTTTGAAGAATCAAACGACAGAAGTTGACTTACGATCCATCCCTATACCTCATCACTGGCCCCAAGACAGGGGTCGTTACTCGTCTGCAAGCATCATCATCGCCGAAGATAACGGCATTCGCAATGTCTCATTTCACCGCCAATTTTTGAGAGACCCCAATCATCTCGTGGTTCGTCTTGTCCCCCGTCACTTGAGAACCATGGTGATGAATGCCCGTGCTGAAGGACGCGAGGTTTCAGTCGCCATCGTCAACGCACCCGACCCCGTCGTGTTGCTGGCTGCAGCCATGTCATTCAACGATACCATCGACGAGTTGACCATCGCTGCTACGCTTCATGAGAAGTTGTACGGCACGCCACTTGAATTGGTTCAGCTTCCAAACGGTGTTCACGCTCCTGCCGATGCCGAGTATGTTTGGTGGGGCCGTATTACGTTAGAAGACGATGATGAGGGCCCCTATGTTGACATCACGGGAACCGTGGACGATGTCCGTCAGGAGCCGGTGATTGAAGTCGACGGGTTGGCGCACCGTGACCATCCCATCTTTCACGCTTTGATACCGGGTGAAGCAGAGCATAAGACGCTCATGGGGCTGCCCCGTGCTCCAACCATCAAAGCCGCAGTAAACCAAGTCGTTGAATGCACCGATGTGCACATGACAGAGGGGGGATGCGGTTGGTTGGGTGCCGTATTGAAAATCAAGAAAAAGCATCCTGATGACGGCATGAAAGCCATACAAGCCGCCTTTGATGGACACAAGAGCATGAAAATCGTCACCGTCGTGGACGAGGACATCGATATCACCGACCCCGTGCGAGTGGAATGGGCCATGATGACGCGATGGCAGCCTGATAGGGACACGCTCATTTTGAGTCACCAGCGTGGCAGTTCGCTTGACCCATCCCGATACGATGACGGAAACACTTCAAAAATAGGCTACGATGCAACCATTCCCCACGGAGTTGACCAAAGCGGGTTCATGTCTGTGCAGTAGGGTGAGTTGAATGAGTGACAGTCAAGACCTCTTGCAACACCCACGCAGGAATCTCGGCAACCGTTACCGCTCTACCGCTCAAAAATTTGCAAGATTAGCAAAAGATGACCCTGAACGGGCCACCGAAAATTTGGCATGGGCCGAGCAAAACGCCCGTCAGGCCATTCTTCACGACTTCACAGACGAACGTAATTGGCGTTGCCTGGCCGAATTAAAAGTGCTGAACAACGACGGTGACGGGCTTCATGCGGTTCTGGAAGACGTGTTCGTTGTCTTGGGACGCGACCCTGAACATGTTGACCAATTGAAGGGTATTGATTTTCTTGCCCACGGGCGAACATTGTTGGAGGCGGCGTTCGTCAACGATTCACTTGACCCCGACATCTGGTGGACACAAATCAACACCAAGTCGGCCGAAGGTGCATTGGAAGACTTCGTCAATCGTTGCCGTCGTTTAGACTTTCGAGATCAGCGGGCGAATATTGTGTTTGGACGACGGTTGGAACGCATCAAAGGTGCTGGACACGAAGACATCTTCATAGAGCTTGCACGGCACTTGCTTGCTCATCGTCCGATGAACCATGAGTTGTGGCTGGAATTGGGTCGGTTGCACGAACGCCGTGGCGAAGTAGACAATGCTTGGTCCTGTTACGACCAAGTGCAGCAATGGCGACCACACAACCTCGAAAGGGACCGATTTTTGGAACGCCTGAAAGGGAACATGGATGGCACTGAGTTACAACCATGGTCTGGCCCGAGTATTGAACATCGTGAAGCCTTTCTTCACGGCATGCAGATGCTGACTGAACGGATTTCGACACCAAAAGAAGAAGACATTACTACTTCGTTTAAGGAAGAGGCCCCCTTGTCCGCTCATCCAGATGAGCAGAGACTCAGCACGTTACTCGACCAAGGCGACCTTCAAGCAGCCTTCTTTTTGGCTCGCCGATTGTTGGCCAATGGAGAAGTTTGGGCTGAACCTTGGCTTGAACGCATTCAGTCCGCCATGAAGTGATGTCCATGTCTGTTGGGTTGCCCGTGTTCGTCCTTGCTTGGGTGACGGCCAAGGGCGAAGAAGTCACGTCGATGGGTTCGGGAGGTCGAGTGCTGTTTGTTGAACACCCTCAGCGAGGTTGGGAGATACCTGGTGGACACAGAGAGGGTGATGAACTGCCCGAACAAGCATTGCAGCGGGAGTTATTCGAGGAAACTGGTCTTGAAGGAACCCTTGTTGCATGGAACCGTGAATTCTATCCAAAGGGTTGGGTCGCTCATGTGGTCGTTGAACCTCACCAACAAGACCAATGGCAAGTTTCAGACCGCCATGTCTCGAATGTGAAATGGTGGTCCGAAGTCCCTCCCGTCAAGGCATGGACCGTGGAGGAGTTTGAAGAATTGGCCGAATATTTCTCAGCCTTATGACAGCATCGTCAATGTTGCGAGGCGTCGGCCCCAAGCGTTGGTTTCATCCTCGGTGTTGGCGCAGGCTTGCGCAACGGCCGCCAACATTGGGTCGTCTACTTGTTCAGGGTCCTGCATCAATGATCCAAAACGGTCCATGTGGCCCATTCTGTGCGCAAGTGTCAGCATCGCACGCACATCGGGACGTTCGGGGCCACCATATCCCGGTTCCAAATGCTCCATGCACCAATCAAACACACCCTGCATATCGTCAGGATGTACCTGCAATGTTGGGGGCGTCTTGTCCAAATCAAGCGGTTGAGCCTGTTCTACTTGAATGTGCATGGGTTGAGCCTCGGTAGATTGGTGGTCAAATGCCAAATCAAGGAAGAGCGTGCCTGCCTCAATCGCCATTTGTGTTTGCCCAGCCAACATTGCGTGTTTATGAGCATTCCAAGCATGCCGTCCCGCATCAAACAAATGACCGAGCGCATGCCGGATGCGGCTTGCACCCAATCGGGAAATAGCCACGGTCTCATGAGCGTGTCCGGCTTTACGGGATATGTCACCGTAGACTTGCAACGCCATGAGGGCTTCACCTTGAGCAAGATGATAGGCGGCTTTGTTCAACAACGAGAGGTCGTGGTCTCGGCTCGCTTTTGCGACCGATTTGAGACGGGTTTCGGCCCAAGTCAAGTCTTCTTCTGCCCCTTCGGTATCGCCGGCCTCAAATCGCACCAAACCGCGTTCCATTCTCAATCGTCCTTCGAGAGCCAAATCACGGGTCTCGGGCGAGCGTGAGACTTGAAGGGCCTCTTCAATGGCTTCAGCGAGGTGCGTGTCGCCGAGCCACCGTCGTCGGACCAAGCCCAACACTGCTTTTTCCGCTGGTGTGAGGTGAACATCCATAGCATCCAACAACTCGGGGGCATCGAGAAAGAGGGCTGCCTCAGCCAAGGTAAGCCAAGAAGGCCAAGCCAATTCTTCTTTCCATTCAGACAGTACATCGCTACTGACTGGCCCTTCAGTGCGCCAACGCGAAACAAATTGACCGGGACCAATTGGTGTGTCAATGGTGGTCAAAGGGCTCCCTCCGTACGAGGTGTTCGGGCTACTGCATCGATAAAGGCGGTTTCGGCAGCAATCGCATCGAGTTCACCTGTCCAGCCAGCGGCTCCGTCGTGACCACCTCCTTCTCCACCTATGGCGTCGGCCATCGACGACATCACCTCACCGAGATGAAGTCCCTGAAGGACGCTTGACCGTGGGGCTCGGACCGTGAGGCGGGTTTCTCCATCACGATGACGGGTCACAACCACAGCATCTGCTCCCAATCCATTCAACATCGAAGCCAAGCGACCTTCGAGCGTACCCGCAGAGGTTCGGATGATGGTCCAAGGGCCTGCTTCGGTGGTTTCAGCCCGGCGTAGCCCTCGTAGAATGGCCCCTCTGTCACTTGGAGAAAGATCGTTGTCTTCTATCCGTTGAACAAATTCCTGATAGTCGATGCCGCCTCGTTCAATCAACATAGAGGCGGTTGAAAATGAACTCGCATTGGCGTGACGGAACCGAGCGGTATCCGTCAACAATCCTGCAAGAAGGAATTCGCAAACGGCGGAGGTCATACTAGAGGGAGAATGTTGGTCAAGGTAGTGTGCGACCACTTCGGTGGTGGAGCGTACATCCCACTTCAATGAAAGGTCGTCCTCGTTAAGGTCCCAAGCATCGGTCGCATGATGGTCGATCACACAGCACGGCACTGAAGGCAATGTCAAACCAGTTTGGTCGGGGGCAGCTGCGTCCACCACGACGATGCCGCCAAGGAGTTTTGGCCATGCAGTTTGGTGTTGCTTGAGATGTCGAAATGGTGCGCTGTGATGTTCTACCATGGTACGTGCAAGACGACCAAGGTGGACGCCGCAAGCCAGCAGGTTGGGGTGTGTAGCGGCAAGAGCAACGGCTGAACCAATGGTGTCCATATCGCCGTTTTTCCCTGCAACTACGGCAACAGGGCCTCGTTGAACTGCTTTGCTTAGCCAGTCATTGAGCGCAGCCAAATCCTCGAGAAGAGGGCGGCTGATCTCAACCATGCTCAAGCACCCTGAAGGGATTGTTTCAACTCGTCGTAGGTTGCAATCAGTTGTTTTTCTCGCTCTGTAAAACGTTCTAAATGAACGGTCAGCGACTGAAGCGTTTCTTTCAATTCTTGCAACAGAGCGTTCCGGTCTGCGACCTCGATAAGGACGCCACCCAACTGACGGTGCAGGGACAGATGTTCTGGTTGTGCCTCAACAGCCGCGATGGTCCCTTCAAGTTCCTGAACTTGGGCCCTCACACTGCTCACTTGTTGGCGAGCGGCTTGGACTTCGGCAACCACCACTTGCAATTGTTCGAGGTTTTCCATTCGCTCACCGTTTCGGAGGGTGGGTCGGTGGTTCAAGAATCCTTTCCGAACACTTTCAGGACGCTATCGGTCGCAATCAAGCCACGTAATCGGGTGTTCCACATGGCACGAAGGTCTTTGCAAGCATGTTCCTCAAGGTCAATAGTGAAGGCTGTTGGCGTGACCCAGGTCGTTTCACAATCTGTCGCCAAACAGGCTGCGAGCGCTTTGGTGTCGTTTTCAGAACGTGATTGAACACTCAATTGGAGACGCCACATTTGGCTCACCAAAAGCGATTCACTCTTCTTCGCTTGAGGCTTCGGCTTCGTCAACCTCTGGCTCTTCACCAACCGGAGGTCGGTTGGCCAATTCGCGTTCGTAGTTCATGGCTGCTTCTTGAGCGATGTATGCCATGTCAGCAGTGGTAGCGCCTTCTACGGAGCGGCGGAGGATACGGTTATTCGAATCAGAGGCTCGGGTGAATGGCTCCCAGGCTCCGCCAGCAAAGGTGTGGTCGCACTTCTTGCACGACCAGATGCCCACAGATTGGCGCTCAACTTTGGGATACTGACACACTGGACAGGTGTACTTACGGGATCGCTTGGCCATGGCAGAGCCAGCATTGCGTCGGACAGACACACCGTATCGTGCACCGAATTTTCCGGTTGCTCCTGCTTTTTGGGTTCGCTTAGCCAATCAGTTCCCCTCCTTTTGTGCGACGAGATTTCGAAGTTCCACACACCGTTGCTGTGCCACCTCAAAGATCTCGGCAAACTCGGCGGGAGTGAACACCCCTTTTAGCCCCTTCTGTAAAGAGTGGAGATGCCCTTTGTCTCCCAATGTGATGTGAATTCGCTCGTCACCACCCAATTCTTCTTCCTCGGAAGCGTCCAGAACATAACGTCCACCAACACGGGTAAAGGAAGCCATGATGGGGGTGCCATTGACCTGCAATGTGTGGTCTTCACCCACATCAAATCGCTCTGCTGGAACGATGGCGGTTCGCAACGCTGCGATAGCGGCCAAGCCACACGCATCGAAGATGTTGCCTTGGTCGGACATCACGTGAATGTCAATCATGATGCCCCATACTTTCTCACCGGGGACGATGCACAAACTGTCCATGTCAATGCAGCCTGACTCACGAATGCCGCGGTCAACCACACGGCCCAATTCAATCGACTCTGGAGATGGTGGGCCTGGCTCGTACTTACGACCAGCCACTGGTCGCAATTCAGCACCACACATCAGCGAACCTTGTGTTGGGCGGTCTGGCCACGGCGTACGAAGTTCAAATTTGACGCCGGCATAGACAACCGTACCGCCCATGACGACCTTGGCAGAGCCTTCGGCATTGTACAGACAATCGGTCTCAAGGGTCACATTCCGTGCTTCCCACTGACCTCGGCCATCAAGGCGAGCGCCTTCTTCTGCTAAACGTGCAACTTCTTGGCGCAACAAGGCAGGAACGAGTTCAACCATCAGGCCTCACCTCCTTCGTATCGTCGGCGAAGAGCATCCACCATGATTTCGTGGATTTCCTTGGCCGCCTTGAAATTGTATTCCATAGCGAGGTTGAATTCCTCGGGCGACAGATCTCCATCCATTTGCAGGAAAGCGATTTCACCCGTGTTCGGCAGGATGCCGACAGGCAAATCTGCTTGCCCATAATTGTCTTCGGCCTTGTCAAGGTCGAGCACAACGGTGTCTTCGACCTTACCTGAGGCAACACCTACGATGAGGTCGCGCATAGGAATTCCTGCATCGGCGAGCGCCACGGCAGCGGCGGTAATTCCAGCACAGCGAGTGCCGGCTTCTGCAGCCAAGATTTCAATTTCTACACGAATCTTCGAACGTGGGTAGCGTTCCACCAAGACGACCGATTCCAAGGCTTCGGCCGTCACTTTGGAAATCTCTCGGGAGCGGCGGTTGAACCCCGGACGAATTCGGTCCGAGGTTGAGAATGGAGCCATGTTGTAACGAACATCAATCACGGCACGGTCTTGTCGCTGGATTTTCCGAGGGTGAGCTTCCATCGGACCGTACACCGCAGCAACAGCCACGTTCAGCCCGTGCGTGACCATCGCAGAACCATCAGCTGCGGGGAGAACACCCGCTTCGATTGTCACAGGTCGCATCTCGTCTAATTTTCTCCCATCGAGCCGTAGCCCGTCATCTCGTAGCAATTGTACATCTCCGTATCCGCCCATCATGCATCACCTTTCATTTCGTTTTCCAAGTTGTTGAGTATTGAATCGATGTCCGTGTGGTGGCCATCTTGCGCAAGGGCATGAATGGCTTTACGAGCCCAAGCGATGCCATCTGAGGAACCGTCAACCCAAACCCGTCCGTTTTCACCGACCATAATGCGGCAGTCGCAAGCATCACGCAAGCGTTGTAGGTTCTCGTTGTTGGCTCCTCGCAAACGGTCAATGTGTTGAACAGGAACGTTCTCAACTGCGCCTTGGTTAATGCGCCGAAGACCAACGCCCTTCATGGTCAAGACCACGTTGTGGCATTCATCAACTTCTTGCACACGGGCGAGAACAACGTCACCGATGTCCATGTGTTGACGAGCAGCACCAAACTCCACCTTCCAAGGTGCGAGGGACATGGGAAGCAATCCCTGAAACGCACCGTTGATGTCCATGAACCAAAGGTTGTTGCGGACTTCGGCAACGATGGCCACGACCAAATCGCCCGAGCGGGGCATGTATGATGTGTGAATAGGGTCCACCGAAACGGTGTTGTTGAGTTCTTTGAGCCACCCTACTTGGGTGGCGATGAGGGTTTCTTCAGCAGCGATGATTCCGCTGCCTGCACGCTTCCCGGTGGATGGCCCAACGGCCATTCCCGGGGTCACTAGGCGCTGCTCGGCGCCACTTTGACCTTGGGACATTCTTTTCTCTCCGGTTGCGGCCAGCCGCCAACCCATGATAAAGGCCACCCTATTGAAAGGAGCGCTCACTTCACAGTTCCTTGATTTCAACCTCGGCACTTCGACGCATGACTTGGCTAATCAAATCCCCTTTCATGCCCGCCGGAAGTTCCACCACACAGGCCCAAGAACCGTCCTCTAGCCATCCCTCTTTCTGTTGGTAGCTGCGCAAGATTTGACTTACACTCCCATAAGCAGAGCCCGGCACCTTGAACGCCATCCTCACAGTTTCGAATGAAAGTGGAATCAACGGCTTGAGTTTTGTGATGGCATCCTTTACTTGCTCTTCAAGTCGTTTAAACGGGTCAACAGAGTAACGTGACTCGTCCAACGCCAATTCAAGCCTTGTCTTCGGATGGGGTGCTTTCGTTTTCGGGTCAACCGCCTGGGTGTGAATGTGATGAATGATTTTCTGTTTCATGGATTCAACCATTTCTTTGCGTTGGGCTGTGGTGAGTTGAATGGAGCCCTTCTCCAAAATGATGGAGGCAATGGTCGTGATGTCCTGTGTTGCAAAGGTCTTCTCAATGGCTTCCTCGGTTGGCCGCTCCCCACCTCGGGCATCGTGGAATACTTCATCCATCGCCAAAAAATCGTTGATATCAACGCTTGAAGGATCTTCTTTGAACGCCTCGACCAAGGCTGGGTCAACCAGCACTTCGTAGCGTTTACCGCCCTTTTCGAGACGGGCGAGCACGGCATCATCCAAACTGACCACATCATCACCTCGTGTGCTCAGAGGCCGAACGGGGTTTCAAAGGTTCTCATTCCTCAAGGGGTTTGAGACGGTCAATCTGCTTGTTGACTTCATCCCTATCGAGCACACGGTAGCCGTTTGCATCCACCACGGTGACTTCAACAGCGTCACGGTTGAGTTCTGCATCGTTGCCTGAGCGAAGGGCCTCAAGTCCCAGTTTCATGGCGGCATTCAAGGTCATGTTTTCCTTCCAGTTGTCCTCAAAGTACTCAATGACGGTGTTCCTTCCACTTCCGATGGCCCCTGCGTGATAGGATTGGTAGGCGCCCGAGGGGTCCGTTTCGTAAAGGTGGATGCCGCTGTCGTCTACACCACCAATGAGCAGGGCCGTACCGAAGGGACGAGAGCCACCGTATTGAGTGAACGACTGCTTGAAGTCGCAAATTTTCTTCACCATGACATCCACTGGAATCGTAGCGCCATAGGTGATGCGATTGATTTGGGCTTCAACACGGGCACGAGCAACAAGTTGGCGAGCGTCGGCGACGAGCCCAGAGGTTGCAATGCCAATGTGACCATCAATCTTGAACATCTTCTCAATCGATTCGGGAATAATGAGGCGGCTGATGATGCGCTTGTCACAGACCAAAACAACACCGTCCTTGAACTTCAAACCGGCGGTGGTGGTGCCGCGTTTCACGGATTCTCGAGCGTATTCCACTTGGAATAGGCGCCCATCTGGGCTGAAAGTTGTGATGCCGTGATCGTATCCTCGTCCGCTTGGTTGCATGGTCTGACCTCACCTTCATCGTTCGGGTGACACTTTATGAGGATGAGGGTCATTTACCATGAACCCACCCCGTGTCAAAGAATTGAATCCCTCAACCCGTATGAACCCACGGCTAGGAACATCCTCTTCAAGCGTCAGTATGTGGGCCAACCATGCGGGTCGCCGTCCTTTCCTCGGGTGGAAAAGATTCGGCCGCTGCGTGGTGGTGGGCCATGTGTCAAGGATGGACCATTGATGCTCTGGTTACAGTGCGAATCACAGGAGATGATTCGCCTATGTTTCAAATTCCGAGCACACACATGGTGCGTGAACAGGCCACCATGGCCGATTTACCCCATGTCGAAATTGAAACAAACGGCAGCACACCTGGCGACATTGCCGACTTGGAGACGGCGTTAAAGACAAGAGACATCGACGGCTTGGTGAGTGGTGCGTTGCGCTCAGACTACCAAAAATCACGCCTTGAACGCATGTGTGAACGCCTCGGCATACGAAGTTGGACACCGCTTTGGCATCAGTCTGGCCGCCAACATGTGAAAGAGATGATTGAACATGGGTTTGAAATTATGATTACCAGCGTCTCAGCTGAGGGGTTGGACGAAACTTGGTTAGGCCATGTGCTAACACAAGATTCCTTTGTAGACCTGGAAGCCCTTGCAGCAAAGCACCGGTTTCATGTTGAAGGTGAAGGGGGAGAATACGAGACGCTTGTCCTCGCTGGCCCACACCTGAAAGGACGGCTTGATGTTGAGTTTACGACGCATTGGGACGGAGTGCGCGGCCACGTTGAACTTCATTGAATGGCTGCACGTGCGAGGGCAACACATTCGTCAACGATTTCACCTGCAACACCAACATGGTTCATCGGGTCAAACATCGCTTCAAGCTGTTCAGCAGAGAAGGCTGCGGCAACGGCTGGCGTACGGCTGCACACATCGATCAATTCCTCGTTGTTTGCTACCGCTTCAAACGATGCAGCACGCAGAATTTCATGGGCTTCGTCTCGAGGCACGCCGTGGTCAACAAGTTCAATCATGACTTTTTCAGCCATCACCAAACCTTTCTGTGCGTGAATGTTCGCCAGACATCGTTCTCTGTCCACCCACATGTTCGTCAGCACATCTGCCGTTTTGGCCAACACGTCTTCGCACAGCGCCGAGGCGTGGGAAAGAGTAAACCGTTCGCTACTTGAGTTGGCGAGGTCACGCTCATGCCACAACAGAGCATTTTCGTATGTGGGTATGATGAATGAACGAACAATTCGGGCGAGTCCTGAAGCGTTTTCTGATTTGATGGGGTTCTTCTTGTGCGCCATGGTGGAGGAACCCACTTGCTTTTTGACATCAAAGCCCTCACCTGCTTCCGATAATTCTGACCGTTGGAGATTGCGAATCTCTTGCAGGATTTTTTCACACGTTGTGGCGACATTCGCCAGCCAGGAAACATATTCCACATACCTGTCTCGGCCAACGACTTGAGTGGTTGCCAGCGGCACGCCCAACCCTAAGTGTGTCAAAATCAGGCGCTGCAACTCGCGTGCGTGGGCACCTTGGGCAGCACCAGTCCCTACGGCGCCGAGGAACTTTCCAACGGCGATTCGAGGCGAGGCTTCATCCAAGCGGATTAATTGTCGGCGAAGTTCATCCAACCATACAGCCGTTTTGAGTCCAAACGTAATGGGAACGGCTGCCTGTCCGTGGGTCCGACCCAACATGACGGTGTCCCGTTCACGTTCAGCCACATCAGCACATACACCGATGAGGTGACACAGTTGCTCTCGAAGAAGCACAATGCTGTCCCGAAGTTGCAAGCCAACCGCCGTATCAACGATGTCGTTTGATGTTGCACCAAGGTGTATGCACCAACCTGCTTCGCCTGCAGCCTCCGCCATGGCCTTGGTTAGCGCCATGATGTCGTGACGAGTCTCAGCCTCAATTTCGCTCACCCGTTCTTTGGTAACGGCTTCTGGGTTAGCGATGGCCGCAACCGCGTTGTAGTCTTCTTCGTTGACCCTGCCCAACTGCCAGTGTGCCCAGATAAGCGCACGTTCCACTTCCAACTGACGCTCATGCCGGCCAAGTTCAGACCAAATGTGCTTGAAATCTTGACAGCCATAGCGGTAGTCCAACGGACAGAAGGCCATGGTTTGAGGCCAACGCCTCGCTAAATCAACCTTCCCTTCTCTCTTTGTGAACTGCTCAACCTGCGTCATGTGGGTTGCTCTTTCAGCTGTTCAACTGGACCCATGACAATTTGAATCAGGAAGATAGCCAAGACCGTTGAGAATACGAAGGCAAAGCCAACCCACGATGAAAGATGGTACCACATCATGGCAACGCCAGCCAAGGAGGCGTAGGAGACCACTTGACAGAGTGCAGAAGCAAGAGCAAGTTTGTGGATACGCTCCGGCGGCAAAAAACGTTCATGTTCAAGCAAGAACGTGTAAATGAGAAAATAAATCGCCTGAAACGGCAAGGCTGCGGCAATCACAGTGAGGGCAACCTCACGGATGGGGTTGGGGTATTTTCCTTGCTCAATACCCTGAAAGAGCATGATGGCGGTATTCGTCCCCAACAGAGCGGCCATGATGGTCCAGCGCTTGTCTTGGGAGGATGTGCGGCTTTCGACATTCACGGAGCCTTCGCTCATGGAAGGCTCGGTAGCCGCAAAGGGTATGATATTTCCCTTGGCGAATGCGCGAATTGGGCCAAATCAGCCGAGCAAACGAATGACCGTCCCCGTAATGGCCGCAACGATAAGGAGTAACACCATCATCGCCACGGGACCGAATTGATTTTTGTCGTCAAGGGCAGTGCCGAAGAAACCATCTCGACGAATGGCTTCAAAGAAGTTGCTCGCCTCTTCAAATTCAGGTGCTGGTCGCCGGGGAATACGCTCCCCATCCCGTACATCACCGCTCATGTTTTGCCCGTGCACGCCGAAGGTCATAGCCCTTGCGAAGGAATTGGCCGCCGCAACCCTCATTCACCGATGACACACAAGACCGGTCATGGCTCGGTACGACTTTGGCCTCTCTGGACAGCGCATTCACTTGGCCGTGGAAGGAAGCTCGGGCGGAACCACCGTCGGCCTTCACGCAGCCGCCGACACCATTCACGCAGGAAAACGGGTGTTGTGGGCATCGGTTGAAATGCCGGACCCGGGAAGATTTTCTCAACTATTCAGCCATCTCTCGCTTGTTGAAAGTTCTCGCTTTCACGCGATGAATTTTGGAGGGAAATTTGAGCGTGCCATTGATGCACTCATCGAAGCGGCCAATGCACTTCCCAGCGTTGCGCTTGTCGTGCTTGATGATTGGTGTGAAGCAATTGGGCGCATTCCTGCAACCAACATCGAACACATCAAACGCTTCGGCGAGCATTGTCCCGAGGGAATTACGGTATTGCTCATCTCGAAAGGGAGCATTGATGCCAGTGGTTCCACGGCTGACCCCATCGTGGCGCGAGGGAGTGAAGCCATGCAAGATGCGGGATTCACTGTTTGGCGATTGTGGAAACAGGAAGCAAGGCATCAACGGTTGTTGGACCGAAATGGAGAGCACACCGTGCTTAACCTCACAGAATCAGGGTTTGACTGCTGAATCTTCGCCCCCTCATTCTTCATTTTCTGAATCTTCGTGCTCACCGAGGAGTTTGGCCATCTCGTCCAAGGCATCTTCGTCGGGTTCGTCAAATTGTTGTGGGTTGCGCGCTCCCCCCTCCATGAGATCGGCTCCTGCAATTTTTGGGGCGGTGGCTTCCAACAAACTCATGCGGTTTTTCATGGCACGTTGACTGATGAACCAAACCATCACGAGCAAGGTCAAAGCCATGACAATGTAGGCCAGATTCTTCGTGGTGTCGGGTTCCATTGCGTCCTTGTTGTCAAACGGTCCTTTTCATGCTTTTCATGCAATTTAGAGCGGATTCGTTCGTTTTCAACGCCACGAGAGTGGTCGGGCAAGGTGACGACGCGCATCCATGGGCGGTTCAACCCAACCAAGGTGTGGGGGTTCTGCTTCTACATCATCCCATGAATCTGCTACACGATGTTTGCATGAAGGGCAGCGCAAACCTTGGCCGGCGCCCATCGTTTTCATTCGGACACCACACGGCTCACACAATGGGCGCATTTTCTTTCGCGAAACGGCTTCCAACAAGCACGCTTGCTCCACATGAAGAATTCCAGAAGGGTGGAGCAAACCACGAACCTCAAGCCGGTCTCCTTCGATGAGCCAGCGACCAAGTGCATTCACGGGTCCACCTTCTGCATACATGACCATCGGCCCATCGGCCGTCTCCAAATGGACATGCTTTCGCACAGCATCGACGTACACCGTGTGAACCTCGGTTTTCACACTTCCAGCCAGATGGTCACCGGTGGCCTGATTGGTTTGGAAGACACGCCAACCACTCACAGGTTCAGTGCCTTCTGCCTCGATGAGAAGGCGGCAGGCTCGCTCGGCATCGTTTGGATTCAATGCCCGCAAACCGAACAGCACAGGGGAAATCCCTCGTGGTGCCACAAGTTGTTTGCCTTTACGCGGGTCACGAGAGAGGACGATGTCAGACCAGGCATCGAGTTGCACGAGCATCGCTTCATCCAAGGTACGTGGACCACCATGTTCGTCATGTCTCCATGCAATGGCTTCCCATGTGCAGGCCTCGGCCGGCCAGGCAACAGCAGCCGTAGCGCCAATGCATCCATGGTCACCCCACGAGCGGTCGGGTGTAGGAAGTTCGTCCAACTTAACCTCGCGGCGCACAGCATCCCAATAAGCAGCGGCGTCTGGTTGTTGGTCAAACCAAACCATCCCGGGGCTGGCTGGAGATTGTTCGCGGTCCGACATCACGGACCCCTCAACCGCCCCGTGAAGCGGTAGAATGTTGGCCTCCCACCATGTATCAAGATGGGCAAGGAGCACCTCCATCCGCGGGTGGTTAATTTCTATAGAAACAGCGGCATTACCCCGAGTTCTCCGTTGTGCGAAGGGCCATAGGCGAACCAAGCGAGGCATCCCCATTTGGGCCTCGGGTGGCAAGGATGAGATCAAGCGGTGAAACACTTCGGTCGTGCAACCACCAGCCAACGAATCGGTATCGTCCAATCCCAGCCAGCCCATACCGTCACCTCATGGTTGGAAGTCGTCGCCTCCGTCGTGTTCATCAAGAACACGGTCGATAACCTGGTCAAGCCCAACATGACCCGAGACGCGAAACAAACGTGCCCCAAATCCCCAGCCAGCACCCAAATCAGAACGACGGTCGCCCACCATAGCGTCCCGTACATGTGGTGCCTTCGGTGGCTCCCCCCACCAATCAACAGGGTAATGCTGCGGTCCAGCATTGGCCAAGGGCGTAGGCCCAACGGGGTGGAGGCGCAACATCCGATGGCCCAAGGCCAACATCGCCGGTAACGGTTTACGGCAGCCACAGCCGTCCTCGTAACGGTGTGGACACGTAATGAACGCATCGATATGGGCGTCCTCATCAAGGGCCAGCAAAGCAGCTTGTACGTGCTGATGAATCGCATCGAGTTGAGTTGGCCCCCAAAGACCCCTTGAAATCGGCGATTGATTGGTAACAACACACACAAGGTAACCGTGCCGCTTCAGCCTGCCAATGGCCTCGGCTGCCCCATCAAGCAATTCAACTTCAGAAGGCCGATTGACATAGCCCGCCCGTCCCCGGTTGATGACGCCGTCTCGGTCGAGAAAGGCAATGGGAGCATCAGCACACTGTTCGCTCGGCAGAGCCGTAGTGATACGAACAAACGGCCCCTCCATGCAGGGCGGTCACGAAACCACCCCTTGGGCTTTGTTGAACATCGGAGGTCTTGATAGGGAGACGCTACCACCCCGAACCATGCTCGTCACGGCTGAGACGGCCACCCTCTTGGGAGCGCTTGGCATGGCAATGTTGGGTGTATCGTGGTTGAGGCGCCACCACGGGGGACACGCCATGGCCCAAATTGGATGGGTGCTGGTTGGGTTTTATTTCTTCAACCAAGCATGGGTGTACCTCGGACACGATGACCCCATTCTTACGGTGATGTGCGCACTTACGCTCCCTTTGGCCTGTTGGGCTGCGTGGTTGGAAACGAATGCTGAAGGCCGACAACAGCAGGCCATGGTTTGGGCACGTGGGACCGTCGCTTTCGCAGGTGGCCCGTACCTGCTCATCACCTATGTCCCATACCTGAGCGTTCTCGCCATCTGGTTCGTGGCCACACAGTCTGCTTGGTTCCTTGGATTTGCGACCGGTCAAGAAATTGAAGTCGGCACCACGTGGGTCAACGATGCCTCTGGCCGCGTTACATGGGAAGCCTGGGATGGCAACCGATGGTTCGCCACCGATTTCACCGGAGAATATGCCTTTCAGTCGGAATTGCTCCTCGCAGATGGAAGCATGATCGGCATCAATTTCGTGTTGGCGTGCACGGCCCTGCAATCGATGGTCCTCTTCATTGGTGCGATTTCGGTGTTGGACCTTTCTTGGAAACGAAGGGTTCGTGCCTTGTTACTGACCGTTCCCCTCATCCACGCCCTCAATGTGTTTCGCAATGCCGGTCTCATTTGGATGCACATGAACTACACGCAATGGGACCTTTGGGGCATGAGCGTCTTTGAATTCGGCCACAGTTATGTCGCACGATTTGTCAGCCTGTTCGCGATGTTTTTAATGGCGCTCATCATGTTTGAGATGTTACCCACCATGCACCGAAACATCATGGCATTGATATCACCAGCCTCCAAAAAACAAGACCACTGAGTGCACACGCCG
>JAYPCE010000025.1:0-31596 GCA_038124565.1 Candidatus Poseidonia sp.
CGCTTAACATACATGGCCACAGCATTCCCGCCACCCAGGCACAGGGTCACGATGCCGGACTTGGCATCAAGCCGGCGCATCACGCCCAGCATGGTGATGAGGCAGCGTGTACCGCTTGCCCCGAGCGGATGACCAAGGCTCACTGCGCCCCCATGAAGGTTGAACCGGTCGTCGGGAATCCCAACTTCCTGAGCCACCGCACACGAGGCCGAGGCGAAGGCTTCGTTGTGCTCGTAAACGTCAACATCCAGCACATCGAGGTTGTTCCGCTCCAGGAGCGTCTTCACCGCAGGAATTGGAGCGCTCATCACGCGAGCAGGCTCCACACCCGAGGTGCAATAGTCTTCGATGGTCGCGAGGATGTCCCAGCCCTGAGCACGGGCAAACTCGGCTTCCGCCACCAGCACCGCACTGGCGCCGTCGTTGAGGGTGCTGGCGTTTCCAGCGGTAACAGAGCCTTCTCGGTCAAACACCGGACGGAGAGCAGCCAACGATTCAGCAGTGGTACCACCACGAACGCCTTCATCAATGCTCAGGACCAAAGGGTCGCCTCGGCGTTGAGGAATGGAGACGGCGAAGGTCTCCCAGTCAAACCATCCGTTGGCCCATGCATCTGCGGCTCTCTGTTGACTCCGAGCGGCGAAGGCGTCCATGGCTTCGCGACTGATGTTGCACTCGTTCGCGACGGTTTCTCCAGTTGTGCCCATATGGACATCGTTGTACACATCCCAGAGGCCGTCGTGGATCATCGAATCAACGAGTTTGGAATCGCCCATTTTGGTGCCGGTGCGCTGGCCCATCAACAACTGAGGGGCGTTGCTCATGCTCTCCATGCCGCCAGCAACGATGACCTTGTATTCGCCAGCACGGATGCTGTTAGCCGCCATCATGGCCGCCTTCAAGGAAGAGCCGCAGACCTTGTTGATGGTGGTGCAGGGTGTGGAAACAGGCATGCCTGCTCCCAGAGCAACCTGTCGCGCTGGATTTTGCCCCGCTCCCGCTTGCAACACTTGGCCGAACAGCACTTCATCAATAACGCCTGATGCGGGGTCAATACCGGCCCGTTGAAGCAATTCCTTCACCGCCAGCACACCCAAATCAACGGCCTTGAGTGAGGCGAGCGTGCCCATGAATTTCCCAATCGGTGTACGTGCAACGGCACAAATCACAGCCTGTGGTTGACTCATACCCTGCCCAATTCTTTCCATGACTTGAACATGCCCACACCCTGTTGTTGGCCTGAGAAGGCTTGATGAAGCATACCCGTTGGCCAAGACCATGGCGAAATTCAAAACCGACCTCAATCTTTCTCGGCCCCCAACCGAAATGCGTGAACCCGAAGTCACGCTGGACTTCACACCGAATGCACTGGCATCGGTTCTCTACAAACAAGGCAACACCGTTGTGTTGGCCTGTTGCACCAAAGAAGCATCGCTGCCTCGCTGGTTTCCAAGAGATGCAACAAAAGGTTGGGTGCACGCCGAGTACTCGTTGTTGCCCGGCTCAACAGATTCTCGGTTCCGACGCGAGCGAAACGGAGCAAAAGGACGTACCCAAGAAATTGAGCGCCTCATCGCTCGCTCGTTGCGCGCAGCGGTAGACCTCGAAGCCCTCGGCCCTGTGGCGTTGAATGTGGATTGTGATGTACTGAACGCAGATGGCGGAACACGTTGTGCCTCCATCACCGCTGCAAACATCGCTCTTCGTTTGGCTGTACGTCGCTTGATTGCCTCAGGAGACTGCCTGCCCGTTGACCTTCGACCTACATTTGAACAGCGAAAAGATGGGTGGACGGCTCCCACCCTGACTGAGATGGAGCGCCTCCATCATGAACAACAAGTGCTTCCCCACGACCTTGCGGCCGTCTCTGTTGGCCTCATCGATGGAGAGGTTTACCTTGATTTGGACTATGTACTTGATTCCAATGCTGATGTGGACATGAATGTCATCAAAACCAGCGACGGCAGGTATGTAGAAGTTCAAGGAACAGGGGAGGAATCCACCTTCTCTGCAGAGGAACTCACCTCCCTACTGAGTGGAGCAGATGCTGGTTTGGCGTCCCTCTTCGCCTTCCAGAGCAAGGTGTTGGAAAACGCATCGTAAGCCACTGCTTTGCTTGGTTCAGCCGCCCATCGGATGTTTGGTGCATCGGAAGGCTTGATATGGCGAGGGCGCTCGCCAAGAACGCACGGGTCAGTAGCTTAGTTGGGAGAGCGCGGCACTGAAGATGCCGAGGTCGCTGGTTCAAGTCCGGCCTGACCCACCTCCGTTGCATCCTGAAGGGGAGGCTATTGAGAAATCTATAGAAAAGGGAGTGCTTGGTCCGTTCCAATCCAAATTAGGAAAAGGTTTCTTGAACTGATGCGGGCATGGAATATCATGGCGACCGAGACCGAGCAGGGGACCGGCGCAAATGAGGGCCACGATGAACACCATCGTACTCGGGACAGAGAAGCCAAGGAATTGCAAGAAATTCGGCAACGCCGTCTTGGTGGTGGCCGAATGTTCCTTTCCAACATTGAAGACTTTGTGTTGATGGGTGGCATTGTCTACGGTATCCTCTTCGCTCTCTTGTTGTTCTCCATGTCTTCGGGCATGCTTGGGAACTCAACGGCCTTGGACCATGCTGCATCAGAAACCTTCCTTGACATTGGTGATGAATGCGAAGAAATCACCGATGAACCTTGGCTGAACATCTTCCCCAACCCCGACGAGGAACTGTTTTCCATTGCTGGACACAACCTTCCAAACGGCCTCGCCTATCTGAATTACACGTTTTTTGAAATCCTTAACGAGGAAACCAAGGCGATGGTGGAGGGCGAGGTGGGTTCCAATGGTACCACACGAGTCATCAACAAAGCAGACCAAAACCATGGGAGAGCCTACTTCAAAGCCCCCTATTCTGACCTGCCAGAAGGTCACTTTGAACTGGAGTTTGAATTAACGGTGGTTGAAAACAAGGGCGTGAACGCCTCCGTTGTCATTGGACCGCTTACCTCGACCATCAAATTTGAGCACACCATCTCCAAGGAAGCCTTGGCCTTCTTGCCGTTTGTGGATGACGCCGAACATTCCGATGTGCGCATTGAAGATTCGGGCACCCGCTCATGCTGGACTGTTCAGGACCTCGGCGATTGGGGCTACCTCCTGATGGGTGCTGAACTTGGAGGCGGAAGAGAAACCGCGATGCTAACAGGCGGCGCTGCCGGCATCCCTGCTTGGTGGATGGCGTTCATCTCACTCTCCCTCTCCATCATTTCCTTGCTCATTATCTACCCCATCATGTACAAAGTCTATCACCAAGACACCGACGACATCCTCTCACGCACCCACATCACACGTCTCGTTGAGGACACGGTTTACAATGTTGGGGAACAACTCGGCATCGACATTGATGATGAATTGTTCAAAACGGAGGTGCGCGACCTCTCCATTGACATTATGGTGGCCTACAAAAACACCGAGAACACCCTCTCAGACTCAAAGGAGGTACGAGCTGAGTTGCTGCGCTCGCTGCTCGAAGAATTCTCTATCTTCCGTGTTTTCAAGCCCGTTCAACTGAATGTGCGAGTCATCGGAGCAGGGCAGAGCATCGACTTTGATTCAGGTGTCGGCATCGGAACTCGCGCTGAGACAGAGGACGAACTGCGGGAGCAGCAGGATTACTCCTCCTTCTTTTCTGAACTGCATTCCCTATCGAGAATTGAGGACGATGTACGAGACAGTCTTGATTTGTTCTTTACCCGCCGAAACGATGTCGAAATGAAGGGTGCCGTGGTGACCAGCGATGACCGTGTCGTCTTTGTATCGGTCATTTACCGACCAACACAGCGTTTTGCATTCTTCCGATTTAGAAAGACATCGACCCAAATCAAAGACGAATTGTACCGCTTCATTCACGAGCGCAACGAAGAGTTGCTCGGCTCTCAGGAACTTATCGTCAAAACTCGAAATGAGATTTCGACCTTAGCTGACCGTTCCGGCGCAGGTCGAGTTGAACGACGCTCCGAAGAAGACGACGAACGCATCGTGGCTGTGGCCCGTCAAGATGGGTTGGGCGGCCGCATGTTGCAAACAAAATTCCTCGGAGACACCCTCTCAACCGTTGAATACATGGCCAACGAGAAGCGGGAAATGATCAACAAATGGGGCTTCTGGGGACTCATCTTCTTCGTATGGATTCCGTTCATGGCCTCAGGTGTCTTGGTCGGCGCGATGTTGGGCTTGCTCTCCCGCATGCAGTTCATGCGAGTCTTGTTGGCCACGCTTATCGGAGGCTCCATCGCCTCCATCACATGGGCCTACACGGCCGAAGGTATTGTCAAGTTCATGCACCAATACAAGCTTGAAGTCTTCATTCCATTGGTCATTGGGGTTTTCATCTTGATGGCGGTACTCCACATTCGGTCAACGAAAATGCGCCGACAAACCGAGTTGTTTGAAGATACTCTGCTCGACAACTTCCATGCTGACATCGTTGCCAAATACGGTGACCAGTAGGTGAACGGATGGATAAAATTTCGGTGTTTGAAGGGCAAGCACACCATGTTGGCGACCCAGTTGTCCTTGGTATTTTGACGGTCAGCGACCGCGCCAGTGAGGGCACGTACGAAGACGAAGGTGGGCCGGCGATACTTGGCTTCTTTCAAGAAGCCATACGAAGTCCTTGGACGGCGCACTATCGTTGTGTTCCTGATGTTCAACAGGAGGTGGAGGACGCTTTGGTTGAACTGGTTGATGGAGTCGGTTGCCATGTTGTGGTAACCACTGGCGGAACTGGCCCGGCAGCCAGAGACATCACCCCAGAAGCCACAGAAGCCGTCTGTGAACGTATGATGCCTGGCTTTGGTGAACAGATGCGTCGCATTTCGCTTGCCTTTGTTCCAACCGCCATCCTCTCCCGGCAAGTCGGTGGCCTACGTGGCGAAGCACTCATTTTCAATCTGCCAGGGCGACCAAAAGCCATCAGAGAAACCATTGACGAAATTTGGAAGGCGGTTCCGTACTGCGTGGATTTGCTATCCGGGCCCTACATGGACATGGACGACCGAGTCTGCGAAGCCTTCCGACCAAAGAATGCTCAACGCACGTGAACGATGTCCTGCATTATGTTGATGAGCCGACCCCCTCACCCTATGGCTGAGGTAAGGATATGAATGGGCATGTGCTGATTCAGGGCGCCACCATGGTGCTTCCGAACCGAACGGCGATTGGGGATTTGCGAATCCGCCATGGCGTGATTGAGTCCATTGAAGTTGGAAGTACCTTGGAGCCGCTTGATGATGAGTTGTTTATCGATGGTCGGGGCTTGCATCTACTTCCCGGAATGATTGACCCTCAATGTCACTTCCGGGACCCGGGCCAACCAGAAAAAGAAGACCTTGGCTCAGGCTCAGCCGCTGCCGTCAGCGGTGGTATCACCTCGTTCCTCGATATGCCCAACAACAAACCATCCATCACGACCATGGAGGGTATGCGAATGAAATTGCAAACCGCTGCTGAAAAGTGTGTGAACAACTATGGGTTCTTTATTGGGGCAACCCCCGACAATGTCGCCGATTTACAGGAGGCCGTGGGAACGCCTGAACACCCGATCAGCATCCCAGGCGTCTGCGGTATCAAAGTCTTCATGGGCTCGTCCACTGGAACCCTCTTGGTCAACGAGCGTCAAGCCTTGGAGGCGATCTTCAACGAAACCGGTGGCTTGATTGCTGTCCACGCTGAAGACGAGCAACGCTTGATCGAACGTTTTGCCTTGGTAGAAGGCCGAACCGATATTGCCGCCCATGCTGAATGGCGCGACGACGTGACGGCTCTACTCGCCACCCAACTGGCTGTTGAACTTGCCCAATCCTCCGGTCATCGACTCCACGTGCTGCACCTCACAAGCGGCATAGAAGCCGAGTGGCTTGATGGTGTGACCAACCTGCCAACACAAACACCTGATGATGTTGCCATCATCACCACAGAAACGCTTCCTCAACACCTGACCTTTGACGAGACTGATGTTGAACGTGAAGGTACACGGCTGAAAATGAACCCTCCCATTCGCTATGAACACGACAGGGAAACCCTCTGGAACCACCTCACAAAGGGAACCATCCAGTGCATCGCCACCGACCATGCGCCGCACACACTTGAATCAAAGGCGCTTGGGTTTCCCGATGCCCCCAGCGGCATGCCCGGTGTTGAGACCTCCCTTGCTGTCATGCTCACGCACGCCAAGAACGGTAGGTGTTCCGTTGAGGATGTGGTTCGATGGATGTCAACCAATGTGGCGGAGTGCTACAATATGATTGGGAAAGGGCGTCTTGAAGAAGGAGCAGACGGAGACGTGGTGTTGGTCGACATGGAAAACGAACACACCGTAGATGATGACTTGACCTGGAGTCGCGTCGGTTGGAATCCATTCCGTGGCCAAGCCTTGGTAGGCTGGGCCCAAGTCACCATCGTAGCGGGCGTCCCAGTGTTTGAACGAAGTCAATCCAGCGGTCAGAAAGGCCACCTGTTGGTTAAACCAGGGGGCGCTGGAACGCCCATTGTGATGACGCCTTGGCGTTAACTCAACCCGTAGAGGCGTCCGTACTTCTCCTCAACGTATCGGAGGAAAGGTTCTGGACTGGGGGGCGAGCCCGTTGCGTCTTCAATGAGTTGGGAGGGTGAAACCTGACTACCACGCTGATGAATGCGTGGCCGTAGCCAATCGAGCATCGGTTGCCAATCTCCTTTGGAAACCAACGCATCGATGTCACCCAAATCGCTCGCCATCGCTTCAAGCAGCTGTGATGCGTACAAGTTGCCCAAGGTGTAGGTGGGGAAGTATCCAAACGCAGCCATTGACCAATGAATGTCTTGGAGGCAACCTAAACGGTCTTCGGGAACGTCAAGGTCAAACCATGATTTGAACATGCTGTTCCATGCATTCGGGAGTTCATCAACGGTGAGTTCGCCGTTGAACAATTGTTTCTCAATTTCATACCGTAGCATCACATGTAAGTTATAGGTTACTTCATCGGCCTCGACACGAATGAAGCCACGTTCAACGCGATTTGCAAGGAGATTCAAGGTGTCTTCCTCCCATTCTGGGGCGTCTGGAAACGCTGCTTTGAATGCAGGCAAGACGACTTTCCAAAAAGCAGAGGTGCGTCCGATTTGGTTTTCCCAAAATCGACTTTGTGATTCATGCACGCCCAAGGAGACGGCTGCACCTCGTGGAGTGAAGCGGTGCTCGTGGTCCAACCCCTGCTCGTAGAGGGCATGTCCTGTTTCATGCATCACGGCATACAGACAAGAAAACGGGTCATGCTCATCAAAGCGTGTGGTAAATCGTGTGTCGCCAGGCCAGAGTCCTGCAGAAAACGGATGCGTTGAAGCATCCATTCTACCAGCATCAAAGTCAAAGCCCATTCGGCTTGAAACCGATTTGCAAAAGGCCTTTTGTGCTTCAACCGGAAATGCGAGTCCTTCGGGCAACGTTGGCCCTGGACTTTGTTCTTGAGCACGGATGATGGCTTGCAGAAGCGGCACCAACCGTTCTTTGAGACCAGCAAAGAGCGGGTCATAATCTTCAACGGTCATGCCTACTTCATACTCATCCAGCAGTACATCGTACGGCGTTGTTGTGACGCCGAGAAGAGATATTTTCTCTTTGGTCAACGCAATGAGGTGCTCAAGGGCGGGTTTGAATGCCTCAAAATCGGATGCAGCCCTCGCTTCCTGCCACGAAACCAAGGCTTCTGAACGAGCCTGAGCAAAGCGCTCAACAAATTCTGTGGGCAGGCGAACCGCTTGATCATACGAGCGTCGCATTTCACGCACGTTGGCCTGTTGGTCATCATCAAGGTCCATACGTTCCAACGCCTCGAGGAGTTCACCCATCCTCTGAGCCGTGAGGTGCTGATGCCGTTGACCGGCTAACCACGCCATCATTTCACCCCGGGCATTGGCCCCTTTGGACGGCATCAACACCTCTTGGTCCCAACCCAGATGACCTTGCAATGCTCCCAAGCGATGAATGTCCTGAACCCGTTTGATAAACTCCTCATAAACAGCCATATCACGAAGAAAGGGCAGGACTTCTTCAACGCTCCCATCAAGGACTGTCTTCAAGTTTTGAACGGTTTATTGAACAAAAATGCACACATTGAAGAACGGTTGAATGCTACCGTTAGCATGGCCCTCCCGTTCCGCCGAAAAGGCTCTGAGGACGAGGACCATCAAGAGGAGGACCAAGACCTTCACGACATCTTGAACGAAGCGGATGGAGCGACCTCGCAGGGTGTGCTCACCGTTCCTAATGCTGAGAATGAACCGGCTGATGAGAACGAGGGTGAGGTGCCTCTTGAAGAGAAGATGAATCGAAGTGCGCTCACGGTGATTGACACCTGCATGGATTTACGTCGGGGCGAAAACATCCTCATCGTCTGCGATTCAACAACAACAGCCATTGGTCAAGCTCTTCACAACGCCGCCACATTACGCTCAGACAGGGTTCTCCTTGTGGTCATGCCCAAGGGTCGGCATCACGGAGAAGAACCGCCTGCACCCGTGGCCAACTTGATGCGCCAACAACAAGTCGTGATTGCGCCCACCAAGTATTCCCTCACCCACACGAGAGCGGTCCGTCAAGCCATCAAGGACGGAGCCAGGGTCGCAACGATGCCCGGGATGACCGTGGAGATGTTCACCGAAGGTGGCATGTCGGCAGATTTCAACATCATCAAGAAAAACATCGGAGAAATGAATGCTATCCTGCGTCGCAAACGATTTGTCAATGTCAAGTCCTCAACAGGAACCAACGTCACGTTTGAAGTGAATTGGCGGGAATGGAAACTGGACGACAACGGCATTTGCAACCGCCCTCGTATGTTGACCAACCTGCCAGCGGGCAAGATCTTCACCCTACCACGAGAAGGAACCATGAACGGTACCATCGTCATCGATGGGTCTTGGGATTCAGATTTGGTAGACGAACCGGTTGTGCTGCAAATTGAAAACGGCCTCGTTGTGGATGTCAAAGGGGGGACTGCAGCCGCCCAAATCCGACAGACCTTCGGAGAGGCTGCGAAGAGGTTGAAGAGCAAAGACCAAGAAAATGTCTGGACGATTGCAGAATTTGGATTCGGCATGAACCCGAATGCTCGTCTTATGGGTAACGTTCTGGAAGATGAAAAGCGACTTGGAACGGCTTATTTCTCCATTGGTGACAACACGGCCTTGGGAGGAACGGCAGCGGTTGGCATCCAAATTTCGGGTGTGCTGGCATCACCTAGCATCTGGTTGGATGAATCCTCCCTGCTCGAGGACGGGGCCTTCACCATCGCTTGAGGTCAATAGCCCAAGTTCTGCTGTCCGCAAACTGGACAGAAACGCCAGTAAGGGTCCAAGCCAATGCCGCACCCACGGCAATGCACGCCTGAGCGAATGGTTGGCTGTACCAGTGGGGCTTGGGGTTGTGGCCATCCCTGCGGCTGCATGGGCTGTTGCCACCCCTGTTGTTGCGGCTGAGGCCATTGTTGCTGAGGTTGTTGCTGCGGCTGTTGCTGCCAAGGTTGTTGAGGCAACGGTTGCGGTCGTTGTTGAACGGGCGCAGGTTGGGGTTGTGCTTGCTGTTGCGCCGCAGGATTCCCGAGTGGTTTTCGAACTGGAGCCACCGGTTTGGGAAGGGAGGCCGTCTTTTCAGCGGCTGGTGAGGCGATGAATTCTGAGAGGGATACGACGCCATCACCGTCAGTATCTGCCTGTGCATGAAGTTGTGCCGCTTCTTCTATAGAAGTTCCCGTGGCTTGAGCGAGTTCTTCTACATCCAATGCACCGCTCCCATCAGTGTCGGCTGCGATGAAGTGCTCGGCTGCGCTGACAAATTCTTCCTCAACTGGCGCAGCGATGTCCTCAACTGGTAGTTCTTCAACAACTTCAGGTTCGGGCTCGGCGATCAACTGAGAACTGAAGGCCCCAGAAAAAGCATCTTGCGTAGCACGAGCCACTTCGCGCTCGCTCTCCATGTTGACGGCTTTCTCTTCCTCGACAACAGGTGAAACCTCTGGCAGAGCAACAGCACTGCTAGGGAGTGGAACGGACGAAGGTGTGGCCTCCACAACGCTTGGTTCAGCCACATCAGGTACAACGACCTCTTCGGTTGGCAGCGGTACGGGCGTTGGAGTGGATACAGAGACTTCGGGTTCTGAAGGTGATACGACTGCGGGCGCAGAAGGCAGGGAAACAGCCTCTGGAATGTCGACGGTGGTTGCTGCGGCTGATCCGCTCGCAAGCGAAGCAATCGGTACGACATGGCCTGCCACATCCAGGGCTGCATTGAGTTCTTGGTTGATGCTTATCAGCGCATCCACGGACCCAGATACATTGGCCAAGAGCCCCTCTACAGCGCTCATGTACTTGAGAACCTCATCGCTTGCACCTGTTTGGTACGCCACGGCGAAGAGTTTCATCATCCGCATGGGGTCGGCCAATTGCTCCAAGGCTGAGCGTTGGCCAGCCTCCAAGGAATCGAGCGAGGCACCTCCAACCTCTCCTGCGGAATCGGGCATACCCAAGGCGTTCAACAAAGGGTCTGGCATGCTCATTAAACCGAGGTGGCCGGCAACGAGGTAGTAGATTTCACCACCCTCACATTGCATTCGTTCACTGGCGGCTTCAAAATCAAAATCACCGGGGCGAAGAACGATATCGGAAAGCACCTCAAAAAATTGGACCATGGCCTGCTCTCTGGGCATGGCCATCATGGCGTGCAGGATGTCAGAAGATTGGGTCACGCCGAAATAAGCTGCGGCTTCATCCACCTCAATATCGGGAGAATTGGCTGTATGTCCATCGGTCATGATTCTCCCTCCCTTTCACGCCGACTTCTGACCTTCATTTAAGACCTCATGATGGATGTCAAGCACCCTTATTCTTGGCGAGGTTGCAAATGGCTCTGGATTGTTCGGCAGTCCAACCGGTTTCCTGCAGTTGCATCAACACCGTACGCTCTGCTTCACCGTCGGCAAACGCACCAACCACCCAATCCACAGCGGAGGTTCTGTCGCCTTCCTGCCAGTCTTCAAAGATACTCAAATCAACCTGAATTTTGGCCTTACGAACCTTGGCAGAGCTCGATTCCTCTGCGGAGGAAACGGATTTTTTCTTTGCAACTTTTTGACTTGCGCCGCTTGAAGAGGCTGGGCTTGGTCCACCACGGCCGCCTGGTGGACTGGAAGGACCTCGCTGAGGAGGCCCACCAGCGCCACGACCGGGAGGAGAGCCACCAGGACCGCCACCAGGACCGCCACGACCGGGAGGAGAGCCACCAGGACCGCCACGACCCCCGGAAGGTGAAGCAGGTCCTCTGCTTGGTGACGAGGCACGTTGGGCTGGGGCAGAGCGGTCTCGTTTTGGCGCTGCTCGTTGCTTGTCCAACTTGTCGAGGAAACTTTCCTCTTCTTCATCATCATCAAAGTAGTCGTCATCATCGTCTTCGTCGTCTTCATCCTCTCGCATCATACGCATGATGACCAGGAGAACCAACACCACCAGAAGGCCACCGCCTCCCAACACCACCATCAAGGTCCCGGCATCAACACCAAACAAGCCAGCATCTCCGTCTCCAGAGAGAGGGACGTAAGGGCAACCGTCATCATAGCCATCAACGCCCTTGGGTTCATTCGGACAATTGTCCGAATCGTCCATTACACCGTCAAGGTCTGAATCGCGTTCAGAAATGTGACAACCTTCCTCGTCAACTTGCAAACCGATGGTGGTTTTGGGACAGAAGTCTGCGTTGGTGGCACCTTCAACAAATTGTCCAGGCCACGATGGGTCGCGCAGAGCGGTCCAGTCAGGATTGCCCCAATTATCACCGAAGCCGTCGAAATCACTGTCCTTCCATTGTGTTGGGTTGTCCCGCAAGGAAGGCGGTTCATTCTCATCCCACCAGCCATCGCCGTCGTCATAGCAGCCCAAGAAATCAAGGTAAGATGTACCGTGCTCATCGGGACAGTGATCGGCATTGTTTCCGGTGCTGTTGTCGCCGTATCCGTCACCGTCTTGGTCAAACCATTGCGTCGGGTCGCTTGGGAAGGCATCACCGGTTTGGTTCACATGAAGGCCGGTAAGCGGGTCGATGTCGTAAGTGTACAAGCCAGCATAACCATCACCGTCGATATCTACCGTCAGAGCACTTTCATCCGTGCACCCATTGGCGAGGATAGGGAAGCCAGGCGGTGTGTCATCGCACGCATCCTCAAGGTCCGAGAGCCCATCGCCATCGCTGTCTCGCTGGCCTTGTGAACAGCCATTTTCGTCGACGTTCTGACCTGCTTCCGTGTTGGGGCACCTGTCATCTGGGTCGTTTAATCCATCACCATCGGAGTCCGATGTTCGCTGTTCAGTGCTGCATCCATCGCTATCAACAGAGGTGCTTGCTGGGGTGTCAGGGCACAAATCTGCGTTGTTTTTGACCCCGTCATCATCATCGTCAAGCTCTGACTGAGCACAACCTTCCTCATTGACGGGTTCGCCAATGGGTGAATTCGGGCACAGCACATCAAGGTCGTTAATGACGCCGTCGCCGTCGTTATCTTCGATGTCAATCAATCGGCATCCAACGCCGTATGTTCCGTCTACTACACCGAATTCATATGGACATTCATCGGCTTCAAAGCCGTTCGGGTTATCACCAAATCCGTCGCCATCGGTGTCTAGCCATTGTGATTTGATGAATGGGAATGCGTCACCAACTTGATTCTCTCGCAGCCCTGACGTTTCGTTGAAATCGTAGGAATACTGGTCCATGAAGGCATCTCCATCCGAGTCCAAACATCCTACAACAGGGAAACTTGAATTGCCCCATACCTCTGGACAGGCATCGATTTGAATGCCCTGTGCGTTCGTGCCGTTGTACAAGGCCGTCCAATTATCGGCGTATCCATCTCCATCCGTATCGTTCGCAGCAGCGGCTCTGTAGGGGAAGCGGTCAGGGTTGGTTGCGTTGTCGGATTGGTTGTCGCCAAATCCATCCCCGTCAGTATCCACCCATTGCGTTGGGTCAAACGGCCAAACATCGGCGCCGTTGCTGATGTTCCACTCAAAGAACGTGCCTTCATCGGAAGGGTCACTTGCACCGTCGCCATCTGAATCAAGGCACCCGTTGCGGTCACGCCATGAGACACCGTAGTCCCACGGGCAGAAATCGCCGTAAACGCTGTCGGTATCGTTATCGCCAAATCCATCGCCGTCGGTGTCAGCGTATTGGGAAGCAAGATAGGGGAACAAATCACCCGGCCCCGCATTGGGCTCTATCGCCGTTGAACAGCAATCCACCCCGTGGTTGTCACCATAACCATCTCCATCCGTGTCCAATGCTTGCTTCCAATTTCCTTTGAAAATGTCCCCATCATAGTACAGGACATTGTTATCGGACCAACCGTCTTGGTCAAGGTCACCGCAGCCAAATCGGTCAATCCATGAGGTCCCTCCTTCGGCGTCGCAACTATCGATGGAATCGGCGAATCCGTCCGTATCGTAGTCTTCGCAACCGTGCACGACATACGCAGATGTACCCGAAGTGGATGGGCATTGGTCGGGCAAGGGGCCAAGGGGGTTGTCACCGTAATTGTCACCGTCACTGTTCTTCCATTGGTTTCCTGCCGCTGGCATGGCATCGATGAGGTCAAACACAAGGTCTCGGTCTTGGTCAGCATACAGTCGCAAAGCGACTGCGTCATTTTCAACTTCGTTCCAATAGGCCATGTGAACCGTTCCGTTTGAATCAACGACGGCATCAACTGGATAACCAGTCACCACATCACCAAAGCGGACGGACATCCAAGGCGCAAAGCCTTGGTGAATGCCATCCAGTTCAACGGTATTCACCACCAAGTGATTGGTGGTTGGGTCGCTGGTCAGCAACAACAGGTGGTCGTCCACGACTTGGACGTCCCATGCACCATCGACGGCCGCCGCAGGTCGCTCAGCCACGGTGTTCCATGTTCCAGTTTCGTTCAGCATCATCAACGCCGAAACTGCATTGGCACGAACAGCCAGAAGAGGTTGGTCTCCTCCGACGAGGTCAAGTCGGTATTCATTGACGGTGCCGCTGGGTTGTGTCACGGTGTGCGTCTGCCATGCCGAATCGCCAGGCCACTGTTCGTAGACATTGAGGGACCCCGTGGAATTCAGCGAAGCAACGAGGATGGAGCCGTTGGTCAGCGAGGTCAGTGCAAGTTGAGTGTTAAGGTCAGATTGATTGGCGATGGTTTGGGTGGTAAAGTTCGCACCATCGTGCATCCACAACGCCAAATCCGTTCCATTCCCGTTATCTTCCAGTAAGGCCACAGCGAGGGTGTCGTTGCTCAGCATCAGGGCAGGGTGTTGTACGGACACGGCATCACCAGCCGAACCGATCGTTGTGAGGCTCCAACTGCTTCCGCCCACGGCCATTTCGAGTTGGCTTGAACCGCTGTGTCGGTAGACAAGATGTGGGATGTTTGCGCTGTCCACAACCACTTCAATGCCGTTCGCCAATACCGCACCGGTCCGAACCAAATCCGTGGCCCAACCTGTTGAGGTCTGTTCTGAAGCGTAGATTTGGTTGCCAGAGCCAGAAGTGTAAGCAAGTACTTGTTCGTTGTCCTTATTGATGTTTGAGCCAAGGTATTGTCCCATGGTCCCGGTGGTAGCAATGTCCTGCTGAACCGCCGTCATCGAGGAGGTGGTGTGAAGATTCATCGCTGAATCATCCTCGGTGAGCAGCACGGGTTGACCCGAGGAATAGACAGCAAATTGGAACGTGAGGTTTTCAGCGGTGGACCGAACCAAGATTTGATTGACCCATTGGCCAGACGGTGTACCATCGTTCATATGCTCCAGCTTTGTAATATAGGAACGCAGGCTGTCTTCGTGGGTGAAGACCATACTGGTCTCACCTCGGGCCGCTGTAGCGAGTTCCAAATCGTTCAAGTCGCCAGTATAATCAAACGAAATGGATTCCCAATCACGCTCTGAAACAACGAGGTAATTCAGTGCAAAGGCCGTGCCCCGCTCAGTCGTTCGTTGTGAGTACACCAATTCGCTCAACCCGTCACCGTTCACATCGCCGTTGCTCGCAAGGCGGTATCCGAGACGCTCTGAGGAATTTCCATCGGCCAACAATTGCCTATCTGACCTCAACCCGTCTGCAGAACCCAAGAAAATCTCAACACGTCCTGCTTGGGAACCCATGCGACTCGTGATGTACACGTCACCGTATCCGTCTTCGTTGATGTCGCCTGCTGGGGCAATGGCTTCCCCCACTTTGGCGTTCGCAATCGTTGGGAGGTACTGCCAGTCAGGCGAGACGGGAAGGCTTCCATTGGTCCCCTCATACAGCCAAAGTACGCCCGTTCCAAAGACACCCGAAGTGGTGTTGTACGGTTCGGTGATGATGTGATCCTCGAGACCATCACCGTTAATGTCGCCGACGCAAACCATGTTGAAGCCGAATAAGCGACCTTGGGTCAAGGGTTCTATGCTGTGGTCTGGCGTCCCTGAGTAGCCACTTGCGCTCCCGTAGAAATACTCAATGGAAGAATACGAAAGTGGATCTTCGTATGAGCCCGTGTTGCTGACCATCAACTCCTCATGCCCGTCACCGTTGACATCGCAGCCCTCCAACGCCCGACCGAACATTTCTCCGGCCTTGCTCTGGGTGAGGTTGCGCACGTGAGTCAAACCGAGTTCGCCACCATCGTAGATGTTCACTTTGCCTTGGTCGGTTTGTGAGGCGCTCACTTCCATACTGTAGCCGTGTGCAGCAACGGCTAAACTCGATGGAAGGTTGATTCGGTCGAGGGCTCGTAAGGTGGAGCCAAGGGATTCGTTGTCGCTTCCGTTGGCCGTCCACCAAGGGTTGGAGGTGAGGCCGTTGCTGCCGCCGAGATACACCAGGACCTGCCCGTCTGTAGCACCGACCCGGCTCGCTGGATACCATCCCGGCACACCCACAGCCAAGTCCATCACACCGTCATTGTTGAAATCGCCAACATCAATGCCAGCGCCAAAACTGGCGTTGGTCATATCGCCTGCGAGGATGTCGCTTGGAATCGTTTCGAGCCCTGTCTCTGAGCCGTAGTAGACATCAACCCGACCGTTGTTGGTAAAGGTCAACAAGTCGGCTTCGGGTGTCGCAACAACGAGGTCATCGAAGCCATCGGCGTTGAGGTCTGCAAGCAGCATGCTCCCTTCATTCTCGTCTTCTTCCCCTTCCCGTAGTTGGGTAGGAGTTGGGTCGACGCGTCCTGAATCTTGCCCATCAAGTGAACGAATCAAGTTGATGGTGAACGTGGCGCCGTTTTGGTAGGCTGTAGCAATTTGTTCAATGGCGTTCGCATCCAAATCCATGCCCAAGGCATCAACAAGGTTGGCGTTTCGCTCAAGAATACGAACATCTCGCTCCATACCTGTCACTCGCATCAAGACAATTTCTTGGGCGTTCACTCGACTGTAGAGAATGTGAGCCGTCCCGTTGGCGTCCATCGCCAATTCAAAATCCTCGCCAACGGGGCCATTATCAAGGAGGTAGGTTGTCCAATACGCACCACTGAAATTCACTTGATGCAAGGCGCCTGTGGCGGTTCTCATCAGTCCCCATTCAACACCGGTGGGTGTAATTTCCAGTTCCAAGTGTGTGGGGGCAACATCTTCGAGGATGGTGCGAGTGTGCCACCGAGGGCCATCCCAATAGGTGGAACTCTGCCTGGCATACCGTCCCATTTTGAGATCGTCACCGTCCGCATAGAGCACCCGAGGCAGTTCGTTGGCCGTCACCCCAATGGCACAATCCACCAGCGACGATGCATTGGAAGCGGCAACGGTGTCAACCAAGGTTGAGGCCCAGTACCCGTTCGGTCGATGAACAGCGGTCCGAACATATCCTTCTTCGGTGCTCCAGCAATAATGTTCTACGTCGTAGCGGGTTAGTTCCATGTCTGGTGTGCCATGATGTTCGGTGCTTGAATTGTTCAATTCCACGGAATGCCAGTAGTCAAACATCGATTCTTCACGAACAACAGCGTTCACCAAACCGTCAACGTTCACAAGCGTTCCAGCCAATTCATGGCCGTATCCGGACGTGAGTGAAAACGGGGCATTCAACTGAACAATGGGTTCGTCATCCAATGCAGCAAGTGTGGTGCTGGGCGTCAATACAGGCCCGAGGCTGGCGAGTACGAAGAGGAGAACCATCAGGACGCTTTTGCTGTGAAATGATTGCGTGGCGGCGTCCGACATGTTCCATTGACATCCTCCGACCTTGAAAATCATTGTTGAGTTTAGCGTTGACCCCCGTAGGGGGTCAGAAGGTTGTTTTGTGCCGACCATCGGTTTGAGAACCTCAACCTCTTGGGCAAGGCATGGCCGAGCAACGGTGGGTCATCTTCGCTGCGGGCGAGTGGTGCGAACAGGCCACCATGGACCCATGGCTGCGTGGCGCATCAACTGTTGTCGCCTGTGACGGAGCTTTGGCCTTGTGCCTTGAACGGAACATCCTCCCAGATATGCTGGTGGGTGACGGAGATAGCATTGACGTCACGATGGTAGAAGCCTACGTTGAACGGGATGGGTCTGTGCAGCACTTCGATGGCCAAGACGAGAACGACCTCACCAAATCCCTCCTTTTGGCTGAGCAACGCGGTGCTACCTCGTGCACGGTGTTTGGCAGCACGGGTGGTGACCGCCAGCACGAATGGGCCAACCTCCTGGCGTGCGCCGCCTCTTCTCTTGAGGTCATCTGCCTTGATGATCGCAACGAATACCGCTTTCTCAAGCCTTCTGAATCATATTCTATAGACTTTGAAGTGGGCCAAGAATTCTCGCTCTACGCGCTCCCAAGCGCCCAAAATGTCTCGCTCTCAGGATGCGCCTACTCACTGGACAATGAGGTGTTGCACATGGGTTCCAGGGGGTTGCACAACCGAGCCGTTGAACCGATTGTTCGCGTGCATTACAAAGCAGGGAGACTCATGATGATTCGTCCTCACGTGGCTGACGGGGTGGCAGGAAAGACCGAAGCATCGTAGAATACGATCCCTTTCCGTCCCATGCTTGCGCACGCTCATCAATCCGAGCCTTGTCCAATGTGGTTTCAAAGCCGCCCCAGTCTTCAATTAATTTCAATCGAAATGCGGCCTTCGGCGTGTAGCCTGGAAGGAAGTTGCGCCAGAGAAACGGGATGCGCCCCGGCGTGACTTTGTTGACAATCCGCACAATGGAGGTGTTGCAAGTCGTGAGCAGAGAATGGTACCATTCAGGTTCGACCGCCAGTTGGTTTAATTTCTGAATCAAGCCGAGCAGCATCAATTTGTCCTTGCCTGGCGGCGTGATGGCTCGGAACATGTAGTCCTTATTTTTACGAGCGTGGGTCCGTAAACCTGTAACATCCCGCTCAAAACCGACCAGCAAATAGAGTTCGTAGGCACGCCACAAACCGTCCCACGGGTGGTATCGCTCTCCTTTTTCACGACGGGTTTCAAATGAAAACGAGAGACAGGTGCCGTCTTTGAACTCAAACGTCAGGTAGGTGTGCGCCAGCCCTTTCAAGGAATGAAAATGGTCAACCATGAACCAAATGTCTTGCAATTCATCCAGTTTAACATGCACCTGCTCGACCCAATCCTCGTCTCGGTCTCGTGTGGTTCGCCAAGTGAAGTTCCTTACCATGTGAAAAGTGATGTCATTTCCATCCACCGTTGCGGTCGTCAGGTGCGCACAATCGGCTTCCCATTCAAGTTCAAGCGAAGGTTTGAGCGGACGCACGCGCGTTCGCCAGATATGGTACATCCGTCCGAAAAAGAGCAACACAAGCGCCGCAAGGCTCCACAAAACAACTTCCATGGTCGTCATCAATCATCCCATCCGTGCCAGACGCTCCAGTCAGCATCCCACCAATCCAAACGTCCGTCTGGATGTTGCCTCCACAAAACGCCTTGGTCGTCAACAATGGTTGGCAGACCCATCGTGTCGGGTGACCCGTCAGACAACACCTGCGGCAACGGTCCGAGCGACGGCAATTCAAGCGCCGCTGTTTGCCGCTCTCGAACCAACAACAGGAAGACAATGACCGTCACCAACAGGGCCAACACACCAATGGACAACCATCCCACGGATTCGGTTGGCGTGTCAAGGCCCAGCGAGCTCGAGGGCGTTGCTGCCGATGGCTCTTCGCTCGGGTTCAACTCGGGGAGTCGAATGAGATTGACACCCTCGGTGGAGGTGATCATCTTGTCGTTCACCACCTCAAGCGTGACAAGGTAGGCTCCAGCAGGGAGTTGAGAACAATCCAGCACCGTGGTGTTGCTCCCCTCCACGAGCACGCCTTTGATGCGCCAATACTTGCTCCATGTGGAGGTGTCCAGCGAGGCATCGGTGGTCATTTTCACTGAACAAGGGGTGTCTGTTGAGTTTTGGTGACCAGATACTGAAAGTGCGAAGGCTGGGGCAGGGCGGTTGGAAATTGAGAAGTTCAACATGGCTTCGGCGGTCTGGCCGAGGCCGTTTCTGTAGGTTTCACGTAGCGTGTAAGTCCCCGCTGGCCAAACGGAGCAATCCAATGTGCCGTGTGAGTCAAGAACACTGAAGGGGGCTCCCGTGAAGGTACGAACGCCGGTTTCACCGTACCTCGGGCCCGTTTCATCACCAAATACTCGTGTGATTTCGCATTGCTCTCCGGTTTGTAATGGCCCGTTGGCCTCCAAATCCAATTGCAACAACGGCACCTGCAAAGCAGGGGTCAAGACAAAGGTCGGGAGTGGATTTGACGCAATGAATTCGCCATCGTCATCATAGAAATCCAAACGAAGACGATGCTCACCCTTGGACCACGCATCGTACACAAGGGTGATGTTGGTTTGACCGACAAACGAGACCTCCAAGACTTCGAGCACTTCTCGCTCCTTGTGCAACCCTCTGAGTTTCACGATGAGTTCGTTTTGAGCGGCGGTTGAATTGAGGACGACCACGACGCGAACAGCATCAATATCGCCGTCTTGATTGGTGTCGATGCTGTCATTTCGAAGCGCAAGCACCGTGAGTCCTCGTTCGGCGAGACGCTCTTCGGTGGTCAACTCACCTTGCACGTTCATGGGCAGGGCGAGCGACATCAGGAGGACCGTAGCAAAGAACAGGGGCCAGCAACGCTTCACCTCACTCATTCATCTCACCTCCTGGTGCGGTGGGGAGCGGGGGAAGTTGGTCCAGCGGAATGAGTTGAGGTACGACGGGTCGCTCGTCTGGAGAAGACATCAATTCGTTCTCTTTCTCGGCGACAAATTGCTCCATGAGTTGGGCGCGCTGACGCGAACCTTTCACCACCAGCGCGGCGAGGGCCCCAAGCAAAAATCCACCACCGATGACGGCATAGGTGAGCCATGAAGCTGCAGGGTCTTCGCCCATAATGGCGATAGCGGCTGCCAATTCGCCGTACGCGTCGGACCATCCATCTCCGTTGGCGTCCGGGCAGCCTTGCACATCACGGCGTGAGGTCCCTGGCTCGTCAGGACAATCATCACGGAAGGCTCCCAGCGGTAAATCGCCAAAGCCGTCTTGGTCCGTGTCCTTCCATTGCAGGGCTTCGGTTGGGAAGGCATCACCCATCCCAAACGGATGTGCTGGCCATGATGGTGTGGGGTCGGACCAACCGTCGCCGTCGGTGTCTCTGCACCCTAATCGGTCCAACAGAGATGTGCCACGAGTTTCGGGGCAGGCATCGCCTTGGTGGCCTTCCATGCGATCCCCATATCCGTCGCCGTCCGAATCACGCCATTGCGTCGGTTCATGAATGAAGGCATCGCCAAGGTCAGACCAGCCGTCGCCGTCCGTATCCTTGCACCCCCATCGGTCGCCGCCCGCAGAAGGGCCTACGGAGGTTCCGGCCACATCAGGGCAAACATCTGCGGTCGTGCCCCGTGGATTGTCGCCTCGCCCATCTCCGTCAGCGTCGTGCCATTGAGTCGGGTCGTTGGGCCAAGCATCCCCCGTTCCACCAGGGCTGGCCAACCAATAGGATGTCGGGTCTGACCAACCGTCTCCGTCTCCGTCTGGGCATCCCCAGCGGTCAAAGGTTGAGTTGCCAAGCGTGGTTCTGCAACCATCGGGGCGATACGAAATGCGCCACGTTTGCCCGTCAAAGTACTCCGTGTTATCGCCGTAACCATCGTCATCGGTGTCGTGCCATTGCGAAGGGTCGTCAGGGAAGGCATCAGCAAAACCCGAGGGGTGGGCAATCCATAGTTCGGTTGGGTCGGAATACCCATCGCTGTCCACGTCGCGGCAGCCCAAGCGGTCAAAGCGGCTGATCCAGCCTGAATCCACTTCTTCAGGCGTTGAGGCAGGGCAGACATCGCCCTCAAATCCGGTCAGGTTATCGCCATAACCGTCGCCGTCCGTGTCCCGGTATTGCGAAGGTACGAAGGGAAAATCGTCGATTTGCGTGGCGCCGTACGTTTGGTTATCACCCCAGCCATCGTCATCGGTATCGCGCCACTGGGTTGGGTTGAAAGGGAAATCATCGATGAGTTTGGCTCCAAAACTCTGGTTGTCACCCCAACCGTCGCGGTCCGTGTCCTGCCATTGCGTCGGTTCAAGCGGGAAGGCATCCGAACCGTTGTCAATCGTCCAGTTTTCATCGCCGTCCGAATAGCTGTCGGCGTCGCTGTCAACGCAGCCAAACCGGTCGCCTGAGGAGGTTCCACGAACAAAGGGGCAGGCATCAGGCTGCGTTGCATTATCGTAGAATTGGCCAATACCCCACAATGTTCGCGTTTGGTTCAACCATCCATCGGCCCAATTATCCCCATAGCCATCGTCATCGGTATCGTTCCATTGCGTGGCGTCGCTGGCAAACGCATCCGCATACCCAACCGGATGAGCGTACCATGGACCATAACCGTTCAAGCCACCTGGGTCTGGGTCGGAGTAAGCATCACCGTCTGAATCAACGCACCCAAAACGGTCGGCCGTCGAATAGCCGCGGCTGTATCTGCAATGGTCACCTTGGAAGCCGTCAAGGTTGTCGCCATAGCCATCGTTATCGGAGTCCAACCATTGTGAGGATTCACTTGCAAAGGCATCTGCGCCGTTTTGCACACCCCAACCCCCGTCGGGGTCAGACCATCCATCACCATCGGTATCGATGCATCCTTTCCTGTCGTTGGTGGACGTCCCAACCAAGGTCACACAGTCGTCATCGGTGTCGATGAACCCGTCTTCATCGGTGTCTCTGTTGGTTTTGTCAATGGAAGGGGTCAGCGTGTAATCAAAGCCATCGTTGCACCAAGAATCCGCTCCCTCCACCTTCAACAACACCTCTCCAGCTGTCGCCAAGGTGGTGGAGAGGGTGGCCGTTGGATTGCCGTCATCAACGTTTGATGTCACGGAACCCATTGAAAAGGTCCCGATCCAACCATCACCAGGACACCACCAAGCGGCGTTGCTCATACTGCCGGAAAAGGAAACACGAATGATGTCGCCTTTTTTCCCTTGGATTTTCCAATAGTCCGTTTTGTCCGTTGGCGAGCATCCATCGGGGTCGCATACATAACCGCTGGATGAGACGCCATCGGTCAATCCGTTGGCGCTGGTGGGAGAGTTATCGGCTGCCACCAACGGCATGTGCACCAGCAAAAGACCCGCGATGATGGCCAGCAGGACCTTGCGGTGCATGAACGCTGATGCCCAAACGGATTATCAAAACCACGCCTGCATGAACAAGCGGTCAACGCCCTAGCCGTTGCCGTCCAAGGCACTGACGCATGCACGATTCAAGGTCGGCGTGGGCGAATTCATAACCGCTTTCCAACAATCGTGTTGGTTCCACACGCTGCCCGTCCAACACCAAGGCCTGCGCCATTTCGCCGAGCATGAGGCGAAGCGCAAAGCCAGGAGCAGGAGCAAAGGCAGGCCTGCGCAACACCCTTCCGAGAACTTTGGCGTAGGTTTTCTGCGTGACGGGTTGAGGCGCTGTGAGGTTGTAAACACCTTCGCATGCATCGTTCATCATCAGGTGATGAATGGCGTAAATTTGGTCGTCGAGAGAAATCCAAGAGTAGAACTGCTTGCCTCCACCAACTGGGCCTCCTGCACCAAGTTTGGCTGGCAGCAACAACTTCTGCAGCGCACCGCCCATGGGGGTCGTAACGATGCCTGTGCGCAAAAACACAGTACGAATGCCTGCGTCGATGGCGGGCTGCGCTGAGGCTTCCCAAGCCTGACAAATCTCAGCTAGCAAATTGGTTCCTGGAGAGGAAGCTTCGGTCAAGACCTCGTCCCCACGGTTTCCATAAAACCCGATGGCGGAACCGCATAGAAACGCCTTAGGAGGCTGCTCAAGTGAGGTGAGCAGGCGCGAGAGATGAGCGGTAGGAACCGTACGGCTTGTTTTGATGAGTTCCTTTCGCCTGGCGTTCCATCGTTTGTCACCGATACCTGCACCGGCGAGGTGAATTACCGTGTCAAAACCGTTCAAGTCGCCTTCAAGCACTTCCCCCGTTTGGTCATCCCACACCACAACAGGATCGTTTGAGGCGTCATGTGGCAGGGTTGTAGAAGGGCGAACCAAACGGGTAATTTCGTGTCCGCCCGCAGCCAAAAAAGCACAGAGTTGCATCCCAATTAAGCCGGTTGAGCCGCTGACGAGAATACGCTGTCGTGGCAGATGAGCGTAGGGCTGCAGGCGTTTCAGGTCCTCTTGCACCCGCAGGGTTCGGTATGCGAACATTTGGTTCAGACGGCCTTTGACAGTAAACGGTGCCGTCCAAAAAGTCAGAGGATGCAACGGCAAACGCCACTTCACCGTATCTTGCAACTCACATCGGTCTTCGGAAATGGCGACAAATCGGTGTTCATGGTCCCATGCCCCAAAGGGCCCTTTTTCCATCACATCGTTGAACACTTCGCCGGAGACCACACCGTGATGTCGGGCCACCCACATCGGGCGTAATGGGCCTAGACGTATGCGAAATCGGGTGGTGGCACCATCGACCAGCGCGCCGGCCTCAACCGGCTGGATGCCTTCCCATTCCGGCATGATTCGCCGAAAGGCGCCAGAACTATCGTACCATGACCAGACCGATGCTGCTGATGCATCATAGGTGGCGTTGTGTTGGTAAACGGGCATGAATGGACCTCACTGGTGAGCTGAATAAAACGATGGACCTGACCCCAACAAGGTGGTTTGGCTCGTACCACTGTTGTATTTTTCTACATAGGCTTTGGTGCTGAACTTTCGAGCGGTTGAGTCGCTGGTCATGCACCGAATCTTACCGTAAACTGCTCGCTCCGTCCAACCACGGTCAAACTTGCCCAAAACCCAACCAATGCCGGTGTAGGAATTGGGGTCACGTCCATCCAAGGCCCAGCGGTCGTTGAGGGCGATCATCCACTCCATGGCCGTTTTTGGGTCGGGCGACCATTCCAGAATCTTCTTGCCCCAAAGCATGCGCAGATAATTGTGAATGATGCCCTCTTGGCGAAGTTGATTTTGGGCAGCATTCCACAGCGGGTCGTGGGTTGAGGCGGTTTCAAGTTCCTCAAAGGTATAGAGGTAGGGTCGTTGGTCCGATGCGTGCTCTCCAAGCGTGGTCAAGGCCCATTGCGGCAGGGATTCGTATTCCGTGTGGTTGTCCACCATGGCGCAATGAATAAACCCGATATCACGCCACGTAATGATTTGGTCAAGGAAGGCTTCAACCGGTTGGGTGAGGCCCCACCAGCCTTGGCGACGGCCATCGTTGGGCAGATTGACAAGACTGACATCCCATCGGTGATGGGTGAAGATATCGTGCAAGATTCCATGCACGCTGATGTGGCCAAAATGAAGCCAGGGGGAAAGCCCGCTCGCACCTCGCTCTTGGGGGTGATTGCGTTTTTCGTGATAGTCACTCAGGCGGTCTGAAAAGAACTCTTTCCAACGACGGCGGGCCTCTAAGTGCCCTCCTCGCTTGCCCAGAACTGGCGCCACCGTGTGGTCGATGCCAAGGGTCGAGAGAGCGGTTCGGCCAACATCGCCACCTTCTGCGACTCGCCAAATGAACTCATAGGGGGTTACCGGTGTGTTGGTTGCGTCAAACACAAAGGCCACCACGCCATCGTCTAGCATCGGCAAGTCAGTTGTTGATTGTAGAGGGCGTGCCGTGGGGAACTCGTGCATGTGTTCACGGATGGTTTTGTGCAAATGGCGTCGAAGGGAAAAGGCCGTGGAAAAATCACGTCCCTGTGCACGCATGGCCATGAATCCGTTGGAATCCACCACATGCACTTCGCATGGTTGAGCGGCAATCGCCGTGTTGAGAACATGTTTTGGGTAATAGGTTGGATAGTCGTCGATGACGCAGGCCCGCGCACGCTGGAGCCACCCGCGCAGGAGCCCAGAGGCTTCTTTTTTCTTGGTCTCGACGTACGGGATGTAGGTCACGCCTGAACCTGAAAACGTCTCTCGGTTGTCCACCATGCCCTGCAGAACAAACGTGGATATGCGGTCGTTGGCCCAACGGTGGTTCAGGGCCAGGCATTCAATCACCACCAAAGGAAGGTGGTGTGAACGAGCGAGGTCGATGGCATGGTCCAACGCATGATTCCAGTGTGGACGGCGGGCAGCTGTCATCCAATACACGATGAGGTCGCCCTCTGGGTTTGGCACCCCGTGTATCTGAAGCCGACTAGGTGGAATCATCGCAACCACCCTCCGTCAAGCGCTTTTGCTTGACCTGTGCGATAAACAGCATAGGCAGTCGTGCGTTGCGTTAGACCTGCCTGATTGACCAAGGCACTCCGGTGCGTGAGCCCGTCAACAGCAAGCTGATGCATGGTTTCGGAGACCCATTCAAGATGCTTGAGTTCACCCAAGGAACACCACGCCGTTGAGGCGATTTCGTCGTCACCGCCACTGGCTTCGGCGTTTTCGGCGTGGACATCGTAACACAAAAACACGGCAGGACCTTGACTACGAAGGGCAGTGCGAACACCAACCAGGCCAACCAGCGTGCCATCGAGTCCCGTTTCTTCTTTCAATTCACGAAGGGCGGCTGTTTCAGGGCTTTCGTTGGCTTCGACGTGGCCTTTGGGCAAACCCCAGCGACCTTGGTGGGTGCCGTGGGCTTCTTGCACGAGGAGGATTTTGTCACCTCTCACGACCCGAGAAGCTACCCCCAAATCGCACAACAATTGGCCCATTGCCAAAAAAATTGTGAGTTAGGGTATTTGAAAGACGGTTTAACACCAGCAGAGGAAAAAGACGAGTATTTATATATAAATTGAGGGGTTTTTTTAACATGCTCAGGGCGCCAAGTGAACCTCAACATCTCTCTCCTGAAGCCGACGCGGTTCTTCCAACCGAACACGGTGATTTTCGCATCCGAGCGTTCCGAGATCCAAGCAACGGCAAGGAACATTGCATCTTGTACGTCGGCGACCTCACAGACGGCACGCCGCTGGTCCGCATTCACTCCGAATGCCTCACAGGCGACGCTTTCGGCTCGTTGCGATGCGACTGCGGACCGCAGCTCCATGCCTCCATGAAAGCGATTCAAAAATCCGGCAAAGGCGCCATTGTCTACCTCCGCCAAGAAGGGCGTGGCATTGGGCTGTATGCCAAAATGCAAGCCTATGCCTTGCAAGACGAAGGATACGACACTTTGGATGCCAATCTCGCCCTTGGCCTGCCAGGAGATGCAAGGCGCTACGATTTCGCTGCTGAAATGCTCTATTCCATGGGTGTCGAGCGGCTTGAGTTGGTGACGAACAACCCCGACAAGCGAAATCAACTTCGGCAACATGGGCTTGAAGTCACCAACAGGGTGCCCATTATCGTCGGTCAATGCGCACAAAACCAAGCATACCTTTCCACCAAGGCGGCTCGCATGGGCCACCTTCTCCCCGTTTGAGGCTGTTAAAATGAAAACGAACCTCGTTGGCCAAACCGTTCCAGCCTTCACATTAGAGGACGAGAAAGGCAACGTCTTTGACAGCACCTCGCTCAACGGAAGGTGGCGTATCATTTTCTTCTATTCTCGCCACAATTCGCCCACCTGTAAGCGTGGATGTTTGACCTTCAAAGAACAACACGACCTGTTTGCGTCGGCAGGATGTTCAATCGTAGGTGTAGGGCCAGGCTCTGTCGAAGGCTTGGCTTCCTTCAAGGCTGAGTTGGGTGACCTGCCTTTTCCTCTCTTGGCCGACCCAGAGCGAGTTGTCGGCAAGATGTTCAATGTCCCGATGCACATCGGGCAGTTCCCTGCGAAGTCCTCCTTCCTGATCGGGCCCGACAACACCATCCGTTATGTCTACGATTGGCTATTCCGACCTCGCCGCCACGTCGCAACCATTCTGGCCGACATCTCACAAGTGAAGGGGGATGCTTGAATGTGGGACGAATTGCTGCTCGAGGCGGGATTGAACGAGCGGGAAGTTCGCTCCATCATGATTCTGGGCTCGCGGCCCAAAATGAAGGCCTCAGAACTCGCCAAAGAACTCAACACCACCCGCTTGGATGCGTACAACAGCCTGTCTCGTTTGCAAGAAATGGGCATTGTCACGGCCACGGCCGACCGACCGATGCTGTTTTCCAGCCTGCGAATCAATGAGGCGATGGAACACATCATTCAGTCGCGCAAGCAACAACTTGACCGTCTGGTTGACGGATTTGAAAACCTCTCAAAGGGCATTACAGAAACAGACGCTTCCTACGAGAAACAGCGCCGAGACATCGACGACCCCCGTTTCGCCGTGCTCAAGGAACGCGGTCACATTTACAACCGCCTGCAAAAAATGGCCAACGATGCAGAAGAGCGCCTCATCCTTCTGCTCGGCCAATTCGGCATTCTCCATTTGTGTCGCAATCCAGAAACGCTGGAAGCCGTCAACACAGCCGCTGTGCGGGGTGTTGTTGTTCAAATCATCACGCATTTGGACGGACGCACGTTGCGATTCTTCGATGAAATCCACCACAGCATCGAAGTTCGTCACTCCGACGAGCTGGATTCACTTGGCTTCGTGCAAGACCAATCTGAGGTCATCCAGTACCTCAATATCGAGGACAACCCCGTTGGTCGTGGGAAAGAAGACGCGGCCCTCATCATTGAATCCGGTCCATTTTCACAGGCCCATTTGCATTTGATTGACGCCATTTGGGAAAGCGCTGTCCCGCTTGCAACCGCGCGGGCCCGCTTCACCGAGAACCAAATAAACGACCCACTTCGGTTGACCATCGGTGAAGGTTCGTTCCTGAAGAATGTCTCTGTTGCCTTGGGTTTTGACGGTGAACTGCCTGAGGAGGACACGCCGTTTGACCCCGAAGCATTTTTTGCAGCGGGTAATGAAGTGAACGAAGCTCGCAATCGCTTAACGGAAGGCAAACTTTCCAACCTCAAGGTACTCGGTATCGATATCGGGAGAATGCTGCGACAAATCGGCAATAGAGTGGGCCAAGAAATTGCCTTTTCACTTCGTTCTATAGAAAATCACATCGAGTTTTTGGATGAGATGATGGACTGGTGGGAGCACGCTGGATTGGGGATGTTGCAGTACGACGTGGACCCGCAGTTCCATGTGGTCGTTGGCCTCAATCACCCACCGGTTGACGACCCAGATGCGCTGCCGATGTGGGAAATGGACGACGGCATCATTGAGGGGGCCCTGTCAACCCGCTTTGCAAAAGACGCGAACATCGTGATTCAGCGGGTGGATGGGTCAGGAGCAAGCGACGACTTGTGGCATTACATCATCCACCGACACGAAATGAACACGATTGAATTGAGTGACTAGGAAGATTGTCTATGAAACTCTTCACCTTTCTTCGCTTCTTTCGGCAGTTGCGAGGAAAGAAGCCCGTCAACATTGATGCCATCCAGAACATGGGGCTCTTAGCGGTCAAACTCGGACAAATCTTTGCGTTACGCCCCGATTTGATTGACCCCCAGCGCTGCATTGAGTTGCAACGGCTTTACAGCCGCGCTGCGACCATTCCCGAAGAAAACTCACAAGCCTTGCTGAACAAATTCGCGCCTCCTGGTTTCATGGACAATTTCTCAACGATTGAACCCAAGCCCTTTGCTGCGGCCAGTATCGGTCAGATTCACCGAGCGGTGTTGAAGGATGGGACAAAAGTCGTTGTCAAGATCATCAAGGCCGATTTTGAGGCCTCGTTCAGGCGTGATGTACGTCGAATGAAGCGATGGATTCGCCTCGGCTTGTTCTTCAACCCTCGCTTGCGAAAGGTCGGCAACCCCATCGGCTTGCTGGCGCACATTGAAGACTACACGCTTCGAGAACTTAACCTCAGCAACGAAATTGATGGGCGTCGTCAACTTACGGCCCGTGCAGAAGAAATTGAGGCCCATTTCCCGATGCCCAAACTTCGCTTTCCGCACATGTGGGAAGACCTGTCCAATCAGCACATTTTGGTAATGGAAGAAATCACCCACCCTACACTTGAGGAGCACCTCGAAGCGGGTACGCTCACATGGCCGGACATGCTCGAACTGTTCCGAATCCACGGAGCCTTCATGTTCGGCATCGGCACCTTCCACGGTGATTTGCATCCTGGCAACGCCATGATGGACGACCAAGGCAACTTTTTTTTCATCGATACGGGTGCCATCTGCAACGCCCCCGAACATGTCCGGAACGCCCTGTTTGGCTTCTTTTATTTCCTCGCCAAAGGCGAATTAATGCATGCGTTTGATGCCATGCTTACCATGGCGGACGTACAACCAACTGGAGCGACGTTGGAGACCTACTACCGTTCCATGAACGAACTCTACGATGGATTTGTCGGCACCTCTGTGAGCGAAGTATCCCTGACCGAGCAGATGATGAAGACGGTCAAAGCAGCGGTTCTCGCAGGTTGTTCTTTTGGCGAAGAGGCCTTTCCCATCATTCGATCGCTGATGTACATGGACGGCATGGTGTTGAAGGGGCATCCGGAAGTAGACCTCATCAGTTCAATGGGGCCCTACTTGGATGAGTTTTCGGTTCTCATCGACCCCCACACCATCATCAAAAAGGCCGAATAATGTGTTATTTTTTGCATTTGTTTTAGGACAGAAACCTCCCTTTATATGGTGAAGTGACTCCCTAAATCTATGTCCACCAGCGCGCCCCCGACCGTCGCCATCATTGGAGCAGGCCCCGGCGGGCTGGCTTCAGCCCTGCTGCTTGCAAAATCTGGTGTTGATGTGACGGTGTTTGAGCGGTCTTCTTCGGTGGGAGGACGAAACAAAGTGTTTGAGCGAGACGGTTACAAATTTGACCTCGGGCCCACATTTTTTCACTATCCTGAAGTCATCGAAGACATCTTCAAAGCCATCGGCATGGATGCACACGAAGAGCTGAATCTTCACAAATTGGAAATGAACTACCGCTTGATTTTCGGACAAGGTGGCCAACTCGATTGCACCAGTGACCTTGACCAGATGACCGAACGAATCCGAGATCTTTCCGGTGACAGCAACGCCGATGCTTTTCGCCGCTATGTCAACGACAACCGCTTGAAATTAGCCAAGTCCAAAGCCTGCCTGCAGGAACCTTGGTACGGCCCAACCGATTTGCTCTCAAAGCGTGCCATGCGTGTCGCCGGGGTCTTGAGGCCTCAGCGCTCAGTGGCTGGCGACTTGATGAAACTCTTTGATGACGACCGGCTGATGCTCGCTATGTCCTTCCAGACGAAGTACCTCGGGATGTCACCGTTTAACTGCCCAAGTTTGTTCACCATGTTGGCATTCTTAGAATACGAATACGGTATTTTCCACCCGCTGGGAGGCTTGGGCAGCGTGAGCGAGCGCATGGCCGCCATCGCCAAGGATTTGGGCGTCACCTTCCGGATGAACGAAGCGGTTGAATCCGTGATCATGGAAGGGAAGACCATCAAGGGCGTTGTCACCGCAAACGGTGCCTTCAACGCCGACCGCGTCATCATGAACGCTGACTTTGCCAACGGGATGACACAATTGTTCCCTGATAGCGTTAGAAAGAAATGGAACAACAAGAAGCTGGACAAAAAGAAGTACTCCTGCTCCACCTTCATGATGTATTTGGGCGTGGACCGCACCTACAACGACCTGCCCCATCACCAAATCTACGCCTCAGCAAATTACGAACAAAACCTCGAGGACATCGAGAAACACCACAAAATCACTTGGGATGACCCCTCAGTCTATGTGCAAAATGCCTGCGTGACCGACCCTCAACTCGCTCCGGAAGGGTGTTCCACCATCTACGCCCTGGTGCCGGTGTCGCATGTTCACGAAAACATTGATTGGTCCAAGGAAAAGGACGCCTACCGAGAGCGCGTGCTCGACCAAATCGAGAGCAAACTTGGATTTGAGAATGTTCGTGACCACATTGTCACAGAGATGATCATCACTCCCGAAGATTGGGGCGACCATTGCTACCGTGGGGCGGTCTTCAACCTCGCCCACGGGTTGGACCAAATGCTCTGGCGACGGCCGAAGAACCAATTTGACGAAATCAACAACCTCTACCTCGTCGGTGGTGGAACCCACCCCGGTAGCGGCCTGCCAGTGATTTACGAATCGGCGCGAATCAGCAGCAAACTCCTGCTTGACAGCCTCGGAA